>CAMHMN010000044.1 GCA_946186245.1 uncultured Clostridia bacterium
CCTTGGGAACATGCGCGCCGAGTTCGTCGTATTTCTTGGGATTTTTGAGGAAGTCCACAATTTCCTGGAGTTCTTCCTTTTCTTCATCCGCGCCGGCAACGTCGGCGAATGTGGTCTTGCGCTTTTCATCGTTGACGTTCTTGATTTTTGCCTTGCCGAAGCTGAGCTGGCGGTTGCTCTCCCCCATCACTCCGTTCACTCGCTTGAACATGAAGTAATAAAGCAGCACCAGACCGCCGATCATGATGATGGTCGGCAGAAGACTTGCAAGCAGGCTGTTGTCCTGCTTGGGTTCGTAGTCCTCCCCGATAATAATATTCTTCTCTCTCAGTTCCTGTAGACCGCGCTTTGCGTCATTGACAAACAGCTCGATGCTGGGAACCTTATAGGTCACCGGATCAGGCTGATTGCCCTTCGCGTCCTTCTTCATGTTGATGGTCAGAACGCCGGTATTGAGAGACAGACTGAAATCCGAAACCCCGGCGGCTTTCCATTCGCTTGGACTGACACTGCTGCTCCCCGGGGTGAAGTATTCGAGAATTTCCGAATACTTGTGCTCATCCGGCTTCTTGTTGCCGGAGATATAGTAGAGCGCGGCGATAATCAGTATCGGAATGCCGAGCCAGATCAGATACCCGCCTATTCTTCTCTTTTTGTTTTCCAAATAAGCCACTCCTAACTTGTATAAAGGATCTGCTGAACCGATTGATTCAGTATTTCCGTGAAAGCCATAATATTATAATGTATAAATATTACATTTGTGTTAATAAATGGCACATTTCATGAATTTCTCATAACTCCTATATAGGGAAGATTGCGATACTTTTCGTCAAAATCCAGTCCGTAGCCCACAATGAATTCATTTCCCACCGTGCCGCCGATGTAATCGCCCGACACGTCCGCCTTTCTTCCGGAAGGCTTATCCAGAAGGGTGCAGATTTTCAGACTGGCGGGATGACGGCTTTCCAGAAGGCCTTTCAGCTTGAACAGCGTCGAACCGGTATCGATGATGTCCTCCACGATGATGACATGCCGTCCGGCAATATCCGTGCGAAGGTCGCTGACAATGTTGATGACCCCGGTGGAGTGCGTACCGGAATAGCTGGAGACCTTCATGAAATCGATCTCGCAGTCAATTACCAGCGCTCGCATCAGGTCGGCGGCGAAAATAACCGAGCCTTTGAGCAGCACAACCAGAAGAGGCTTGCGTCCTGCGTAATCCTCATTGATCTGTGCCGCCACCTTCTGCACCATTTTCCTTATGTCGTCCTCAGAGAACAAAATCCTGTCAATATCCTTTTCCAGTTCGTTGATCATCTCAAAAACCTCCTGAATGAATTAGATCATTTTAGCGCAAGCTAGCATTTATATAAAGCACCCTTTCCGTGGTGCCTGTGACCCTGAATGATTCCGACGTGCCTATGCCGCATATCCATGCGACAACTCCCCGGGATTCGAGTATGGGCAGATTTCCGCGTACATCCGGAGGAATCTTTTCTTCATTGAAGAGCTTTTTGAGGCTCTTTGTGCAGTTTCTTCCCATCGGAGAGAATCTGTCGCCTTCGCTGCGGAAACGGAAGACCGCTTCTATTATTCTATCATAATCCAGACAGTTTTTAAATACCTTTTCATCAAAAAATTCACTGTTTTTATCGCAAAGCTCATTATATTTATTTTGATCAATGACCTGCGAATTTATTGTTTGACCGCAGGGTGTAATTATTTCCCCTGTGACAAATTTGACACGCCAATTTCTGTCACAATCACAATTTTTCAACCCATCCGATTTTTTTGAAAACGAAAGACGCTTGTTTCTGACGGAAAAAATCCAGTCCCCCGGGAGATTGACGCTTCCCTCTCCCCTGCCGATGGATTCAATCATGGCGGACACGTGCTTCTGCTCCGGCCTGACGTGCAGTTTCTCATGACAGATCCGCATCAAGGCCCTGCCAGTCACGGAAGGACTGCCCGAAAAAAGCCTGTCCGCACTGCCGTTGTGGAGATAATCCTCCGCGGCGGCTTCAGAAAATCCGGCGATAAAGGCATCGTCTTCCCACGCGGCTTCGGAAAGCCGGCCGATCGCTTCATTGACCGCAGGGTTAATCTCCCGCATGAGGGGAAGAATTTGAAGACGGATTTTGTTGCGGATATAGTCAGGCTTCAGGTTGGTTGAATCGGTCACATACGCGATGGAATGCTTCCGGCAGTAGGCTTCTATGTCAGACCTCTCGCAGCCAATCAGCGGGCGGATAATATGCCCTCTGACAGGCGGAATTCCTTTCAGCCCGCTCACCGAGCATCCTCTGATCATATGAAACAGAACCGTTTCGACAGAATCGGAGAGGGTATGTGCCGTTGCGATCTTGCCGCCACGAATCCTCGCCTCCTCCTCAAAAATGCCGTAACGCACTTCCCTGCCGCATTCTTCAAGCCCTATTCCCTTTTCACGGGCAATCTGCGGGATGTTTCTGGTGTAAAGGCGAAACGGTACACACAGCTCATTGCAAAACTGTTCCGCAAATTCCGCGTCCCGATCCGCTTCCTCTCCCCTGATCATATGATGGAGATGCACAGCGAAGAGCCGGAGTGAATATTCCTCCCTGACAGAGCAGAGAAAATGCAGCAACGCGCAGGAATCGGCGCCTCCCGACAGTCCGACGATCACGCTGTCACCCGGCGAAAGCATCCTGTAAAGCCGGATCGCTTGTCTGCATTTATTCTCCAACGTATGAATCCTCCGCGGCTGTAAATCGTGTGGTCGCGCCCGACCAGTGGAGCGGAATCTCGCAGGTGCTGCCGTGACGGTTCTTGGCCACCATGCAGATGGCACGGCTCTGATCGACTTCTTCATTCTGCTTAGGATCGCTCTGCTGATAATATCCCTCGCGGTAGAGGAAGAGAATGATGTCCGCGTCCTGCTCGATGGAACCGGAATCACGCAGGTCGGAAAGCATCGGCTTGTGACCCGTGCGGGATTCGGTGGCACGGTTGAGCTGTGACAGGCACATTACGGGAACCATCAGTTCCTTGGCGAGAATCTTGAGTCCTCTGGTAATCTCGGAAACCTCCTGCACGCGGTTGGCAATCTTGCCGTTGCCCATGAGCTGCAGGTAGTCGATGACCACCAGTCCGACGTCCCCCAGCCTGCGCAGCTTCGCCTTCATTTCGGTGACGGAAATATTTCCCGCTTCGTCGATGTAAATCGGCGCGCCATGCAGCTCGGAAGCCGCCTGCGAGAGCCTTGCCCATTCCTCGGGATTCAGACGTCCGTCTCGCAGCTTGTAGCCTTCCACTCCCGATTCGGTGGAGAGCATTCGGAGCGCCAGCTGTTCGCGGGTCATTTCCAGAGAGAAGAAGGCGACCTTCTTCTTGTGTCCCAGAGCGACATTGCGGGTGATATTCAGCGCAAAGCTGGTTTTGCCCATACCGGGACGGGCTGCCAGAAGAATCAGGTCGGATTTATTCAGACCTGAAATGGTATCGTCCAGCGTCTTGATGCCGGTCGGCGTACCCACAAATTCATCGCGTCTGTCGGAATTCATCAGCATGAGATGGTCGTAGGCCGCTATCAGCACTTCGCCTATCGGCTTCAGACCCTGACTGCCGCGTGAATTGGCGATTTCATAAATGCGCTGTTCGGAACGGTCAAGCACGATCCGCGCGTCGTTGGTTTCGTCGGAAGCGTCGTTGATAATCTCCTTGGCCGCGAGAATGAGCGAGCGCATTTCATATTTTTCGCGGATAATCTCGGCGTAGGCTTCGACATTGGACACCGACGGAACGAGATTTGCCAGTGTAAAGAGATATTGCTTGCCGGCTTCCTCGGTGAATACGCCGATGCCGACAAGCTCGTTCAGCACCGTGATGATATCGACTGGAGAACCTGCGCGAAAGAGCCTGTGCATTGCCGAGAATATTTCACGGTGGTTTTCATTGTAGAAATATTCGGGACGAACGATATCCAGAATGCGGTTAAGACATTCGGAATCCAGCAGAACTGCGCCCAGAACAGATTGTTCCGCTTCATTGTTGGCAGGAAGCACGGTCTGTCTTTCCAGATCCGCTCCCGTTATGTTTTCCAATTCGTGTTCGCCCCTTTCTGAAAGTCATTTTTACGGATAGAATTATTCCTTTACAACCTCGATGTTGAGATTGGCTGCGATTCCTGTGTAAAGCTTTACTTCGCACTCAAAAGTGCCGAAGGTCTTGATGTCGGATTTGAGGGTGACCTTCTTTTTGTCTATGTCCAGACCGTACTGCGAATTAAGCACCTCCACAATTTCCTTGGGGGTAATGGAGCCGAAGAGCTTGCCGCTTTGTCCGGCTTTGCCGACAATTTTGACGGTCTTGCCGTGAATCTTGGCTTTCTTGGCTTCGGCGGCTGCCTTTTCTTCGGCCAGTCTGAATGCGGCGGCACTTTCTCTGTTGTTCTTTTCGCTGAGTGCCTGGGCGTTGGCTTCTACTGCCAGCTTGCGCGGAAAGAGGAAGTTTCTCGCGTAGCCGTCGGAGACATTGACCAGATCGCCCTTCTTCCCTGTTCCTTTTACGTCCTGATTGAGTATTACCTTCAAAATAATCTGTCCCTTCTCAAAAATAATGATAAATATGGTTACGCATTGACCGGCGACTGATCTTTCGCCTGCTCCGTGCGGAATTCGTCGATAGCTGCTTTGAGTTTCTCGACGGCGTTGTCCACCGTGGTTTCATAGAGCTGCGCAGCTGCCATTGTCATATGACCGCCTCCGCCCAGCTTTTCCATCACAAGCTGCACGTTGAATTTTCCCAGCGAACGGGCGGAAATGTTGATCTGACTGCCCATTACATACACGACAAACGAAGCCGTAACGCCGTTGATATTCAGCAATTCGTCCGCTGCCTGCGACGCGATGACCCTGATTCCCTCCACTTCCTCGGAAGCGATGGAAATGGCGCAGTCGCCGTAGAGTCTGGCGGATGAAACCAGCTGTGATTTTTCGATGTAGGTCTGGAGTGAACCGGAGAAGAATCGCTTGACTTCAATGGTGTCGGCTCCTCTTCTTCTGAGGTAGGCGGCAGCTTCAAACGTCCTGGCGCCGGTTTTCAGCACGAAGCTCTTGGTATCCAGCATAATGCCCGAAAGCAGCGCCTCGGCTTCGGGACGCGCGATGGCGGTTTCGTGCATATAAGGAGCCAGCTCGGTCACCATTTCGCAGGTGGACGAAGCGTAAGGCTCGTGGAAGAAAATGACGGAATTCTGAATTCGTTTGACCGACAGCCTGTGGTGGTCGATGGTAACCACCGTGGAAGCCGCGTTGTAAACCGCCTTGCTCTCGATGACGTCGGGGGAATGGGTGTCCACGATGATCAGCAGAGAATTGTCTGTCATCGCGTCCAGTGCCGCATCGGGATTAATGAACCAGCTCACCTCGCGGGTCTCCCGGTAGGAATTGATGAGCGGTTGGGCGAGGGTTGCCGTTTCGTCCACGACAATATTGACGGTGTGATCGGTGTCCTTCTGCAGCGCTTCCACAATCGCCGCCAGGCCTACCGCCGCGCCGATTGCGTCGAGATCGGAGAATCTGTGCCCCATAATAAAGCATTTGTCGGCGGCATTGATCAATTCCACCAAGGCCTGCGCGATCATGCGGGTACGGACTTTGCTCTGCTTCTCGACGGATTTGGAAACGCCTCCGAAGAAGGCATAACCGTCCGCGTCCTTGACCGACGCCTGATCTCCGCCGCGTCCCAGCGCCATTTCAAGCGCCTGATTCGCCCAGAATTCACACTCGCTGAAATTCGTTCCTCCGTGACCGACGCCGATGGAAAGCGTAACGGGATTGCCGCCCTCGATCACGATCTTGCGGGCTTCGTTGAGCACGGAAAAGCGGGAAGAGATGATCTTTTGCAGATACTGTTCCTCCAGCAGAATGAAGCTGCGGTCGCGGGCATTGATGCGGCTGATGCTGTTGCAGCCGTCCACCCATTTGGTCAGCAGCGATTCCACCGTGGAAATTACCCGGACGCGCTCATTCTCGCGAACCTTCAGCAGTTCCTCCTCGTTGTCAAAGACAACCAGGATCACCGCCGGACGGCTGAGAGTGTACAGCCCTTCGGTGCGTTTCAGATCGGTAATGTCATTGAAATACAGCACAAATTGCTCTGTGTCTTCAATCATATGCATTCCGACCGATACGGAATAGACCTTTTTTTCCTTTTTTATTTCAAATCTGTTGCCTGCCGTGAGCCAATCCTCATCAAAACCCTTGAAGACACGCGGCAGCTTCACGCCCTGCGCGTCGGCTCCCAGAAGAATGACCTCGCGGAAAATCTCGTTGTACCAGATGATTTCTCCCTGCAGGGTCACTGTGACCGCGGGGATGGGAATATTGTTGAGCGCGTCCTTGTTGGACGTATCGACAGCCTGTGCCACCTGGAGAACGTATTTGTATACGTTCTGCCTGATGGCGCCTGAAAAGAGCACCGAAAGTCCGATCGCGATGCCGCAGATCGAAAGGGCAATTATTTTCAGACCCCAGCCCGGCTCCATGAAGTAAATCAGCATGAGCATCAGCAACAGAATACCTAACTGAATATACGAGTAGGGCGTAAGCAGCCAATATTTGTGATTTTTCATCTTACCACCACCCTGAATTTATTGACACGGCATTCTGAATGACGGATATGCCGCGCGCTAAACCAAAAACAGTCGTGCCCGGAATCAATCAGACTTCCATGATGATGGGAAGGATCATCGGGCTTCTCTTGGTGCGTTCATAGATGAATTTGGAAAGATCGTCGCGCACTCTGTTTTTGATAGTGGTCCATTCTCTGATGCCTTCGTCAAAGCAGTCTTCCAGCGCGTCGGAAGCAATTCTCCGTGCCTCGTCAAGCAGCGGTTCCGCGTCGCGCACATAGACAAATCCCCTGGAAACGATATCCGGACCGGCCACTGTGAGTCCCGCGTCGGAGCTGATGGACATGACCACGATGATCAGACCGTCCTGTCCAAGGTGCTTGCGGTCACGCAGCACGACGCTGCCCACATCGCCTACTCCCAGACCGTCTACCAGGATCTTTCCGCTGGGAACCGTGCCGATTTTTTTGATGTGGTCTTCGCAAACCTCTACGCAGTCGCCGAGATCGGCGATGCACACGTTGTCCGAAGGAATGCCGACCGCCCTGGCAAGACCCGCGTGCTTGAGCAGGTGCTTCTGTTCGCCGTGAACGGGGATGAAATACTTGGGCTTGATCAGCCCCAGCATGAGCTTCAGTTCCTCCTGACAGGCGTGTCCGGAGACGTGAACGTCATACATCTTCTCGTAAACGACGTCACATTTGTGCTTCAGCAGCTCATTGACGACGTTGCCGACGTTCTTTTCGTTGCCGGGAATGGGGTTGGCGGAGATGATGATGAAATCATCGGGGCCGATTTCGACCTGTCTGTGGTCGGAAAACGCCATTCTGGTGAGGGCGCTCATGGGTTCGCCCTGGCTGCCGGTGGTGATGAGCACCACTTTGTTGTTGGGATAGCGACCCAGCATGGAAATGTCGATCATCACGCCTTCCGGGACATTGAGATAGCCCAGCTCCTGTGAAATGCTGACCGCGTTGATCATGCTCCTGCCGCTGACGGCGACCTTTCTGCCGAATTTGTAGGCGTAGTCGATAATCTGCTGAATCCGGTAGATATTCGAGGCGAATGTGGCAATGATGATGCGCTTGTTCTTTGCCGATTCGCTCTGGAAAAGCGTGTTGAAGGATTCCCCCACCGTTCGTTCGCTCATGGTGAATCCCGGGCGCTCGGCGTTGGTGGAATCCGCCATCATGCAGAGCACGCCCTCCTTGCCGAGCTGGGCGAACCGTCCGAGATCAATCATTCCGCCGTGAATGGGGGTGGAATCGATCTTGAAGTCACCCGTGTGAACGATGGTCCCGCCGGGTGTGTGAATGGCAAATCCCACCGCGTCGGGGATGGAATGGTTGACATTGATAAATTCCACACCGAAGCAGCCGACGTTGATGGTCTGTCCCGCCGAAACCACATGCAGCTTGGCCGAATCGAGCAGACGGTGCTCTCTCAGCTTGCCTTCCACCAGACCCAGCGTCAGTCGGGTGCCGTAGATGGGCAGATTCATTTTGCGAAGCAGGTAAGGCAGAGAGCCGATGTGATCCTCGTGTCCGTGAGTGAGGAATATTCCCTTGATTTTATCGACATTCTGCTCCAGGTAGGTAAAGTCCGGAATCACCAGATCCACACCCAGCATGGTGTCGTCCGGAAACGCCATGCCGCAGTCCACGATAATGGCTTCCTCACCGTATTCAAACATGGTGATATTCTTGCCGATCTCATTGAGTCCCCCGATAAAGGAGATTCTGACAGGCAGCGCAGCCGGTGCCGCCGCCTGAACCTGATACCGTCCGAAGCCCTTCTTTTTGTAGCCGTTGTAGCCGTTGTAATTGCGTCTGAACGTCATTTCGGCAGGCGCTGCATCCTTCTCTCCTCCCTGGTGTCTGGAATAGGCCTTGCCGGTGTATTTGGGACTGTGGCCCTCCTTTTTGTACCGGGGCGTCTCGGAATGATCCGAGTACTTTCCGCCGGGTGCAAAGCCGTGTTTTGACGAATTGCGCACGCCCTCACGGGCTGTGTTTTTTCTGTTGTTCTTGTTGTTTTGCTGCACAGATAAACCTCCATTAAAATTTTAGATTTTTATAATCAATTTACCATAAATCATTCACGAGTTTAAAAATAACGGATATGCCAAAAAAGAGCCTGTCTCGTAAAGTGACGAAAACAAGCCAACTGTTTCACCTGCATTGAGTTTTTTCCGAACACGTTATTATAATATATTACATTAATAATGTAATTTTGTCAACTCCGCAAATCTGAATATATTTTAAACGATTGGGCAAAGTCTTCGGACATAGCCACCATATTTCCGCTGCCGTTATGAGGCAAGACAGTCAAAGCAGTAGGAGAGCATGAAACCTGCCGCCAGTCCGCCCGCCGATAAATCCCGACGGCATTTTTTCAAGGCGGCTGAGAGGAACACCGTCAGATTGCAGCAGCCTGCCATAATCAGCATGGGAGCGAAAATGGTGCAGTCTTTCTCGATTGCCTGTCCCACAAGCACGTCGGAAGCAAAGCAGACAATGGCGCAGGCTGCTCCGGATGCGGCAAGATACGCGCCGGATTTTTCTTCACAAGCGTCGGAGATCAGATAAACCGAAGCGACCAGCAGAGCAGACACCGCCGATTGTCCCACGGTGAAACCCGCCATATAGGGAATCAGATGAATGTCAGCCAGCATATTCTGTCCTGTCAGAACCAGCACCACGCCCAGGCACGAATAAACCGCTTCACCGCTCCTGCCTGACAGGGCAATTCTCAGTTGGCTGAAAAAGGCAATTCCGCACCCAAGCATCACCGCCTCCGCCGCCAGTCCGGCGTAGACTCCCCTCGCCGCGGAAAATCCCCAGCCGCATTCCACAATTATACTTTTGACAACGGTGTAGAGGATTATTCCGACCGCCGCCGAAAAAACGCCTTCCCGCCTCCTTGCGCGCAGAAGGAACGGCGCAAGCAGCATTAACGCCGCGAACGACAGCATTCCCTTCGCCGCCGCGTATTTCAGGATCAACTCACACGCCTCCTTTACAGAATGATAACAGCCGATTGTAAAATAAACAAAATGCATGAAATCAGCGGGTTGGTGCGTCTTATAAAACGAGTTCTTTCTCCATTAGGAGCAAGACGAATCGTAGAATGGGGCTGCTTCTGTATTCGCCTGAGTTTGCAGATTTAAGTACATCTTGCTCGTTCGACTTCGTCTCGCTCATGGGGCTCTGCCCTTGACCCGCCAAAGGGACACTATCCCTTTGGAAACCCGCGCTTGCATTCGCTCGCTAATTACGAGCTTCGCTATGCATTTTTTGTCTGAAAAAGATATGATGTTTGTATATTTTTTTACAATCAGGATTGTTTAATTGATAATGATCTGCTATAATGATTCTGTACTGATGTAAACGGTATGACAAAACTAAAACGGAGGCAATTCCCATGATAAATCCACAGTTCAAAGCACTGCTCAGCGGAAAATCCATCATCCGCGAGCTCAGCGAATACGCCACCGAACGCGGCAGGGAAATCGGCTATGAGAATGTGTTCGACTACAGTCTCGGCAATCCCAGCGTTCCCTGTACGCAGTCCTTCACCGACGCCATGATCGACCTGCTTGAAAACAGCGATCCTGTTTCCATTCACGGTTACAGTCCTTCCCTCGGCATTACGTCCGTCAGGCAGGCGGTTGCCGAAAGCCTTAACAGCCGCTTTGGTACATGCTATGAAACCAAACACATTTTTATGACTTGCGGTGCTGCCGGAGCGGTTGCCCACGCTGTCCGCTGCGTCACCGTGCCGGGCGACGAGGTGCTGACCTTCGCCCCCTTCTTCCCGGAATACACGCAGTATGTCAACCAGACCGGCGCCTGTCTGAAAGTTGTTCCCGCCAATACCGAAACATTCCAGATCAATTTTGAGGCGTTTGAAGAAATGCTCACCGAGAGGGTCGCGGCGGTGCTTATCAACACCCCGAACAATCCCTCCGGCATCGTCTATACCACCGAAACCGTCACCCGCCTGGCGGACATTCTCCGACGCAAGCAGCAGGAGTTCGGACACGACATCTTCCTCATCAGCGACGAGCCATACCGCGAGATCGTGTTTGAAGGCGTGGATGCGCCTTTTGTCGGCAAATTCTATGACAATACCCTCACCTGCTATTCCTTCTCGAAGAGCCTGAGCCTGCCGGGTGAAAGAATCGGCTACATTGCCGTCAATCCCAAAGCAACCGACGCGGACGTCATCGCCGTCATCTGCGGACAGATCAGTCGCGGCATCGGTCACAACTGTCCTCCTTCCATCATTCAGCTTGCCGTGTCAAGGGTGCTGAATGAAACCAGCGATCTGTCCGTCTACGAAACCAATATGAACCTGATCTACAACAAGCTGACCGGGCTTGGATTCACCGTCGTCAAGCCGGGCGGAACCTTCTATATCTTCCCCAAGGCGCTGGAGGACGACGCGAACGCCTTCTGCATGAAGGCCAAGAAATACGACCTCATTCTTGTACCGGCGGATAATTTCGGCTGCCCCGGCTTCTTCCGCATGGCCTACTGCATTGACACCGAAAAGGTCATCCGCAGCCTCGATGTGCTGGAGAAATTCGTCCGGAACGAATACGGCCGTTCATGAACCGGCTCGCCACGCAGCCATTCCCGCCCCTACCACTATGAAAGGATGTGCTTTATGAGTACGCCAAGAAAAAGAGACATTTCACTCAGAGGAAAGATCATCTATTCGGTTTACCTACGCAATCACACGCCGGAAGGAACGCTGGCCGCGTTGGAAGGCGATCTGGACAGAATCAAGGCGCTCGGCACGGATATTGTCTGGCTGCTGCCCATTCACCCCATCGGCAGGCTCAACAAGAAGGGGGAACTCGGCTGTCCCTATTCCATCAGCGATTACCGCGCGGTCAATCCTGAATACGGCACAGTGGACGACCTGAAACACCTTGTCAGCGAAATTCACAAGCGTGGAATGATCTGCATCATTGACGTTGTGTACAATCACACTTCCCACGATTCGGTTCTCTTTAAGGAACACCCTGCCTACTTCTACCGGAAAGAGGACGGCAGCTACGGCAACCGCTACGGCGACTGGACGGATGTGCTCGACCTGGATTATTCCAACAGGGAGCTGTGGGATTACCAGATCGAAACGCTGGTGCAGTGGGCTGGCATCGTGGACGGTTTCCGCTGCGACGTGGCTTCATGCGTTCCGGCGGAATTCTGGGAATTGGCGGTGGAAGCCGTGGCAAAGGTGAATCCCGGCGCGATCTGGCTGGCGGAATCGGTCTATACAGGGCATATTCAGTTCGCCCGTGAATGCGGATATCCGGTAGCCACCGACATCGACCTCTACCGCGCCTTCGACATGGAATATCCCTATGACGTGCAGGATTATTTCGACCGTTACGCCGACGGCAAGGGAAAGCTGAGTCAGTACATCGCCATGCTGAATTATCAGGAACACGTTTTTCCGGACGATTACATCAAGATTCGCTTCCTCGAAAATCACGACACCCCCAGAGCAAGCAAACGCTTTCCCGACAAGGGAATCATGCTCAACTGGCTCGCCTTTGTCTACTTCCAGAAGGGAACCACCATGCTCTACGGCGGGCAGGAATGGCAGAATGAGGAATACTGCACCCTCTTTGACAAGGCAGTATTCCGTCGCGACGCGTCAAAGGATATTTCCGCCGAGATAATCAAGCTGGGTCAGATCAAGAAGGCCCTCTTCCCCACCGACGCGGATTTTTCCGCCGAAGCCGACGATTCCACCGGCACCGTCGTGGCAACCCTGACCACCAAGGACTGCCGCGTGGCAGGCATTTTCTGCATGGAGGGCAAGCGCTGCCAGGCAAAGGTGAATGTGCCGGACGGCGAATATGTCAATGAAATAACGGGCAAAAAGGTGACGGTGAAGAACGGCGTCTACCAAACAGAAGGAAAGCCTGTTATCTTCAGGGTCAGATAGTCATTCTTCCGAAATTACATGTTAAAACCGCCGGACTTACGGGTTTTGCCCCATAAATCCGGCGGTTATTTTTCTGTCTGCGGATGAATGTGCGCCGCGTACAGGCTATGAAAGCACTATCTCACAAGACCGACCTTTTTGTAGACCTTTTCTATGGTGCGTCTGGCGATTCTCTCGGCGGAAGCTGCGCCATTGCGTGCCAGCTCTTCGAGGTGCTTTTTATCGCTGAGAAGCTCCTTGTATCTGATCTGAATGGGTTCGAGCACCGCAACCACCGATTCGCCTACGGCTGTTTTGAAATCGCCGTAGCCCTTGCCGCGGAATTCATCCTCGATCTGCTCATAGCTCTTTCCGGTGCAGGCGGAATAGATTTCCATCAGATTGTTGATGCCGTCCTTGCCCTCGGCGTATCTGACGGAGGCCTCGCTGTCGGTGACCGCGGAACGGAATTTCTTCATGATGGTGGCAGGCTCGTCGGTCATGAGTATGAAGCTCTTTGTGTTGGGGTCGGATTTGCTCATTTTCTTGCTCGGGTCGAGAAGATTCCTGACCCTGGCGGCATTCTTTTTGATGTAGGCTTCGGGCACCACGAATGTCTTGCCGTAAATGCCGTTGAATCGCTCGGCGATGTCCCTTGTCAGCTCCAGGTGCTGACGCTGGTCCTCTCCTACAGGTACCATATCCGCCTGATAGAGCAGAATGTCAGCCGCCATGAGAGAAGGATAGGTAAACAGACCGGCGTTGATATTGTCGGCATGACGGGCGGATTTATCTTTGAACTGGGTCATTCTGGACAGCTCTCCGAACTGGGTATATGTTTCCAGAACCCACGCAAGCTCGGCGTGCGCGGCGACCTGGCTCTGGTGGAAGAAAATGCTCTTTTCGGGGTCAACGCCGGACGCGATGAGCAGCGCAAAGAGATTGACGGTGTTTTCCTTCAGCTTCTTCGGATCCTGACGCACGGTGATGGCGTGAAGATTGGCGGTGGCGTACACACAGTCGAATTCATCCTGCATTTCCACCCAATTGCGGATGGCTCCGAGATAATTGCCCAGCGTCATCTGACCGCTCGGCTGAATGGCGGAAAAAATGCGCTTCTTTTTTGCCGGTGCTTCGGGTTGATTGCTTGTGATTATTTTCTCTTCCATAGTAGACTGTGACCTTTCCTGTTTTGAATATTGCAAATCAAATCTATGATGATTGTTTATTATACCATTTCAGGTTCAATTAATCAACAGGTTTTTTTGTATTTTTATGTGATTTTTATTTTTTTCGGCAAAAACCGCCTTCCGCAGAGCGTTTCCACGGAAGGCGGCTGACAGTGAAAGGTCATTCAAATTGCTTGCCGAAGAGGGATTTGTAGATCTCCTGCATTCTGGCGTCGGTGTCGGAAATGACGTCGGCGCATTCGCTGAGCTGCTCGGATATTTCATCCGACACGCCGTTGGGATTCTTGTATTTCAGCACATGCTCCAGACCCGCCCATGAATCCATCGCCACGGTGCGGAGCTGAATTTCCACCGGCACTTCCACATTCCTGTTGGCGAGGTGAACCGAGGTGGAAACAATCAGGTGAAGACTGCGGTAACCGCTTGGCTTCGGCTCGGCGATGTAATCCGACATTTTCAGAAGGCTGACGTTGTCCTGCGCCATCAGGCGGTTCTTGATCTCGTAAATATCCCGCATGTAGTAGCAGATGACGCGTATTCCGGCGATATCCGAAAGCTCAAAGGCGGCGTTTTCCAGTGTGAGGGGAATGTTCTTCTTTGCCAGCTTGCCGCAGATGCTTTTGACCGACTTGATTCGGCTGTCGATGCTCTTTAAAATGCGGTGGTCGTAATTGACCCGGTAATCCAGCTCCAGTATTTCCAGATCGGTGCGCAGCTTCTTGGTGGCAAAGACGTAATGATTCTGAAACACCAGATAATCATACAGACATCTGTCCAGCTCCGCCTTCTGGTCGGCGGCATTCTCGTCAAAGCCGGCAAGCTGCTTGATCAATTCACATTCGTCCGGAGAGAAATCTTCTTTTGCTAAAACGATTCTGTGTTTATCGGACATGGTAGTTACAGCGAGGCATGGGAATCAATTCCTCAGAAATTGCTCCCGTTCCAGCCCCAGATCTCAGCCTCCTCATATTTGATGTAGCTCTGCTGAATGCCCAGCTCCTGCTCCAGAATTTCGGTGATTGCAGCGGTCAGCTGATCCGCTGCGGGACGGCTGACCCTTCCGTAGACACTGACCTCGACAAAGGCGATTCTTTCCTTGTCGCTGCCGCGGAAGTAGAGCGGATGCTCCCCTTCAAAGCCCACCATCAGCCAGTTCTCGGACTTGCCCGGAATCAGCTCAATCGCCTTGCCGAGCTTTGTCTTGACCGCGACCTCCTGCGGCTTTGAAATGGAAACATTGGTATTGATATTGATAAATGGCATAATTATTCCTCTTTAATATTTGATTTTAAAGCGCCTGTCATGTCTCCATTTCGGAACGCTTCCATGACAGCACGTAAGCGCTCCTGAATTCTATGCAAACGAACGGGAGCGTCAATTGACTCTGTCGCCGCTGTAGACAATGCCTTTCTCCGCGTCCACAACCACCGTTGTGCCGTTCTTGAGAATATGGGTGGCATTCTTGCAGCCGACAATGACAGGAATTCCCAGCGTCATTCCCACGATGGCGGCGTGCGAATTGACGCCTTCCGCCTCGGTGACGATGGCTCTGGCCTTGCGCATGAACTGAAGCAGACGGTTGCTGGTCTGCGGAACGACGATGATATCGCCGGTTTCAAATTCTTCGGCGATTTCTTCCTCCGTTTTGGCCACGCACATCTTGGAGCAGACCTTGGTGTCCCCTATTCCCTTGCCGGACACGAGAATGTTGCCGGTGAGATGCACCTTCAGCAGGTTGGTGGTGCCGGACACGCCGATCGGAACGCCGGCAGTGATGACGCAGAGATCGCCCGACTGAATGAGTCCGGCGTCTTCGGCTGCCTTGGCCGAGCAGTCGAACAGCTCATCCGTGCTGGTCTTTTCCGGAATGAGCAGCGGAGAAACGCCCCAGGAAAGGTTGAGCTGACGCACGACCTTCTTGTCGGGAGAACATCCGATGATCGGACAGGGAGGACGGTGCTTGCTGATCTGGCGTGCCGTTCCGCCGCCCTTGGTGACGGTGATGATTGCCTTGGCGTTCAGGTCGATGGCGGTCGTCACAGTGGCGTGGGAAATCGCGCCTGTCACATCGTCGTCGCCGGTCTTGCTGACCGTGCTCTTGAATCCGCCGGCATAATTGATGTCGGATTCGGTGCGTTCGGCAATCTTCGCCATAGTGAGCAGCGATTCCACAGGGTATTTGCCCGCGGCGGTTTCGCCCGAAAGCATGATGGCGCTGGTACCGTCGTAAATGGCGTTGGCAACGTCGGTGGATTCGGCTCTGGTAGGACGGGGATTCTTCATCATGCTGTCGAGCATCTGGGTGGCGGTAATGACCATCTTGCCCGCCTTGTACGCCTTGTCGATGAGCTTCTTCTGGATGATCGGGATCTCCTGCAGCGGAATCTCCACGCCGAGATCGCCTCTGGCAATCATAATGCCGTCCGAAACACGGAGAATCTCGTCGATATTATCCACGCCTTCGGAATTCTCTATCTTGGAAATGATCTTGATGTTGTTGCAATGCAGCTTGTCAAGCAATGCCCTGATCTGCATGACGTCGGCAGCGCTTCTTACGAAGGAAGCCGCGATGAAGTCATAATCGCACTGCACGCCGAACATGATGTCCGAAATATCCCGCTCGCTGAGATAAGGCATGCTCAGACGCACGCCGGGGACATTGATGCCCTTGTTGTTGGAAACGGTGCCGCCGTTGACCACCGTGCAGAAAATCTCGGTGTCGGTGACGGAATCCACTGTCAGTTCGATCAGGCCGTCGTCGATGAGGATCTTCTGTCCCTGCTTGACGTCCTTGGGCAGTCCGGCAAAGGAAATGGAAGAAATATTGCTGCTGCCGACGATGTCCTTGGTGGTCAGGGTGAATTTCTGTCCCTGCACAAGCTCCACTTTGGGCGGATCGAAGGTGCCGGTGCGGATCTCCGGACCCTTGGTGTCGAGAAGGGTCGCGATCGGCAGATTCAGCTCTTCACGCAGGGCAAGCACCGCGTCAAGGCGCTTCTTATGTCCCTGGTGATCGCCGTGGCTGAAATTGAAGCGGCAGACATTCATGCCGCCCAGCATGAGCTGACGGAGAATATCGCCGTTGTCGGTGGCGGGACCGAGCGTGCAGATGATCTTGGTTTTTCTCATAGGTATTACCGTCCTTTATGATGGATTTGATGTGTGTATCTGTAAATAAAATATGCAAAGTAGCATCATTATCATCTAATATAATACACAATATTTTTCTCAAAGTAAAGCAATTTTTTATAAATTTTTTGACATTTTTTCCCGGTGAGAATTCTCCGATGGATATTGTTATTTATTTTTATCCATTCTATTTGTTGTATTTTACTGACCGATATGATATAATGATTTGCACATCAAAAAAACAGGAGTTAATCAAAAATATGTCAGATTTAAAGCAAAGATACTTTACAGCTAAAAAGAAGATACTGGAGCGGGAATTTTCCCGCATGAACGACATGCAGCGCATTGCGGTATTCAAGACCAAGGGGCCGCTGCTGATCCTCGCGGGAGCCGGCAGCGGAAAGACCACCGTGCTGGTCAACCGCATCGCGAATCTCATCCGCTACGGCGACGGCTATTCCACCGAAGTGCTTCCCGCCGGGCTGACTGAAAACGAAGTGGCATTTCTGGAGGAATTCGCCAAGGGAAGTCTTGCGGAAAAATCCGATGCCGACAAAAGCCGCGCCGCACAGCTCATCGCCCACTTGCCCCCGAAGCCGTGGAAGATCATGGCGATCACCTTCACCAACAAAGCCGCCGGCGAGCTCAAGGACAGACTTTCCGCCATGCTGGGAGAAAGCGGGAATGAGGTGTGGGCTTCCACCTTCCACTCCACCTGCGCCAGGATGCTTCGACGTGACGGCGAACGGCTGGGCTATTCCCCGAAATTCACCATTTACGATTCCGACGACAGCAAACGCATGATGAAGGACGTCATGAATTACCTGCGCATCGACGACAAGATGCTTCCCGTCAAAGCGATTCTCGCCGAAATCAGCCGCGCCAAGGAGCAGATGCTCACCCCGAAGCAGTACGCCGCGAAAGCCGGAAGCGACTTCCGGCTGAAAAAGATCGCCGAATGCTACACCACCTACCAGAAGCGTCTGGAAGAAGCTGACGCGATGGACTTTGACGACCTTCTCTTCCAGACGGTCCGGCTCTTTCAGGAGAATGACGACGTGCTGGAACATTACCAGAACCGGTTTGAGTACATCATGATCGACGAATACCAGGACACCAACCACGCGCAGTACCTCTTTGCCAAGCTGCTTTCCGAAAAGCACGGCAACCTCTGTGTGGTGGGCGACGACGACCAGAGCATCTACAAATTCCGCGGTGCGACGATTGAGAATATCCTATCCTTCGAGAAGACCTTCCCCGACGCACAGGTCATCCGGCTGGAACAGAATTACCGTTCCACCCAGAACGTACTCGACGCTGCCAACGCCGTGATCAAAAACAACACCGAACGCAAGGGCAAGAATCTCTGGACGGCAAACGGTTCGGGCGACAAAATCGTGCATTACCAGGCGCAGAGCGAGTACGACGAGGCGGCCTTCATCGCCAGATGCGTGGAAAATAACGTCGCGTCCGGCATGCGCTACGGCGATCACGCGGTGCTGTACCGCATGAATTCGCAGTCCAATTCCATAGAAAATTACTTCATGCGCGCGGGCATTCCCTACCGCGTGATCGGCGGTCATCGCTTCTATGAGCGCAAGGAAATCAAGGACATGCTCGCCTATCTCTGCGTCATAGCCAATCCTGCCGACGAAATCCGCCTGAAACGCATCATCAACGAGCCCAAACGCGGCATCGGCGACAAGACAATTGAAAACGCCTCCGAAATTGCCGCGGAGCTTGGCAGAAGTATGTTTGAAGTCATCCGGGAAGCCGACAGCTACCAGGCGCTGGCCAGAAGCGCTTCAAAGCTGAAAGCCTTCGCCGATATGATCATGGAATTCATCGACGCGGCCGACGAGATGAAGCTGAACGAGCTGCTGGAACTGATTCTCCAGAAGACGGGCTACATATCCGCGCTGCGAATGAGCGACGACAAGGCGGAGGAACGCATCGAGAACATCAACGAACTGGAATCCAACCTGCTGAAATACCAGGAAGAACACGGCGACGCCGCCGATCTCGGCGAATTCCTGGAGGAAGTCGCGCTGATCGCGGATATCGACAATTTTGACAGCGACAGCGACGCGGTTGTGCTGATGACCATGCATTCGGCCAAGGGACTGGAATTCCCGGCGGTGTTCATGCCCGGCATGGAGGAAGGCATCTTCCCCGGCATGCAGTCGATCCTCAATCCCGGGGAGATCGAGGAGGAACGCCGGCTCGCTTATGTCGGCATCACACGCGCCAAGCAGAAGCTCTATCTCATCAACGCCGACCGCCGCATGGTCTTCGGCAATTCACATGCCAATCGGGTTTCCCGTTTCATCGAGGAAATTCCGGATGAGCTTTTGGACAATCAATCGCCCGAAGCCCCCAGACGAACCACGATCACTTCAAAACCGTCCGAAAGAAAACGTCCCGCCGACAACGAGCTGGTCGGTCTGCGTCAGAAGAAGGTCCAGGCATCGTCTTCCGCTTCCTTCAGACCCGGCGAAAGAGTCAGGCATAAAATATTCAAGGACGGCACCGTCGTCAAGGTCACTCCCATGGGCAACGACGCGCTGCTGGAAGTCGACTTTGACAGCAAGGGACTGAAAAAGATCATGGCGAATTACGCCGGTCTGCAAAAGCTCTGAAAATAATACAAGCCGCATGGATGCTTCGGGGTGAAGCACGATGCGGCTTGATTATAACTGTTTATTTATTGAGATCGGCGTTGATTTGCTTGATTCTGGCGCGATAAACAAAGTACATAGTCACCCAGATCGATGCGTAGATGCCGGCGAAAACACCGATATAACGGAGAGCGCCTTCAACCGAATGTTCCATCCAATGACAGACATAGGCAATCGGAATCATGGTGCAGACCGACAAAGTAAAGTTGATGCCACTCTGGGCGGCAAGGCTGAGTCTTTCGCTCTCCCAGATGACCGACATAGCCGCAAAGGCAACCCCCATGATACCGCAGAGAATAAACTGCACCGCGACGGCTGCAATTTCGCTGCCGAACTGCTCCGTCATACCCGGCACAACCGGAGAATACTTTCCGCCTCCATACGCCAGCGATGTCAGAATGGTGATCAAGTAGCTGATCATGACGCCGATCGGGAAACCAATAAGTCCTCTTTGAATCATTTTCTTCATAATTCATTCATCCTTTCTGAAAAATCTGTCTGCTAAATGCCCAATCTTTTCTTTATTTCCGAAACATATCTGCGGGAAACAAATGTCGTTTCGCCGTTTTTCATCTTGACCTGAATCGTTCCCGCGAAGCTGAGATCGAAATTCGCCGTCTTGTCGAGATTGATGATCTCGGAATTGGATATTCTGACAAATTTCCTTCCCGTCAGCCGTTCTTCCAATTGATAGAGCCTCATCCGCAGCCTGTAGACGCCCTTGTCGGTCACCGCGAGCACCTTCTGGTTCTCAGAATAAATGCGGTAAATGTCGTCCGGCGAAAGGATCTCCGCCCGTTCGTCAGAAAATCCCGTGATGATCTCGGAGCCGTTTTCCTTCGATTCCTTTATTTTCTTTACGGCTTCGCTGACCTCGTCGGTGATTTCCGCTGTCAAGATCACGGCAAGCGGTTCGGCATACTCGCTGTCGAGCCTGATTTCCACCCTCACTGTCTTTCCTCTCCTTTCGTTTGATTGCGTGTTTATTATACTCCTCTCCCCTATTCTCTGCAACCGTTTTTATACAGTCGGTCGTTTTTGGCATATAAACGGTCTTTTTCAGCAGAAAAAACAGGCAAACGGAAAAATGATCCCGTTTGCCTGTCTGTGAGTGAGATTAATGAAATAAATTACTTCTTGGTGGCGTTGTTGATGGCGTTGATAGCTGCCTGTGCTGCCATTTCAGCCTGTGCTGCCTGTGCGGCTGCCTTCTTGGCAAGCTCTTCCTTGGCCAGCGCTTCCTTCTTGGCCTGCTCGGCTGCTGCGACTGCCGCGAGTCTTTCTCTCTCGGCTTCTTCAGCTCTCTTGATGGCCTCCTGCATCTGCTGGGCTTCCTGAATCTTCTGGGTAGCTGCGAGCTTGGCTGCCTCGATAGCTGCCTTGACCTTGGCGGCTGCGATGGCTTCGGCCTGCTCCGCCTTCTTCTCGGACACAACAGCGTTGACCTTGGACTCGTCGGCGACCTTCTTGGCAACCTT
>CAMHMN010000045.1 GCA_946186245.1 uncultured Clostridia bacterium
GTCATGCGCTTCTTGATGGCGGTGATGTTCTCCTTGGAGGAAGCCATTCCCGCAAGTCCCGCGCCGGGGAAGGTGATCTTGGAGGTGGAGAAGTACATATAGACCATATTGGGATTGCCTGCCTTCTCACACTCCTCAAGAATGTCGAGGAGCTTCACGTCCTCATTGAAGAGGTGGTGAATGCAGTAGGCGTTGTCCCAGAAGATTCTGAAATCTTCCGCCGCAGGCTTGAGATTGGCAAAACGGCGCACCACTTCATCGGAATAGGTGATGCCGGTGGGGTTGGAATACTTCGGAACGCACCAGACGCCCTTCACATAGGGATCGCTGGCGACAATCTTCTCGATAAAGTCCATGTCGGGACCGTCCTCGTTCATTTCGACGGGAATCATCTTGATGCCGAAATATTCGGTGATGCCGAAATGGCGGTCGTAGCCCGGCGCCGGGCAGAGGAATTTGACTTCCGGCAGACTGGCCCACGGGGTGCTGCCCAGCAGGCCGTGCGCCATCGCGGAGGAAATGGTATCGAACATCAGCGTCAGGCTGGAATTGCCCCCGACGATGATCTGATCGGTGGTGACGTTGAAGAGATCGGCAAAAAGCTGCTTTGCCTCCGGAATGCCGTCGAGAATGCCGTAGTTGCGGTAATCCGCGCCGTTGATGCCGGTGAGGTCGGTGGAGCTGTTGACCGAGTCGAGCAGACCCATGGAAAGCTCAAGCTGTTCCTTGCCGGGAATTCCTCTGGCCATATTCAAGCTGAGATTCTCCGCCTTATAGCCGTCATATTCCTTCTGGAGCCTTTCCTTTTCTTCCAGAAGCTCCTGCTTGCTCATATCCTTATACGATGACATTGTAAACACTCTCCCTCGAAAATTGAACTGCGAAGCGGAATTTCGCCCAGATCATGGGGAAATACACATTCCGCACACACAAATACTTTAATAATATAATACAAGTCGGATGAATTTGCAAGTGAAATTTGAAATTCCTGCATTTATCGCCGAGAATTCGCCGTTTTAGCTAAATAAAAAAATATCCATGCATTTTTTTAGGAATTATTTATGCAGGGTTACAACCGCCCTCCCCTCATTTCGTTACGGGCATAAAAGAAACGGTCCTATAAGCAGGAAATATCCGAAAGGATTTGCCAACTTATAAGAGCCTGTTCAGAATCTCTTCACGCACATCTTGCTTGCCTCTTTTCCGCTATATTGAGAATTATGCTTGCAATACGACAGTATGGCGGCACAAAATTCCCTGCATCTGGCGAAAAATCTGACGACGCAATCCGCACACGCGGAGATTCTGAACAGGCTCTAAGACCGTATGATTTGATTATTCCAGCGAGAAGCAATCCGACATCGTTCCCTACTCCTCCGGGTGGTGAATATTGTAGACGAAGTCGGTCAGATGGCTGACGTAGGTATCCATATCCTGAAAGGCGCTGTAACAGTGGGTGGCTTCGGGGCAGATATAGAGGTATTTCTGCTTGACCTTGCAGGATTTGAACATCCGCTTGGTCATATAGGGCGGAACAAAGGTATCGTTGTCGCCGTGAATGAAAAGCACAGGGATTCTGATATTCCTGACCGCCTTTATGGTGGACGCCTGCCCGAAATAATAGCCGGCGCGCAGTTTGCAGACCATGCTGGCGAAATACAGCAGCGGTCTGCCAGGAACGCGGTAATTATTCCGCATGATATAGCCGAATTCCTCGTAGGCGCCTGCGAAGGGACAGTCTGCCACCACGCCCTTGACCTGCTCGGGGAGACATGATTCGCCGCAGGTCATGAGCACGGTCGCCGCTCCCATCGAAACGCCGTGGAGCATGATCTCACAGTTGCCGCCGAAGCGTTCCAGCGCATATCTGATCCAGTTCATCACATCGAGCCGGTCGAGCCAGCCGAAGCCGATGTATTTTCCTTCGCTCTGTCCATGTGCCCGGTCGTCCACAATAATGACATTGTAGCCCATTCCGCGCCAGAAAGGCACCACCGCCGACATATCAAACATGCCGAAGGAATTGTAGCCGTGAACGGCAATGAGCACCTTGCGGGAAAAGAAGGCGGACTGCACGAATGTGGCGTGAAGAAGCAGATCGTCGTAGGATTTGATATAGACGTCCTCGTGCTTCATCGTCATGATTTTATTCTGTGCCTCCCGGCTGCGGAACCGGATGACGTCCATGTGAGGAAGAAGGTCGTCACCGGCGTCAAAATCCATCTGTTCCTTCCGCACCAGCGCAAAATCAAACATCCAGAAGCCGAATATGATCATGGCAATCAGCAAAATGGCGGAAACCACCGATAACAGAATGATCAGACGTATTATTCCTGCGCTCATAATACCGGCGGCACCACCTTTCTCTTGAACGATATACTTTTGCGCAATACTATTGTGTTACATAAAAACGCAGTTATCCAACGTTTCCATCATTTCCTCCGTGACCTCATAGCTCTCGCCGTTGCGGTAGAATACCACAGTGGGCGACTGATAGGTGAATACGCCCATCGTCTGAAGCGGACCCGATTCACCGTAGCTGCGTGTAAAGCTGTAAGGATTGGCAGTCATGCTGAGGGAGCCGATGCCCTCGGATTCCACGATCACGGGAATTTCCTCTTCCTGCTTGACCTCCTCCTGCGTTTCCTCCTGCTCCGGCTCATCCATCTGATACGCTTCGTCATTCATCAGTGAATGTTCCTCTGAATAAACCGGCGCGTCATCGGAGAAAAGGGCTCTCTGGGTCGCTTCATCGGCGATGCCGGTGGGAAGCACGCCCAGTGCCTTCTGGAAGGCCTTTATGGCGTCGCGGGTGAATGGCCCGTAGTATTCGGTGATATCCTGATCGTAATAGCCGAGTTCATAGAGCCGCTTCTGGATTCTGCCTACCACTTCGCCCTTCATACCGCCCTCGTAGGACTTGTAGCCGGTTGTCGTGGTGGTGGTCGGCTTCTGGGTGGTGGTCGCCGTGGTGGAATTCTGGCTGCTCTGCTCGGATGTCCTGGTTGTTACCGTGGTCTTTGCTGTCTTTTTTGTGGTGGTCGTTTTGGAAGAGGTGGTTTTATTTGTCTTGGTTGTGCTTTTTGTCTTGCTAGTGGAAGTCGTCCTTTTTGATGTCGTGGTGGTCTTTTGCTCGGGCGGTTTGGTGGAAGCGGTCGTTTTTTTGGCCGTCGTGGTGGTGGTCTTTTTCTTCGTGGTCGCCGACGTGGTTGTTTTCACCGCCTGCGTAGTGGTTTCCGGCTCCGGCTCGGAATATTGGGTGGTTGTGGTCGGTGCTTTGGTGGTCGTGGTCGTGGTGGTGGTTGTTGTTTTCTTGGTGGTGGTTGTAGTGGTAGTGGTGGTCGTAGTGGTCGTTGTTGTAGTGGTAGTGGTTTTCTTGGTGGTGGTGGTGGGCTTGGTCGTGGTGGTCGCTTTAGTGGTAGTGGTAGCCTTGGTCGTGGTCGTTGTTTTCTTGGTAGTGGTAGACTCCGGCTGGACTTCCCCCTTGAGTGCGCCTGATTTACCGAAATCATAGGTCTTGCCGTCTATTTTGACCTTGCCGACGACAAATTCGCCGTTCTTATAATAAAAGGTTTCCCCGCGGAATTCATACCATCCGGTATCGGGATAGGAAATCCATGCGATCTTGAACCATTTTTTCCACGGACTGTAATATCTGGAATTCATGGCGGAATAGACGACATTGACTCTTGAATTCCGCATGTCGATCGCCATGTCCACGCCGTCCTTGTTCTTGCCGACGTAGACGCCGGCGTGTCCCGAGCACCACAGGCCAAGCCCGTGAATACGCGGCATGTCGCTTGTGCTGCCGTTCACCGAGGAGGCGTCAAGCTGCGACTTCGCGCCGCCGCCCTTGCCGTTGCAGTAGGAACGGATAAGACCCGAACAGTCCACCTTGCCGGCCTTTGAGCCGCCATATGTATACACCCAGCCCTCGTTGTAGGCCTTGAATGCCCATTCCGCCATGCCGATGCCGGTTTTGCCCTTGATCTTGGCTGCCGAAACAGGCTGCACGGCAAAGCTCGCAAACATGGCCAGTGCCAGCAGGACAGCCCCTATCCTTTTCATCCTGATATATATAGTAAACAACTCCTTGCAGCGCTTGTAAATTAGTTGTGCTTCACACTATTTACAGCTTTTTGCCAGATTGAAGATATCGGTTTCAAAGATGTCGTACATCGCGGTGATTTCATCCATTTCCACCAGCTTCATGAGGGCGTTGAATTCCGCTTCGTCCGCCGCCTGATATTCCGAAAAATCAGGCGATAAAAATGTGACGGTGTGCTTTTCTTCACCGCTCTTTGCCGTGACGTTGATCAGATTACAGGAGGAAACCGCTAGCGAAAGCGAATCGTACGCCGCTTTTTTCTCCTTGGGAATATAATTGATGATGGTCAGCTCGCCCAGCGCGTCGTCGGAAAACTGAAAGACCGACATCTCGCTGTCCACTGTCTTGCAGAGCGAAAGGTCATAGGCGTAGCCATCGACCGGTTTGTATCCGTAAGCCCCGAATTCCTTCTCATGAAGGGAGTAGCTGTGCATAAGCTCCCGCCGGAGCACAAATGCCTGCGGTTCTGCGGCACTTTGCGCTGTTGAATTGACCGCGGCGGAACTGCCCTTGGCAAATTTGTCATTGAATCTGTTGATGATGAAGGAAAGCAGCAGCATAATGATCAGAATGCCTATTGCGGGCATAAGAATCCTGTCAAACAGCCGATTCATACGCTCTACCTTGTCAATGCCCTTCTTTTCCTTCTCGGTGAAATTCAAATCATCACCCCGCAGAAAGCAAATTAATCTATACTATATTATTATACATCATTATACTGATTTTTCTATGATAATAATGTAAAAAAATTTTAATTATCTTCTGTGGAGTATGACTTATTGAGGAGTTCTGCTGCATGACGAGCTACAAAGGCCGGATTTCTGAACCGTTCCCGTCTGTCGAAGCCGGTCAATCCGAGCAGAAGTCGGTTCACTTCCTCACAGACGCCGGGAATCGGAGGGATCCTCTCCCCCTTCAGCCTTCTTTCAATGGCGGATTCAATCTCCTCCCGGCTCAATTCGCCGCAGGGAAGGCGGCAGAAAGGCAGCCTTCCGCCGCTGAGAATTCTGTAGAGCGTCACGCCGAGCGAATACAGATCCGAACGGATATCGCAGGCTTCCCCCCGCATGGCTTCAGGGGAACAGTAGCCCCTGCTGCCGTAGTCCGGCGATTGGCCCGAAAGGCAAACGCTTCCGAGATCGCCGAGCAGCCATTTTTCCCCGTCGGTATAGAGATTGGAGGGCTTGACGTCGCCGTGAAGCAATCCCTTTTTCTTCATTCCCACGAGGGCGAGGGCAATATCGCGGCAGATTTCCAGCGCAGTGCGGGGGTCGGTCGTCTGTTCCTCAAGGCATTGCAGGCGGTCAAAGAGCAGGAAAACGCACCAGTACTCCCCGTTTCCTTCCGAAAGAACGCTGTAGCCCCGCAGAGGCACAATGTGCGGGCATTTCCGCAGCATATTGCCCGCTTCGATTTCCCGCATGGCCTTCTTCCATACCTCGCCGTCCCGGCGGCAGCGATAGCATTTTATGACAAAAGCCGAATCTCGGCCGCCTTGAAGTAAACTGGCGTTGAAGATCCGGCTGTCGATGCCTTGAGATATGGTTTCGCTTATACGGAGAGGAGTGGAATTTATCCACACAACGCTTCCGCATAAACTGTCGTCGGGCGGGAAAAAAGACTTATCGTTTGTCATTTTTCACGCTGCGAAGTACAGTGGCGCTGATGAAGCAGAATACAATAATCGTTGCCACCATCACGCCCCAGGCGAGGAGCAGATTGCTTCTGGAATGGGCGTAGAGAGAATTCCTGTTCAGCTCATAGGCCTGCAGCAGCATGTCTTTCGACTTGTACTTGAGGGAAAGTCCGTTCCACAGCACGCCGTTGAGATTGGCGGTATTGCTGAATGCCTGCATTCCCCAGCGGCTGACGCAGATCCACGACAGCACTTCCGTCACGCCCTCCAGCTTGAAGAGGATGCCGGAGAAAAGAAGCTGCGGAATGAGAATGATCGGCGCGAATACCATGGCGCGGTCCGTGTTCTTCACCAGAGAGGAAACCAGCAGTCCCAGCGATGAGGATGAAACGGTGATCAGCACGAGCGTGATCATCATTTCTATGGTGGAATTGTCGAAAAGGACGCCCTTTTCAGGCTTGCCGATGGTATAGACGAACACCGCGAGCATCAGTCCGCACTGAAGGATGGCAAGCAGCGTCTGAACGGCCAGCTTGGAACAGATATAGGAACTCAGCCTGACGTCGGACATATATTCACGCCGCACGATGTTTCGCTCTTTACACACTTCCTGAATGGAATTCATCAGGCCGACCCAGATGCCCGCGCAGGAGAGACAGAAGAGCATGGACTGTGCGTCAAAATACGACTTGAAGGTATTTTCCACCGTGACGAAGGAGAAGAGATAGGCAATCAGCGGTCCCTGCAGCAGGAAGAAGAGCAGGCGCATCTTGTCGTTCCAGATGAGATTGATGTATCTCTGTGTCAGCACATTGAATTGGTGCAGGAAGGACTTGTGATTTTCCTTCTTGAGCTTCTTCTTGCGTTCCTTTTTCTGTTGAGAGGTGAGCGGCGGCGTCTTCATCTCGCCTATGGTCTGAATCTTGTTGTAAGGCGAGGCGTTGAATTTTTCCTCCCAGCCCTTGGGATCCTCCTCGACCTTGGTGTAAGCGTCGGTGAGATCCTGATCCTTGGGTATGCCGAAGAAGGAACGGGCGTCAGCCGGATTGCCGCAGAAGGCGACGTAGCCGCCGGCTCCGAGGAATATCAGCTTGTCGCAGAGGTGGATGTTGTTGGTATTGTGGGTGATCATGATGACCGTCTTGCCGTCGTCGGTCATGCGCTTGAGGGTATGCATGAGCGTGCGTTCGGTTCCGGGATCAAGACCGGAAGAAGGCTCGTCAAGGAAGAAAAGTCCCGGATCGCTCATCAGCTCCACGGCAATGGAGGCGCGCTTCTTCTGACCGCCTGACAGCTTGCGGATCAGCTTGTTCTTGTGCTTGGTCAGCTCGACCGTGCGCAGTACGTCGGCAATGCGGGCTTCGCGTTCGGCGCGGCTGGTGCCGTCCGGCAGACGCAGCTTTGCCACATAGCGCAGCATGCTGATAAGGGTGAGATTTTCATGCACGATATCCTGCTGCGGCACATAGCCGATGTTGTATTTCAGTTCGTCGTAATTCTCGTAGAGGTCACGGCGGTTGACAAGCACCTTGCCGGTGGAAGGCTTGTCGAAACCGTTGATACAGTTCATCAGGGTGGATTTTCCGCAGCCGGAGCCGCCCACTATCGCGACGAAATCGCCGGGAAGAATCAGCATGCTGGTATCGTCGAGAATCTTCTTGTCCTTGCCCATCGCCTGACGGACAAATTTTGAAATATTCACCAGCTCAATGGAGAGTCCGGATTTTTCCTGCTTGTAGTAGACGCTTCCCTTGGAATAGGTGAATTTGGTGGTGCCGATCACAAAGACGTCTTCGTCCTTGAGATAACAGCTCTCCCCCTGGATCATCTCGTTGTTCACCAGAATATCCCCCGGCGTGCCGAGCGATTTCAGAACATAATTGGTGACGCCTTCAATGCGGATCTCCGCCGCCTTGGGATTCATCTTGGGGTCGTCTACGGAGATATCACAGCCCTTGTCCCTGCCGATGGTGGAAACGTCCTTGGTAAGCTGCACGCTGTTCCAGTCGG
The DNA here is from genome assembly GCA_946186245.1 of uncultured Clostridia bacterium. Taxonomy (GTDB): domain Bacteria; phylum Bacillota; class Clostridia; order Oscillospirales; family Acutalibacteraceae; genus RUG762. The sequence continues at coordinate 7,755 of CAMHMN010000045.1, forward strand.
CGCCGGAATTCTTGTCGGAAAAGACCATGCTGATGCCGCTGTAGCAGGACTGCTCCATGTCGTCAATACGGATGGAATCGCCGTCCTTCAGCTCCACCTGCTTGATGGGCTTGCCGTTGACGTAAATACCGTTGGTGCTGTCGTCATCGGAAATGTAGCAGCGTCCGTCACTGATGGTGAAATGGCCGTGACGGCGTGAAACGATATCCGAAGCGATCATGATGTCGTTGGTGTCGTCACGTCCGAAGGTCACTGTTTCCTTGCCGAATGCCATCAGATTATACTCGTCCGGCACATGGCTGTAGTCAAATATGGTAACCGAACAGCCGGAATCACCGTCGAGATCCGGAGAATTAACATTCATAAAACTGTTTTCCAATTTCTCTCAGTCCTCCATTTATTATCATCTTACTCGTGAATATTGTCTGCAATGTACTTCATCTGGGCTTTGAGTAGGTCGAATTTTCCGGCGCTGACCGCACCGGCGATATCGACCGCAAATGCCCTGGGCGCCAGCGCAGACGCATTTTCCAGCATCTTGAAGCCCCGGCAGCCGTGATCAAAGCACGCTCTGCGATGAACGTGCAGCTTTCTGACAAAATCCGACAGTCCCTTCTTTTCAAAGCTTCCCACCGCCGCGTCGCAATGGGCTTCGCTCTGGGCGATGACGATCGTGCCGGTGCAGGAGCTTTTCTGCCTTCCGCCGCCCCGTCTCAGCCAGAAGTCGGATTCCTTCATGACGGAAGTGATTTCCGCCAGCGCCGCCTCATTGGCCGCAAGCCGTGCCGGCATTTCATCGACCGAAGCAAGCAGTCCTTCAGCGTAGATGTCGTCGGCGCTGTCCCAGCCAAAGCCGTCACAGGAACCGATCAATGCGCCAAGCTCGTTTGCGCCGTTGGCAGTCACCAGACAGCCGTTGCCGCCTGTGCGGAAGACGGTTGACCCGCCAAGGGAGATCAGCGAATAATCGCCGAACCCGCCGCACAGTTCGCCGTCCCAAGTGCCGCCGAAGCCGCTGCCGCAGTCCTCGACCAGAATAAGTCCCATGCGGTCGCACACGTCCCTGACCGCCCTGACGGAAAAGGGAAGTCCGCAGAGATGTTCGGCAATGACGGCGCGGGGATAGAGCTTTTCGACATTTACGATGGACCTGACCGCCTCGCTGAGGGTTTTATGGTCGATCACAAAACTGTCTGCCGTCACGTCGCAGAACACCGGAATGGCTCCGCAGACCAGAATCGCCCGGACGATATACGAAGGAGCCAGCGCGGACAGAAATACACAATCCCTGTCTCCCAGTTCAATGGCTTCAAACAGTGCGGTGACGGCTTCCACCTTGCCGGAAAACGACACACACTCCGAAGCGCCGAGCTTATCCTTGATTCTTTCACAAAACATTTCAATTTTTCTCATATGACACGTTCGCCCTCCAAATACTTTTTCATTATACCACAAGATGAAAAAAAATCAACAACTAAGTTGCCATTTCTCGGATAAATTTAAGGAAAAATCGAGAAAACCCGCAGTAAATCAATTTTTTTCTGTTTTTCCGAAAAAAACACTTGACAATTCAACCCGCCTGTGATAGAATATCAGCGTTGCAGAAATCCGGGTGTAGCGCAGTTTGGTAGCGCGCTTGAATGGGGTTCAAGAGGCCGTGAGTTCGACTCTCGCCACTCGGACCAGCAATAAATCCGTCAGATGCCGTGTTTGCGGTGTTTGGCGGATTTTCTCTTTGTTGATATTTTTATTTCTTTAAAAAAAACAGCTCATGTTTTGGAAAAATCCCTGCATGAGCTGATTTTATTTATTCTTCTTCGATCTTGAGCGGTTCCATGCGCCTTGTGATCTCAAATCTGCCGGATTTCAGGGCTTTTTTCAGCTCGTCGGCGCGGTCGGTGATAATGCGGAGTCTTCTTTTCCCGTCAAAGATCACGCCCACCGACTTGTTGAATCTGCGCTCCTCTCCCCCGTCGAATTCCTCAATGGAAAGGCTGGCCCCTGTCTTACCGAGAAACTTGAAAAGCGTCATCAGACCGATGCCGCTGCCGCCTTCCCCTTCGTGGGTGGTGATGCGCTGTCTGCCCATTTTTTTCAGTACCTCTATGTCAAAATCCGCCCCGCTGTCCAGCACTTCCAGGCAAAGGTGCTCCTCATTGTTCAGCAGCATGACCTCCACGCGTTTTTCCTTCGCCGCACCGGTCGTGCCGGCCGAAAGGACCGAAATGATGGCGTTTTCGGTCAGATCGGCGAGAACGGTATTGAATTCCCTGGGGTTGATTCCCTCCCCCAGAAGCCGTCCGACGTCTGTCTTTACATCCACATCAAAATCTATTCCCCGGTTTTCCGCCAGACAGGACATATAGAACAGCACCGCGTTCAGTGTATGGTCGCCGGTTTCGCTTACCGTCCGGCCGTGGGATTCCAGCCGCTTCACTGCGCCGCTGCGGTCGGAATAGAGCCTTGCCAGCTCCCCGGCTGCCTGTGAAATGGTCCCTGCGTCGCCGCCTTCCTTTGCCGTATCGGTCAGCAGACGGAGCAATTCCTCATCCTGTCGGATGACTGCCGCAAGGCGCTCGTTGTCCGCTAGGATGGAGTCGGTTTCCTTATCCTTCTCGGCAAGGCTGCCCTCCATGAAGAGAAGATTGCGTTTTCTGACCCGTCTGACGTATTCCGCCTTAATCTCCCACTTGGCCCAGTAGATCATGACGACGCACAGAATCAGCATCGGAACAAACAGCACCATACCTATCGCCGAATTGGATTCGATGTGCCCCGCACCTGCGAATACCATGACCGCGGTGAGCAGGAGAATTGCCAGCATGACTCCGGTGCCGCCTGTGCGACGTTCCACCATTTTCATCAGTCCTCGGCGAAGCCGCTTCATTCCCGCCGCCAGATAGATCATGACCCACACCATGAAGATCGACAGAATGTAGGATACGATGTGTACCGGTTTGTCCTCCAGAAAATCCATGTAGGTGCTCTTTTCACCGGTGTAGATACGGTAGTACAGTACCGAAAGCACCACAGACGCCATGAATCCCACTATCATGAAAAGCGCTTCGCAGATGGCAAAACTCAGCAGCGAAAGCACCGCGATGTGGCTCAATTTCAGCTGTCCGGAAGGAGAATCCTTCCCGCTCAGCTCGTCGCGGAAGAGAATGCAGTTGGTGAGGGTGAGATAGACCAGCATCAGCGCCAGGTGCATCGGATCGATAACGGTTCGCAGCGGAATCATGGTAAAGCCCATCGCCAGCGAAAAGAACGCCGCCTCCACTGTATGTTTGGTATTCCGCTTTTCGTCAACGCACTTCCGGAAAAAATAATAGGTTCCGAATAGCAGCACCGAATACTTCGCACCGATATCCAGCCACGGCAGTACGATTTCAACCTTCATCCTCAGCCCTCCTCGTGGATTTCATGAAGTCAGAAAAAATTCGCAAAGCTCACAGAATGAGCTTTTTTGTATCCCTTATTCCCTTAACAGTTCCTTTTTTTACGCAAGGGTAACCCGCAGTGATTTGGTGAATTGGCTGTTATCCGGGATTTCGTTGAAGGTAAGGGAAGCGCCGCTGTGCTTTAGTATTCTAAACAGCGGAATGAGTCTGACGTTTTTTTCCTCGCCTGAACCATTCTTTTGCGGCAGGTTCACGTATGTTTTCCTCAGCGCGTTCAGATTGAATGCGCTGCCGTTGTCAGAAACCTGCATGTAAAGGCGGCCTTCCTCCTGACCGATTTCCACTGCCATCTGACTTGCTCCCGCATTGCCTGCGGACTGTACGGCGTATTCACAGAGATCGGCAAGAATGACGATGAATTCCGAAATCGCGACCGTCCCGGACAGTTTTTGCGGCAGATCGGCATGAAGCTCCGCCTTGAATTCCACACCCGCTTCCTCCGCCCTTCCGCGCAGAAAGAGCAGTGCCGCATCGACGTCCGTCACACCAGTCCGAATCATTTTTTTCACGTGCGATTCATATTCTTCGAGCGCGTCAAGGCGCGCGGCGTAGATTTCATCCAGAGAATGCGCCGTTGCCAGCACACTTTCAGCCAGGGAAGCGTCCTCCCCGTTTCCCTGCGCTTCGGCTGCTTTTTCGACCGTCATCACCATCGAGGGGATGAGTTTGTTGTCTTTGTGAATGATTTCTGAAATACGCTCGTTGTCGGCGCGGAGCGTTTCGAGAAGCCCGGCCTTATATGCCAGGCTTTTTTCCAGGATACCCAGAAGATTATCCTGCAATCTATATTCATATAACACTTTCAGTTCTTTTTTCATCCAGAAATAACAGATAAGAATCAACAGAACAATCAGAAACACACAGGGAATAACCACCGCTGAAGCATCTTTCCGCTGAAATACCGAAGTCTCCATCAATATTTTGAAAAGGAAAACACTCACCCAAAAAAACACCAGACTATCATTCCGGCTAACCAGCGTGAGTCCCTTGAGTTCGTTTTTGACTTTTCTGATGCGCAGAGTGATTGTCATCAGAACATATTGCAGGGCGAAGACGAAACAACGGGCAAAAAAGGCGCCCTTCCGGTATACCGTGACTTTTCGCACAATGTAGATCCACGCGTCGATAGACCTGTCGAATCTGTAGGAAACCGCCGTTTTATTGAGAAATAACAGAAACACCGTGATGCCTAAGGCCAATAGGTACAATATGTAGCTGATCATCAGGGAAATCAGCACCGGCGAGAGAACGCGGTCTGCTTTCTGTCTGAAAATCATGTGCATGGCAAAATAATACAGTGTCATCATGAGCAGTATGTCTATCACGGGAAGCACATTATAGAGCATTCCCGTCACAAGCCCGATCAAAGCCGACGACATCCATGCGGCGGCTTTTTCGCGCACAGAACACCTGTCCTTCATTCCGACGAGAAAGATCACACAGGCGCACAGCATGACTCCGATGTATTTGACGCTGAGTTCCAACGCCGAAGGTCCCAAAAGAAATTCCCCCTTCCGTGATTCTTGATGAGCTTTGTTGCCTGAAAACGACCAAAGCCCGCTGCACAAACACGTCAGCGGGCTTTGGTGGTGATATGAAAAATTCTCGCAATCAGAATGATCTTACACGAGTATCATATCACAATTAAAAGCACCTGTCGATTGCTTTTTTGTGGGATTGAAAAATTTTTTACGGTAAAAAATCCTATGAATTCCTATTATTTCCGCTGAGAAAGGAGAGCAGCATCGCATCACTCGTCATTCCGCAGCTTCGCCGCGTAATAACGCACGAATTCCATCAGGGTAGGCGAAGTACGCTTGGGATTGACATGTCCCTTGTAATACTGATAGAGTTCGTCTGTATCGGTTGCGTCCCATGCTTTTTCAATTGCGGTCTGCATGGCGTGTTCCACACTCTTTACCTTTTTGCCGTGCAGCTCCGCCACCATATCCGACACATGCGGAACATAACCGCCGCAGCAGATTTCGATCGCGTCGGCGAGATAATCATAGCCCTTGTACCTGGGATTGATGGACACATTGTTCAGCTCTTCATAAATGCGCTTTTTGAGATCACGCCTGTCGGAGCAGGACCCGGCGTCGCTTGCGGCGGGCTGCTGCAGGGAGAAAATTCCCGTCTGCGCCCCTTCACGCGACATTATCAACAGAAAATCCGTCACCACCGCCGGGGAATGCCCCTGCGTATGCTTATAGAAGATCCAGCCCGCGCCGAGCCTTCGGGCAAGCTCATATGTCGTCTGGCTGGAATTGTTGGTGTTTATCACAACAAAAGGTTTCTTGATTCCTTTCATCTTTCCAAGCTGAGAGAGAAAAGAAATCCCATTGCCCTCGCCGTTATGCAGTTCCAGATCCAGAATCACCGCATCGGGCTGCAGCTCCCGCACCAGTTCCAGCGCACGGGCTACGCTGTCTGTCGCCGCCGCCAGCTCAATACCGTCGGTTTCGTCAAAGCACCCGCGGAATTCTTCGCACAGTTCCAGGTCGTCCTCGACCAGCAATACCCTGAGATCACCCTGCATAATGATTCACCTCGGCTTTATTATACAACATCAAATAATGAAAATCAACAAAAACCTAGAAAAATCTAGTTTTTTCTACAATGACAACAGTTCTCACATAATCATCAAAAAATTCACACGCACCGCACATTTGAAATACAAAGCCGCCCTTTTTGATAAAAAAGGACGGCTTTGTATTTGTGGATGGGGAACGATATAAAAAGACACAATCTATGTAACACATCGAAGGAATCGCGGAAACAACCGTCCGGCTTGTCCGCGGCAAATCGTCGCACGGCTCATCCCTTCAACGGTTAAGATTATATTACAAAAGAATTAAAAAGTCAAGACTAATTTTACAAAAAATTACAGGAAATCGAAAGCATTCTATATTATATGAACTTTTTGTGACAAGTGCATGAATGATTCCTTCAGGATTGTATCATTTGCCGGAGTTGTTCAGCCTGATACGCTCTTCCTGTATTTTCGCAAGCTCTTCCAGACGGTCGCGGGTGACATAATACTTCTTGTTGCAGAAATGGCAGAGCACTTCGGCCTTGCCGGTTTCGTCCGCAAGACCGCGGATTTCGTCGGGCTGCATGGTCATAAAGGCTTTCTCCACCCGTTCCAGCGAGCAGTCGCAGCGGTATTCCACCTGCTGGCTGTCGAAGATCTCCAGTTCAAAGCCAGGGAGCGTTCTCTGAAGAATCTGCTCCGGCGTGTTGCCGTCGAGAAGCATGCGGGTAACGGGCGGCATGGTCTTCAGCATTTCCTCCAGCTTTTCAATCTCGCGGTAGTCGGCTGCCGGCATCAGCTGGATCAGAAGTCCTCCCGCCTTGTCGAGCTTCCACATCTCGTCAAAATGCACGCCTATGCAGAAGATGGTCGGCACCTGCTCGCTGATGGCGTAGTAGGCGGTCAGATCTTCCGCGACTTCACCGGTGACGATGGGAATCTGGGAACAATAGGGCTGCCCGTATCCGTAATCCTTCATGACCGTGACGGTGCCTTCCTTCCCTATCGCGCCGGAAACGTCGAGCTGACCCTTGGCGTTGGGCCGCATGAGAAGCCCGGCCTCCTGCGCGTAGCCACGGACATTTCCCTTGCTGTCCGATACCGCAATGATGGAACCGGCGGGGCCGCCGCCGTTCATCCGCAGGGTCAGTGAGGCGTTGTCCTCCTTGAGCTTGTTGCCCATAATGGAGGCGCCGGTCAGCAGCCTGCCGAGCGCCGACGTCATGACCGGCGTGGTGCGGTGAAGCTCCTGTGCCTTCCGCACGATGTCGGTGGAATCGATCGCCGCCGCCATCACAAGTCCGTCGGTGGTGATACATCTAACTAACTTACTCATGTTGATCGTACTCCCTTGTAGTGCGCTCACCCTTCGGCTCGCTCATTGAAAACTTCAGACTAAAAATGAATAATGATCGGGCGCTTCGTGGTGAATTTATGATGTCAAGGCGACAGCACTTTCTTCATTATCATCATTCTCTGGTCCTTATTCATTCAGCAAACGGGCGTGTGCGCTTCCTTTCCCGCGACGAACACAAGCCTTTCGCTGTCCGGCTTTGGCTCGTCGTGGGTCATATCGTCATAGACGGCAAGCAGTTTCAGTCCTGCCGCGCCGAGCATTCGCTCCGTTTCTTCGACGGAATAGGCGGTTTCGGAAAAGTATTCGCTTTCCCGGCAATAAAGGCCGTCGGGCTGCTGCTCAAAGAAATCCAGCGCAATCTCCACCCTGCCGTCGCCGATGTATTCATTCTGCCAGACACAGTAGACATCCTCGGTTTCATAGACAAAGGCGTTGTCGGCGAGAATATTTCCGTGCTTGTAGGGCGTATTCATGTCGAAAACAAAAACGCCGTCCGGCTCCAGAAACAGAGACACACGGCTGAGAGCAAGGAGAAGCTGCTCCCTGCTCTCGATATGGTTCAGGCTGTCCAGCGTACAGACAAACGCGTCGATGGTGCCGTACATGTCAAGCGACTGCATACTCTGACACAGATAAAGAATGCTCCCGTCCGATTTCTCACGCGCCTTGCTGAGCATGTTTTCGGAGAGATCGACCCCTATCACGTCGTAACCCATGGAAGCGAATTCCACCGTCATGCTGCCCGTGCCGCAGGCGAGATCAACCAGCAGATGCGCGTCCGGCTTGAATGCTTTGATGATGCCGTCGATATACCTCGCCCTTGCGGGATAATCCACCTCACACATCAGCTCGTCGTAGTATTCGGCAAAAAGATCGTAGCTCATTGCGGCTGCACGCCTTCTGCGCCGTTTTCTTCACTTTCCGCTTCGTCAATGCGGCTGAATATCATGTCATAGCCGCCTGTGCCGTAATTCAGCGAACGGTTGACGCGGCTGATGGTGGCTGTGCTCGCACCGGTACCGGCTACGATGTCGCTGTATACGTGCTTGTCCCGCAGCATTTTGGCGACGACCGAACGCTGGGACATGGCTTTCAGCTCTGCCACGGTGCTGAGATCCTCAAAGAAATCATAGCATTCTTCGACTGTTTTCAGTTCCAGTATGCATCGGAACAGAAAGTCGGTATGCTTATCCTGCAGTTTTGAATGATTGCCCATATTCATTACCTCTGATGATATTTTCTTTTTCATTACAATCTGTTATTTCACTATAAATCGCAAGATTGCTCTTGACGCGCCGCCATTCGACGCTTTAAAGATTTAGAGCAGTAAATCATCATTATTTTAACACATTATTCGGAAAATGTAAAGCATAATTTTATGAACAGTTGACTCAATCAACAATTTCTTCTTCCTCCGCAACGCACTCCACGATAAGGTCGCGCAATTCCTGCGCACCTTCGCCCGTCACGGCGGAGAAGGGCAGCATGTACTCCAGATCAACGTCCAGCTCATCGGGAATGGCGGCAAGACGCTTTTTCCGCTCGGTGGGCTTGAGCTTATCGATCTTGGTCAGCACGATCTTCATGGGGAATTGCCCGTCGATCAGGTAATCCAGCATCATCATGTCGTCCTTGGATGCCGGATGACGGCTGTCGATCAGCATCACCACCAGCCGAAGGTCGCGTTCCTGATTGAAATACCCCTCGATCAGCTCCGCCCAGCGCTTCTTCTCGGCGGCGCTCACCCTGGCAAAGCCGTAGCCCGGCAAATCCACCAGCCTGACGCCGTCGAGATTGTAGAAATTGATGGTGGCCGTTTTGCCCGGCTGTGAACTGACACGGGCAAGACTTCTGCGGTTCAGCAATTTATTGATGAGAGAGGACTTGCCGACGTTGGAATGTCCCGCGAAGACAATCTCCGGCATATCGCTGTCGGGAAGCTGCTCTGACGTTCCCGCGGCAAGCTCAAAGAACGCGCTCTCAAACTTCATTTGTTTCACCCTCGTTTTTGATGTCCGGCTGCTCCTGCTTTTGTTCCGCCGGCACGGGTTTCTCCTCCTGTCCCTGCACGGGCTCGCTTTTCTTGTTCTCCCTGCGGGACTTGGCGGGTTTTGGCGGCTCCGCAAAGGCGACGCGGAATACCTCGTCGATCGTCTTGACGGGGACGAATTTAATGGTGTTTTTGACCGCCGGACTGAATTCCTCAATGTCCTTTTCATTCGTCGCGGGGATGATCACCGTCTTGATGCCGTTGCGGTAGGCCGCCATGCTTTTTTCACGCAAGCCGCCTATGGCCAGCACCCTTCCGGTCAGTGTGATCTCGCCCGTCATGGCGACGTCGCCCTTCATGGGATTGCCCGTGAGAGCCGACACCATTGCCGTCGCAAGGGTGATGCCGGCGGAAGGACCGTCCTTCGGCACCGCGCCTTCGGGGACGTGAATGTGTATATCCTTGGAATTGAACACGCTGTAGTCAATGCCCAATTGCTCGGCACGCTGGCGGATGCAGCTCATCGCGGTCTTGGCAGATTCCTGCATGACGTCGCCAAGCTGTCCGGTGACGGAATACTTGCCGTTTCCTTCCATCACGGCGACCTCGATTTCCAGCATTTCTCCGCCGACGGAAGTCCACGCCAGTCCGTTGGCAAGCCCGGGAATGAGCTCCTTCGGGCGTTCGTCACGCTTGTACTTCGGTTTGCCCATGTAGCTTTCCAGATTTCTGCCGCTGACCGAAATCTTCTCCGCCTCGCCGGAAACCAGCTTCTTGGCGCACTTGCGGCAGAGCGAAGCGATCTCGCGCTCCAGGTTGCGCACGCCGGCTTCGCGGGTGTAATCCTCTATCAGCTTGGAAATAGCGGTATCGGTGATTCTGACCTTCTTGGGATTGAGCCCCGTGCGTTCCAGCTGCTTGGGGACGAGGTATTTCTTGGCGATCATCGCCTTTTCCTCATGGGTGTAGCTGGGCAGCTCTATGATCTCCATGCGGTCGTACAGCGGGGCGGGAATGGCGCCGATGTCATTGGCCGTCGTGATAAACAGCACGCCGCTGAGGTCCAACGGTATGTCGAGGAAGTGGTCGGTGAAGTTCCTGTTCTGCTCCGGATCAAGCACTTCCAGCAGCGCGGAAGTCGGATCGCCCTTGTAGTCGTTGGAGAGTTTGTCAATCTCGTCCAGCAGAATCAGGGGATTCATGCTGCCGGCTCTCACCACCGCGTCCACAATGCGTCCCGGCATGGAACCGAGATAGGTCTTGCGGTGTCCCCTGATTTCCGCCTCGTCACGCACGCCGCCCAGCGACACGCGCACGTACTTGCGTCCCATTGCCTCGGCGATGGAACGGGCAATGGATGTCTTGCCGACGCCGGGAGGGCCTTCCAGACAGATGATCTGCCCCTTGATGTCGGGAACAAGCGCCCGCACGGCGATCAGTTCCAGAATCCGTTCCTTCACCTTTTCCAGGCCGTAATGGTCGCGATCGAGTACTTCCGCGGCCTCCTTGACGCTGAGATTGTCCTCCGTCCTGACGCCCCAGGGAATCGAAAGACACACGTCGAGATATCCCCTGATGACCGCGGCTTCCTGCGAACCGTAGGGAAGTTTTGCCAGCTTGCGGGTCTCGCGTTTGAGGACGCTCTTTACCTCCTCGGCAGCGTCGATTTCCTCTATGCGCTTGTTGTAATTCTCCGCGTCACTTTCCGGTGTGCCGCCGTCGCCCAGTTCCTCCGAAATAATGCGGATTTTTTCCCGGAGATAATATTCCTTCTGGGACTGGTCCATGGCGTTTGTCGTTTTTTTCTCTATCTCACGGTCGAGCTTGGCCTGCTCCAGCTCCACGGAAACCGCGCCAACCAGCAGCTTGGCCCTTTCGGTTGCGGAAAGACAGCCCAGCATCTTCTGCTTCTGCTGCAGCGGGAAGGGATATATGTAGGCCGCCGCGTCAATCATGGCTCCGAAGCCGCCGCTCCTGTGTTCCATGACAAAATGCAGGTCAAGCTCCGGCTTTTCATCAGCCCGGTTGAGCGCAGGGATAAGCTCTTTGAATAGTTTGGAATGCAGCGCGCCGGTCGGATCCTTTTCGCCCTCGTCGCTGATTTCGTCCGCAGGAACTACTTCCACACGGGTATAGGCTTCGCTGTTGTCGGCAGCGGTGACCCATGCGCGGTATTCTCCGTTCACGCGCACATGCATGCTTTCTTCCTCCGGATGACGGAGCATCTGGGTGATGGTCGCCACAACGCCGACTCTTTTGGTCACGTCAAAGACCGGTTCCCCCTTCTCATTGAGCATGATGAATACGCACCTGTCCGCCTTCCTCGCGCTGCGTATCGCCTCGATCATCTCCGCGCCGTACACCGTGAACTGGTGCGGACAGCCCGGAAATACCACCGCGTCGGGCAGCATGATGATCGGCATTTTTTTCTGATGTCTGTTTGATGAATTCGCCATATCGTTTCTTCTCCTGAAATGTGTGTATTGCATACGATAGTCTTTTCTATTATATAGTATCCGACACGGTATTGCAACATACAATTTATTAATTCTTCACCAAAGAAACAAAGCAGGCTTCGGAGTTGCTCTGAAACCTGCTCGATGATACAATATCGTGATAAATGAGAATTCATGCGCGCCATCGCGTTGCGCGGAATTCACGGTTATCTTCTTTCGCTTTATGCGTCTGCTTTTTTGGTGGTCTTTTTCGCGGACTTTCTGGGAGCGGGCTTTTTCTCTGCGTCGGCATTGTCAGCCGATTCCGCCTTCCTGCGGATCAGCTCCGGCTTGCCGCCTTCGACACATTCGCGGGTGATAATCACCTTTTCCACATTCTCCTCAGAGGGAACCGAGAACATGATGGGCGTGAGAATCCCTTCGATAACGCCCCTGAGTCCTCTCGCGCCGGTCTTCTGCTCGAGCGCCTTTTCGGCGATGAGCCCCAGCGCCTCGTCTTCAAACTCCAGCTCCACATCGTCCATGTGGAAGAGCGCTTTGTACTGCTTGACAATGGCGTTCTTCGGCTGGGTCATGATCCGGATGAGCGAGTCCTTGTCAAGCGCCTGCAGGGAAGTCAACACCGGCAGACGTCCCACCAGCTCCGGAATGAGTCCGAACTTCACCAGGTCGTGCGGAATGCACTTGGAAATCAGCTCGCTGTAGTCGAGATCGTCCTGTGTGCGGATCTCCGCTCCGAATCCGAGCGAGGAATTGCCGACACGCTTTTCGATGATCTTCTCGATGCCGTCGAACGCACCGCCGCAGATGAAGAGAATATTGGTGGTGTCAATGGGAATGAATTCCTGCTGCGGATGCTTTCTGCCGCCCTGCGGAGGCACATTGGCGACCGTGCCCTCCAGAATCTTGAGCAGTGCCTGCTGAACGCCTTCGCCGCTGACGTCGCGGGTGATGGAGGTATTCTCCGACTTGCGGGAAATCTTGTCGATTTCGTCGATGTAAATGATGCCGCGCTGGGCGCGTTCCACATCGAAATCAGCCGCCTGTATCAGACGGAGAAGGATATTCTCCACATCTTCGCCGACATAGCCCGCTTCGGTGAGGGTGGTCGCGTCGGCTATCGCAAACGGCACATTGAGTATCTTGGCAAGCGACTGGGCGAGGAAGGTCTTTCCCACGCCGGTGGG
>CAMHMN010000046.1 GCA_946186245.1 uncultured Clostridia bacterium
GACCTGCGCCCTGCCGTTCGAATCTGGCGGAATCCCTGCGGCCTTCCTGCTGACCAGCGCCCTGCCGTTCGAATCTGGCGGAATCCCTGCGGCCTTCCTGCTGACCAGCGCCCTGCCGTTCGAATCTGCCGGAATCCCTGCGGCCTTCCTGCTGTTCAGAACGTCTGGAATTGCCCGTGCCCTGCGCGGTCAAGGTGTCACGATAATCCCTTCTTTGCTGCGGTCTGTCCGGAAGGTCGTAGCCGCGTTCACGCTGTCGCTGTTCCTGAGACGTCCGGATATTGCCGCGGGAACCGTCCTCCTGTCCCGGATGACGTTCCATCCGGCGTTCAAACGAGGCGTTTTCCCGCTGTTGTCGGCTGTAATCGGGAGAAGGAGGTCGCTGGGGATTTCTGCGGAATGTCTGCTGCTGTCCCTGCCCTCGGCGGATATTTTCGGAATTATTACGGTCGTTTCTTTCCAAGAACCATTCCTCCGTATCAAAATTGCATAAATCAACGCATATAATCTATCATAAAATTATTAACTCATTATGAAAAATAAGAGAAAGAATATTTTTCTTTGTATTGAATTATCAGACGACAGGTGATACAATTCATATGAAAGCATTATCTGAAAGGCAGTGATACGAATTGCTTTACAAAAACGGACTTGTGGTGATGCCGGATTTCACACTCAGGCAAGCCGACGTCCGGACGGCGAAGGGAAGAATACTGGAAATATTGCCGCCGGATGCAATTTCCGACGATGAGGGAGAGATTGATCTTTGCGGCGATATTCTCGCCCCGGGATTTATTGATATGCATATTCACGGCTGTGCAGGAGTTGATTTCAGTTCGGAAAGGAATACTGCGGCATGCCTGGACAAAATGAGCCGGTATCTTGCTTCACGGGGGACGGCTGCATTTGCTCCGGCTGTGATGACAATGCCCTATGAAGAACTGTGCGACCTGATGGAGCGTTATCGGCTTGCCTCGCAGAATCCTCTGAGCGGTGCGGCACTTGCCGGCGTGTATCTGGAAGGCCCGTTCTTGTCGGTAAAAAAATGCGCCGCACAGCCTGCGGAATACATGATGAAGCCTGATATTGTCAGATTCAGGCATCTTCACAGGCTCAGCGGGGAAAATATCCGGATTGTCTGCGTTGCGCCGGAAGCGGAAGGGGCGGAACGATTCATACGCGAGGCGGCAAAGATTTGCCGGGTGTCCGCGGCACATACAGACAGCGATTACACTACGGCTGTAAAAGCACTGGATGCGGGCATTACCAACGCGACCCATCTTTACAACGCGATGAATGACATTACACGCCGGGAACCGGGCTGCGCCGGGGCACTGCTGGAGAGCGGCTGCTTCTGCGAGCTGATCTGCGACGGAATACATCTTCATCCGGCGGTTGTACGCCTGACCCATCGGATCATCGGCCCGGAAAGGCTCTGCATTGTGTCGGACGGCATGGCGGCAACGGGGCTGGGAGAAGGCAGCTTCACACTCGGCACGCAGAATGTCACGGTCAAGGGCTCGGAAGCGCGGCTGGCAAACGGCTCACTAGCCGGTTCGGTGACGGATATTCGCTCCGCTTTTATGAAGGCATTGGAATTCGGCATTCCCTTTGCCGACGCACTCCGGGCTGTTACGCTCAATCCGGCGCGTGCTCTGGGAATCGACGGTTATCTCGGCACCATCGAGGTCGGCAAATCGGCGCGTATGACGCGGCTCAGCCGAATTCTGGCGGGTGTTTGACCGAAACAAGTTTGTTATTGACCGCAGCCTGATTCTATGATATAATAGGAGAGAAATCTGAAATGAGAAGTGTGTGATGAATACCGTTAAGGCGGGGACTGTAATATGTCATTCGACACACTTCACATTGATGCAAGGAGGTATTTCAATGTTTTTCAAAAAGAAAGTCATCCCGGAAGAATTGGTCAGCCTTCATCTGCCTTATCCCGGCAAAGAGGATAGATTGGTGCGCGTATTTGTTCCGGAACACAAGAAGGGCGAAAAACTGCCGGTTATTTACATGACGGACGGTCAATCCGTGTTCGATAAGGAAAGCAATCCTCTGGGCTGCTGGTTTACACGCGAGGCGGTCAGAGCGGAGTGTGAAGCCAGCGGACAGAAGGCTATTGTGGTCGGCATACACAGCTCTTTTGACCCGATGCTCCGCACGGAGGAACTGACTCCCGGCTCCATTGGCAAGGTCGATATTCCTTTGCCCCCCATGCCACCGGAGGGAATGCCCCCCATGCCGCCGGAGGAAATGCCCCCCATGCCGCCGGAGGGAATGCCCCCTATGCCGCCGGAGGGAATGCCCCCTATGCCCGAGGGAATGACCGTCGAATCGATGATGAATATGATAAAGGAACGGCTCAAAGCATTCAAGCCTGCGGGTGAAGAATTTGACGAATTTGTCGTCGGAACCGTGATTCCGACAGTCGAGAAGAAATTCCCTGTGAAAAAGGGCAGAGAAAACACCGCCATCATTGGCAGTTCGTCCGGAGGACTTGAAGTATTCTACATCGCCATGAGCCATCCGGAAATCTTCTGCTCGGTCGGTGCACTTTCGCCCGTGTTCGGTTTCTACTCGGAGGAGGATATGAAAAAATGGCTTGCTCCCAAGCTGGACAAAAAAATGCCGTTTGTCTATCTCTACTGCGGCGAGGGCGAAGCACATGAGCGTGAGATATGCGAAGGCGCAAAGCCTGTTTTTAAATACATCAAGGCAAATGCACCGGCAGACAAGGTGAAGGAGATCATTACATCCGAAGCCGCTCATAACGAAAAAGCCTGGGAACCGGTCTTCAAGGATTTCCTGCATATCTTTCTTGGAAAAAGCTGATTTCGTTTCAGTCTGAGGCATCACAATATCCTATTTCGGAGCGTCCGCGGCGTGAGAAACTGCCGCAGACGCTCTTTTCATCCTGAGAATTAAAAAAATTGCTTTACAAACAGACGCTTTTGATATATAATATGACCTGCATATTACATTGGAAGTGAGAAAAAATGCCAATCAAGATCATCAACGAGCTGCCCGCCAAAAAAATCCTGGAAAACGAAAACATCTTTGTTATGACAGAAGAGCGGGCGGTTATGCAGGACATACGTCCTCTGAAAATAATACTGCTCAACCTCATGCCCACAAAGATCGAAACCGAAACACAATTCCTGCGTCTGCTGAGCAATTCACCGCTTCAGGTGGAGGTAGATCTGCTCCAGACCGCTTCGCACGAGGCGAAGAACACTCCCACTCGACATCTGCTCGACTTCTACAAGACGTTTGACGAAGTTCGTGACAACCGTTACGACGGAATGATCATAACAGGTGCTCCCGTGGAAAAGCTGCCGTTTGAAGAAGTGGACTATTGGGACGAATTATGCGAAATTATGGATTGGAGCAAGCGCAGCGTCTATTCAACCATGCACATCTGCTGGGGCGCGCAGGCTGGAATGTACTACCATTTCGGCATTGACAAATCCACTTTGCCGCAGAAGCTTTCCGGCGTATACCGGCACCGCGTTACGGCGCCGCTTCACCCGCTTGTACGCGGATTCAATGACTTCTACTGGGGACCTCATTCGCGCAACACAGAGGTTTCCCGCGACGACATCGAAAACCGCGATGAATTGATTATCCTTACCACCTCAAAGGATGCGGGCGTCTCGCTTGTGGGTCACAAAAACGGGCGTCAGTTCTTCTCCTTCGGTCATCTGGAATATGACCGTCAGACGCTGGCCAATGAGTATTTCCGTGACGTCAACCGAGGACTCAACCCTGAAATCCCATGCAACTATTTCCCGAATGACGACGTATGCGCAGTGCCGAATCACTCCTGGCGTGCGCACGCCAATCTCCTTTTCGGAAACTGGCTGAATTATTACGTTTATCAGCAGACCCCATACAATCTGGCTGATCTCAGTGAAATCGACAATTAGTGATTTGGTCAATCATACCGCGCCAAGCGGAGATACATTTTTAAAAATTTTTTTAAGGAATGGTTTTTTATGAAGAATTACAAGATTGCAGTGCTCAAGGGAGACGGAATCGGCCCGGAAATCGTCAACGAAGCCATAAAGGTGTTGGATGTTACCGCTGAAAAGTGCGGATTCACCGTCGAATATGAGGAGACTCTTCTGGGCGGTTGTGCCATTGACGCGGCAGGTGTTCCGCTGCCCGAAGAAACGGTGGCAAAGTGCAAGGCGGCGGACAGCACGCTGCTCGGTGCAGTGGGTGGACCTAAATGGGATACCATGCCGGGGAATCTCCGACCCGAAAAGGGTCTGCTCGGCATACGTGCCGCTCTCGGACTTTTTGCCAATCTCCGTCCTGCCCGCATATTCGAGTCTCTGCGTGACGCTTCTCCGCTGCGTGCGGACATCATCGGCGGTTCACTGGATATCATGGTAGTTCGCGAACTGACCGGTGGTATTTATTTCGGCGAACGCGGCAGGTTGGAAGAAAACGGAGTCAAAGCGGCATACGATACGGAAAAATACTCCGTGCCGGAAATCGAGAGAATTGCACGCATTGCATTTGACCTCGCGATGAAGCGCGGAAAGAAGGTTTGCTCTGTAGACAAGGCGAATGTCCTCGAAAGCAGCCGCCTGTGGAGAGAAACTGTCACGGAAATCGCCAAGGATTATCCGGAAGTGGAGCTTAGCTATATGTATGTGGACAACTGTGCGATGCAGCTTGTGCGCAATCCGTCGCAGTTTGACGTGGTGCTGACGTCCAATATATTCGGCGACATTCTCTCGGACGAAGCCAGTATGATCTCCGGTTCCATCGGCATGCTTGCGTCGGCTTCTCTCGGCGAGAGCGGATCAGGGCTTTATGAACCCATCCACGGTTCCGCTCCGGACATCGCCGGAAAGAATATTGCCAATCCTCTTGCCACCATTCTCTCTGTAGCCATGATGCTCAAATATTCCCTCGGCCAGCCGGAAGCGGCCGACATGATCGAGAGAGCGGTTTCGGAAGTTCTTACGGAAGTACGTACCCCGGACATCTGGGTGGAAGGATTCAGAAAAGTTTCCTGCACCGAGATGGGCGATGAAGTATGTGCCCGTCTGAGCAAGTAATTCACGCGGAATAACCGATCACAATAATATCAAATCGCCTCACTTTCGGATAACGTCCGAAAGTGAGGCGATTTTAAAATATTACGATACTTGCTGTCCGCAAGGGAAAATTTATCAGACGATAATCGCAGCCATTACCTTTTTGCCGCTTCCGGTTTTGCCGGTAATTGTTGCGAAACCTCGTTTTACTGCGGTAATGGTTACCTCTTTGGAATCCTCAGATGTGTAGTCAATTCTGGCCACAGACTTGTCGTTTGTAGTCCAAGTCACGCTGTCATTGCAACCCTCGGGAGAAACGATCTCCATGGAGAGAGTGAATGTTTTGCCGACATAAGCCGTATATTGGATATATGTGATATCATCCTGGAAAGGATTCTTCGTCACCCATCTTACGGCTTCTGCTTTGGAACGCACAAGAATGGTGCAGGAAGCCATTACTTCGCCGTTCATGGCAGAGTATGCGGTAATCCGGGTCTCACCCTGCGAAATTCCCTTGACCTTTCCGGAGGGATCCACGGCAGCAATGGAAGGATCAGCGGATTTCCAGAGAATAACGTCGTTGTTGCCTTTGGGCTGTGCCTTTACGATGATAGAAAGGGAAGAACCCACATGGATAGATGACCAGGTTCTGTTGAGCGTGATCTGAGAAGCAGGCGTTGCTACGACTGTAACGGTGGCGGTGAGCTTCTTGCCGCTGCCGGTCTTGGCGGTAATTGTGGCGGTACCCTTTTTCAGACCGGATACGGTTACGCTGTGTCCGTCTGCGGAGACGTAGTTGATGGGAACCACGCCCTTGTTGCTTGTGGTCCAGCTGACGGTGTCATTGCTGTTCTCGGGGGAGAGAATAGCCATCTCCAGCGTGAGAGAATCGCCGATTCCGATGCCGTGTTTGATGGATGTTCCGACTGCCATACCGGGATGAACGGTGACCCACTTCAAGGACTGTGCTTTCGTGCGAACCAGAACGTCGCACACAGCCATCACGGATCCGTCTCTGGAAGAATAGGCGGTGATGCTGGTCACACCCTGCGCGATGCCTTTGATTTTTCCGCTGGGATCTACGGTAGCGACGGAAGGATCAGCGGATTTCCAGAGAACGACGTCGTTATTGCCCTTGGACTGTGTCTTGGCGGTGAGCGATACGGTTGCTCCGGTATAAAGGCTGACATTGGTTTTATTCAGCGTGATCTGAGAAGCAGGTACCGTGACGACTGTAACGGTAGCGGTGAGCTTCTTGCCGCTGCCGGTCTTGGCGGTAATTGTGGCGGTGCCTTTTTTCAGGCCGGATACCGTTGCGCTGTGTCCGTCTGCGGAGACGTAGTTGATGGGAACGATGCTCTTGTTGCTTGTGGTCCAGCTGACAGTGTCGTTGCTGTTGTCGGGGGAGAGAATAGCCATCTCCAGCGTGAGAGAATCGCCGATTCCGATGCCGTGTTTGATGGATGTTCCGACTGCCATACCGGGATGAACGGTGACCCACTTCAAGGACTGTGCTTTCGTGCGAACCAGAACGTCGCACACAGCCATCACGGATCCGTCTCTGGAAGAATAGGCGGTGATGCTGGTCACACCCTGCGCGATGCCTTTGATCTTGCCGCTGGGATCTACGGTCGCAACGGAAGGATCAGCGGATTTCCAGAGAACCACGTCGTTATTGCCCTTGGGCTGTGTCTTGGCGGTGAGACCGACTGAAGCACCGGTATAAAGGCTGACATACGTTTTGTTGAGTGTGATCTGAGAAGCAGGTACCGTGACGACTGTAACGGTGGCGGTGAGCTTCTTGCCGCTGCCGGTTTTTACCGTGACGGTCTGGGTGCCCTTTTTGATGCCCCGGACGGTTGCGGTGCGGCCGTCGTCGGAAATGCTTTCAAAAGCGATGCTGCTTCCGCGGCTGAGCGACCATTTGATTGTGTCGTTGCAGTTTTCGGGTGCGGCAATTGCCATTTCCAGGGTGAGAGATTCGCCCTCGCCGATGCCGTATTTAATCGAAGAACCGACGGACATATTGGGGTGAGTTGTCCCCCACTCTAACGTCTTTGCTTTGGTGTGCACCGTAATTACGGCCGATGCGGTCTTTCCGCTGAGTGAAGTGGCTACCACTCTGGTTGTACCCATCGAAAGACCCTTGATGACGCCGCCTTTGCCGACTGACACAATGGACGGATCTTCCGCGGACCAGAAAATGGGTTCGGTGGCTCCTTTGTCCATGATGGCTTTGACGGTTGTCTTGGCTCCGACATAAACATCGGCTTTGCTTCTGTTGAGAGAGAGATTCTGTGTGGGCTTTACTACTTTGACGGTGATTTTATCCTTCAAAATGCCGAGTGATATACCTGTGATGGTCGCGGATCCGCTGCGGTGTGCGACAAGATTGCCTTCGCTGTCAATCGACACAACAGAGGAATTGCTGGATTTCCATTGAATTTCTTCGACAGAGAATTTGCCTATCGTGAGATGATCCGTTTCACCGGGCAAATAATATGCGGTCTGGCCGAAGAGCTTGTCATTGTCGCTGCTGATGAGCAGACTGTCAACATCGACCACACAAGGCAGGGACGTTTCTTCATCGCCCACATACTTGCAATAAATTTTGGCCATTCCGGCGCTGACCGCAGTCACAACACCGTCTTCGACCGTCGCGACTTCAGGAGTATCGGAATACCAGATCAGGTCGCCATCGCCTTTTGCTCTGGTGACATGCAAGCGTTTTGACAGGTGGGTGCCTCTCTTTTCCATGACAAACCAAAGATAGTCATTTTCCAGAATAACGGGAGGTGACTTTACGGTGAAATGATAAGGCTGGGATGACAATTCCTGATATCCGCCCTGATCGAGTATCGCGGAGATGACCACGTCGAACTCTCCGGGAGGGGGTGTGAAATCGTAATAAAAATATCGATTGGTCACCTCTTCGTTTTCTTCATCGGTGATGTCACAAAAGAAAATGGAATTTGTCTCAATATCCTCTTCTACGAATGTCTCGCCATTTTTCTTGATACTGAAGTGATAGTATGACGGGAAATTAGACATCTCTGTGAATAATAACCTAATGTTATCGCCGTAGGGGAATTCTGTTTCGGTGTTGAATATCTCAAGCGAACAGTTTTGGAAACCGAACGACAAAAAGCCGTTTCCACCTTCACCGTAGTCGGAGGGCAATTTGGTGTTTGTCTCGTCTATCGCATATACCAAATAGTGATAGATCGCGTCATAAGGAAGACCGAAATCAGGGGGCGAGAAATCAAACGAGGTGTCGTGTATGATTTCATCATAAAAGGCTTCCACACGACCGGTACCGTCGTGCAAAGACTTCTCCAATATGATTCTGTATCCGGTTGCGTCATTAACGGGATTCCAGGTAATATGTGCTGTAGCGCCGTTGGGAAAATAGGGGTTTTTAAGGGTGATGACAGGCTCAGTCAGTTTTTCTGTGCCGTACTTGATTTTGGAAAGTACAGGATATTCCATCAGGCGGGGCATAATCGCCTGCATTACATTACCGTAAGGCATGTGATAATGTTCAAAGGTTGCTCCTTTAATTTCTGTATACCTGCCCACGAGGAAGTAATCATGGCTGTACACGTCGTTGTCGTCCCATGTGGAGTCAACCGCGTACCATCCGTTGTCTTCCATCTGAACATAGTTCCACATGTGGTTTCCGCCGT
The DNA here is from genome assembly GCA_946186245.1 of uncultured Clostridia bacterium. Taxonomy (GTDB): domain Bacteria; phylum Bacillota; class Clostridia; order Oscillospirales; family Acutalibacteraceae; genus RUG762. The sequence continues at coordinate 8,747 of CAMHMN010000046.1, forward strand.
TTGCGAATCCGGCGATGCACACGCACGGAACATCCAGCGCGTCACACAGCATTTTGAAGGACCTTGAATAGCCTTCGCAGACAAAGGTGCCTCTTCCTGTGAAAAGCGGCGCGGCTGTGAACGCGTGGCCGAGTCTCCAGTAATCCTCTTCTGAAGCAATATTCAGAGCGTCGTAATTATATACGGAATGCTCGCACACATAGTCGTGAATTCTCTTGACTGTGTCGTAACGCGATGAGGAAGCGCGGGTATTCTTTATCTCTTTAACGGCTGCGGCATAGCCTTTGCTGACGGAGGAACGCTCGGCGTAATCGCCATTGTACGCGCCTGCGCCAGAAACAGAAATCCAATCAAGGTAGGCGAATTTGTCGCCTATTTCATAGTTCGGGAAATAGTAATTATAGCCGAATCCTCTGACCCAGTAGACTTCGGGATGATCGAAAGAGAATGCGGCGTAGGCGCTGCATACCGCATTAAAGAGTCCGCTGATTTCGTAGGCACCGTTCGGCGAAGTGTTGACATTGTATCTGATTTCCATTGGGAACTGCGGGTTGAAGTTAATGGTGAAGTATTCATTCGCCGATCTTTTCTTCACAACGTACTGATTGTAAAAAGCGTCATAGATCTGCTTTTCTATATCAGTGAGCTGCTCCCTGTAGCTGCCGGAGAAATAGCCGTCTTTGACAAAGTTGGTGTCCTTGTTACGGATAATTGCCGGGAGATTTGAGGTCCAGAATCCCGGAAATTCCTGGTGGTCCATTTTGCCCTGAGGAACAACTGTTTCCGGATCAGCCTGATCGGTGGCGGAAACCGGAAGATCGGAGGGTGAAACGCTCTCCGCAGCGCTGACGCCGAAGAAGACGGCCGTGCAGGCAAGCGTCATGGCAATCAGCGCGGAAATCAACGCGGTCCGCACAAATTTGTCGTTTAATCGGGGTTTTAACATGGTTTTCAATCCTTTCACACAATAATTTTTGCCGCAAAAAGAATACTGATAATATTATACAGACTAATGAATTTAAAGTCAATAATTTATATGAAAAGTACTGCAAACTTCACTAATTCAACACTTTGAAAGCATTCGGAGAGAAAAAAGCTCTTACAATGTGGAAAGAATCATCGCTCCTGTCGGTCAGTATGGTAATAATTTACAGTATGTTAGTTGAATTCAATGGAAAGAATAGGTACAATAGAATACAGATGCACATCGAGTTCATCAAACAACAGGAGAGAAATAACCATGAACAGCTATACCTTGTTTCAGAGCCGCATGATACGCGACATTAAATGCGAAGCAAAGATTTATTCCCACGACAAGACCGGTGCGAAGGTTGTCGTAATGCCTGCGGACGACGACAACAGAGCAATCAGCATTGCCTTCTCCACGCCAGCGGAGAACGACAAGGGAATTCCCCATATTATTGAACATTCCGTTCTCTGCGGTTCGGAAAAATACCCGCTCAAGGACCCGTTTCTTCAGCTGATGAAGGGTTCAATGTATTCCTTTCTCAATGCCATGACCTACAGTGACTTCACCGTTTATCCCGTGGCAAGCACCAACGCAAAGGATTTCAGAAATCTGGCCGATGTTTACCTGGACGCTGTATTCAATCCTCTGCTGCCGGATAAGAAGGAGGTCTTCCTGCAAGAAGGCAGACACTTCGCTCTCAATGAAGACGAAACCGCCGTCAAGGAATTCAACGGGGTTGTATTCAACGAGATGAAGGGGGTGGAAGGCTCCGCAGACGCGCTGCTGGAGGAGGCTGTCACGGCTTCGCTCTTCAAAGGCACCCCGTATTCCTTTGAATCCGGCGGGCTTCCGCTGGCAATCTGCGACCTGTCGTTTGAAGAACTGAAGGATTTCTATCACCGGCATTACACCGCATCCAACTGCTTTATTTTCCTATACGGCAATATCGACGAGGAGGAGATGCTGGAATATATTTCGGACAACTACCTTGATAAATATGATCGTTCGGAAAGCTGCCGTGTCGGGGAAATTTCCGCAGACTGCTTCGACAGGGAATATTCCGCGCCCTATCCGGCGGACGAATCCAAGCTGGAAAAGGGATATTATTTCTCGTATAACTTTGCCCTGCATATTCCCCACACGCCCATCAATCTGCTGACCCTGCGCGTTCTGGACAGAATTCTCGTCACCTCGCAAAGTGCCTACATCAGGAACGCCATGCAGAAGGCGGGAATCGGTGAAGATTTTTATTCGATGGTGGATGAGCTTGTCAAGGTGCCGTGGTTCAGCTTCATCAGCGCCGGCTGCCGTGAGAGTGACAGGGCGGATTTCATTCGGGTCATCGATTCCACCCTTGAAGGTCTGGTGAAGGACGGCATTGACAAAGAGCGTCTGAAAGCGACGCTGAATGTCATCGAATTCAGCGAGAAAGAGGATTCCGACACGTGGAAGACCAAGGGCATTTCCTACTCCCTGCAAATGCTGCCCAAGCTTCTCTACGGGGAGGACGATCCGCTGGAGCTTCTGGAAATGTTCGACGCGATAGACCGACTCAAGGAGCTTGCGGCTACCGACTATTTTGAGCGGTTTATTGAGAAATATTTCCTCCGTAACGGTCATAAGAATATCGTAACGGTTTATCCCGATACGGAATTTACCGCCCGCGAGGACAGGCTGATTGCGGAGAAGTGCAAGGCCAATGCTGCCAAGGATGATTTCAGCGAGCTGGTGAGTGATTACCGCCGGCTCAATGAATACCGTGAATCGGAGGATACCCCGGAGGACGCTGAAAGGATTCCGCTGCTGGAGCGCGCCGATCTTTCCTCTGATCCGGATTACCGTCCGTCACGAAAACTGGCCGTCGAGGGCGGAGAGCTGATTTATCAGGAAAGACCGACCAATTCTATAGCCTATATTGATTGGAGTTATGACCTTCGCAGACTGGACCGCTCCTTGCTGCCTTATTACAGGATCTTTACCGAGCTTTTCGGCGCGGTGGACACCAAATCCCACGGCTACGAGGAATTGTCCGACCTGATCGACTGCTATACAGGCGGTATGAATCACGGATTGAAAATCATTGATCCCGTCTTGGGCGGTCAGGTGACGCCGACCATGAGCTGGAAAACCAAGTTTTTGTATCACAACGCGGAGAAGGTTTTTGAGCTGAATCGTGAGATACTTCTTGAAACCGATTTTTCTGATACCGAACACATACGCGATATGCTGCTTCAGCTTAAAACGGGTTTTGAAAGGGATCTTCTGGAATCCTCCAACGCTTATGCCGCGAATATCGGACTCAGCGCCTATTCGGTGAGTTACGCGTGGAAGGAGCAGTTGCAGGGATATTCCTTTTATCAGTTCCTTTGCGGAATACTGAAGGAATATGACGCCCGGAAGCAGGAGCTTGTCGCTTCACTGGACGCAATTCGGAACAGCCTCTTTGACATTGACGGCTGGACGTATGCGTATGTCGGAGAAGAAAGCTTCCTCCCGCAGGCGAAGAGCTTGACCGAGCGGTTTATCAGGCTGCTGAAACACGGCCCGGACAGAGAATCTGTTTCTGTGGGACTGGCACCGAAGCAGAGCGCAGGACTGTATTCACCGTCGCAGGTGCAGTACGCGGCTTTATGCGGTGTGCTTCCGAAGGAGGCTTGCGCTCAGTACGGACATCTGCTGGTACTGAAGCATCTGCTCAATACCGACTATCTGTGGCAGAACGTCCGGGTCCTGGGAGGCGCTTACGGTGTAGGAGTGAGCTTTGAACGCACCGGTGCCGCAGTGATGGTTTCGTACCGTGACCCGAATCTCGATGAAACCTACAATTGCTACCGGAATGCGGTGGAATATATCCGTTCGCTCGATATGGACGAGCGGACATTCCGGCAGTTCGTGATCGGAGCCCTCAATGCGCTTGACCGCCCGCGTCCGGCCTATATCAAAGGCTTCGGACAGATTCAGAGAGAATTGTCCGGCATTACCGCCGAAGAAGCCGAACGGGTGAGAAAGCAGATTATTTCTGCCACGCCGGACGACATCAAGGCGCTTGTGCCGTATCTTGAAAGCTGGCTTGCAAACGCCACGGAAACGGTTATCGGCAGCGAGCAGAAAATCAGAGCGTCTGCCATAGCGTTTGAAAAAATAAATGCGATAATCTAAAAACAACTTCAGAGAGGGCTGATGTACTGCGACGCGCTATTTGCCTTCCCTGAAAGGGAAGGTGGCACGAAGTGCCGGTTGAGTTGCGCTAATCGCGCTTTATTCTGAATCGGGAACCGTGCCAGTGCCATAAGTCATAAGTTGATGACATTGGGACTCAGGGGGGGCAAGGCTCCCTGGCAGGTGCAGGGCAGAGCCTTGCCGGGGATGTTTGCGGTGAAACCGCAAACGAGGGGCAAAGCCCCTCGCTGCAACGCACTGTAATTGAAAACGGGAGTTTGGCGCAACAGATACGGTAAAAGGAAAAACTGCCTTGCCCAAGTAGAGAAAACTCTCCCTCATTCATCCTCGAAAATCACGTTTTTTCGATGTTTTTCGAGTTTTCAATCGGCTATCTAAAAACAATCAAAGGAGACCTATCATTATGGCAAAAATCAGATTGAACGAGAATCCCGACGTTGTGGAAACGGTCAGGAAGGGACTGAACGCACGCGGCGGCTATTGCCCCTGTCGTCTGGAAATGACCGAGGATACGAAGTGCATGTGCAAGGAATTCCGCGATCAGATCGCAGATCCGGATTTCGAGGGCTATTGCCACTGCATGCTCTATTACAAGGAAAAGGAATCTAAATGAAAGGAAGTCATATCATTGAAAGAAGTACTTGAGTTTTTGAAGTTGTGCAGAGTCTATTATATTGCCACGGTGGAAGGTGACCAGCCCAGAGTGCGTCCCTTCGGCGCACAGTGTGAATTTGAGGGAAAGCTCTACCTCACCACATCGAATCAGAAGGCGGTCTATGCGCAGATGAAGGCAAACGGCAAGGTGGAAATCTCCGGAATGGCTCCCGACGGCAGGTGGATCCGCCTGACCGCCGAGTCGGTATTCGATGAGCGCCGTGAGGCAAAAAACGCCATGTTGGAAGCCAATCCGGAGCTTCGCTCGATGTACAGCGAGGATGACGGCAAAATGGAAGTATTCTATCTGCAAAACGCCACAGCTGTCATCTGTTCATTCACCGCGGCACCTGTTACTTACAGCTTCTGATTGTTTCACATGATAAGCAAAATATGCAAAAAAGGTAAATGCCCGATTCTTGTGCCAACATTCAACGCGCCGGATCGGGCGTTTGCTCAGTGACAAAGCACACTTGACAAACCCTTCCCGAAGGTATATAATTAGTTAAGACTAACATAGAGAAAGGAATGATGATGATAGAACAATACAATGTGACGGGCATGAGCTGCGCGGCATGCAGCGCAAGAGTGGAGAAAGCCGTGTCGCAGGTGAATGGCGTGACGTCATGCTCGGTCAGCCTGCTCACCAATTCCATGGGCGTCGAGGGAACCGCTTCGCCCGACGCGGTCATCGCCGCGGTGCAGGAAGCGGGTTACGGCGCGTCGATCAAGCGCGGTTTGGCGGAAGGGCAAGGCCATTCTTCTTCCGAAGAAGACGCACTTGCAGACCGTGAAACGCCTGTGCTCAGACGGAGGCTGATCGCTTCACTCGGATTTCTCGTGCTGCTGATGTATTTCTCCATGGGACACATGATGTGGGGGTTTCCTCTGCCTGCTTTCTTTGAGGACAATCACGTGGCGATGGGACTGGTTCAGATGATTCTGGCTGCCATTGTGATGATGATCAATCAGAAATTCTTTATCAGCGGCTTCAGGGGTCTTCTTCACCGTGCGCCGAATATGGATACGCTGGTTGCCCTCGGTTCCGGCGCATCGTTTGTCTACAGCACCTACGCCCTTTTTGCCATGACTTCACAGCAGGCAAAAGGCGATTTCGCCGGTGCGGCGGCATATATGGATGAATTCTACTTTGAGTCGGCAGCGATGATACTTGCCCTGATTACGGTAGGCAAGATGCTGGAGGCGCGTTCCAAGGGAAAAACGACCGACGCCCTTCGCGGATTGATGAAACTAGCGCCAAAAACAGCCGTTGTGGTCAAGGACGGCCAAGAGATGACCGTTCCGATCGAACAGGTTCATAAGGGCGACATATTCGCGGTGCGTCCGGGGGAGAATATCCCTGTGGACGGCGTGGTGGTGGAAGGCAGCAGCGCGGTCAACGAATCGGCGCTGACCGGCGAGAGCATTCCCGTGGACAAGCTGGCGGGCGAAGCGGTTTCCGCCGGAACGGTCAACCAATCCGGCTATATCAGATGTGAGGCGACCGGAGTGGGGGAGGATACCACCCTTTCCCGCATTATTAAGATGGTGAGCGACGCGGCGGCGACGAAAGCTCCCATCGCAAAGATTGCCGACCGTGTTTCGGGAATATTCGTCCCTTCGGTCATTGGAATTGCCATCGTCACGACAGCCGTCTGGCTGCTTGTCGGCGAAAGCGTTGGATTTGCTCTGGCGCGCGGGATTTCCGTGCTGGTGATCAGCTGTCCCTGCGCGTTAGGACTTGCGACGCCGGTTGCCATTATGGTGGGAAACGGCGTCGGTGCGAAGAATGGTATTCTCTTCAAGACTGCCGCCTCTCTGGAGCATACCGGAGAAGTGCAGATGATTGCCCTTGACAAGACAGGTACTATTACCGAGGGATTGCCGAAGGTTACAGACGTCCTTTCTGCGGACGGAATTTCGACCGAATCGCTTCTTTCAAAAGCTGCCGCGCTGGAAAGCTGCAGCGAACACCCGCTTGCTTCTGCTGTGATTGAGGCGGCAAAGGAGAAGGATAATTCCATGGCCGAGGTAAGCGATTTCAAAGCCGTTCCCGGCAGCGGTCTGTCTGGCATGCTGGAGGGAAAGAGGCTTGTCGGCGGCAACAGGAAATTTGTTGCCGAATTTGCGTCCATTCCTGATCCGATGCGAGAGAGCGCAGAACAGCTTTCCGAACAGGGCAAAACGCCGCTTTTCTTTGCCGAAAATGACCGGTTTCTTGGAATCATAGCCGTCGCAGACACCATGAAGTCCGATAGCCCGCAGGCCGTCGACGAACTGCGCGGAATGGGTATTCGGGTGGTAATGCTGACAGGCGACAACGAACGCACCGCAAAGGCGATCGGTCGTCAGGCCGGTGTGGATGACGTGGCAGCCGGCGTACTTCCCGACGGCAAGCAGAGCGTCATTGAGGAACTTAAAAAGCACGGAAGAACGGTAATGGTCGGCGACGGCATCAACGATGCGCCCGCGCTGACATGCGCCGATGTGGGCATAGCCATAGGAGCGGGAACCGATATTGCCATTGACGCGGCGGAAGTAGTTCTGATGAAGAGCAGACTCAGCGACGTACCGGCTGCCATTCGCCTGAGCAGAGCGACATTGCGAAACATCAAGCAAAACCTCTTCTGGGCGTTTATTTACAACATCAACGGCATACCGCTGGCTGCCGGTGTATGGATACCGATTTTTGGCTGGAAGCTCAGTCCGATGTTCGGAGCGGCTGCCATGAGCCTGTCCAGCTTTTGCGTAGTTTCCAATGCCCTGCGGCTCAATTTATTCAAGATCCGTTCCGCAAAGCATGACAGGAAAATCAAACCAACAGACCATTTTGAAATCACTACAACACAAGACAAGGAGAATGAAGAAATGTTCGGGAAAAATAAGATTACATTGAAAATTGAAGGCATGATGTGCGGTCACTGTGAGGCAAGGGTAAAGCAGACGCTCGAAGCCGTTGAAGGCGTTGCCAAAGCCGATGTCAGTCACGAAAAGGGCACGGCGATTGTCACGCTGAACGGTGATGTCGATACAAATGTCCTTAAAGAGGCGGTTGAGGCACAGGGCTACAAGGTCGTAGGATAACATAGTTTATTTGCAAACAAATGAATCAGCCGTACTGTTACCGGTATTTTCCGCAGCAGTACGGCTTTTTTATTCTAATGTAATGTTTTTACCGCCAAAAGTGGAAGAATCTTTATTTGAAATACACCCTTTATTTTTAAGGGAATCTGATGTAAAATATTACAAATCATTTAAGCGCAAGAAATGACTTTAAAAATAAAGGAATGTGATGGAACATGGAGCATCAGAAAATACTCGTGCTGGATTTCGGCGGACAGTACAATCAGCTTATTGCACGCCGTGTGCGAGATCTTGGTGTGTACGCAGAGGTTCGGCCATACACCACACCCATTGAGGCAATCAAAGCCGAAGGGTATATAGGTGTCATCTTCACCGGAGGCCCGAACAGCGTATATGAATATACGTCCCCTAAATATTCGACAGAAATATTTGAACTGGGTGTTCCTGTGCTGGGAATATGCTATGGTGCACAACTGATGGCACATCTTCTCGGCGGAGAGGTGAAGGCTGCACCGGTCAGGGAATACGGGAAGACCGGCATTACCGCTGATAAATCATCTCCGATTTTTGCAGAAGTTGCTGAAAACACAGTTGTGTGGATGAGTCATACGGATTACATTGCCCAACTTCCGGAAGGTTTTATTTCGTCCGCACACAGCGATGCGTGTCCTGTAGCCGCGATGGAAAACAGAGCGCGCAGGCTGTACGCAGTGCAATTCCATCTGGAAGTGCAGCATACCGCCGAAGGCGACAAAATGCTGCGAGCATTCCTTTATGATGTGTGCAAGGCGGCGGGTGACTGGACAATGGAATCGTTTGTGGACGAAACCGTCGCTGCACTTCGGAATAAAATAGGAGAGAAGAAGGTACTATGTGCGCTGTCGGGCGGTGTGGACAGTTCGGTGGCTGCTGTGATGATACATAAGGCGGTAGGCAAGCAGCTCACCTGTATTTTTGTCGACAACGGACTGCTTCGCAAAAACGAAGGAGACGAAGTAGAGAAGGTATTCAAAGAGCAGTTCGACATCAATATGATCCGAGTCAACGCGCAGGATCGTTTCCTCGGAAAGCTTGCCGGGGCGGTTGAGCCGGAGAAAAAGCGCAAGATCATCGGCGAGGAATTTATCAGGGTTTTTGAAGCCGAGGCAAAGAAGCTCGGCAAGGTGGATTATCTGGTGCAGGGAACCATTTATCCCGACGTCATTGAAAGCGGCGCAGGCGATGCTGCGAACATCAAGAGTCATCATAATGTCGGAGGACTTCCGGAGCATGTGGATTTTGAAGAGATCATCGAGCCGCTTCGCTACCTTTTCAAGGATGAGGTGCGTCGTGCAGGATTGGAATTGGGAATTCCTGAAAACCTGGTGTTCCGTCAACCTTTTCCCGGTCCGGGACTAGCCGTCCGCTGCCTTGGTGAAATCACCGAGTATAAGTTGAACATTCTTCGTGAGGCAGACGCGATATTCCGTGAGGAAATTGCAAAAGCCGGAATTGACAGGGATATCAACCAATACTTTGCCGTTCTGACCGATATGCGTTCCGTCGGTGTCATGGGCGATGCAAGAACGTATGATTATACTGTAGCCCTTCGAGCCGTCAGAACCACCGACTTCATGACCGCCGACTGGGCAAGGATTCCGTATGACGTTCTGGAAATTGCCTCCAACCGCATTGTCAACGAAGTGGGTCACATCAACCGAATCGTCTATGATATTACCAGCAAACCCCCCGCAACCATCGAGTGGGAATAAGACAATCAAACCTCGGAAGCCGCATAAATACGCGGTTTTTGAAGAATCAAAACGGTAAATGATACTGATTTGATACGGTTTGTATAATTCTTCCCGATAAATTCAATACAAAAGGGACTCCCCTTTCGTATGAACGCTTAGTTCTGCGAAAGGGGAGTTTTGTCATTGTGTAAAAGTCATTGGTCGAGATCGCTGTCGGGGTATTCGTAACGCCAAAGGTCGTATTCCTCTTGGGTTATTTCGCCGTTTTGTAATCTCAGGTACTCTCTTCTCCATGACGATAATCTGTGATGAAGCATCGAAAAGCTGATCGGCGCAGCAAACGGGTCAACCGTGATACAAAGCGTTCCGTTGATTTCGTTGATTCTGAAACCGTACTTGTCTTCCAGTTCAAACAGCACGTGCATCATATCATAGTCGTCTCTGACATCGGGAGCCGTCAGGGCTGTGGTTGACACGCCGAGTACATAAGCCAGTCCTTCTATGTAATGCTCTTTCGGAGTTCGGGAACCGTTTTCATACTGAGCGATACGAATATCTGAGGTTCTGTCGGTAAAGCCCAAGGCTAATCCCAATTCTCTCTGCGTCATTTTGCGCAGCAGACGGATTTTTCTGATTCGTTGTGCAATGCTTGCCATTGATATCACCTCCACTTGATATAATAAGTATAGCATGTGCGTTTAATGTTTGTCAACAGAAAAATCACAAAAATATAATAGTTCTTTGTGCAGTAAATACTTGACATTTTCACGAGGATGATTTATAATAAAAGTATCTTAAATAATTGTGTTTAATGAACGTGAGCAGATTAATGAAACAGCGCGGTTTTCAGATTAAATACAATTATGAGGCAAGCAAAAGTATCTCAGTAATTCCCATCATCGAGGAGGTAAATGTATGTCCACTAACAAACTTGTCATGACCGCAGGTGAAATTGCTGAAAGCCTCGGAGTATCCAAATCGTTCGCCTACAAAATCGTACAACGATTGAACGCCGAACTCCGATCAAAAGGCTTCTACACCGTGTCGGGAAAGGTCAGCCGAAGATTCTTTGAGGAAAAATTCTATGGCGCGCAGTCCGCCGCACAGCAAGGAGAGTGGTTAAATGGCGGTTTACAAGAACAAGAGCAATAACACATGGTATGTCTCGGTCTATTTCAAGAACTGGAAAGGCGAAAGCGACCGCAAAGTAAAGCGAGGATTCAAGACCAAACGAGAAGCACAGGAATGGGAACGAACGTTTCTCCAACAGAAAACATCGGACTTGGATATGACGTTCTCCGCATTCTGGGAACTGTATCAGAATGATCTCCGCGAGAAAATCAGGGAAAACACATGGACTACCAAAGTGTCCGTCGTAGAGCACAAGATTCTGCCCTATTTCCGGGACAAGAAGATGAGCGAAATCAGACCCGCCGATATTCTGGCATGGCACAACGAAATGATGTTCTTCCGCGACGAAAAAGGCAGAGCGTTCTCCAAAACGTATCTGAAAACGATTCACAATCAGCTCAGCGCGATTTTCAATCATGCGGTGCGGTATTATGATCTCAAAAGCAATCCGGCGGCAAAAGTCGGGAACATGGGCAAGGAACAGCCGAAGGAAATGAAATTCTGGACGAAATCCGAATATCTGCAATTTGCAGAAGCCATGATGGATAAGCCGGTTTCCTACTACGCCTTTGAAATGCTCTACTGGTGCGGCTTGCGATTGGGAGAAATGCTGGCTCTCACGCCGGAGGACTTCGATTTTGAAAAGAAAACCGTGCGTATCAACAAATCCTATCAGCGAATCAAGAAGAAGGATATTATTACTGACCCGAAAACGCCTAAGAGCGTCCGCACAGTATCCATGCCGGATTTCCTCGCAGAAGAAATGAAGGAATATATCAACTCTCTGTACGGAGTGGAAGGAGATGACAGAATCTTTCAAA
>CAMHMN010000047.1 GCA_946186245.1 uncultured Clostridia bacterium
TGTCGCCTCCATGATGATCTGCGAGATGGCTGCCTACTACAAGAAGCAGGGCAAGTCGCTGCTCGACGTGATGGACGAAATTTATACCGAATTCGGCTGTTACCGCAACCGTCTGCTCAACTACGGATTTGAGGGCGAAGCGGGCATGAAGTTCATGAATTCCGTCATGGATCAGCTGCGCAGCAATCCTCCCACAGAGATCGCCGGCGACAAGGTGCTCACTGTCAGCGACTACAAGCTGTCCGTCCAGAAGAACATGACCGACGGTACCGAGAGCGAAATCAAGCTCCCCAAGAGCAACGTCCTCTCCTACAAGCTGGAAAACGGCGGTTCCTTTATCGTCCGACCCTCCGGCACAGAGCCCAAGATCAAGGTCTACACCACGGCCGTCGGCACGCTCGCATCCGCTGACGCCAAGCTCGACGCATTTGAAAAGGACGCCAACGCCATCATGGGCAAGTAATTTTTCCGCAGATACAGATTAATCAAAAATTCAGACCGCCGGGTATGGAAATACATGTCCGGCGGTCGTTTTTTGTTGGCGTAAAGCTGACGGAGATTTGTTGACAAGGGTACGGAAACGCGGTATAATGAGTTCCAAAGAAAACAGGCGATTGTAAAAGTAAACAGAAAAAAGGAAAGCGCGCAGCGCCAATTAAGCGAGCGTGGGGTCCAGGAGGCCACTGCTCCCTGGCAGGTCCATGGCAGCGCCCTGGCGGGGTACGTTTGCGGTGAAACCGCAAACGAGGGGCAGAGCCCATCGCAGCAACGCGCTGCAACATAAAACGGGCTTGGGCGCAACAGATTAAAGTAAAATATAAAGATACCCCTTCCCCCGAGCGGAGAAAAAGCTTGCCCGTCCCATCTTGCAAGTTTCCCGTTTTACGGTATGCATCAAGTTTTACAATCGGCTATCCAAAGAAACCAAAGGAGGGCATAACATGTCCCGGATTGCCATTTTAACCGGTGCCACAGGAGGACTGGGGCAGGCATTCGCTGCCGAACTGCCAAGGAAAACCTCGATGAAATTCTGGATGAATGGAATCAAGGATTATGTATAGGATCAAGGATTATGTATAAGATAGAGACCGAACGCGCCGATCTTTTCGACGTGAACATGATGATCGCCATGCAGATCACGGTCGCGGGTCAAGCGACGGAGCCTGAACTGACCCAAGCCTTCCGCGATGCGGTGGAAGCGTTTGAAATCCTCAACTGCAAGATCGTGATCGACGGGGAAGGCCGTGCATTTTACGACAGCGGCGACGGCAGCAGGAACAGCCTGTCTTTTCGGCATTTTGAACTGGAAAGCCTGATTCACGAGCAGGAATGTGTCCGGTTCAGACTGGAGGAAGGAGAATTCCTGCGGTGCTTTGTTTCCCTGGCGGACGGCGACCAAATGAAGATGTGCTTTATGATGCACCACCTCGGCGGTGACGGCAAGTCGCTCTGCTACTTTATCGAGGCGTTTCTCAGAAGACTCAGCGGCAAAACCTGCGAATACCGCAGGGCGGTATTCCTCAACAGCGAAACCCTGCCCCGCGATTCCAAACTTCCCTTCCTTGCCTCCGCTCTGGTAACCCACTACAACAGGAAATGGCGGAAGGAACGCAGGGTTTTCGGCTTTGAAGACATGCGCGCCGCACACGAAACCTTCTGGAAAACACACCGCACCACCGTCAGGAACGAAGTGACGCCAAGCGATGCGCTTCAGGAAAAGCTGCACCAATGCAAGGCGAACGGAATCGGGTTTACTTCCTACACGATTGCTGAAATGTTGCAGTCCGTTCCGCAGGAGCAGGACGTGGGCCTGGCCGTTGACGGCAGACAGGACGGCAACCGGACGATGAGCAATCAGGCGACCGGCATTTCGGTGAAATACCGATATGACCAAGAGAAAACCCTCCTTCAGAATGCCGCCGAAATCCACAGACGGATGAAGAATAAGCTGCGCAGCAACCGCTACAAATATTTCATTCTGCGTTTTATGGGCGAATTCGACCCGACGCTGGTGGACGCGGTAAATCTGGAATTCGCCGGGTATTTCCACAGCAAGACCTCCGCGAAGCTGGCAAGGCTGCTGGGGTACGGTCAGAAGTCCAAAGACCTGAGCATCACCAACCTCACGCGGCTCGATATTCCCGTGGAATACGGACATTACACGCTCACCGACCTGATTTTTGTGCCGCCTGTGATCTCTTATGGAAAAAATATTGTCGGAATGGTGACGGTTGACGGTCATCTCAATACCACTTATCATCATTATCAGGATGCCAAGCCGGAATAAACCTCATTTACGGCAGCTAAACGGCAAATTCACACGAAAATGCTTGATTTTACACATGAATTATGGTAATATATAAGATACAAAATTTTTGAATGCGTCTTTCGGCGGCTTTTGCCGTGGCATTTCCATGCCGTAGGCGTTTTTCGGAGAGCAAGGTGAATTATCCCGCATGAAGAACAGCAATGTAATCAAACTCAGCCCTTCCTTCAAGGAACTGATCTGGGGCGGAACAAAGCTCCGTTCCCATTTCGGATTTGACACTCCCGGTGAGAATACGGCCGAGGCGCTGGTGCTCTCCTCCCGCGAAAACGCCGAGTGCACCGACAAAAACGGCACGCCGCTTTCGGAGCTTTACGCCGCCCGGCCGGAATTCTTCGGCTCCAACTGCGCGAAATACGACCGATTCCCGCTGCTCATCAAGCTGATCGACACCATGGACGATATCTCCGTGCAGGTGCATCCCGACGACGAATACGCCGCCAGCGTTTCGGACGACTGGGGCAAGGCGCAGCTCTGGTACGTCATCGACTGCGAGCCGGGCGCCTATCTGATCTGCGGCTTCAATGACGAGCTGAACATCGAGGACTTCCGCAGGCGCATCGAGGACGACACGCTCATTTCCGCCGTCAATACCTACGAGGTGCGCAAGGGGGACACCTTCTACATAGAACCGGGTACCCTTCACGCCATCGGCAAGGACATCCTTCTGGTCGAAATCGGGCAGAATTCCGAGCTTTCCTACCGTGTCTACGACTACTGCCGCGTGGATGAGAACGGCGAGACGCGTCCGCTCAACATTCAACAGGCACTGGACGTGACCATCACCGCGCCCCCGACCGTTCCGGCAGGCGTTCTGGTGCCGAGAGCCGAAATCGACGGGCATTACGAAACGCTGCTTGGCAGGAGCGATTATTTCGCCTCCTCGCTCTGGGAAGTGGAGGATAACGCCTTCATCAGCGCTCCGGACGGTTCCTTCGTTTCGATCCTCATGCTGGAAGGCACCATCAAAATCGAGGGCCTGGAGGTCCCCGCGCGCAAGGGAGATTCCCTGCTTCTTGCCGCCGGCAGCAAGGACGTACCGCTCTCCGGGACAGGTAAATTCATCGCCACCGTGGTCGAATAGCGGCGGAGGCTTTCATCAAGGAAAAGGAAGTAAGAAATGGCTAAAGGCTCATTATTCAAAAGACTGGCGGCTGCGGCATCGGCGGCTGTCCTGTTTATCTGCTTCTCGCTGACGGCATATGCCCAGCAGTCGGAGTACGCAGACGTTGACAAGCTCTATTCCCGCAACGGCAACGAGAGCATTTATATATCCGAGGGTAAATTCCTCTACAATTTCAAAGGGGATTACACCGGCGTTACCATCTGCGGCTATGCGGGTAATTCTCATACGCTGAATATTCCGCATATGATAAACGGACGCGAGGTTTCCGCCATCGAAAAGGACACTTTTGCAGGAGACAAGCGCATAGAGGCGGTCACTTTTCCGCACAGTATCAAGTCCATCGGCAACAACTGCTTCAACGGCTGTTCCAATCTGAAGACCGTCACGCTGTCATCCGGCGTCAGTGAATTCGACAAGGTGTTCTGCGACTGTCCTTCGCTCCAGAGCATCACCTTTCCGCAGGGTGTCAGTTCCATAAAGGGCAGCTTCAAGAACTGCGCTTCACTCAACTATGTCAAATTTGCCCGGAGTGTCACAAGCATCAGCGAGGAGAGCTTCAAGGGCTGTGAGTCGCTCACACAGATCGACTGGATGGGCGGCATCGTCAAGCTCGGCAACGCCTTCGACAACTGCACCGCACTGGAATCGCTGACCTTTCCCGAAGGATTGGTGCTGATCGACGGCGCATTCGACGGCTGCTCCGCACTGAAGGAAATCACCTTCCCCGAAACGCTGCTCTACATTACCGGAGGATTTGCCCAATGCGATTCGCTGACAAACATTGAACTGCCCCAGAAAGTGCTCTTTGTCAATGAAGCGTTCAACAGCTGCGAAAATCTTTCCCGCCTGAAATACAGCGACAACACGACGATTAGCGAAACGGCTTTCATGAAATGTCCTAAACTGGTGATTGAGAAGGAAAACCATTTCATTGCCGGACTGCTGAAATGGTCTGCAATCGTCGCCGTTATGGGGCTTGCGGGATTTCTCACCTTCCGGCTTCTGACCCATATGGCAGATAATCTCAAACGGAAAAAGAGCATGTCTTCCAACGCAGGCAAATAGGACGCAGCCACAACATGAATAAAAAATCCGCTTCCGCAGGACACTTGGAAATCATCCTGCGGAAGCGGTTATTTTTTTATCTTTTCATCATTGGCGGGTCACTCTGCCGTCCAGAAGCATGCGGACAAATTCGGTGTCCCTCTTTTGCCATGCCTGCGTCTGTACCGCGTCATTTTGGCGGCAAATGACCTCGGGATATTCCCATACCGGGCAAAAGCCCTTGGCGATCTCGCTCTGGGTCATCTGCGTCTGCACCGTTCTCTCCTCCACATCGCAGAAAAAGAAGTAGGAATGGCAGATGTATTTTGTGCCCTTGCTGAAAACATCCTGCCGAATCTCCAGTATCTCGCCGATCGGCTCGACGGAATCGGGGATCACCAGAAGACCGGTTTCTTCCCGCACCTCCCGCACCAGCGCGTCAACGCAGTTTTCATCGCCTTCCATCCCTCCGCCGGGGATCTTGTACTCTCCCTCGTCGTTGAGCTGCATGGATAATTTGCCGTCGCGCAGGATGATCGCCCTTACCGTGTACTTCTCAAAAACCGGCATATCGTCGGTGTAGTCCTTCAGATCGAGCGTGAGCAGTCTTTTCATTGCACATACCTCCCGGTCACAATTAAGTCAAAGAGATGCGAGTATGTAACTTATCTTACCGTGTATACTTATCTGTTCCGCGGTGAACGCTCGGAACGGTCACGGCTTCTGGAGGAGGAAAGTCCGCCGTAGCCGTCGTCGACATTCCTCTCCACATTCGCGCTGAATCTGCCGAAAAGCGTTTCCGTCCCGGTATCGAACGTAGGTGCGGTCGGCGCCTGCCTTTGCGGCTGTTTGGGTCTGGCCGAGGCAAACAGCGCGGGATATTCATCGTCGTCCGAGAACGCGCTTTGCGGTCTCTGCGAGCTGTCGGTCTTGCCCTTGTCGCCGAATATGCTGCTGAAATCCGCCGTGCCGGCGCTTCGGGAAACAGAGGGCGCCGTGTTGCCGAATATATCGGGGAAGCTGTCGCCGCTTGTCCTGCCCACGGGTACGGCGGTCAGGTAATCGTCGTCGCCTCCGACGGTGTAATCTTCGCCCGGTTTGGTGTAGAAGCCGTCGTCGTTGCCGCCGTAGTCTTCAAGCGGAGCGGGTTCCCTTGAGGCGCTGCCTTTTCCCCTTTCCGTATCGTCGTAACCGTCGTCGTAGTCATCATAGTATTCTTCCGCATTGCTGCCCTTTTTGGCGGAACCAAAAGTGAGGCCGTAACGCTTCATGCAGAGAATATTGCCCGCTGCCAAGCCGGCGCTGAATATGACGATTGCGCCGATGACCACTCCGATCACCTTGCCGGCGTTACCGCCTCCTGTGCCGTCACCTGAGCGGTTGATGAGATTTCCGCCGCCGCCGACCACGAACTGCGAGGAGACTTCCTCCGATGATGTGGCGGAATTGTTTACGTCCTGGTTGATGCGTATGATTTCGACTGACTTGTCGTAAATGGCAGTCCATGTGATGTTTTTGCCTTTTTTGTTGTAAGCGTGATCGATATTCGCCCTGATCTTTGTCGTGGTGTCCGGAGCGTCGTCAAGCACGATGAAATGAATCGGAATGACCTCTTTGTTGCCTATGGATGTAGGCGTATTTGTACCCGTCGGATCGGTGTAACTGAGCGTGAGCTTACCCCTGGAACCGACTACTCTGTATCCGTTCTGGTTGACAGGGGCGGCAAGCCTGAGCAAGTCCTCGTCGTACTCGATATAGAGCACCATTTCGGTGTATCCGTTGTCGCTCTTGGTGAGTATTTCCAGATTCACCTCGCAGTCGCTGCCGTTTGTCACCGTATCGTCAGGCGGCACGATGGTGATGTCAAGGTCAACAGCCGCAAACGCCGTTATACCCGAAAAGCACATAAAGCACGTGCTGAGCATGACGACGGCAAGCATGACCCTGCAAAACCGCTTTGTAGAACTACTTATCTTCAATTTCTATGTCCCCCAAAAGCGCTCGCATTCGCCCGCTGAATGAATAGAGAATCAATCATGCTGTTCGGAATTCAGTCAGCCAGCATCTGCCGCGCACATCATCAATTATCGTTCATTTTATCAGTTGTATTCGTTATATCAGCACAAATGATCCCTTACCACATCCGCCAGCTCGTCGGCAAGGCGGAGTATCTGCTGCTCGTTTTCACCCTCGGTCATCACGCGGATCAGCGGCTCCGTGCCGGATTCACGCACGATGATTCTGCCGGTCGGGCCAAGTTCGGCTTCTGCGGCTTTAATGGCCTGGCTGAGCGGCTGGCAGTTCTTCCAGTTCTTTTTGCCTTCCGGCGTGACCTTGACGTTGATCATGGTCTGCGGGAAGGGCTTGACCAGATCGGTGAATTCGCTGAATTTCTTGCCGCTGCGTTTCAGCAGCCCGCAGATCTGCACCGCGGTGAGCTGTCCGTCGCCGGTGGTGCAGAAGTCGAGGAAGATCACATGTCCCGACTGTTCGCCGCCGAGATTGTAGCCGTTTTTGAGCATTTCCTCCAGAACGTATCTGTCGCCCACCTTGGCCGCGATGAATTTCATTCCCCTCTCGCTGCAATACCTGTGGAAGCCCATATTGGTGAGAATGGTGCCGACCACGGCGTTGCCTTTCAGCGTGCCGCGTTCCATCATATCCTCGGCAGTCAGCGCGAGAATGTAATCGCCGTCCACCAGTTCGCCGTTGTTATCCACGGCAAGACACCTGTCCGCGTCGCCGTCAAAGGCGAAGCCCGCGTCATAGCCGCCTTCCTTCACGGTTTTTTTCAGGTTTCCGATGTGGGTCGAACCGCAGTTTTCATTGATGTTCACACCGTCCGGCTCGCTGAAGAATATGTCAAAATCCGCGCCGAGCTTTGTGAAGAGCTTCCGGGCGGTCGCGGAGGCGCTGCCGTTGGCGCAGTCGAGGGCAATGCGAAGGCCGTCGAGCCTGACGTCGATAGTGGAGGCCACATGCTCCACATATTCGTCGATCGCGTCGGCTTTGACCGTGACCCTGCCGACTTCACCGCCTGTCGGAGCGGGAATTTCCTCGGCATTGTCCAGCACGATGGCTTCGATCTTGGCTTCCTCCGCGTCGGGCAGCTTGTAGCCGGTCGACGCGAATATTTTGATGCCGTTATACTCGCAGGGATTGTGTGACGCGGAAATCATGATGCCCGCGTCGGCGTGATGCTTTGTGACCATGTAGGCAACCGCCGGCGTCGGCACAACGCCAAGAAGCACCACATCGGCTCCCACCGAACAAAGGCCCGCGATCAGTGCGCCCTCCAGCATCGCGCCGGAAGCGCGTGTATCCTTGCCTATCATCACGACGGGACGTCTGCCCCCGTTGTCCTCGGTCAGAACCAGAGCCGCCGCACGTCCTATCTGCATGGCCAGTTCGCATGTCAGTTCGGTATTGGCAACACCTCTGGCGCCGTCCGTTCCGAATAATCTTCCCATATTGTCACTACCTCCGAAATTCGTGTATTGTCTGTTCTTTTTTTCACTGTCTGCCGTTAATCAATTGTATTGAATTATTATAACATACATCGATCAGAACGGCAAGTAGCGCGCTCAATATTTGCAAAAAATTTATATTGATGATTTGCCGGAAATCTTTGCCAGAAGCCTGTCAAAGGTCATGTCCACCGGGTGGAAAAGCATGGGATACAAGCCGACGGCAGTGAATATCGCCACGAAATAGCGGACGGATCGCACGGCATGGGCCAGCGCGGTGCCGGAGCCGAGAAATTCCCTGCTGAAAGGCAGCTTAAAAAGCACCTGAATGCCAAAGAACACCACGATGCCGCCGATCAGTCTGAGAATGCATCTCAGCGGACGGCGGGTGTTTGCAAAATTGACATAATGCCTTTCAAATTCCAGCGCGAACAGATAGCCGGAGAGTATTCCGAACGAAGTGTAGTAGTCGTCGCTGCGGCAATAGAACCAGCCGGGAATCGTCATACACAGCAGCAGCGCGTAATAGGCGAAGCGGTTGTGAATCCATATTTCCCCGTATTTCACGATGAATATCGCGACAAATCCCAGCAGCCAGCCGCCCAGCACGTCGGTGGGATAATGCACGCCCAGGCAGATTCTGGAAAAGCCGCAGAGCAGCGGAATGAGTATTCCGACGGCGGTCAGGAGCTTTTCCTTTTTGTAGACCGCCATGGAGGAAAACAGCGCCACGACATTCGTCGAGTGTCCGCTGGGGAAGGAATACCCCTGCGCGGAAAGGTCGTAGATGTCGGCGCCGGCATTGACCGGGCGCAGGCATTTGATGGTCGGGTGATCGCAGTAGGGACGCCGCCGCAGGGCTATGTTTTTGAACACCGGGTTGAGCGTCGCCGCAAAAAGCAGGGTGAGGCCTACCTTGCCGCCGTATTCCTTGTCAAGACACCAGTACAGCAGACCCAGCACCGCAACGCAGGCCAGTTCTTCACCGAACACGGAAAAGAAGGAAGCGGCATACGTTCCCAAGGTGCCGAGATGCGCCTGAATCCACTCCATCAAGGCTACTTCCCAGTCATAATAAAAGGTGTTTTCCGCAAGTCCTGTGAAAAAGATCATCTTTGATTCCTCCTGTGGATTATCATATTTACATCTTTATTTTATCATATACCGTATATATTGTCAATGTATCCGCTTTAAAACTATGAAATACGTACATTTTATGAAGCGTTATCAATCAACTGCCGCTGCTTTTCCGGCCTATCGGCTTGACATATTTTTTTACGTGATGTATAATTGATTTGACTTTGTCATAATAAACAACTATGTCCGAGGTGCGTGATATTGTCCAACCGTTTGTCTATCGCTGATTGCTCATTCAGAAAAGCTTCAAAAAGTCTGACCGCGCTGCTGCTCCTGTTTACTTTCTTCCTGCTTTACGCCGCGCGTTTCCACGCCTTTGCGGAAGGTAAACCCACCGTCACTCTTCGTGCAGCGGAAGACGTCGTTCACAGCGGAGCTGCCATTACCTTGACAGCCGAACTTTCCGTCCCTTCTTCCGACGAGCTGAACATCGCCGTTTCGGGCGGAAGCGATGCTCTGTCCATCGTGATTCCGCGGGGGAAAACTTCCGGCAGCCTGAAGGTGAATGCCGGAGAGTATAAAAACGGCGACACGGAGAAATATTCCGTAAGCGCGGGCACCGGCTATACCCCTGCCGACAATAACGCGGCAGCGGTCACCGTGCTTCCCAAGCCGCAGCTGACCTTTTACGCCGACCACTACACCGCAAGTCCCGGTCAGAAGCTGAGCATCAATCTCAAGTGTATGAACGCCGCTGCACTCACCCTTCCGCTTGACGTTTCGCTTCGTCTGGCGGACGGCACCGTGATCGAGCATTTCGAATTCGGCGGGAGCAAATCCTCCTACACCTACAAGTACAAGCTCTCTGAGGATTGCGAAATTCCCTATTCCTTTATCATGTACAATGAAGCCGCAAAGAAAAAAGCCACCCAGATACCGGTCAAGATAACCGATCTCAACCGTCAGAAGGGCGTCTTCCGGGTTGACACCAAGGAAAAGAAGATCGCCATCAGCTTCGACTGCGGCTTTGACAACAAATACACCCAGTACATTCTCGATACGCTGGATGAATACAACATCAAATGCACCTTTTTTGTCACCGGCGTGTTTGTTTCGGGATTTCCGGATATGCTCCAGGAGATTCACAAGCGAGGCCATGAAATCGGCAACCACACCGCCAATCATAAAAGCCTTCCCAAATTGACGGAGGAACAGGTGTATGACGCGGTCAAATCGGTCAACGACCGGGTCTACAAAAAGGTGGGCGTCACCCCCAGGGTCATGCGTCCTCCCTACGGTTCGGGCAACTTCAACGTGCACAACATCACCCGCATGGCAGGCTGTGAAGTGATCTACTGGTCACACGATTCACACGACTGGATGCCCGAATGTCCCGCCAAAGAAATCATCCAGCGCGCAACCACCAAGCTGCAGAACGGTTCCATCGTGCTTTTCCACAACAGCGCTCCCAAAACCAAACAGACCCTTCGTCCCATTCTGGAAAAATATAAGAAACTGGGGTATGAGATCGTTCCCGTTTCCGAGCTGATTTATCACAACTATTTTACCATCGACAAAATGGGCGTGCAAAAGCTGAAACCCGGCTTCAGTCAGGTACGCCCTGCCGATCTGATGAAGGATTACACGCCGTTGATCCATGTCACCGGGGCTTCTTCGGATGACGCTTCCCCCGTATCGCTGAAACTGAGCCCGGTCTATTCCGAAAAAATGCAGGTCATGTCCAAGGACGACATTGCCAAGGTCAAAAAGGATCCGTCATTGGTTCAGGTGAAATACGACTGCGGCGATTCCGTGGCGGCTCCCGTCAGACAGGGCGATAAAATCGGAACGGCGGAGTTTACATTCGGCAAGGACGTCACATTCACGGCCGAGGTCACCGCGCTGGAAGACATAGCCGCTTACGAGCCGCCCGCCGATCAGCCTGTCGCCGTTTCTCCCACGGATGTTTCTTCCTCCGATCAGGCGGGTGTATTCGCGGGACACAGACTGAATTATATTCTCGACGCAATCATCCTTCTCTGCCTGGCGGCGGGTTCGCTGCTTGTGTTTAAGATGAGCAAGGGCAAATGATGAATTTCTTTCCACAACACAATACCGACCTCTGCGGTTCATTCACTGGCAGCGGTCGGTATTTTTTTCATTTGCCGTCGTACTGAGACAATCCATTCATCGGAACACTACCTGCCGAGCGAAAGCAGCAATTCATTGAGCGCTTCCCTCCGGCGGTCGATGTCTTCCTTCTTGCCGGAACGCAGGGCACCCTCGAAGCCGTCGATGTATCGGCCGAGAATCATGCGCTCGTCGCCGGTGCATTCCTCATAGGCGAGGTCGGCGCGGTAGAGCGTGAGCTTGTTTTCCTCCTGCTCGCGGGGACTGATTTTGAGATAACTGAGTTCCTCCATACGCTTCTGCGCCTGTTCCTCGGTGAGAGTGCTTCCTTCCCCGCGGATAATCATTTTTTTGGTGAAGCCGGTGGAATTGACCTTGACGATGATCTCCAGCAGAGAATTGACGTCATAGGTATAGGTGACGTCGACCGATTCCTCTCCGCGAGGCTTGGGCGGCACGGGGACACAAAGCTCGCCCAGCAGCAGGTTGTTCTTTGCCATGCGGCTCTCGCCCTGCAGCACTTCCACCCGCACCATCGTCTGATTGTCGCTGGCGGTGTAGAAGGTCTGCACACGGCTCACCGGAATGACCGTGTTGCGCTCGATAATGGGCACGAAATGCCCGCTTTCCTCGAAATATCCATTGTTCGACACGACTTCCGTACCAAGCGTGAAGGGGCAGACGTCGGTCAGAATAACTTCCCTGATGCCGGCGGCGCGCTGCTTGATGGCGGATTGCAGCGCCGCGCCGATGGCGACCACTTCGTCGGGATTCACATCGACGTTCGGCAGACGTCCGAACATTCTCGCCGCCAGCTTGCGGACGACAGGCGCCTTTGTCGCGCCGCCGACCAACACGATCTCGCTGATGTCGGAGGTGCGGATGCCCGCGTCGCGCAGGCTTCGCTCGACAGGGCGCATGAGCCTTTCAAAAAGCGGCTCGCAGGCTTCCTCGTACATCTTTTCGGTCAGGCGAAGGGTTTTGGTCGTTCCTGCGACTTTACATTCCAGCGTTGCGGCGGACGAATGGGAGAGCGCCTTCTTGCAGGCTTCCGCCCGTTCGCGAAGCTGCGCCCGTTCCTCGCCGGTGAGGGCGGTGAAATCCACGCCGCAGCGGGTACAGAAGAGCTGCTCCACGATGTCGGTGAAGTTCTCGCCGCCGAGGAAGTTGTCGCCCGCCACCGAACGCACTTCGATGATCAGGCCCGTGCGTTCCAGTATGGACACGTCGAAGGTGCCGCCGCCCAGGTCGAAGATCAGATAGCGGGAGCGTTCCTTCTTGTCCAGAAGCCCGTGGGCAACTGCGGCGGCGGTGGGTTCGTTGACGATACGCTCCACCTTGAGTCCCGCCAGCTCGCCCGCGCGTTTGGTCGCCTTGCGCTGGCGGTCGTTGAAGTAGGCGGGAACGCTGATGACCGCTTCCTCCACCTTGCATTTCAGATATGCCTCCGCGTCCTCCTTGAGGGAACGCAGCACGAAGGAGGAAAGCTCCTCGGCGCGGAATTTTTTGCCGCAGAGGTCGTATTCGCGGTCGGTTCCCATGCTGCGCTTGAATACGGCGGCAGCGGTCAGCGGGTGCCGGAGTCCTCTGGCAAGGGCGGTCTTGCCGACAAGCACCGTGCCGTCGTCATCCACGCTGACCACCGAAGGGGTCAGGTGTTCGCCCAGCCGGTTGGGGATAATATGCGCCTTTTTACCGTCGTAATAGGCGGCAAGGCTGTTGGTGGTTCCTAAATCAATTCCTATGATCATTTCTGTAATTCCTTATTCAGTTCCTTTTTGTGTTCCTTGCGCAGACGGCGCAGGCGAACGGCCAAATCCCCGTCAAACGGCGCGAGCTTCTGCCCTTCCAGACAGGCGAGGGCGGCGTGGTTGTAGTCGCCGATGGCTTCATAATACTCTCCCAGCGCGTCGTAGCCGTCCACGCAGCCCCGGAAGCGGCAATGCTCACAGAGCGGCGAGGCAAACGCCTTGTCCACGCACTGCTTGGCTTCGTCGTACCTTCCCATCGCGATGAGCAGATAGGCGAGCTTCGTCAGATAAAGCGGCTGGTAGTCCGGCGTGTTGTCATGCTGAAGGGATTGCACGCCCTCGTCGAACAGCGCGTCCAGCCCCTCGGTAATTTCCTGACGTCTGCGGCAGTCGATGGGAATGTGGCGGCTCATAATGCTGGTCGGGTTGGCGGCGTAGTATTTTTCGATGGCTTCGAGCGCCTTTTTGTCGCTGCGGTGTTCGTCATAGTAGTCGGCCAGCATGCGCCAGCGGGTGCTGTTGGAGGTGCCGATACAGCGGCACATCTGGAGCCATTTGGAGTCGTTGCCCGTCGCCTTGTAATAATCCGCCATCTGTATGAAGAAGGTGTCGCCCAGCTTCATTTTGTACTGCTTGAGCAGCGTGAGGAAAGAATCGGCCATGCCGCCGATCAAAAACATATCGGTGGCGGATTCTATATCGCAGATATTGTCGAATTTTTCATGGTATTTCTCGTAAAGCTCCACATAAACCGCCGCCGCCTCGGCATACCGGCCCATGCGGGACAGCACCAGCGCGACCTTTCTCTGGGCGTAGGGCGAGCGGTCGCCCACCAGCTCCGCCAGCTTCTGCGCCTGGGCGAGCGCGTCTTCATAACGGCGACCGCGCAGCAGCATGTCGATATGATCCCGGTAAATTCTCTCGCTGTCGGGGTCCAGCTCCAGCGCGGCCCTGAAATGCGCTTCCGATTCATCGTATTTCTCCAGCATGCTGTAGCAGTTGCCCAGCATGGTCTGACAGAAGGCGCTGTCGGAACGCTGCTCCTGTTCGGTGTAGAAGGACAGCGCGGCGGGAATGTCGTGCAGGTCGTAATAATAGATGCCTCCCATCTTGCCGCAGACCGATGAATGACGGGGGTACTTCTCATAGACCTTGCGGTAGCAGGCCAGTCCTTCCTCGTGCCTGTCGAGCAGCTGGTCCATCACATAGCCCTTGTTCATCAGCAGGGGCGCGAAATCGCCGCGTGAATTCAGTCCCCGTTCGATGACGGCGAGAATCTCGTTCGGGTCGGATTCGTGGCGGATCATCCAGACCGCCATGTCGTTGCAGACCTCCCAGAGGAATTCGCAGTCGCATTCACCCTTTTCGTCCGCGTCGAGAATTTCCTGCCAGAGTTCCTTCGCTTCGTCCTCTTTGTCTTCCTTCTCCATGAGAATCAGCGAATCGCAGTACTTCATGCTCTCGGTGTTGATATTGTTCTCCCGGAGCAGGTCAAGAATCTCCCTGGCGTCGTCGTATTCATCATACATAATGAGAATTCTGGCGCGGTAGATGTAGTTGCTCGCGTCCTTTTCATATTCCAGCGCCTGGCCGAAGCTGTCGAAGGACGCCTGCATATTGCCCTTGTAATAATTCGCTCTGCCCAGAAGGTAATAAGCCACCGCCGACGGCTTCATCTGCACCATCTGTTCGCAGGTTCTGATGGCTTCGTCGTAGTTCTCCATGGCTGACAGCACAAGAAAACGCTCGTGATAGGCGCGGTATTCCTTCGGATCGGCAGCCATGCCTTCGTCCGCCTTTTTCAGCGCCTCGTCGTAGCGCTTGAGGTCGTACAGCGCGACACATTCCATCAGGGCGATGTCGGCCGCCTTATTCTTGCGGCGTTTCTCCCTGTCGGTCTGTCCTTCCGGCAGCTTTTCGGTAAATTCCCGCCAGATAGCCGCGTGTTGCAGACAGCCTTCGTGGTCGCCGGTGGACTGACAGAGCTTGGTGAGAATGTTCTCGTAATCGCAGCGCTGCGCGATGTCTTCCGGCGCGGGAATATTCATGACTTCCTTCGCCTTTGGTTCCTCGTCGTTCTGGAAGAGGCACCACGCGTATTCGTAGCGGTTCTCAAAATCTTCGGGATGCTCTTCCAGCGTGCGGGCGTACTGCTCCATGACCTTCCGGTTGGCTTCACTGAAGCCCCTGCGGATGGCGGCGTTGAAGGGAATGGCTTCGTTCAGCTCGGTGAAAAGCTCCTTCGCCGCCTTGTAATCGCCGGTTTCCATGAGGGCCTGCGCCTTGTGATACCGCATATTGTTGTTGCCGGGTTCGGCTTCCAGAATTCTGTCGTATAGCTCAATGGCGGCTGCGTTGTCGCCCCGGGTGGAAAGCATGTCGGCATAGAAGCCGGCAATCTCGGTTTCATCCGGGTATTGTTCATACAATGCCCTGGCCGCTTCGGTCACGTCGTCGGGAGCGACGGTGCCTTCGGCTGCCATAAAATCGTACCGTATGTGAAGCAGCTTGCCGTAGGGATGTCTGATGCCCGTCGCGTCGAGATCGGCGAGGGTAGCCTTCGCGTTGTCGAGGTCGTTTCCGAGAATTTCCTCGCGCGCCTTGAAGTAGAGCGGGAAGAAGGGATCGACGTCCCCGGTATTCTCCGGAATGAACAGCTCGTAGGGGACGTTGGGAACCGCGTCCATGCCGCCGATCACCGCGTTGTCGATGAAATCCTTGGGGAATTTTTCGACGAGTTCGTCCCGGCGGGCGCGAAGGTCAAAGGCTTCGTCCAGAAGCCGCCAGACAGCCGGCGGCATGCGCCAGTGATCCATCAGATAGACCAGCATCGCTTCCAGCGCGTCGGCACGGGAATCCAGACTGCCGAAGATCGGGTCGCTCAGCAGTTCCTTCCATTTTTCAATATCGCAGCGGTCAGCGATGGAGGTGTAGATTTTATCCAGCCTGCGTGTCCATTCCTCAACGGGAGAAAGCTCTCCTTCCGGCTTATCCTGCTCCTCCTGCCTGGCGTAACGCAGCGCTTCCTCGTATTCGCTGCGCAGCGCCTTGAATTCCTCCGGCTTATCCTCCGGGTTGACCAGCGGCAGCTTCCTGTGATAAGCCGCGTGGATGGCTTCGGTGTCCTTTGTTTTTTCTATGCCTAAATATGTCCAGAATTCCATAATTCCGATCAAATCCTTCGTTTCCGTCTGACGGTGTATTTTATTTATTATAGCGCTTTTTATTTGTAATGTCAATTACATTATACGGTTGACAAGTATGCCGTACAAAGGTATAATGACAGTAACAGTACCTAATTTTTTTGATACGGAAAGGAAGATTATTAATGAATCTGACGGTTTATCTGATCGAATGTGTGATTTGCGTCATCATTTTCACCTGTGCGGTCATGATTCCGCTCTGCAAAAATCCCGTCTGGTGGATTCACGACTATCCCCGTGACATTCAGGAGAAATATTTTGAAACGCACGAAAGAATTCCCACTCAGCCGCTCAGCGCGCCGGTGGTCATCAAAAAGGGGCTGGCGCTGCTGCTGTGTCTTGCCTTGTTTGTGGGGCTGGCAATGCTCGCCGGGGCGAGGAATTTCCGGCAGGCCTTTTCGGCCAGCTACGGACTGTGGCTGGTCATCGACTGGTACGACTGCTTCTTTCTGGACTGGGTGCTGTTTGCCAACCTGAAACAGGTGCGGCTGCCCGGAACGGAGCATATGAATCAGGAATATCATCAGAAGACATACCATTTCGTGCATTCGCTCATCGGCATGGCGCTGGGGCTGATTCCCTGCCTGCTGTGCGGCTGCATCGTGATGGCCATTTCACAGTGATCATTTTCCAGACGGTGAAAGCGGGTGTGAACAAATGATAACATGCAGACATTTCAATGACGAAGATTATCAGGCGGTGTGCGATTTCCTCATCGAGCTCAACAGGGAAGGCCAAAAGCACATCAACTGGAACTGGGCCAGATGGGAATGGATGTACGGTCATCCTGAATTCAACAAGGAATGCATTCCTTCCATCGGTCTGTGGCTGGACGGGGAAAGAATCGTCGGCGCGGCAATTTACGATATGTATTTCGGCGAAGGCTTCTGCGGCGCGCTGCCGGAGTATGAATCCATTTTCCCGGAGATTCTGGACTATGCCGTCAGGGAACTGGGCGATGAAAACGGATTCGGATTCGCCCTGTTCGACGGCGATTCTCCGTGGACGGACATCGCGTGCAAGGCGGGATTTGTCAGAACCCGGCAGTCGGAGCATATGATGAAAATTCCCCTCGACCGGGATTTATCGCCCCGTCTGCCGGAAGGTTTTTCCTTGGCGGAGCTGGACCCTGTCAAGGAGCTGGAGGCCTTTCAGTGGCTGCTCTGGCAGGGCTTCGATCACGGCGGCGACAGGGCGGAATTCGAGCGGGAAAACGAGTTCCCTTCCGGGATTGCTGAATTCCGCAGGCATTTCAATCCTTCTCTGAGCGTCGCGGCGGTGGACGGTTCGGGTAACTATGCCGCCTACTGCTGTCTGTGGTACGACCCAAGAACCGACTACGCCTATGTCGAGCCGGTCTGCACCGTGCCTGCCTTCCGCGGGAAAGGCCTGTCAAGGGCGGTCATTTATGAGGCACTGGGCAGGGCGAAGGCTCTCGGCGCTTCATCCGCCTATGTGAACTCCGATATGGATTTCTACCGCAGGCTCGGATTTCAGGACGACAGGCACTATTCTTTTTATTGGAAGAAATAATCCGTGCATTTCAACATCCATAAAATGCAGCTTACCGATAAACGCTTGATTTTGTTTTTTCAGGATGATAGACTGTCATCATCAAAGAGATCACGCAGACAATCAAGCCATTCTCAGGGAGGTCATTTAAAATGAAAAAAGGATTAAACGCAAGCCAGATCAAACTCATCGCCATTATTGCCATGACCATCGACCATGTGACATGGGCTTTCTTCCCCGGCACCGACCCGACATGGTACGTCGTTGTGCTCCACATCATCGGCAGACTGACCGCACCGCTCATGTGGTTCTTCATCGCTGAGGGCTGTCATTACACCCGCGACATCCGGAAGTACGCCGGCAGACTTCTTCTCTTCGCCGTCATCTCGCATTTCGCCTACAATTTCGCTTTCGGCATTTCCTTTGTTCCTTTCTCAAACGGCAGCATCTTCAATCAGACGAGTGTTCTGTGGTCGCTGACGCTGGCGGTCATCGCCATTGCGGTTTTCCGCAGCGAGAAGTTCCCCAAGCCTTTGAAATTCCCAGTCATACTGCTGATGAGCATTCTCGGATTCCCGTCCGACTGGTCGAGCATCGCGGTGATGTGTCCGCTTGCCCTCTACAACAACAGGGGAAACAAAAAGAGACAGGCGTTTGACATCGTGCTGTGGACTTTCATCTATGCCGCGGTCTACTTTATCTTCCTCGACAAACTCTACGGCGTACTGCAGATGTTTACCTTCCTCACCATTCCCATCATCGCGCTCTACAACGGCGAACGCGGCGGAAGGAAGCACGCGATATCCGCAGAAGGCACAGCGCTTCCGGCTGCCAAGCCTTCTCCGCTGGTGAAATGGTCGTTCTACATCTACTATCCGGCTCACCTCGTGGTGATCGGCATTATCCGGCTGGCACTGCACGGAGATGTTCCGCTGATATTCAGCTAATCAAATGTTATACGGGCAGAAGGTGCTTTCCGCAAGCGTCCTCCTGCCTGTCTTTTTTTCTGCGTAATGCAATGAAATTTGCCTGGGGCAAAAACGTAAAAATCAGAATGTCTCTCTATTTCGGGCAAGGATATCTTGATTCTATTTTTACCTGTATTCGCCGTACACTATTGCGTGTCCGGGATGCTCTCGACCTCCTGGACTCCGACGCCGCCCTTGGCTGCTTGTAAGGCGCTGCGCGCTTTCTCTTTTTTTCTTGTCATTATTTTCCCCTTCGTTTCCCTTATCCCCCCCCGAAAAAATTCATCGCGGGACTTGACAAAAGGTATGTGTTTGTGCTATACTGAAAAAACGTGACGTGAGCAAATGTAAATTTATTATTAATTTCGTCAAATGCTATATTTTTACGTTTTTGCGTCGCGTTTTTTTGTGCCGAATGACTTTTTGCGGCACGCTGATTCCTTGCTGTCCCGGCGCGATTTGCGCCCTGACATAAAATTTTTTCATTCCATACGTATCGAGGTGAAATTAATGCCAACATTTAACCAGCTCGTAAGAAAAGGACGTCAGGACGTTGAAAAGAAGGCCAAGGCTCCTGCTCTTTTGAAGGGTCTGAACACCAAGAAGAGAGTGATGACTGATCAGAATTCTCCCCAAAAGCGCGGTGTCTGCACTTCCGTAAAGACAGCTACCCCTAAGAAGCCGAACTCCGCTCTGCGTAAGATCGCCAGAGTGCGTCTTTCCAACGGCATCGAAGTCACAGCTTACATTCCCGGTGAAGGTCACAACCTTCAGGAGCACAGCGTTGTGCTGATCC
>CAMHMN010000048.1 GCA_946186245.1 uncultured Clostridia bacterium
TCGGGTCCGTTTGTCCTTATTTTTTGTGCACTTTTTTATCGTGCTCATTTATAGTAATTTATTCGGCTTTGCTTTGGGTTTATTCGGTGTTTTTGGCGGAATATACAAGTTGATTGCCGGGCTGAAAGAGAATGATAAAAAGAGTAAAACCGACTGGAAAAAAGTATTGCCCGCTACGGGGATTGTCATTGCCTGTTTATTTGTGATTGCCGCGTCCGCGTTTAGCGTTTATTCCAATTACACCGGAAAAACCAAAACGCTTGTCGATGATCCGGTTGTTTCGGAAAATGGATCAGGCGAGGGAATCGGGTCTGTGCCGGATGAGGAAGCGTCGGATGCAGAGAATTCAAATCGTTTCGCGGAGGAAACAGAGAATGATGCGGACACGGGGAAGACGACTGTCGGCTCCGTGGATCACAATACGGAGTCTTCAAAGACTGCGGCAGAGCCGAATAATGACGCCACAAGCGCTCCCAAGAGTACAACAGTGGCGACAAAAGCCGCAACCACAACTACCACGAAGTCCGATCCGGTTATCGAAAGCGGCAATTGCGGAGATGATATTACCTACACGCTTTACGAGAACGGCTTGCTGGAACTGAGCGGGACGGGGGAAATGTCGGACAAGCAGGTGTGGAAGGATAATTGCGGTAAAATTAAAAAGGTCCGTTTTGAAGGATACATTACTACCATTGGAAGTTTTGCTTTTTCTAAATGCACCGGTTTAACAAGCATAACCATACCAAATTCTGTTTACAGGATCGGGATCGGTAGTTTTAAAGATTGTAAAGGACTGACAAGCATAACTATACCCAAATCTGTGAAGACGATAGATGGTTGGGCGTTTTCATGGTCAGGGATAAAAAGTATTACCATTCCCGATTCCGTTACTTCTATCGGTGGTTATGCGCTTTCATACACCGGTTTGACAAGTATTGTTCTCCCGACTTCTCTGCGTTCGATTGAAGTGGGAACCTTTTCCGGTTGCAAGAATTTAAAAAGCATAGTATTACCCGATTTGGTCGGTAGGATTGCTCCCTGTTCATTTGAAAGGTGTTCAGCCCTAAAAGACATTACGATTTCCAAAAATGTAACTGAAATTGGAGATCATGCGTTTGATGGTTGCTCCAGCCTTGCCGACGTCTACTATAAAGGTGCAGAGAGGCGATGGGATAGTATTGAGATAAGCCGTTCTGGTAACGACCCTCTGACAAACGCCACTATTCATTTCAATTCATAAAGGCATTTGTTTGCGTCATTGATCAATAATCGTAATACGCCGTCTTTCAGGATCGGGAAGGACGGCGTTTTTTTAATAAAAAATTCACCTAATCCAAGTATCTCGCGTTTGCATTTCTCTTATAAATATGTTATAATAAAAGTTACTCAATCTTTGAAACAGGCGGGTGTGTGTGAAAAATGGGAGAAATGTCGCCCATGATGAAGCAATATCTTGAAATAAAGGCGCAGAATCCCGACGCGCTGCTTTTCTTCCGGCTCGGAGATTTTTACGAGCTGTTTTTTGACGACGCAAAACTGGTTTCCAAGGAGCTTGATCTGACGCTCACGGGCAAAATCTGTGGCATGGATGAACGCGCGCCGATGTGCGGCGTTCCCTTCCATGCCTATGAATCCTACGCGGCGCGGCTGGTGGAAAAGGGCTACAAGGTCGCCATCTGCGAACAGCTGGAAGACCCGGCAACCGCGAAGGGACTGGTCAAGCGGGGCATCATCCGCATCATCACCGCCGGCACGATCATCGAAAATTCCATGCTGGACGAAGGCCGAAACAATTACATCGCTTCGGTCTGCTGCTCCGAGGGGATGATCGGCCTTTGCGTGGCAGACGTCTCCACCGGCGAACTGAATGTCACCCAGATCAGCGGGGCGGCGTCCTTCCAGAAGCTCTGCAGCGAGCTTGGCAAATTCGATCCGCATGAGATACTTCTCAATCCGGCGGCGCTGAGTATCGGCGGGCTTGACAAATTCATCAAAAGCCGTCTGAAAGCGTCGGTGGAGCTGCTGGGTGAGGAAAAATTTGAATACCAGAACGCCCTTGCCGTCGTGAACGTACAATTCCCCGAAAAGGAAATCGAAAACAGCGGACTGCTGAATTTCCCGTCCACCGTGATGGCACTGGGCGCGATGATCGATTATATCTATTCCACCCAGATGGCGGGAGCAGCGGAGCATAATACCGACATGGAGAAAAAAATCGAGTGCTTCGACCGCATCCATTACTATGTCGGCGACATCTTCATGAATATCGACACTTCCACCCGCCGGAATCTGGAGCTTTCCGAAACCATGCGCACCAAGGAGAAGAAAGGCTCGCTGCTCTGGGTGCTGGACAAGACAAAGACGCCGATGGGCAAGCGTATGATCCGGGGTATCATTGAGCGACCCCTTGTCAATCCCGTGAGTATTCAGGCGCGTCAGAACGCCGTGGACGAGCTGTGCGGCGATTCCATTCTCAGGGACGACATCATTCAGGCGCTCCGGGGAATCAGCGACATCGAACGCCTTATGACACGCATTGTCTACGGCTCCGCCAATGCCCGCGAGATACGCGCCCTTGCCTACGCTGCCGAAGCGCTGCCCACCGTGAGGGAACTGCTGCGGGGGATGAAATCGGGCGAACTGAAGGATATTTACAAATCCATCGACACCCTCAGCGATATCCGGGTGCTGGTGGAACGTGCCATTGTGGACGAACCGCCCCTTACCGTCCGCGAAGGGGGCATGATCAAGCCGGGCTACTGCAAAGACTTAGACACTCTCAACGGCGACATGAGCGGCGGCAAGGATTTCATTGCCTCCATCGAGGAAAAGGAACGGCAGAAAACCGGCATCCAGCGGCTCAAAGTCGGCTACAACCGCGTTTTCGGCTATTACATAGAGGTTTCCAACGCATCCAAGGATCTGGTGCCGAAGGAATACATCCGCAAGCAGACGCTTGCCAACTGCGAACGCTACATCACCGAGGAACTCAAGGAAATGGAAGGCCGGGTGCTCGGCGCGCGTGACAGGATTGTCAAGCTGGAATATGAGCTTTTCGAGGAGATCCGCAAAAAGGTCGCCGCCTGTCAGACCCGCGTGCAGGTAACTGCCGACGCCATTGCCCGGCTGGACGTGTGGTGCTCCTTTGCCGAGGTCGCCGTTCACAATAATTACACCCGACCGCTGGTCAATACTTCGGGCAGGATTATTCTGAAGGACAGCCGTCATCCGGTGGTGGAAGCCGTTTCGGACGAGCAGTTTGTGCCGAATGACGTGTACCTCGACTACAATGAGAACCGCGTGGCCATCATCACCGGGCCGAATATGGCGGGTAAATCCACTTACATGCGGCAGGTGGCCATCATCACCCTGATGGCGCAGTGCGGCAGCTTCGTTCCCGCCTCCAGCGCGGAAATCGGCGTGGTGGACAGCATCTTCACCCGCGTGGGAGCCTCCGATGATCTGGCTTCGGGACAGTCTACCTTCATGGTGGAGATGAACGAAGTGGCCTACATCCTCGAGAACGCTACGGCGGACAGTCTTCTGGTGCTGGACGAAATCGGGCGCGGTACCTCCACCTTCGACGGCATGAGCATCGCCCGCGCGGTGCTGGAGCACGTTGCCGACAAGAAGAAGCTGGGCGCGAAGGCACTTTTTGCCACCCATTACCACGAACTGACTGAGCTGGAAAATACCCTTAAGGGCGTCAAGAATTATTCCGTCGCGGTCAAGAAGCGCGGCGAGGACATCACCTTCCTGCGCAGAATCGTCAGCGGCGGCGCCGACCAGAGCTACGGCATTGAAGTGGCCAAGCTCGCGGGCATTCCCGACAGCGTGGTCAAACGCGCGCGCCAGATACTCAGGCAATTGGAAAGCGGCAAGCCGGAAGTCACAAAGAAAAAGGCGGAAGTCGAACAGACCGCCATCTCCTTCACTCCGCCCGGAGAAGCCGAGGCAATCTTCCGCCTGAAGCATCTTGACGTGAACAACCTCACGCCTATGCAGGCACTTCAAACACTCTGTGATCTGGCGGAGCTGGCAAAGTGACGCTCACGTTCGTTCGCTTAGAGAATAAAGAATAGAGAATCGTTTTGGAGCGCTGCGCGCTGGAAGGAAGAAATGTATGGAGAAATCTGAGATGAAAAAAATGGCACATTCGGATTACTGCTTCGGGTGTTCCTTCCGACGGTGGTCTTAAGCTTGCTCTATCTGCTTATCGTATGGTTCTGCCATTCCATTTCTTTCGCTGCTGCCGACCGGATTTGACTGGAACGATATGGAGTATTTAAAGAGCTTCCCAAGAGCAACGCTTGTGGCAACCTGCGTTTTTTACGGCATATTCAATGTGCTGATCGGTCCCGTCACCGAGGAGCTTTTTTTCAGAGGCTATCTGACGTCCCACTATGAAAAGCAGAATACAGGCACACCCATTCTCGTTGCCGTGCTGTTTTCACTGTATCACCTGTGGCTGCCGTTCCATAATGTTTTCAGAATAATCATTTTTGTACCGCCGGCTGTTGTGGTCTACAAAAAGAAGAATATTTATATCAGCATACTGTTTCACTGTCTGTGCAACCTGTTTTCGGTCATTTCCTTCTGCACAGCCATACTGTAAACCGGAAGTGAATTATCATAAAAAACATTCAATATTATGACATCGGGCTGAACCTCTTTTGCAGGCAGTTCAGCGACCCGGAGAAAATTCTCTCCGACGCGCTCAGTGAGGGCGTATCTTGCATCATCACCGGCTCTGATAGGATGTCCAACGAAGCAACCCATCGCTTCGTACAAACCCATGAAGCCTACGGCACGGCGGGCATTCATCCCCACAACGCCGACTCGGCGCGGAAGGAAGATTTTGTCCGTATCGGGCAGATGCTTTCCTCCAATCCCAAGCTGGTTGCGGTCGGGGAATGCGGGCTGGACTTCGACAGAATGTATTCCACCCGCGAAAACCAGATTCGCTGTCTGGAGCAT
Source organism: uncultured Clostridia bacterium (assembly GCA_946186245.1). Classification (GTDB taxonomy): domain Bacteria; phylum Bacillota; class Clostridia; order Oscillospirales; family Acutalibacteraceae; genus RUG762. The sequence continues at coordinate 4,978 of CAMHMN010000048.1, forward strand.
CATATTCAATTAGCCGAAAAATTGAATAAACCCATGTTCCTGCATGAGAGAGAAGCCGCGAAGGAATTCGCCGCGCGATTTGCCAATCATCCGGAAATTTGCAGGCGTTCGGTGGTGCATTGCTTCACCGGCGACAGGGCGACTATGGAGAAATACCTCGCAATGGGCTTCTGCATCGGGATTACCGGCTGGATCTGCGATGACCGCCGCGCGGATGATCTGCGAAAAGCCGTGGCGATTCTTCCGCCCGAACGCGTCCTCATCGAAACCGACGCGCCCTATCTCACGCCACGGAATGTGCCGGGTCTTGCCCGTACCAACCTGCCGCAGAATGTGAAATACGTTGCCCGTGAGCTGGCAAAGTACATGAATATCGACGAGCAGGAATTGATTGCTCATACCATAGAGAACACAGAGAGAATTTTCAGAATAAAGAGATGAAGAAATGGCAAAAGTCAGACTTTTAGATAAACACACCGCCGAGCTGATTGCCGCCGGAGAGGTGGTGGAACGCCCTTCCTCAGTGGTCAAGGAGCTGGTGGAAAACTGCATTGACGCTGGCGCATCCGTGATCACCGTCGAGATTAAGCACGGCGGCTCGACCTACATCCGCGTCACCGACAACGGGGAGGGCATTGCACCCGACGACGTGCCGACTGCCTTCCTCCGGCATGCCACAAGCAAAATCCGCGTGGGAACCGACCTCGACAGCATCGCGACGCTGGGATTCCGCGGCGAGGCGCTGGCTTCCATCTGCGCGGTTTCCAGGATGGAATTGATTACCCGCACCGCCGAAAGCGACGTCGGTGTGCATTATGTGATCGAGGGCAGCGACGAGGTGGTCAATGAGGAAATCGGCTGCGCCGTGGGGACGACCATTATCGTGCGGGAGATGTTCTACAACACACCCGCGCGAAGGAAGTTCCTCAAATCCGACAAGACCGAAGGCAACGCCATTGCCGCCGTGATCGACCGCGTGGCGCTGTCGCATCCTGAAATCTCCTTCCGGTTCATCCGGGAAGGGAAGGAAGCGCTGCTCACCCCCGGCGACGGCAAGCTGCGTTCCGCAATACACGCGGTCTACGGCAGAGAATTCACATCGGGATTGATTCCCGTCAAATACAGCTACAACAATGTCAGCGTGGAGGGATTTGTGTCCAAACCGGTCAATTCCCGCCCCAACCGCGCCATGCAGATATTTTTCATCAACGGACGTTATGTCCGCAGCAACACCATGCAGCGCGCGCTGGAAGAAGCCTGCAAGGGCGCCGTGATGATCGGCAAATATCCCGCCTGCGTGCTGGGAATCAGTCTGGATTGTTCCGCCGTGGATGTGAATGTGCATCCGGCCAAGCTGGAAGTCCGGTTCACCGAGGAAAGACCCATTTACGAGGCAGTCTACTTTGCCGTCAAATCCTCCCTCGCGGAATTTGACGCACCGAGGGACGTAGAGCTTCCTCCCGTCAAACGGGTCAGCACTTCGCCCAATATGCACGAATACAGCGGCGTGCAGATTGATCTGAATCAGTCGGTTCGCTCCGAAGCGATAAGGAATCTGGTACAGCAGGCTGCTGAAAGTCAGGGTGCAAATGCGCCGACTTCCCAACCAGCCGAAAGGTTCGAGCCTCTGAATGTCAGGGACCCCGGCATGGCTCTTCCGCTCCGCAATCCCGGCTTTATCCCGCCTGTCCCTCCGACCTACGAAGAAGTCGTTCATGCCGCTGAACCCGAAATTCACGGTACATTGCCGCCGGTTATTTCCGATAGGGAACAGGGGATTGTTTCTGACCAACCGGAAGAAAATTCCCCGTTGAAGTCCGATCAGGCGGAGCCCGTTCCGGCAGTCATTCCGGAAGAAATGCAGAAAACGGACAGCTTCATCCTGCCCGAGTACAGAATCGTGGGGGAGATTTTCAATACCTACATTCTGGTGGAATCGGGCGGCGAGCTGATTCTGATCGACAAACATGCCGCGCATGAGCGGCTTATCTATGAAAGACTTCTCCGGCAGCGGGAGAACCCCGACAGCCAGATGCTTCTCACGCCCTTGCCCGTCACGCTGGACAAGAACCAGTACGACGCGGTGACCCAGAGCATCGGCCTTCTCACGCAGGCGGGCTTTGAAGTGGAGGACTTCGGCATGGGAACGGTGCTGCTGCGCAGTGTGCCGACCATTCTGTCGGGTGACGACGCGGAAGGGGCTTTCCTTGAAATCGCCGGACAGCTCCGCGCGGGGCAGACTTCCGTCACCACCGAGAAAATCGACTGGATTTATCATACGATTGCCTGCAAGAGCGCGGTCAAGGGCGGCGACAAAAACCTTCCCGGCGAGTTGGCGGAGCTGGTTCTGACGCTGATCAGCAATCCCGATGTGCGATACTGTCCCCACGGAAGGCCGATTTTCGTTTCGCTCAAGCGGCGAGAGATAGAGAAATACTTCGGGAGAATTCAGGGATGAGCGGCGGCGTGAAGGTAGCCGCCGTCGTGGGAGCGACCGCTTCGGGCAAGACGTCGCTGTCGGTGGAGCTTGCCAGGCGGCTTAACGGAGAAGTGATTTCCGCCGATTCCATGCAGATTTACCAGGGGCTTTCCATCGCGACGGCAAAGCCGACTCCGGAAGAGATGCAGGGCATTCCGCACCACCTCATTGACTTTGTGCCGCTGGACGAGGAGTTTTCCGTCGCGCAGTTCTGTGAGCTGGGGCATGAAGCGATGGCCGATATCGCATCGCGCGGGAAGCTGCCGATTGTCTGCGGCGGCACCGGTCTGTATGTGGATTCGCTGCTGAATAATATCATCTTCGCCGATATTCCGTCGGATGAAGCCCTCCGGGACAGGCTCAACACGGAATTTGACCGAACCGGCGGCGAGACCCTTCTGGAAAGGCTGCGACTCGTTGACCCCGAAACCGCGTCCAGGCTCAGTCCCGCCGACAAAAAGCGCATTGTCCGCGGCCTGGAGGTTTTTGAGCTGAGCGGCACGACGCTGTCGGAATTCAACCGCCGTTCCCGTGCCTTCCCCGACCGCTATCAGAGCGTGATGATCGGCATAGGCTACCGCGACAGGCAGAAGCTCTACGACAGGATCAACCTGCGGGTGGATAGCATGCTTCAGGCAGGACTGCTCGACGAGGTGAGGTCCTTTTATGAAGGAAACGCGGGAAAGACGGTGATTCAGGCGATAGGCTGCAAGGAACTGCTTCCGTACCTGCGCGGGGAACAGACGCTCGATGAAGCAGTGGAAAATTTAAAAATGGAAACCCGAAGATTTGCAAAACGACAGTTGACATGGTTCCGCAGGAATGATAAAATAATATGGATATACGCCGACGAATGCGACTCCTTCGGAATTCTGGCGTCGCGTGCCGAGAATGAAATCAGGTCAAGAATGAACCTGTAGGGTTTTTTAGATACTTTTTTGTGAAAGGGGATTGCTGAATGGTTCAGGATAAACGCTCAACGAACGTTGGCAGACGCACCGGAACCGGCCGAAAGCCTGACGCCGCGGAAAGAGGAGCTTCACGCAAAGCCGCCTTGCCTCGCGGCGATGTCGTCATTTCGGGCGGCACCGGATACGAGCGCTCAATGGTGGGCGACAGACTGGAAGCCCGCGGCCGGTCAATTTCAAAGACGCCTTCTGTGGCGATGAAGGATTACGACAGTTACATGAGCAGTTTCGGCGGGGTTTCGGACAGAGCTGTCCGCAAATCCGGCGCTTCCCGCCGTTTTGCCTCTCAGGGGAGAAAACCCAGGAGACGAGGCGGAAGAAGAGGCAGCTTTGATTCGTCTGCGCAGGGAAGCACCATCAGAGAAGCCGCCACCAGATTCCTTCCTATGCTGAAGGTAAGGGTGACCGCCTCGGTTCTGGCGGCTATCATCGCCGGACTGGTGGTATACAATGTCTATATGAGCTTTTATGTGACCTATAAGACCGAAAAGGTTGCGCTCTCGCCCTATTTGGAAACAATAGATGTGGAAGGCATCGCCATACGCGACGAGATACCTCTGGAGGGAAAACTGAGCCGGTCAGCCGTCAAGGCGGTGCAGAAAGGCGAAAAGGTTTCAAAGGGAGAGACGATCGTCAATATTTTTTCGTCCTCTCAGGAAGCCGCTGCCTATGAGCGGATTGCGGAAATTGACAGGGAAACCGAAATACTCGGCAGCATGGACAACGCGTTGGAGGACAGCGTAAACGCCGTTGACAATATAGGAAAGCTGCTCGACAGCAAAATGGTCAGTCTGAATACAGCAGCCCAGCAGCGGAAGATTTCCGAAATACCGGGGTTAAAGAGCGATATCAGTTACCTTCTGAGTAAGCGTATGGTCGCGATGAAGCAGGCCGGGGATTACAAAGATCGTATCAAGAAGCTGACTGCCGAAAAAGAAGAGCTTCTGAAAAAGTACAAAAAAACGCCCAAAACCATTACCGCCCCCGATTCAGGCTATTTTGTGGATGAATGTGACGGATATGAAACCTTGCTCAAGCCTTCTATGGCGTCTGAACTGACGGTGGAAAAACTTGATGAGATCATGAATTCCGAAGTAGCTGCTTCAGATAAATATATGGGGAAACTGGTGGGCAGCTTCACATGGTATCTTGCCTGCCCCGTGCCGGCCAATGAAGCGGATTTCCTTTTGGAGAACCTGGTCTACACACTGTATCTGCCTTATTCCGAATCCGAAAGCATCAAGGCCGAGCTTGCCTATCTGAACAAGGTGGAGGGAGAGGATAAATTCCTTGCCGTATTCAGATGCAGTTCCCTGGCGTCCGAGCTTTGCACGATGCGTCGGCAGCCGGTTAAGATTCAGAGGTGCAAATACGAAGGCTTTATGATCAAAAAAAGCGCCCTTCACGCGGGCGTCAAGGATCTGAAATACAAAAACCCGCATGACGAAAAGGATTTTCCCCGCGGCCATGCGATCTTTCTGACCAAGACCACATACCCCAGCGTTTACGTGATAGTAGCCGGTCAGGTCAGGGAGAAGGAAGTCAGCATCATCTACGGCACTGACAAGATGGTAATATGCGCTCCAAAGAACGGCATGGGAGATTATCTCTCATTGGGCGATACGGTTGTGGTAGAGGAAAGGGGATTGTACAATGGAAAGATCGTCGATTGACACATCGACTTCTCCGGCGTTGGAAGCAAGATTTCACGATGTGGAGGAAAACCTCAAAACCATCCGCTTCAAAATAGAGGAGGCTGCCGCGGCATCGGGAAGGAATCCGGACGACATCATTCTCATGGCAGTCACCAAAACCGTTCCCGTCGAGGTCATCAATCATGCGCTCTCTCTCGGAGTGGACTATATGGGAGAGAACAAAGTGCAGGAACTCAATTCCAAGTACGACGAGCTTCATCGGGAAGGAAAGCATATTCACCTCATCGGTCATCTCCAGACCAACAAGGTCAAGCAGGTTGTGGGCAGGGTTGAGATGATTCAGTCGGTGGATTCCTTGCGGGTGGCACGTGCGATTTCCGAAAAAAGCCGGGATCTTGGCATTGTGACCAACGCGCTGGTAGAGGTGAATATCGGCAATGAAGAGAACAAATCGGGCGTTTCTGCCGCAGAAGCCTATGAATTGATATGCCAGATAAGCGAATTTGATGGTATAAATGTACAAGGATTGATGGCAATTCCGCCTGCTGATTGCGAAATTGCACAAACTATCAGGTATTTTGATGAAATATACAAACTGTTTATTGACATTGGAGCAAAAAACACACATAATAGTAGTTATACAATGAAACATCTGTCGATGGGAATGTCAGCTGACTACGCCGAGGCTATCAGGCACGGCTCCACTATGGTGAGGGTCGGCACGGCACTTTTCGGCAGAAGGAATTACAACAAATAATTGGAGGAAAAACAAAATGGCATGGATTACAAGAAGAAAGAAAGATTTATTGATGGACGACGATGCGGATTCTCAGGAGTATGAGGACTACGACGAGTACGACGAAGAGGATGAGGAAGAGGAAGAAGCTCCCGCACCCGCTCCCGAACAGGTAACACGCACTGCTACCGCAAGGAGACAGACCTATGCATCCGCCTCAAAGTCGGAAGTAGCCAACACCCGCACGCTCTACAACAACGGTGAGCCGAAGTCCATTATCGACATCCGCACACCCGAAACCCGTGAAGAAGCCTACGAGATTGCCGACTGTCTGCTGAAAGGTCACTCGGTCACCATCAATCTGGAAGTCATTAACCGCGAACTCGCTTCCAGAATTCTCGACTTCCTCAGCGGCGTTACATATGCCTGCGGCGGTGAGCTCATCAAGGTTACCAAGACCACATGGATGGTCACCCCCGGCGACGTGGGCGTCAACAGACAGGGCTTCCTTTCCGACACGGAGAACAACGACGCATTTTACGGTTGATAAAAGGTGAACGGCAGCTTTTCAAATGATTCCGGCGCAGGACCGGCAGGGAATAAGCAGATTACCGACAGTCGGTTCTTCAATGCCATGCTGGAGGACGCCGCGGAGCTTTGCGAACGCAGAAACCGTCCGGTATTCACCGACTTTCTGACCGAAGCCGAGCAGGCGGCGGCGCAGTCCGTCATGAACAGAATGTGCGCCAATTACCTGCTCTGGGGCGGATTTGAAGGAGCCGAACGGCGCATGCTGGGAGTATTCCCGCCCTATGATGAGCCGGATAGGTTATTTTTCCCTATTGACGGGGTGACCGTTTCCTTCCGCACCGCAGACAGCCTGGAGCATCGCAGTGTGCTTGGCACGCTGATGGCGCAGGGAATCGAACGCGCCTGTGTCGGTGATATTCTGATAGAAAGCGGACGCTGTGTCTTTTTCTGCCGCAGAACGGTCACACCTGCCCTGATTGCCGACGTCGGCAAGATAGGCGGCGTGGGAGTCCGGCTGTCTGAAGGATTCCAGGAACCTCTGCCGGCGGCTCACAGCTTTAAGGAAATCTGCACGACCATCGCTTCCTCGCGGCTGGACTGCGTGACCGCAGCCCTCGCGGGAATCGGACGCGGCAGAGCGGAGGAACTGATCACGGCAGGCGAAGTCCTGCTTAATTCGGTGATATGTAAAAAGGTCTCGCAGACGGTATGTGAAGGGGACAAACTCACGGTGCGCGGGACGGGAAAATTCATTATTGACGATTTAGGAAATGTTACTCGTAAGGGAAGACTGATACTGTCTGCCCGAAAATATGTCTAAATTCTAAAGGAGGACGGCACATTGCTTACCCTTAACGAAATAAGAAACGTCAACTTCAGAAAGTCCAACTTCGGCGGCTATCGCGCAGAGGACGTGGAAGCCTTCATCGACGAAGTGCAGCTTTCTTATGACTCCCTTCTCAAGGAGAACGCCGAGCTGCTCAAGCGTCTGGAAAGTCTGACAAGCAAACTGGAAGAGTACCAGCGCGAGGAGGATTCCATCCGCAACGCCCTGATGAACGCACAGAAGGTGGGCGACGCATCCCTTCGCGACGCCAAGCACAAGGCGGAAATTATTCTGAAGGACGCCACCATCAAGGCGGAAAAAATCGTTTCCAACGCTCAGATAGAGATCCACCGCGAACGCGACGTCATAGAAAAAATGCAGCGTGACATCGCCGATTTCAAGGCACGGCTGCTTAAAGCCTACAAGGAACATCTCACCCTCATCAACAGCATCCCGAATGAGGATATCATGCGTCAGGATACCCGCGAAGCAGTGGCTTCGGTGCCGCTGCTCGACCGCGATACAACCGCCTATCAGGCTTCCCGCAGGGATTACCCGCAGGATGACTTCGGTTACCCCGATCAGGGCGGTCAGGAAAATTTCGACAGACGGGCGGATTTCCAGCGTCAGGGTGGAGAAGACAGCCGATTCAGCGGCGACAAGCGCGACGACATGAATTCGCTTCGATCGGACGGATCCGGAGAGGAAATGTTCGGCGGCGACCGGCAGGAGCCTGTCATGCCGCGTGAGAGAATGAACCAGTCCCGAGGCGGTTTCACCGTCAATATCGACGACAGCATGCCTCCCATGCAGACGACGACTCTGCCTCCTCCCATGCGCGAACAGAAGAAGTTTTCAGCTTTTGACAACAATGCCGGAGACATGTCCCGTGACCGTTCCTTCGGCGACAGCCAGCCCGATATGGGCGGCTTTGACCGCGCTCCCATCACGGGAGATGACATGGACGGCTTCAACGACAAATACGCCGATGCCGATTCGCTGATGAACGGCGGCGACGACTTCCGCGGACGATCCTTTGATCAGGGACGCGGTGCTCCGCGGGACGGCGATGACAGGAGCTTCCGCAGGAGATTCAATTGATTGGATGAATGAAACATCATATAGATTTTGCTATTATTTTGAAAGAAGGAAAGAATACCCATGAGCCAGGATTACAACAGCACGCTCAATCTCCCCGAAACCGAATTCCCCATGCGAGGCAATCTTCCCAAGCGTGAGCCGGATATGCTTGCTGAGTGGGAAAAGAAGGACATCTATCACAACATGCTCAGACGCAACGTCGGCAAGCCGAAATTCGTGCTTCACGACGGCCCTCCCTACGCAAACGGCGACATTCACCTCGGCACCGCTCTGAATAAGGTGCTCAAGGACATCATCGTCAGATACAAGAACATGTCGGGCTTCAACGCTCCCTTCGTTCCCGGCTGGGACACTCACGGACTTCCCACCGAGCTGAAGGCGCGCAAGGCTGTCGGCTTCGAGAAGGCTGCCAAGATGAGCGACATCGAGCTGAGAGGAATGTGCCGTGAATTCGTAAACGGCTACATCGACGATCAGCGGAGTCAGTTCAAGCGCCTCGGCAACGTGGGCGAATGGGCTGATCCCTATATCACTCTCCAGCCGAAATTTGAGGAAAAGCAGATCGAGATTTTTGCCGAAATGGCCTGCAACGGTCAGATCTACAGGGGTCTGAAGCCGGTTTACTGGTGCCCCGACTGCCAGACGGCTCTCGCGGAAGCCGAGATTGAATACTCAGAAGACCCCTGTGTGTCCGTATTCGTCAAATTCAAGGTAGCCGACGACCTCGGCAAGTTCGAAGCTCTCGGTATCGACAAGGAAAACACCTACTTCGTCATCTGGACCACAACCACATGGACGCTCCCCGGCAACCTCGCCATCTGCCTCGGCCCGAGATACATGTACAAGTTCATCAAGGCTGGCGATGAAGTCTACATCATGGCGGACGGTCTTTATGAAGAGGCTCTCAGACTCGCGGGTATCACTGAGTATGAAACCGTCGGTGAAATGCTCGGCAGCGAAATGGAATACATGAAGGCGCAGCATCCCTTCCTTGACAGGACTTCACTCATCATTGTCGGTGATCATGTCACCCTTGAATCCGGTACAGGCTGCGTTCACACCGCCCCCGGCTTCGGTCTCGACGACTTCAACGTCTGCAACAATTACCCCGAGATCGGCATTGTCGTTTCGGTCGACGCAAACGGCAGAATGACGGAGGAAGCCGGACAGTTTGCCGGACTTACAACCGATGAAGCCAACAAGAAAATAGCCATTCACATGGATAAGACGGGCAGTCTCTTTGCTTCCCAGAAAATCAAGCATAAGTACCCCCATTGCTGGCGCTGCAAGAACCCTGTGCTCTTCCGCGCGACGGAACAGTGGTTCTGCTCTGTCGATAGCTTCAAGGACAAGGCAATTGAAGCCATCAACGACGTCAACTGGGTCACCGCATGGGGCAAGGAGAGAATCACCCAGATGGTGCGCGACAGAAGCGACTGGTGCATCAGCCGCCAGAGACGCTGGGGCGTTCCGATCCCGATCTTCTACTGCAAGTCCTGCGGCAAGCCGCACATCAATAAGGACACGATCCTCGCCGTTGCCAAGCTGTTCGGTGAATTCGGCTCCGACGTCTGGTACGCGCGCGAGGCGAAGGATCTCATTCCCGAGGGAACCGTCTGCGAATTCTGCGGCGGCAAGGAATTTGACAAGGAAAAGGACATCATGGACGTCTGGTTCGACAGCGGCGTTACACATGCTGCCGTCTGCGACGTCCGTCCCGAACTCAAATGGCCGGCAGACCTTTACCTGGAAGGCGCCGATCAGTACAGAGGCTGGTTCCAGTCCTCGCTGCTCACTTCCGTTGCCTGGAGAGGCGTCGCTCCCTACAAGGCTATCCTCACCCACGGCTGGGTCGTGGACGGCAAGGGCGAAAAGATGTCCAAGTCCCTCGGCAACGGCATTCTTCCCCGTGAAGTCGTGGATAAGTACGGCGCGGACATCCTGCGTCTGTGGGTTGCTTCCTCCGACTATCAGGTGGACATCAGAATTTCCCCTGACATCCTCAAGCAGCTCAGCGAATCCTACAGAAAGATCCGCAACACTGCGAGATTCATGCTCAGCAATCTCTACGACTTCAATCCCGACTGCGACATGACGCAGATGTGGGAGCTTCGTCCGATCGACCGTTGGGCTGTCATGAAGCTCAACGAGCTGGAACGCACCTGTCTGGAAGCCTATGACAGATACGAATTCCATCAGGTATATCACGCCATCATCAAATTCTGCGTGGTGGATATGTCCAACTTCTACCTTGACGTGATCAAGGACAGACTCTACTGCGACTTCAAATACGGCATGAGCCGGCGAGCCGCGCAGACCGTCATGTATATGATTCTGGACGCCATGACCCGTCTGCTCACTCCGATTCTGGCCTACACCGCCGAGGAAATCTGGCAGTTCATGCCTCACACCTCCACCGACGTGAGAGAATCGGTGCTCTACAACGATATGCCTCGTGAGGTCACCGGCGTTGACTGCGGCGTTGACTTTGAGATGACCTGGGACAGAATCCACGCCATCCGCGACGACGTTCAGCGCGCGCTGGAAGTCGCCCGCAAGGATAAGCTCATCGGCAAATCGCTCGAAGCCGTGGTCACGCTGCACTGTGACGGCGGACTCAAGGACTTCATCGAGTCGGTCAAGGACAGCCTGGAGGATGTATTCATCGTCTCCGGCGTCAATATCTCCACAAGACCCTGCACCGACAATCCCTGTGATGTGGAAGGTCTGGGTGTTTCGGTTCAGGTGGCGGAAGGTGACAAGTGCGAACGCTGCTGGAAACACACCGACGATGTCGGCGCGGACAATGAGCATGCCACACTCTGCCGTCGCTGCGCAGAGGTAGTCAAATCTCTCGGATAAGGATTTGATCACAGATGATCACAACAATTATTGCGTTGGCAGCCGTCGCATTGCTGGTGGCTGCCGACCAGATCACCAAGCTGCTGATATCTTCTCATTTTGAGGTGGGCGAAAGCAAGCAGATCGTCGGCGGTCTGCTGGATTTCACCTATGTGCAGAACAGAGGCGCGGCGTTCGGTATGCTTTCCAATCAGCGCTGGATCTTCCTTGTGCTGACAACCGTTATCATTATCGGAATCTGCTGGCTTTGGGTCAAGGGCTTTATCGACCACATCACCGGAAGAATCTCCGCCGTGCTGATTGTCGCGGGCGGAATCGGGAATATGATCGACCGGCTGGCAATGGGCTATGTCGTGGATTTTATCGACGTCAGCCCGTTGTTCGACTTCGCGGTGTTCAATGTGGCGGACTGCTGCGTCACCGTGGGTGCGGTGATCATGGCGGTCTATGTGCTTTTCTTCCTCGATGAAAAGAAGCTGCACCGCGCAGGTGCGGTCGGGGAAGAAACGGCTCCGGAAGTCTCTGACGACCAGCCTGCCGATGAATAAAGATATGGCAGATAATAAAAAAATCATTATTACGGAAAATGACGGCGGGCGTTTGGATAAAACACTCGCCGTATTGATGTCCGAAGCTTCGCGGTCCTACCTTCAGAAGCTGATCGAGCAGGGACTTGTCACGGTCAACGGCAAACCCGCCGACAAAAAGACAAAGGTTATTCCCGGCGACGAAGTTTCGGTCAACCTGCCCGACAACGTAAAACCGGAGATAGTGCCGGAGAATATTCCCCTTGACATTCCCTATGAGGACGACGACCTGTTGGTGGTCAACAAGCCGAAGGGAATGGTGGTGCATCCCGCCGCAGGACATTACAGCGGCACGCTGGTGAATGCCCTGATGTATCACTGCGGCGATTCGCTGTCCGGCATCAACGGCGTGGAACGCCCCGGGATCGTCCACCGCATCGACATGATGACCAGCGGCCTGCTGATTGTCGCCAAGAATGACTTTGCCCATAAATCGCTGGCGGAGCAGATCAAGGAGCACAGCTTCACCCGAAGGTATGAAGCGGTTATCGTGGGCAATCTGCGGGAAGACAGCGGCACGGTGAACGCCCCGATAGGACGGCATCCCACCGACCGCAAGAAGATGGCGGTCACGGAAAAAAACAGCCGCGAAGCGATTACGCATTATGACGTGCTGGGCAGATACAGCGGGCATATGGGAACCTTCACCCATGTCCGTCTGACGCTGGAAACCGGCAGAACTCACCAGATCAGGGTGCATATGGCTTACATCGGACATCCTGTGGTATGCGATCCGGTCTACGGCGGCGCAAAGCAGCAGTTCGCCTGCTGTGAGGGGCAATGTCTTCACGCGCGGGAGATAGGATTTGTTCACCCCAGAGACGGCAGAAGCCTTTATTTTGCCAGCGAATTGCCGGATTATTTCAATGCTGTTTTGCATAAATTAGCGCACAGTGTTCAATAAATTTTGCCGCCGCTGTAGATTTTTCTCTCCGGCGGTTTATTTCATGCCGATTATGCTTGACAAATCGCTTCAAATGAGTGATTATATACATTGGGTTTTATGATGACCCGTGGCATTTATACATAATGAAATTGAAGCGAGTTGTTTTTGTAAAAAGAATCAGGAGGCAGTCAAATGGATTTGAGCGAGAAAAAGCAGCTTTCCCTGACGGCGTGCAGGGTCAGACAGCACATCATCGAGGGCACATTCAATGCCAAGAGCGGACATCCGGGCGGATCACTTTCGGCAGCGGACGTTATTACATATCTCTATTTCAAGGAGATGAAGGTAGATCCTGCCAACCCCCAGTGGGCTGACAGAGATCGCTTCGTGCTGTCCAAGGGACATGCTGCGCCTGCGCTTTATGCCGCGCTGGCAGAGAAAGGCTTTTTCCCTGTGGAGGAGATCAAGAACCTCCGTAAGCCGACGAGCTTCCTGCAGGGTCATCCCGACATGAAGGGCGTACCCGGTGTGGACATGTCTACCGGTTCGCTCGGACAGGGCGTTTCCTGCGCGGTCGGCATGGCTCTCGCCGGCAAGATTGCGGGCAAGGATTACAGAGTCTATTCCGTGCTCGGCGACGGCGAAATTCAGGAAGGCCAGGTCTGGGAAGCCGCCATGTTCGCTTCCCATAAGAAGCTCGGCAACCTCATGATTTTCGTTGACAACAATGACCTTCAGATAGACGGTACGATGGAGGAAGTCAATTCTCCCTATCCCATTCCCGAAAAATTCCAGGCGTTCGGCTGGAACACCGTCGAGATCGACGGACACGACTTTGATCAGATAGAGTCTGCGGTTGCGCAGGCGAAGAGCGTCATGGACAAGCCCACCGCGGTGATTATGCACACCGTCAAGGGCAAGGGCGTTTCCTTTATGGAACATCAGGTCGGCTGGCATGGAGTGGCTCCGAATGCCGAGCAGTACGAGAACGCCATGAACGAGCTGAAGGCACAGTACAACACGCTGGAAGCTGAATAATCGGGGAGGGTAATGAATATGGCAGACGTTAAAAAGATTGCGACCCGCGAGGGCTATTCCGATACGCTGGTGGAGCTTTGCGGCGAGATACCGAACCTGTATGTGTTCGACGCTGACCTTGCGGGAGCCACCAAGACATCCAAGGTCAAGAAGGCATATCCCGACAGATTCTTCGACTGCGGCATTGCCGAACAGAACATGATGAGCATCGCCGCCGGAATGGCAGCCTGCGGCAATATCGTATTTGCAAGCTCCTTTGCGATGTTCGCTTCGGGCAGAGCCTTTGAGCAGATCCGCAACTCCATTGCCTATCCCAAGCTCAACGTCAAGATAGGCGCGACGCACGGCGGCATTTCCGTCGGCGAGGACGGCGCAAGCCATCAGTGCTGCGAGGATATTTCCCTCATGCGCA
>CAMHMN010000049.1 GCA_946186245.1 uncultured Clostridia bacterium
TGGGATTCGGCTTCGGGCTGCTCCGGCTGGGATTCGGCTTCGGGCTGCTCCGGCTTGGATTCGGCTTCGGGCTGCTCCGGCCGGGGTTCGGCTTCGGGCTGCTCCGGCTGGGATTCGGCTTCGGGCTGCTCCGGCTGGGATTCGGCTTCATCCTGCTCCGGCTGGGATTCGGCTTCGGGCTGCCCGGGATAATCTTCATCAGATGATTCCTCAAAGCCCTCCGGATATTCATCCGCAGTCAAAGAATGGGGCTGCTCTTCTTCCTGTGAAACCGGCGCCCCGTTTTCCGGAATTTCACTGTTATCACGGCTGTCGTTGCTGTCGGCAGCCTCGCCTATGCTCTGTACTCCTTCTTCAAAGTCGCTGCGATTTTCATAACTCATACTGTTCCCTCGTTTCCTTCCAAAGGCAATAAATCATATTCCCTTATAGTTCTTTCCGAGTTTAATTATAGAATAAGTCACGATTTAATTCAATTGGACAAAACGCCAAAGATAATCCATTAATCACCCGTATTTTGGAAATTAGTGATGCATTATCGGGGAAAGCCCAAAATCCGGCTTTTTTTCGTACTTTCAGTCATCGTTTTCATAGTATTCATCAAGCTGATCGCTCCAGAATTGCCTGTCCTTTTCGGTAATCTCACGGATGACGCGGCAGGGATTTCCGGCAGCCACCACGTTGGGAGGAATATCCCTTGTGACCACCGAACCGGAGCCGATCACCGTATTGTCGCCGATGGTAACACCGGGATTGACGACTGTATTTCCGCCTATCCAGACATGATTGCCTATCGTGATGGACAATCCGTACAGCATCCCCGTACTGCGGATTCCGGGATCTATCGGGTGTCCCGCGGTGAAAAGGCACACCTTCGGGCCGAAGAGGACATCCTCCCCGATCACCACTTTGTTGACGTCGAGAATCACGCAGTCGAAATTCGCATAGAATTTCTCCCCTATATAGGTGTTGCAGCCGTAATCAAAATGTATCGGCGGCTCAAAATGGCAACGTTCACCGCAGCTGCCGAGAAGCTCGCCGATCAGCTGACGCCGGTAATCCTTCTGTTCTTCCGTGGTATTGTTGAAGAGACGCACCAGCATGCGGCATTTCTTTTCGTCCCTCTCAAGCTCCTTGTCATCCTTGCAGGAATACAGTCTGCCGGACAGCATTTTTATCTTTTCGTTCTTTCCGTACATGCAGCCAATCCCCTTTATTCAACACGACTTAAAATATTGGCCTTCATTTTTGTCATATACTCTTCAATGCTCATATTGCCGTTGTAGTCTTCCCCGCCGTCCATGGAAAAATCTATGTTCATATGCATGGTGCTGAGGTAGTTGTACTTGGAGATCAGCTTGTCACTGTAGTGTTCTTGGGCAGTACGGAAATATCGCCGGTAATTCCATACGGTCATCCACTTGCTTCCCGCAAGATCACGCAGATAGCCGGAATAAAGATCCGTGAAGTATCCGCCTTTCAGCGCCGTCTGCCGCAGCATCGGATTCTCCTGAGTGCTGGCAAAACGGGCATTGTATTCCATGTATGGCGACTCCTCGGTCAAAGCGGACTCCGATTGGCTCCAGACATAGGTATCGCCGAGAACAATTTCATTGTCGTACGGAATGAAAACCGCCTTGCCGTCGCTTTTGCGGAAGTAGACATAGTGATTGTTGTAATTATTGCGCATATCGTCCTGATTGCCCATGGCAAAATTGATCGCCGTCATTAGCGCAAGCTCATCCATGTCCGCAACGCTCTCAAAATCTTCCTTCGACGCGTCCGGTTTATTGATGGTCTCAAGCAGACGCTTCATTGACTCGTGCCCGCTGGTATCCGTATTGGTTTTCAGGTCAAAATTGCAATCCACGGTTCTTTTCTTGCTTGCAATTCCGTAATCGTTGCCGAGCAAATAGGTCGCGGGACTGCGGTCGGTACACCTGACCTTGTAAAGATCTCCGCCCCAGTCTTCTTGGGGAAAATATCTGTGAATAAATCCTTCGTCAACGGGTTCAAACACGCGGTAGATTCCCAGCTTGCAGCCACGAAGACTGAGTGTGGACAGAACGCACTTCTGCGCCGGCACACCGTAATCCCTGAAAACCTCCTGCGTATAAATATTCCGCACGTAGGTGTTGTCGCCGATGATATTCCATTTCAGCTCAAGGCTTTTCATGGTGGCAAAGGTACGGTTTTCGCGTTTTTTCTTTTCCTCTTTTGTTTTCCACACACGGGTTTCCAGACCGTAATCCCCCGTATCGTCAAATGTGCAATTGAAGCATATCCTCAAATTGACTAGATTGTATATGCCTAACACGTCGTCAAAGAAGTTGCAGCGGGACGTCGTGCCTTTCATCCTTATTCCCACTTCGTCAATGACATATTTCCTGCCGTTGATGGTAAATGTGACATTGTCCGCAATGCGGTAAACAGAGGAACGCGAGTGCTTAATCCTGAAGTATTCAAAATCCTTTTGCAGGTTGGCAATCTGCTCTTTGGAGATGTCGATGGAAATATCCACCACACTGTTCAAATCAAAAAGCTCGTCGTAGATCGCCTGCTGGTCAAGTGCAGCGTATGTCGATTCATCATCAATGAAGGTGCTGTCCGCTGAAACATGTGCCGGACGGATGCCCACCATATTGATCATCACAAGCACAATGGCAGCCACAAGCACGCAGGGAATTATTTTCTTCACAATCATTTCACCTCTTTGGAAATACATTGCAAATCTGTCTTTATTTCAGTCGTTTTCATGTTATTATATCAAAATAGCAAAGATAATTCAATTGTTTTTAATGATTTGTCATAAATGTTCATATATTATTAATGAATTTTGAGTAGAAACACAAAAGCCCGAAGCACCGGAACGACGCATTGCCATTCCAAATGCTTCAGGCAAAAATGATGTTACACTATATCAGTCGAGAAAAAACTCATAGAACGCTCTGTAAGCCATGTAAACGTCGATCTTGGAAACGATCTCCCAAGGAGCATGCATGGAAAGCACCGGCACACCGAGATCCACGGTGTCCACATCGAGCGCCGCGACGAATTTCGCAACCGTTCCGCCGCCTCCGACGTCCACCTTGCCCAGTTCGCCGATCTGCCAGAGGACATTCTTACTGTCGAGCAGCCTTCTGACGCGGCTCATGTATTCGGCGGAAGCGTCGGATGTGCCGCTCTTTCCGCCGGCTCCGGTGTACTTGGTAATGCAGACGCCCTTGTTGATGAAGCAGGCGTTTCTCTTCTCATAGACATCGGCATAGGTGGGGTCGAATGCCGCGTTCACGTCAGCCGAAAGGCACTGGGAAGCGGAAAGCACATCTCTGCCCTTTACGCCCTGCATGTCGGCGAGGTCATGGATGAAATACTCCATATAGGCCGATTTCAGACCCGTGTTGCCTTCGCTGCCGATTTCCTCCTTGTCGGTGAGAACGGTAACGGCGGTGTGAACCGGATTGTTGCAGGTCAGCGCTGCCATAAGTGCGGGATAAGCGCAGACGCGGTCGTCGTGACCGTAGGCGCCGATCATGGAACGGTCAAAGCCCACGTCGCGTGCCTTTGCCGCCGGAACGAATTCGATCTCAGCCGAGAGGAAATCCGCTTCCACCAGGCCATATTTCTCATTCAGCAGGCGGAGCGTATTCAGTTTGACGAGGTCGCTGCCCTTTTCCTCATTGATAGGAAGGCTGCCCACCAGAATATTCAGATTCTCTGCCGGAATGGCGGTGGCAAGGGGCTCCTTCTCCTGCTTGCGTCCGAGATGGGGCAGAAGGTCTGTGACACAGAACTGCGGATCGCCTTCCTCCTCACCGATGCGCACCTCCAGCTTGCTGCCGTCGGCAAGGCAGATCACACCGTGCATGGCAAGCGGAATGGTGGTCCACTGATACTTCTTGATGCCGCCGTAGTAATGGGTCTTGAACATGGCGATTTCATCGGATTCGTAAAGGGGATTGGGCTTGAGGTCGAGCCTGGGCGAGTCAATATGGGATATCGCAAAGCGAACGCCTTCGCTGACCGGCTTGCTGCCGATGACCGCGAGAATGATGGCTTTTCCCCTGTTGACGCGGTAAACCTTTTCGCCCGCCTGGTATACCCTGCCCTTTTCAAAGGGCACAAATCCCGCTATTTCAGCCAGTCTGACCGCTTCGGCAACCGCCTCGCGTTCGGTCTTGGCCACGTCGAGAAATTCCTTGTAGTCGTCGCAGAATTCATAGGCGCGTCTGAGCTGATCTTGGGTGAGCTGCAGACCGCCGTTCTTGGGATTGTAAGTCAGTTCTTCGCGGAGCTTCTCCGCCAGTGTCTTTTCTTTCATTTTTTCAAAATCTCCTCAAAAACTTAATTGATAAAATCAAACTCAAAGTCGTAAATGCTGACAGTGTCCTTCTCCTGAACGCCCGCCTCACGCAGACCTTCGATAATGCCGCTGCTGTTCAGCACCCTCTCGAAATACTGCATGGACTCGTAATCGTCGAAATTTACCGAGCGCATGATATTCAGCAGCCACGGTGCTTCAACAATATAGATGCCGTCCTCCACGCGGATGCTGAATTCCCGCTTGCCTTCGACCTGTTCGGGGACGAAAGGCTCCGGTTCATAAATCGCGATGGGCGGCAGCTTGGAAAGCATTTCCACGATCTTGGCAACCAGCTCGTCAACGCCGTAGCTGATCGGCGCGGAAATGGGGAAATATTCGTAGCCCTTGCCGCGGATATATTCCTCGAAACGCTTCATCTGTTCGTCGTCGGCAAGGTCGATTTTGTTACCGGCGACAATCATCGGACGTTTGGCTAGCTCCTCGCTGTATTTGACAAGCTCGGCATTGATGGTTTCAAAATCCTCTATCGGATCGCGTCCTTCACTGCCCGAAACATCCACGATATGCACCAGCAGACGGCACCTGTCGACATGCCGCAGGAATTCATGCCCCAGACCGACGCCGTCTCCGGCGCCTTCAATCAATCCGGGGATATCCGCCATCACAAAGGACTGCCCTTCTCCCCTGCGCACGACTCCCAGCACAGGCTCGACGGTGGTAAAATGATAATTGCCCACCACGGAATTGGCCTCGCTGACCTCATTGATAAGGGAAGACTTGCCGACATTCGGGAATCCGACAAGCCCCACGTCCGCCAGAAGTTTCAGCTCCAGCATGACTTCCATTTCCTCGCCGGGAATGCCCGGCTTTGCAAACTTCGGCACCTGTCGGGTCGGCGTTGCGAAATGGGTGTTTCCCCAGCCGCCCTTGCCGCCTTTTGCGATGACATGCGGCTGATCGTCCGAAAGATCGGCGATGATTCTGCCGCTTTCCGCGTCGCGCACCACCGTGCCGAGCGGAACCTGCACGATCAGGTCAGCACCCTTCTTGCCGGAACCTCTGCCCGGCTTGCCGTTGCCGCCGTCTTCCGCGCGGTATTTTCGCTTGTAACGGAAATCGGCGAGGGTGGAAAGATGGGTGGACACCACAAAGACAATGCTGCCGCCCTTGCCTCCGTCTCCCCCGTCGGGACCGCCCGCCGCGACATATTTCTCACGGTGGAAGGAAACCGCGCCGTCGCCGCCGTTTCCGGCTTTGAGCTTGATTTTTGCCTTATCTATAAACATAGTTGATCACCAGATTCTGTCAAACTGATCATCGTCCTTGCTGAAAACAATCAGAGGGACAAATACCAGCGTCAGCAGAACAATTACATAAGAGCCGATGATAAAAAACGCAGATCTCACGGTGGGCATATCAACGGTAAACGGAACAAAATTTTTCAGTTCCTTTCCGTAAACAACGAGGGTATAAAGCCCCAGCAGACCGTTGGATATTCCTATGCCGAGGGTAAACTGCTTGAAAACATTGGCGCATATCACCGTTGCTCCAATCATCAGACCGAAAAGCAGCCACGGAACGATCGTAGGAACATTCAGTATTCCGGGGACAAACAGTCTCGGAACATCAGAAGCGCAGAGTATTCTTGATTTGCCGGTATACAGTGTATCACTGATCAGCACTCCGAAAAACAGCACTGCGTAAGTGAGCGCCATATAGCCGTAGATCAGTTTATAAGCGGATTTTTTCATTATGATGCCCCCTATGAAATCAATAAAAATATAAAAACCCGAGACTAATTAAGATGGTCCCGGGTTTTTGTCGGAATGTTTACAAAAGCCGTCTGACCTAACCTCAGTCCGACTATTGAATTACTGCTCTACAGGATAGACAGAAGCCTTTTTGCGGTCTCTGCCAAGTCTCTCAAAGCGAAGAATACCGTCGCATGTAGCAAAGAGAGTGTCGTCGCCGCCCTTGCCTACGTTTGTGCCGGGATGAATCTTTGTGCCTCTCTGACGAACAAGCACATTGCCCGCGAGGACGAACTGACCGTCGCCTCTCTTGACGCCAAGACGCTTGGATTCGGAATCTCTGCCGTTCTTGGTGGAGCCCATACCTTTTTTATGAGCGAAAAGCTGTATATTTACCTTCAGCATTACTGATGCACCTCCGAAAATTTCAATTTAATCTGATCTGGATACTGCTCTGCCAGCTGCTCCATATGAATCCGCAGCCCCGCGAGTATCGCCTCTGCCTTTGGAATGTCGTCGCCGCTCACAGTGACGCGCATGTATCCGTCGGCCACCGAAAGTTCCGCGTCAATATGCAGAATTTCGGTAATAGTGTTAGCCGCCATGTAGCAAGCCGATGAAACCGCCGCGCAGACGACCGATTCACCGCTGACGCCTGTATGACCGCTGACTCTGAATCCTACAGGAGCATGCTCCCGGTCGGAATAAAGCTCAACTTTAATCACAGTCGGAAATTACGCGATGATCTCTGTGATAGCGAGCTTGGTGTAGGGCTGTCTGTGACCCATCTTGCGGGAAGAGCTCTTCTTGGGCTTGTAAGTAAAGACCGTGATCTTCTTTGCCTTACCGTTCTTGACGACCTTGGCCATGACCTTTGCGTTCTCAACGTCGCTGCCGACCTTGATACCGTCCTCACCGCCGAGAGCGATAACCTTAAGCTCTACAACGTCGTCTGCCTCAGCGTTCAGAAGCTCTGCAAAGATTTCGTCGCCCTGCTCGACCTTGAACTGCTTTCCGCCTGTTTCGATAATTGCGTACATAATTTTACGGCACCTGCCTTATACTATAGACTCGCTGCTGCCGGGCGTCGGATTTCAATAAAAAACCAAACTTAAAAAAGCCCGCAACAAGCGGCTTATTGATTATACCATCAAAGGCAGGCGGTTGTCAATAGTTTTTACAAAAAAATTATGGAGCTTACTTTGCGAGATTTTCATAATACCAGCATTCGCCGTCAAGACAAAGGTTGTCCCGAATATGCTCGTCACATTCGCCGCCATTCAAATGATAATTCCCGCAGCGGGTACACTTTTCCTTTTGCGGTCCGGCAAGCCGTCTGTCGTATTCCTCACGGGAAAGCACGGTCACTTCGCACTCTCTGAACACGCTCACCATCGAGGGATTGATGTATTTGCTCCCCATATCACAGCTTCAATCTTAATGTTTTCTTTATTTCCTATAATAAACGAGTCCCGAATGGGTGTAATAACCCATTCAGGACTCGCTATTTTACAATATAGTTAAGGAACTATGCAGAATTTAATCAGTCATTTTCTGCTTAAAAATACAGTTTGCTTGCGTGTTTCAGCAAGTGAAATGTATTAATTATTTCTGCATAGTTCCTAAGTATAAAGCCATCATACCGTAAATGCAACCTTGCAGAAGCGTTTCTTTTGCCCGCTGCGTCTACGATTGAATAATGGTCTGCTTGGGAACTTTCATTATAGTCCCGGCATATCCCAGAAGATACTCTACCTTACTTTATAAATTCTCATTCCGTAATCATGATACAGCAGATCGTATTTGCCGTCGCATAATTCGATCAATTCTTCGTTGTCATCTCCGATTGAGACATATTTGCTCTTTACCGTGTCGCTGCTTATCAGTTGTTTCAGCACGTGCTTTTCACAACTGCTGGTTGCAATATATGACGGAAACAGATGCCTCAAATACCTGTTTCCTTCATGGCCGGCTATCGTATTATTCCACGGATCACTTTCATCCCTCGGCAGAATTTCAGAGAAGGTACGCGAGAGCGATTTGTCGTCATATCCGGGCTCTGACACCTGAGGAAAAGCAAACTTATGGCCGCACCAGAACACAGCCATACACATACACGCAAAGAGCAGCGCGGTTTTGACCGACAGGAGCTTTTCTTTGCCCTGAAGGCAAATCAGGATATAATAACCTGCCACCCATATTCCCAGAAAATACCTGTATGAATGATCAATCTTGTTCATCATAATAATGCTTTCCACTATCAGTGCCATCATAACGCAGTAGGTATATGCGAGAACTCTTTTTTCCGATTTGTCTTTTTTGCCTGTGTAAAGGAGCAGACCAAAGAGGGCTGCCACTTCAGCAATCGGCACCCAATGCCAGGAACGATATTTGATCATTAATCCAAATTCTTTCACGGTTTGCAGATTTTTTAGAATTACATCCTTTATAATCAGATCCAACCGTCCGTGAGATAAATCCTTGAGATAAATCCGGAGCTGCGACGTAGATCCGACCCGGCTCTCGATAACATAATACGGTGAACAATATTTGCCCAAGACACTCATATACAGATAAAGACAAATCAGGAGCGCAGCCAGAATAAGGGATGAATACATGATGCGCCGTTTTCCTTTTGTTCTGCGAAAAACATAGACAAAAGGAAGCAGCAAGAAAATAAACTGATATCCTCTGATGGTACCGTAAAAAAGCGGAAGGATCACTGAAACCGCAAATACAATCTTTTCTGTCAACGGTTTTTTTTCTTTTTCACTGAAAAGATATAACCCGCATGACGATACAATGATGTTCATAGCGATATGGGACGCTTCTGTCATGCCGCTCCATACATACCTGTGATAGGGAAGAAAGATGGAAAGCACCATTATCAGCCACATCAGTTGTTTTTTGGTTGGTCGTACCACCCATAGAAAAACTAGATTTGAAAGGGCTATGAGCAGCAGATTGCAATAGGCGATATAATTATGAGAGGTAATTCCAGTGAAAAAAGACGCAAATACATACGGCAGATACGTGGTTGGTCTGTATACACCGTATCCTAATTTTTCCGGTTCGACTTCATTATAGGATCTTACGTTCTGAGGGGTAAGGTATTCTCTGATCTCGCGTATTGTAATGTTATAGCTGGTTTCATCACTCCAAGTGGTATTCCATGCATCATACCGGAAAATACTCGTCCCGGATTCTGCGGAAATAATCAGTGCGGAAATCAGCGGCGTTATCAATAATACAAAGGCAAGTAATGTCCATTTCTTATCAAGAACGGCATATTTTTCTTTTACGTAATTGATGATTTTGTTTTCCGTCAATGTTACAATCCTCCGCTTATTATTTTGAATTTATCTTTTTGAAATAATAAAATCATTCCCGAAACAGTTATACAAAAAAAATTTACAATTATTATACCACGCAGACTCGCTTATTTCAAGGATAAATGTAAATAGACAGCAACATTTTTTCAGTGTGATTCCCTTATCGGGCAACCACATCCATGCGTGTCAAGGCTGAATTCTTCTCGGATTACGCCCACAAGATCGCAGCCGTTCACCCGGTATGCGAACAGCAGGAAAAAGTCGTCCCTGATGGAATGAATCTGCCTGTTCTGGCAGACAATCACCCGCTGATTCATTAAGAAATGTGCAGCAGATTATCTGTTTTCATCTTCAGAATTCTTTTGCCCTGCATAAAAGAACCTTGCAGAAAAATGATACTTCCCGCAAGGTTCAATTAATTATTTTAAGTATGAAAAACTTTACTCAGCAGCGGCTTCCGTTGTATTTTCCACAGGAGCGGATTCTTCGACAGGAGCAGCTTCTTCGACAGCGGCTGCTTCTTCCACAGGAGCGGTTTCTTCCACAGCGGCAGCAACCTCCGCAGCGACTTCTTCTATCGCTGTAGATTCTTCTGACGAAGCCGAAACGTCAACGGGCAGCTTTGCCTGCTCGAAGAGAGCAACCACTTCGTCCGAAGGCTTCTTGCTGATGAGTGTCACCAGAACCGCGGCAATCAGACCGCAGAAGAATCCGGGGATAATTTCATAGATACCGGTATTGTAAAGGCCGATCTTGAAAATTCCGGAATCGCCTGTGAAGAGAGCATACCACACCATATCCGCGGCAAAGCCGGTCACGATACCCGCAACCGCGCCGGGATAGGTGAATCTCTTCCAATAGAGCGCCAGCAGAATGACCGGACCGAAGGAGGCGCCGAAGAATCCCCATGCACATTCCACGAGTTCCATAATGCCTTCGCAGCTGGGGCTGGTGGCAATAAAGAAGGCAACCACCGCGATGATAACGACCACAATTCTGCCGGCCCACATCATTTCCCTGTTGGACGCCTTCTTGCGGATAACCGCCTTGTAGACGTCGGAGGAGAAGGCCGAGGACGAAGCGAGGAGCTGCGAATCGGCGGTGCTCATCGCAGCGGCGATGATGGCGGAGAGCAGAATGCCGGCGATGAATGCCGGGAAGAAGGTTCTCACCATGGTGACGAACACAAGGCTCTTGCTCTCGGTAAGGGTATCGGCAAAGAGATATCTGCCGAACAGACCGACAATGGCGGACATGGTGAGAATGATGGCTGTCCAGCAGCTTCCCACGATCTGGGATTTTCTCATGTCCTTCTCGGACTTGATGGCGATGAATCTCACGATGATGTGAGGCATGCCGAAGTATCCGAGACCCCAGCCGAAGCCGGTGAGAATGTCGGCAATGCTTGCCCAGTCAAAGGAACCGCTGGAAAGCAGATTGTAGTAATTTTCGGGGAGAACCGCACCCGCATCAACGGCATATCCGCCGGTCTTGACGGCAAAAAGGGCGATGATCGGGCAGAGCATCAGAGCGCCGAGCATCAGAAGACCCTGGAAGAAGTCTGTCCAGCAAACGGCATTGAAGCCACCGAGGAAGGTGTAAAGCACGATAATGGCGGTGGCGACGATCATCGAAATCTTCGGGTCGACGTTGAGAACCGTCTTGAAGAGATCTCCGCAGGCCACAATGCTGGATGCGGAATACACACAGTAGACGATCACAAAGACGATGGCGGAGATAATCTGCAGCGCTTTGTTTTCCGTCAGAAAGCGGTTGGTGAGGAACTGCGGAATGGTGATGGAATCCTTTGCCCTGATGGAATATCTGCGCAGCTTCGGTGCGACAAAAATCCACGCGCTGATGGTTCCGGCAAGCAGACCCACTGCGATCCACACCTTGCCTACGCCTGCCAGATAAATGGAACCCGGCAGACCCATGAGCACCCATGCGCTCATGTCGGAGGCTCCTGCGCTGAGAGCGGCCACCAGACCGTTCATGTTTCTTCCGCCCAGGAAATACTCCTTTTCGCTCTCGCTCTTTTTCGACTTGACAAAGAAGAAGATGCCGATTCCGATGACAAGCACAAAATAAATCGCGATAGCGCTAAGTTCGATTGTATTCAAACTTAAATCAATCCTTTCCTGCCTGTTTACAGGCAATTTTTTTATTTTACCCGCAAGCTTTTGCGGGCGAGGGACTTATCAATTATATTTGATATTTTGTATGATGTCAATATTTTTTTAGCAATTTAGTTTGCTAATATTTTAACAATTTAAATTTTTAAAGCATAAAGGCAAAAATCACCCCGACAAGCGGAGTCCAATAGAGACAAATCCGCCTGTCGGGAAAAACAAATGTTCTATTGCGATTCAGTCAAAAGGTTCTACCCTCTGCGTCCTCCGCGACCGCCGGGAGGATTGCCGCCGCCCATGGGACCGCCCATTCGCCCTCCGCCCATGCCGCCTTCTCCGTAGAGGAGTGAATCCATCCTGACGCGGGTGCCGGATGAGCCTGCGGAAACAGTATAGGTTTCACCTTGCCTGATATCCGGCGTGCTGATTACCACATTGTTGTAGCCCTTTGCCGGGGTGAAGGAAGCAAGCGTCTTGCCGCTGTCATCCTTCAGAATAATCTCGCTGCCGCCCTGCTGCGCGTCAACATTCACCATCATCGCCCCCTGCGTGGAGACACTGCCGAAATTCTGTGCCATTCCGCTCATTCCCGCGGCAATGAAGGTGCCGCCGGTAATTGTCGCCTGACCGTTGAAGTCCATCGCCGCGTTGCCGTTGTCGGCGGATCCTGAAACATAGACCTCTCCGCCCGAAACCGTCACGTCACCGTTGGAATCAATGCCGTCGCCGGCGGAATTGACATTGACCTTGCCGCCGGAAATACTGATAGACACTCCTTCCTGCGCGGCGAATTGATTCTGGCCGGGGCGGCCGTTCATGCTGCTCTGGTCATTGCCGCCCGCCGCGTTCAGCCCGTCGTCGGAAGCCGTAACGGAAATACTGCCGCCGCTGATGTCGATGGTCATTCCTTCCAGGCCCTCATAGCTCTTGGCAATATTCACATTGCCGCCGCTGATTTTCAGTGAAGACCCCGCGTGAATTCCGTCATCGCCGGAGGAAATCTGAATCGCTCCGTCGGATACCGTCACCTGCCCATCGGAATGAATCGCGTCGTCGGAGGAATCAACGGTGACCGTACCGTTGTTGATGACAACCGCGCTGTCGGATTTCAGTCCCTTGGCACTGGATGAAGCCGAGGAAGAATTTCCCGCGCCGGAAACAGCCGAAAGTCCGATGATTCCGGCGTTATCGCCTTCGGCGGTGGACATGCGCCTTCCTCTGCCGCCCCAGCTGCCCCAATTACCGTTGAATTTACCGTCCTTTTTGGTGCTGGCATTGGCACTTCCACCGCCTGTCTTTATCCGGAAAGTGCCGTTATCTATCTGAATCACACCGCTAGCGTCCATTCCGTCGGTACCGGCCGTAATGCTGAATGTCCCATCCGCGACATAAATAAATCCCTTAGAGGCGTCGTCGGTTTCGCAGTGGAGTGCATCGGTTCCGGAATCAATGGAGAAGGTGCCTCCTGCTATGCGGATGCTGTCGTTTGCGTCGAATGCCTTTTTCTCCGACGTAATCGTATACGAGCCGCCCGAAATCACAAGATCATCCTTACTGACAACCGCGTGGCCGGCATTAGCGGTCACGGTGAGCTTTCCCTCGCCGTTGATGGTGAGATCATCTTTGGAGAATATCACCGCGTCGGCATCATCTGAAATCTTGGAATTCTCTGTGTTGGAGAGAACGTTTTCGCTTCCCTTGGCAAGGGTGATGAATACCTTATCCGCCTGTCTGACATTGATGGCAGTGCCTGTGGAGCTCATAATATTCACGCCGTCAAGAATGAGCCGGATTTTGTCGCTCTTGTCAGCGTCAATGACAATCGAGCCGTCTTGGAAATCGCCTGAAATCAGGTAATCTCCTTCCGATGTAACGGTGACGGTACCCCCTTTTACGCTTGCACCTTCGCCTTTGACTGTCGCGGAGCTTCCGCTTAACGTAATAACGGTGCATTCCGATTGGTCATAGCCCGATTCAATATCCCTGCTGCTGAACATCTCTGAAGAATCAAGCAACTCCACAGGTTCGCCCGATGTACTTTCGCCTGAATGACCCTTGCCGCAGCCTGTGAATGACGCGATGACCAGCGCCGCCATGATGACGGCCGTGAATTTCCTGATATTCATTTCACATAACTCCCTTTCTTTATCTCCATTATATAGCGCATTAACCGGAATTACAATCCGCTGCTTATGAACATTCCTGTTTAAAGCTCACCGGGGGAGCTTTCGCGGCGGTGCAGGCTGATTTCCAGATTGCCGTTGCGGCAGCGAAGCTCGTCTATGAAACTCTTTTCGCTCGCGTCTTCTTTCAGCGCCACATCATAGGAAAGCTTGAATAGACTGCCCATATTGGTGGTCTTTACGTTGACCAGTTTGTGTGAAGCCGTGTATTTCTCAAAGAGATCGTCAAAAACCATGCTGTAATCGAGGTTTTCGGGGATGGTGATGCTCAGCTTTTTCTCGCGCTCCTCTTTTCGGTCGGTGCCGAGTCCGAAAAGGCCGTAAAGCACCATCGCGCCGCACATGATAGCCGCAAACGCGGCAGCGTAACCGATATATCCCACGCCGCAGGCAAGGCCTACCCCCATTGCGATGAAAATGGCGGCAATCTCCTTCGCAGTGCCGGGAGCCGAGCGGAACCGGATCAATCCGAATGCGCCGGCAACCGCAACGCCCGTGCCGAAGTCGCCGTTCACCAGCATGATGACCATTGCCACCGCCGCCGGAATAACGGCAAGCGTCACCATAAAGCTCTGAGAACTGCTGTTTCTGATTCTGTACACCAGCGTCATGGCGATTCCAATCACCAGCGCCGAAATAATGCAGGCAAAAAATGTCGATGTGCTGATTGTGGTTGTTCCTTCAAACATGCTGTTGAAAATACTCTCTGTCATGGTAATTTCCTCCTGATAATTTATTCTTCAGTGCCGAAGACGCTCATTTATTATTCCGTCTTCCGTTCCGGATCAATGAGTGGCAACGAGCGCATTGTAGGCTCTGCCGTATTTGGAAAACGACGTCTTGAATATTCCGTTTTCCGACATCACGGAAGTCATCCAGAGGGGAATGCCCCCGGAAGTCTTGACTTCCATGAGCGATGTGCCGGGCGGAAGGATCTTCCTTCCGTAGGGTGCTTCGGTGAGTGAGAGATCCCGGTCTCTCCACATGATATTCTCATCGAAGGTCACCCGGAAGCTGTCGTCCTCTTTTTCGTAAAAGGCTTCTCTGTCATAGGAGATGTACACTTTCGGGGCAAGCTCTTTGTAGAAAAACCTGAAATAGTCTATCTCGCTGCCGATCTGTCCGTCCAGTCCTCCGTATGCGTCGCTTCCCAGATAAAACATCGCTTCACGCTCGGGAAGGGTGATTCTCCGCTTGTAAACCACTTCCTGATACTTCTTTTTAAGCTCCACAAACACATTGTCTCTGGAATCCGCCCTGCCGTAGCTTCTGACTCTCAGCTTTTCCTTATAGACAGGCTTTTCCAGCGAGTGCCGGATCAGGTAATAATCGGGTGTATCGTAATAAATGTTGCATATTGTGCTTTTGCCGTACGCATCCGGCTTCATATAGTTTTCCATAGCGTTCATAACGGTTTTTCTCTGTGAGTTGGTTATCAGATATTTTATTTCATATCTTTCAAAGACATTGTTGCTTGTCATCTTCTGATTACCTCCTTGTTTTTCTTTACGTGTACCAGTATACGGAGGTAAACATAAATTAACTTAAAATAGCGAAAAGTTTTTTGGATTTTATGTGGAAATTTTTTTTAATCTATGATATAATGGTTTTGAATCATAATCCGCGCCATGCAGCAGACCTACGCGGGACTATTTTGTATTAGGAAAGGACAGTTGCAAATGTTTAAGAAAATCTCCGGACTTTTTCTTGCAATAGCGCTTTTGCTGAGCGTTCCGGCATGTTCCATGCCTGATGCTATTTTTTCAGACGGAATGGGTTCCCAAACTGATGAGGACGCCTCAAGAGAAGCTGCCGAAATCTACAGCTTTTCATTCACACTCGGAGAGCTTCAGCTCGAGCTTCCGACAAAATTCAGTGTGATGTCATCACGCGGATGGAAAATCTCCGAAGCGGCTGAAAACGCTGACGAGGATTCCCCTGCTCCGGCAAACAATACCAAAATCTATACTTCTGATTCGACACTGGAAGCCGGTGAATACTCTGATTATCTGCCTCTGGCAAAGGATAATTCCGTCATCACCGCAAAATTTTATAACGACGGGAGCCGCCAGAAGGGGATTACTGACTGTCTGGTAGTAGGAATCGGACTGGACGCCGAATTCGAAAATGAACCCGAATTCATCCTGCACAAAGACAATCTTTCCATAGGCGTCGGTTATGACGAGGTTATCGATGCCTGCGGAAAACCTTCTTATATAGAAAAAACGCTCAAATCCACCGGCGAACTCGTCGCAATCAATGACGTCAAGCTCATGGAGACCGACGAAGACACCGTCAACACACTTTATTATAAGCTGACTGACCATTCGTTCATCGCGTTCAAAATCGACACGGTAAACAGTTCTTCAAACCGCATTGCTTCTATTACCATAGAGAACGATACGGAGCTGTACAAATTATACGACTATTCAAAAGAACTGAAGTACAAGCCCGACAATATCGACCTTTACAAGGGTCCCAATCTTCTTGGTAAGCAGTTTACCGATTTTGCCTACAAATTTGAGGGAAATCTTTATACACTGCCGCTGCCTGTCCGCAAGCTGCTCGACGACGGATGGGTCTTTGTACGCGAATACGGCGAACGTATTCCCATGGGCACCACGGTAGACGGCCTGATCATGCGCAAGGGCAATCTTGCTATGAAAATGATGGTGCATAATTATGACACAAAATACGCGCACACCGCCGTCAATTGTTATGTGATCAGCATGGAAGCGGCGCTGACCGGCCCCAACGCATCCATTCTTTTGTCAAAGGGCATCACGCTCGGCTCAACCGAGAAAGATCTTGTGGATGCTCTCGGCAAGGATTATGCCAAAAAGCATCCCGTCGTTGACGAGGAAGGGAATTATCTGGCGTCCTCGGGAAATGATAAATATGATATTCCCGATATGCCCGACTGTTATATACAAAAAACCGTTGGTGAAGAATTTACCGTTTATTCCTGCGTCATGCCGGACGATGTGCCTACTATTACCCTGCCTGTTTCCATCACCGATATAGGCGACATCGGATCGGAGCTTCTGGGCGAAACCAGAAAGCACATTGACGTTTACGTGTCCAACGACACCCACCTTATCTACAGATTCTATCTCCAGAATTGTCCTGAGTATGTGGTCGATGAAGCCAAGATCATCGAAGAACAGCTCGAGGCTCAGAGAGAAAAAGAACGTGAGGAATGGAAGAAACAGCAGGAAGAAAAAGAAAATAATAACGGCTGATCATCATCCTCAGACATAAAAAATTCCCGAAACAGACCGCACAGCAATGTGAAATCTGTTTCGGGATATTTTATTTTTTAAAGACAAACTTCTTTTGAATAAAATAATTGGCTATGAACAATATCGTATCGACCATCGCCTTGACAATGGTTTCGTGCCATCCTGACAATGCCACAAAGAACTCTACGGACTTTGCGGAAATCAGCATCTGCACCACTGCCAGACAGAAGTATTTCACTGCGGATGAGACGATATGACCTTTTTTATGAAATACGACATTCTTGTTTACGATAAAATTGACAGTTGCGGAAATCACGCGTGCCACGGCCGTCGCCAGAAGGATGCGATATCGGAAATCCGAAGGGATAATCAGCCTCGCCAGCAGCGTAAAGATCAGCAGATCGAGCAGCGTACAGCCCACCGACGTGAAAATGAATGAGAAAAAGCTGCGGAAAATCAGCCAGTAGATTTTTATTGAGTCGACGATGGGGTTAAAATGAGAACTGCTGTTTTCATCTATGTAAACTGTATCAATGGGAATTTCAAATATTTCGATCTTTTGTCTGCGACACTCGATGAGCATATTCATCTCATACTCAAACCGCTCGCCCGAAATTTTCAGCATACTCGGCACGATTTTCAGCGGAATACCGCGCAGACCCGTCTGTGTATCCATCAGCTTCTGTCCGAACATGGCGGCAAACACCCATGACGTCACCTTATTGCCAAAGGAGGAACGGGCAGGAATATTGGGCGAATTGAAATTGCGCGACCCAAGCACCAGTCGGCTGTCGTTTTTTATCAGTTCCTTTGCGACGCGAATGGTATCTTTCAGGCGGTGCTGTCCGTCCGCATCTCCGGTGACGATGCCGACGCAGTCGGGGTGATTTTTCAGCACATAATCCATTCCCGTTTTCAGCGCACGGCCTTTGCCCCTGTTCACCTCATGCCGGAGTACGGTGCATTTATCTATGGCGGCAACCTCGTCAAATATGGGATCATACTTATCAGAACTGCCATCGTTGATTACTACTATCTCCCTGAAGCTCTGACTTGCCAGCTGTCTGACATAATTGGTCAGCTTCTCATCCGGATTGAGAGAGGGAATCATGATGGTGATATTCATCGCTTTGTCAGCCTGTTTTTTTATCCTTTCACGCCGCTTGGCAGCTTGGCTTTTTTTCATCAAAACATCTCTTCCAATATCTTATTCTTCATCCAGTTTTAACACTGACATAAACGCCTCCTGGGGAACCTCGACAGAACCGAGCTGCCTCATGCGCTTTTTGCCTTCCTTCTGCTTCTCCAGCAGCTTTTTCTTTCGGGTAATATCGCCGCCGTAACATTTGGCTAGCACATCCTTGCGCAAAGCCTTGACGGTCTCGCGGGCAATGATCTTGCCGCCGATGGCAGCCTGAATCGGCACCTCGAACAGCTGACGCGGAATGTGATCCCTGAGCTTGGCCGTCATCTTGCGTGCCCGGGGATAGGCACTGTCGGCATGAACAATGAAGGAAAGGGCATCCACTATTTCCCCGTTGAGCATCATGTCCAGCTTCACCAGGTTGGAACGCTGGTAGCCGGCCGGTTCATAGTCAAAGGATGCATATCCCTTTGTGCGGCTCTTGAGAGCGTCAAAGAAATCGTAGATGATTTCGTTGAGCGGAAGGACATAGTGAATATCGACACGGTCAGTGTCAATATAATCCATTCCCTTGAAAACCCCTCGCCTGCCCTGACAAAGCTCCATGATGTTCCCTACATACTCGGACGGAGAGAAAATGTGCGCTTCGCAGATCGGCTCCTCCGCGTAATTGATCAGGGAAGGATCGGGATAATTGGTGGGATTGTCGATGTAGGTGGTCTGTCCGTCCGTTCCGATGATTTTATAGATAACGCTGGG
>CAMHMN010000050.1 GCA_946186245.1 uncultured Clostridia bacterium
GCGGCGGAAGGGAACACACCATTATCCGCAAGCTCAAGGAAAGCCCCGACGTAGAAAAAATTTACTGCACGCCGGGCAACGGCGGCATTTCCAAGGACGCGGAGGTATTCGACGTAGCCGCGACCGACATTGACGGCGTGGTTGCTCTCGCTTACAAGCTCAAAGTGGACTGTGTGTTCGTCGCTCCCGACGATCCGCTGGTTCTCGGCATGGTGGACGCTCTCAACGCGCAGGGCATCCGGGCGTTCGGACCGAGCAAAAAAGCCGCCATCATCGAGGGCAGCAAGGTGTTTTCCAAAGAGCTGATGAAGAAGTACGGCATTCCCAGCGCGGCCTATGAAGTATTCAGCGATCCCAAGGAAGCGCTGGATTATATCAGAAACCGCGACAGCTATCCGGCGGTCATCAAAGCCGACGGTCTGGCACTCGGCAAGGGCGTTGTGATAGCAGAGAACTTCAAAGAGGCGAAGGCCGCCATTCATTCCATCATGGAAGATAAAATCTTCGGCAACTCCGGCAACAGCATCGTCATCGAGGAATTTCTCACCGGCCCGGAGGTTTCGGTGCTTGCCTTCACCGACGGCAAGTGCGTCAAGCCGATGGTTTCCTCGATGGACCACAAGCGGGTGTTCAACGGCAATCTCGGCCCCAACACAGGCGGAATGGGCACTATCAGCCCCAATCCCTTCTACACGGATGAAGTCGCACAGGAATGCATGGACAAAATCTTCCTGCCCACGATAGAAGCCATGAATGCCGAGGGGAGAACCTTCAAGGGCTGCCTCTACTTCGGACTCATGCTCACTCCGAACGGCCCGAAGGTGATTGAATACAATTCCCGTTTCGGCGATCCGGAAGCACAGGTCGTTCTTCCGCGCCTCAAGACCGATTTCTCACAAATCGTCAACGCCATTATTGATGAAAAGCTGTCCGATCTGGACATCGAATGGGACGACGGCGCCTGTGCCTGCGTCATTATGGCTTCGGGGGGCTATCCCGGCAAGTACGACAAGGGTATTCCCATTGAAGGCCTTGACAAAAACGGACAGGTGGAAGGCGCGACGGTTTACCACGCCGGAACCAAATGCTCCGAATACGCCGGCGGCGGATTCCTGACCAACGGCGGCAGAGTCCTCGGCGTGACCGCAAAGGGAGCCAATCTCGATGAAGCTCTCGCAAAGGCCTACGCGGCGGTTGACAAGATCAAGTTCAAAGGGGCTCACTTCCGCACCGATATCGGCAGGGCGTATAAGAAGTAATCAATTTTTGAATAAAAGCGGCAGACTGCTCAATGAGATAGAAGCGGTCTGCCGTGTTATACTTTGTAAAGGAGTGACATCAAAAAATGAGCGAATTGCAAGACTGCCTGAAATGGCTGGAGGAAGAATACCCGGACGAAATCGAGCTTTTCCCGCGTACCTGCGGCGATGAGATTCTTGAAAAAGTGCCCGAGCCGCTCAGGGAATTTTATTCCCTGTATGACAGAGCGGATTTCCCCTTCGGTCATATCTTTTCGCCGGAGGAAGCGCTGAACGACCCTATTGCAAAACAGGCGTTCGGGAACGAATGGTTCCAGTTCGGCTGCGACGAGTATTTTACCTTCTGGCTCTGCCGATTTGAACCGGATGATCTGGGATTGTGGCTTGACCCGTGGGATCACGATTCCGAAACCGAACCGGAACCGTCTTTTGCCGATCTGCCGTCCTTCCTTCACTTTCTGGAGGGCGAAACCGACATTCCGTTCTGATCAGAAATCCGCCAGAATGCTGCCGATGTCGGTGAGAGGGTATTCCGGGAAGTATTTTACCGTCAGACCGCGCGACTGGATGAATTGACATATGGCCTCATAATCGGGGTGCTTGGAAAGGTCGCCGTTGAAGATAATTTCATTGCCGACTCTGCCGGAAGCACCTCCGAGAAAGCCGTAATCATAATTTTCAAGTGCCACAAAGCCCTGACTGATCGGCAGAACGTCGATGTCAGGGTATTTCTTTAATGCGCCGACGATGCCGCGGTCGGCTGTAATCAGAGAATGATCGTCCACCACGACGCAGCTGCATTTGGTATAGCCCTGTTTTACGTCAACAGGCGTTAATCCCAATCGATTGACTTCCTTCAATAGCGCTGGGGACGTGTATTTCAGGTTGTGTATGAAATACCTGTCGAGACAGACGGCGTTGAATTTGATATTATCCGGATATTTTTCTCCGATTTCCAGCCTGCTGCCCCTGAAAATATAAGCATGTCGGGTTACCCCCATTTTACAGAGATAAATATCCGGGTGCGCATCAACGGCTGGGTAGGTTCTTCCGCCGTTCGGCACGGAATGAAGCACGCAGTCGGGAAAATGAAGATATGCCATGAGCTTTTGGTTGGCAAATCGTGAGACATAAATGTTTTTCATTTGAAAACTCCATTCAAAAGGTATTGCATAGAAACAAATTACCATAATTAATGATCATGAATAACATGTATAAAACGCTGGACAAAAGTATCAAATAAAAACATGACCGATATGGATGGATTTATTGAACTCAAAAAGAATAATTTTTTCCATAATCGGTATTTTTTAGCTTTGGAAGTATTGACAATCGGTAAATCATGTGGTACAATTTCAAATGAAGGCTGTGTAATTGCACCACTTACGCATCTTTCGTTCAGCAGAGCAGATGATTATGTCATTTGTTCTGCTGTTCTTTTTATGTCAGGACGTGAATATACTATTGATAATTCTATTATATACCGATCCGGGAATTATGCAAGAGAGAAAAACGGATGAAAAAACACCGGCAAATCCCACGGAAATTTCGGTTATAATAACTAATTAAGTGTTGACAAATATGATATTTTATGGTTTAATAAACTGTAAGTGTATTCTTGGAGGTGAGTGGAATCTTTTAGCGCTGAACAAAGTGAATCAATGGAGCAACAAGCGCCTGAGCCGTCATTTGCGGAATCAAAGAATATGCTTTCAACGCAAAACGGCTGACGAGGGTGGAAGTTAATCGAAATATTCGGCGGATGCTTCCCGGCTTTGCAGAGAAGCTGCATATCGGCATACAAAATCCCCGGGTGACCGGAGCACAGAAGTGCCGTTACTCTGTTCTTTATTGGAGGTATGTAAAAAATGTGCGGTATCGTAGGATACATAGGGAATAAAAATTCGACCGAGATCCTTCTGGACGGGCTGAAAAAGCTGGAGTACAGAGGTTACGACTCGGCCGGCGTTGCCGTCTTTGAGCACAGCACAGTCAATGTGATCAAGGCTAAGGGACGTATCAAAAATCTGGAGGACAAAATCGGTGAGAACGTGCCGCAGGGCGTATGCGGTATAGGACACACCCGATGGGCAACGCACGGCGAACCGTCCGACGTGAACAGTCATCCTCACAGAAGCGGCAAGGTGACGCTTGTCCATAACGGAATCATCGAAAACTACGCGGAATTGAAGGATCAGATGATTGCGGAAGGTCGCGTATTCCTTTCCGGAACCGACACCGAGGTGGCGGCGCAGCTCATCGACAAATATTACGACGGTGATCCGATCGACGCGATTTATACGGCAGTGGCCAGAATCCGCGGTTCTTATGCCTTCGGCGTGCTGTTTGACGATTATCCGGATAAACTCTTTGCCATCCGCAAGGACAGTCCGCTGATCGTCGGCATCGGCGAGGGTGAGAATTATATTGCGTCCGACATTCCGGCGATTCTCAGCAGAACAAACAAGTATTATCTGCTGGAAGAGAATGAACTTGCCGTGATCACGGCTGATGCTATCAAGATACTCGGCGCCGACAGATCTCCCGTTGAGAAAGAAGT
This sequence comes from uncultured Clostridia bacterium, assembly GCA_946186245.1. GTDB lineage: Bacteria > Bacillota > Clostridia > Oscillospirales > Acutalibacteraceae > RUG762. Next base: position 3,820 of record CAMHMN010000050.1, read on the forward strand.
ATTTACCGCGACATGGGATGTTTCCGCTGCCGAAAAGGGCGGTTACGACCATTTCATGCTCAAGGAGATCAACGAGCAGCCCAAGGTGCTTGCCGATACCATTCTTCCCCGACTGAAAAACGGCGCGAAGGGAATCTTTGCCGAGGAAATGCCTGACATTTCCAGAATCAAGCGTCTGCATGTCGTTGCCTGCGGCAGCGCCCTTCATGCCGGCATGGTGGGCAGACACATGATCGAGCGCATCGCAAAGGTTCCTGTCATCACTGAAGTCGCTTCGGAATTCAGATATTCCAGCCTTCTCTTTGAAGAAGGCGACGCGGTGGTGGTCATCTCCCAGAGCGGTGAAACCGCCGACACGCTGGCTGCCCTGCGCATTGCCAAGAAAAGAGGCATTCCCACCATCGCCATCGTCAATGTGGTGGGCTCCACCATTGCCCGCGAAGCGGATATCGTACTCTACACATGGGCGGGTCCCGAAATCGCGGTTGCGACCACAAAGGCTTATACCTGTCAGGTTGCCGTTATGCTCATGATGGCGCTGCGGTTTGCCTGTGAGCGCGGCACAGTAAGCGAAACGGAACTGGAGCATTATTCCGATCTTCTCCGACAGATTCCCGACGTTGTGGCGGAAGAACTGAAAGACGCCGAAATCTACAAGGAGATGACCGAAAGCTACAAGGATTGCGAGGATCTTTTCTTCATCGGACGAGGCTATGACTGTGCCCTTTGCTGGGAAGCCTCCATCAAGCTCAAGGAAATTTCCTACATTCACTCCGAAGCCTACGCCGCGGGCGAGCTGAAGCACGGCACCATTTCCCTTATCGAGCCGGGAATGCCGGTAATTGCCATCGCTTCTGGCGACAAGCTCTTTGAAAAAACGGTCAGCAACGTCAAGGAAGTCAAGGCAAGAGGTGCGAAAGTCATTCTTCTCTGCAAGAAGGGCGCGAGTGTGGACAGAACGATCTACGACCACAAGATCGAGATTCCCGACGTGGATGAATTCATCCGTCCCATCGCGGCGATTGTGCCGCTCCAGATTTTCGCCTATTACACGGCCGTTGCAAGGGGCTGCGATGTGGATAAGCCGAGAAACCTCGCCAAGTCGGTGACGGTTGAGTAATCCATCTCCCGGTTTGTTTATCTTTGGACAGTATTCAATTAAATTGCATAATCAGCCGTCGGTGCTTTTCCGTGTGGAAATGTGCCGACGGTTTTTTTTGAAAACCTATTGACATTCTCTGAATATGTGATATAATAAACATATGAATAAATGTTAATATGTTGAATGGAGCGATCAGTATGGATGATTTCAGAGAATCCGATCTGGGATTGGAAGAAGACTCTCCCGAAGCAGGCGAAGCACACGGGGATTATGTGGAGCTTGTGAGAAGCGATATGTACGACATTGACAGGGTTTTCGACCTGGCAGAGCTTTTCAAGATTTTCGGAGATTCCACCCGCCTGCGCATCATGTCGGCGCTGCTCAATCATGAACTGTGCGTCTGTGACATCTCCGAGGTGCTGGAAATGAACCAGTCGGCGATTTCCCACCAATTAAGGGTGCTCAGAACGGCGGGACTCATCAAGGTACGCCGTTGCGGCAAATCAGCGTTTTATTCCCTGGACGACGACCATGTGAAGCAGATCATCGAGATGGGCTTTGACCATATCAACGAGAAGAACTGACGGGAGGTTTTTTGCAAATGGAAAAGATCAGATATACATTGGAAAACCTTGACTGCGCGGGATGCGCCGCAAAGGCGGAAGCCGCTGTCAACAAGGTGCCGTGGATTGAGAAAGCCACCGTGGATTTCATGAACAAGCGTCTGACGGTGCATCTGAGCGATATCAATCCCAATGCCGACGAAGACATTCAGCGGATCATTGACAGTGTTCTGGTGGGCGTGAATGTGGTCCTTTATGAGGAATCCGATTCGAATGAGCGGGAAAAACGCAGTCTGCGGACGAAAAACTGCGAAAGTGATTCCTGCGATTGCGGTGACGACAGAGAATGTGAGCAGGGGCATTCCCACGAACACGGAGAGCCGGAGGATACGGCCGTAATGATCATAACGACCATTCTTGCACTGGTTGCAGGAGCGGTCGGAATCGCTGCGCATTTCATTTCGTTCCCGCATAACGAAATTGTATCGGCTGTAGGTTTTATCTGTGCCATACTATTCGCGGGTTATGATGTAATGCTCAACGGAGTCAAGTCAATTTTCAAGCTTCGTCTGGATGAGAGCGCGCTCATGGCCATCGCCATGGTTGCCGCAGCCATTCTCGGAGAATTCTTTGAGGGAGCGATGGTGGCGGTGCTGTATCGCATAGGCGAATGGCTGGAGGACAAGGCGGTGGACAATTCCCGCAAGAGCATAGAAGCCCTTGCCGAGATTCGTCCCGATACGGCCAATGTCAGGCGAAGCACAGGCATGGCGGTAATCCGTGCCGAGGAAGTGGAAGTAGGGGAGACCATTCTCATTCGTCCCCATGAAAGAGTCCCGCTGGACTGCATTGTAACGGAAGGTACGTCGGATATCGACAGCTCAGCGCTCACCGGCGAATCGCTTCCGATTGCGGCTGAACCGGGCAGCGAGCTGCTCAGCGGCATGATGAACGGCGACGGCTCCCTGACCGCGCGAGTGACCAACAATTATGAAAATTCAGCCGCGGCCAGAATCATCAGTCTTGTCACCGAATCTGCGGAGAACAAGGGAAATGCCGAAAAATTCGTTACTCGCTTTGCGGTGATCTATACGCCCATAGTGGTAGGTCTTGCCTTGGTCATCGCCGTCATTCCTCCGCTGCTTGGGTTGGGCTCATTCAGGGAATGTATCTTCCGGTCGCTGACTTTCCTTGTAGCCTCCTGCCCCTGCGCGATCGTGATTTCGGTGCCGCTGGCGTTCTTCTCGGCAATAGGCGGCGCGTCGAAAATGGGCGTGCTGGTCAAGGGCGGAAACTTCGCGGAACGGCTTGCCAAGGCGCGTGCGATTGCCTTTGACAAGACCGGCACCGTCACCGAGGGCAAGCCGAAGGTGCATGAAGTGGTGAGGGGTGAAGGTTTTTCGGATAAGGAAGTTGCGCAATTGGCTGCCGCTGCCGAGATCAATTCGACGCACCCCTACGCGCAGGCAATCAGGGATTACGCGGGAACGGTTGAAAATATTACCGAATATAAAAATTTCACCGAACTGGCGGGGCACGGCGTGAGCTGTGAGGATTCAGAGGGAAAGCAGATCCTCTGCGGCGGCGAAAAGCTGATGAAGAAATTCGGCGTTGCCATTCCCGAAGGAAAAAATGCGCAGGCGTATGTGTCCTATGACGGGAGACTGGCGGGAAGCATCTTTATCAGCGACAGCCCGAAGGACGGCGTGGAGAAAACCATTTCCGAATTGAAGGCGCTCGGAGCGGACCATGTGACAATGCTCACGGGCGACGGCTTCAACAGCGCCAAGCAGGTGGCGGAAAGTGTCGGAATCGAGAAATTCCGTGCCGAGCTTCTGCCCGAAAACAAGGTTGAGGCGATTGAAGAGATGAAGTCGCAGGGCCTGATCACGGCATTTGTGGGGGACGGCATCAACGACGCGCCCGTGCTTGCCGCAGCCGATGTGGGAGTCGCGATGGGACTTGGCTCCGGCGCGGCGATTGAAGCCGCCGACATGGTGCTTTCTTCCAACAATCTCGGCACGCTGCCGCGGGCCATCCGACATTTCCGCAGGACAATGGGAATCATCAGGTTCAACATAGCGTTTGCGCTGATTTTCAAGGCGGCAGTGCTGATCGCGGCGGCATTCGGCTACGCTCCTATGTGGGCGGCGGTGTTCGCCGACGTGGGCGTCTGCCTGATCTGCGTGGCGAACGCTTCAAGGCTTATTGAGCCGAAAAAGTGATATTGTAATGAATAATCCGCATCCACGTTCTGCGAAAATGCAGCTGCGTGTGTGCGGATTTTTCAGAATTATGAGATTGAATTATTCATAAATAAAGGATAGAATGTGCTATGAAAATCCGAGAAGTCATTATTGGGGGACGGAAAAATGGAAAAGAATATCAATAAAAGCAAACAATTCCGCTGCGGCATTATTTATCAGGGCGTAAGCAGCAGTCTGAACGGGAAGATCTTTTTTGAGGAACAGGGCATCACAATTGACGGTGGGTTACTGTGCGATGAGCGGATCCGCTTCCATTACGCGGAAATTCAGACGGTGTATTATTCAACGGTGCTGCCGAAATTGCGGTTTCAGCTGAAAGGACATGACGGTTTAGTTGCATTGGGATTAAGTCTTCGTCATACGCAGCTCAGAACCATTCTGAAGCTGCTCAGAGAGCATGGGACGGAAACGCAGAAAATGTACTATTTGAAGAACATCAAAGGCTGGTATCGTTTCTGGTACGGAACTTGCAATGACTAAGATGAAGAGATTAGCTGAATATATTTAAAACAATTCTCGCAGGGGATTGACAAATTCAGTCAGTATTCTATACTATATGTTGAAAAACGGATATTTCATCTTGTTTATCAATAAATAAAGAGAAGGGAAGTAGCTATGAAGTGCAAAAACCGTGTGAAATCCGTTGTGATTGCGTTGCTGACGCTTCATGAATTACTATGTGAACGGCATGATGGAACAGCCCGATTTCTACCGCGCCATAGATACCGTCGGAGTGGACGTTCACACTCCGAATTACATTGAATCGCTGGATTACGATATCTGGAAATGAAGGTATGAACGCATCTGACTATCCTTTTTGCCCAAATCCGTGCAGTGTGAAAGCTGTGCGGATTTTTTGCATTTTCTTTTACAATATAATGCTTGAATTTTCATACGTCATAATATATAATATTTCGGATAATATTTTTAATGGGGAGTATACCCTGATTTCAGATAATCAAGGAAGGTATGAATATGGGATTTTTCAGCGTATTAGGCGACACAAGAGAAATGCTTCTTTACGTCCTCACCATGGTGCTCATGCTGGGCTTTATCATGCCGGTGCATGAGTGCGCCCACGGACTCATGGCAAAGGCGCTGGGGGATGACACCGCGGAACGTGCCGGACGGCTGACGCTCAATCCGATGGCGCACTTCAATCTTTACGGCGCTTTGCTGATGTTTCTGATCGGCTTCGGCTGGGCGGAGCCTGTGCCCGTCAACCCTGTGCGATTCCGCAACCAGAAGCGCAGACAGGGCTATATGGCGCTTGTTGCCTTCGCGGGACCGCTTTCCAATCTCATCATGGCGATATTGGGCGCTGTCATATACCGCGCCGGTCTTTGCTTTGAAATGAACGAGGATTTATCTTATTCGTTCAGTTATGTGATGATGTACATCGTCATTCTGAATATCGGATTGGCGGTCTTCAATATGCTGCCGATAATGCCTCTCGACGGTTCCCGGATCCTCAACTGGATCATGCCCGACAAGATTATGTACAAGATCGAGCACGCGCTCAGCCGGGTGAATCCCATCATTTATCTGGTGGTGTTCTTTGTGGTGATCAGGCTCCTGAGCGGTCCGCTGTGGAACATCGAATTCTCGTTTTTCCGGTGGATCATCAACGGAGTGGACTGGATCTTCAACCTCTTGGGTCTGACAGTAGCATAAAAATTCCGCCGAAGCGAGTGCCTGCATTATGGAAAGAACAGAAAAAATATCCTACAAATTAGAGGTCTTTGAAGGACCGCTTGACCTGCTGCTTTTCCTCATTTCAAAGAACAAGCTCAACATCTACGACATTCCGGTGGCCGAGCTGCTGGAGCAGTACATGGCTCATATCGACATGATGCGGCTGGAGAATATGGACGTTTCCAGCGAATTTCTGACGATGGCTTCCCGTCTGGTCTACATCAAGACTGCCATGCTGATGCCCCGCAAGGAGGAAGCCGAGGAGCTCAAGAAGGAACTCAGCGGCGAGCTGATCGAGTACCAGCTCTGCAAGCGTATGGCGAGAAAGCTGGCGGAAAAGGTGAGCTTCGACGGCTTCACCCGTCCCGAGATGAAGATCAGCCACGACCCGACCTATACCCGTTCGCACGAAGCGGCGGAACTGGTGAAGGCTTATGTCAACGCCATCGGCAGGGGACTTCGCAAGAAGCCGCCTTCCAAAGAGAATTTCCGCGCGATAGTGGGTAAGAAGATTGTATCGGTTACCGAGCGGATCGGGTATGTGCTCAAAAGCATATACAGGTCAAAGCGGCTGAAATTCAATACGCTGTTTGAGAAGGCCGATTCCCGCAGCGAGCTGATCGCGACCTTCCTGGCGGTGCTCGACCTGATCCGCAGCCGCAAGGTCAATATAGACGACAACAACATTATGACGATAAATGAGAGTGGTGGACGCAATTGGAATCAATCGGACTCAGAGCAACCGTAGAGGCGATGATATTCGCCGGCGGGGATCCCGTGAGCTGCGAAAGAATGGCTGATGTGCTGGGTGTTGACAGGAATACGATAGACAGCGTCTGCTGCGAACTGAACGAGTATTATGAGAAGAGCGGTTCGGCATTGCGTGTAGTGAAACTGGGCGGACAGTACCAGATGACAACACGCGACGAATATGCCCCGATCATCCGAACGCTTCTTGACCTGAAAAAGGACGCACCGCTTTCCGGCGCCGCGATGGAAGTGCTTGCCGTGATCGCCTATAACGAGCCGGTGACCAAGAATTTCATCGAACGCGTGCGCGGTGTGGACTGTTCCGGCGTTGTCAATACACTGCTCTCAAGAGGGCTGATAGAGGAACGAGGCAGACTTGATCTGCCCGGCAGACCCATGCAGTACGCCACCAGCCCGAATTTCATGCGCTGCTTCGGCCTGGAATCCATGGGCGAACTTCCCGAAATTCCGGACGAAACCGAAGCCAGCCTACAGATGACCCTTGAAGAGGCAATAGAGGACGCTCAACTTCATTCGCCTAGTGATCAGTGAATCAGCTGACGAATGCGTCAGCGGGAATGGTGAAGAGTGAATAACGCACGAAGGATTCCCTTTAAAGATATCTTAATCCAAGCCCGTCAGGGCTTCCTTCGTTATTATCTATTCGTTATTCACTATTCTCTATTATCTTAGCGAGCGTATGCGAGCGCATTTGGGGGTGTTTGCGGTTGATTGTTCTGAAAATATTAGGGCTGCTGCTGAAAATCATCGGCTGGCTGCTGCTGATCATCCTGCTTGTGCTGCTGACGGCGCTGTGTATTCCGGTGCATCTCCATGTAAAATATGAGCCGGAGGTAACGCTGCGACTGCGGTATCTTTTCTTCAGATTTTACATATTGGGGGAGAGACCGCCCAAGAAGCCGCCCGGCATGATCCGAAGGGCGCTGGCCGCCTTTGGAAAATTTCTGCTGACGGTGCTTTACGGGTTAAAGACGGCGGTTTCGGCAGTGTTCGGATGGATGAAAAAGGGATTGAAGTGGATCATATCCAAAGTGCGGAAGCCTAAGAAAAAGAAGGCTGCCCTCCCGAAGAAAAAGCCGGTGGAAAAGAAGCAGAGTTTCTTCGGCGCGTTGAAAGAACAGCGCGGGTTCTTCGGTGCGCTGCAATTCTTCGCCGATGCCGGAAAGAGGCTTGGCGGCGCGGTGGCAAAGATATACCGTGGAATCAGGATAGACCGTCTGGTGCTTCACGCCTCGGTTTCGGGCGAGGACGCAGCCGACACGGCCATTCTATACGGCAGGATCTGCGCGGGCGCGTTTCCGGCGCTTTCCTTCCTGCTCGGCAGTACGCGCGGCTACGACCCGACTTCACCGCGTACGAGGGACATAGAGATCGTCCCGGATTATGCCGGAGAAGGCATCAGGATTTATTTCATCGGGAAATTCACGGTTTTTCCTATACTCATGGTCGGAAATCTGCTGTGGGCAGTGATCAGATTCGCTGTCGCACAGTTTAAAATATCATCAAAGAATAAAAAAGAAAATTAATTTTAAGAAAGGTCTGAACAAAATGAGCGCAGAAGAAAAAAAGATGCCTGAAACCGAAAACACGGAAAAGGCCAAGGCTCCCGTACATCCCATTAAGGGTATGATGGACACCACTCTTTCCAAAATAAAGGAAATGGTGGATGTATCCACCATCATAGGCGAACCCATCGTAAACGGCGACACCACCATCATTCCCATTTCCAAGATGTCCTACGGTTTTGCTTCGGGCGGCTCGGATTTTGACGGAAAATCGGGCCACCGCTGCTTCGGCGGCGGCGGCGGCGCGGGCGTTACCGTGCAGCCGGTGGCATTCCTTGTCATCACCGCGACAAATGTACGTCTGCTCCAGATTGACAACCACATGAATTCTCTCGATAAGGCGGTGGGAATGATCCCCAATCTGGTCGACCAGGTAAGCAGCCTTCTCGCAGGCGTCAAGGACAAAAAGACGGAGAATGAGCCGGATGTCGGCAAGGAAATGGCGGAAAAGGCGGAGCCCCTGACCCTTGACGAAGAGCTTTCCGAGTAATCATCCATTAAAAACTGCCTTATTTCTCCTGGCCTGTTCAAAGAATATTCCGCCCGTGTCGGCAAAGACTACACATGACTATCGTGCATTTATTCCTATGGAAGGCAGGGCAAGATATGAATTTGATAACTAGATTTTTAGTGAATAACCACTTTGTGAAGAGGACTGCCGCGCTGGTCATTGCTGCCGCAATGTTGGCGACATTCGCCCTTTCGGTCAGTGCGGCGGATCATTCCGCGCCTGTGTCGGGCAATTCCGCTTACGACATGAGAACTTCCAAGAGAGCGTCGACCACCCAGGCAACCTCTTCCGAAACCACCACCACCACGCAATCCACTACAAGCACCACCCAGTCGGATACCTCAACCACGCAGCCCGGCTCGGAACTGAATGAGAATACGGTTGAGGACGCGGTGCAGACCGCCACGGAGCTCAACGAAGACGGTACGCCGAAAATCACGGCGGGATCGGCAGTTGTGATGGACTGCGACACGGGAATGGTGCTTTACGGCGTCAATGAAAACAAGCAGATGCCCATGGCGAGTACCACCAAGATCATGACCTGTATTCTGGCGCTGGAAAGCGGTGACCTCGGACGAACGGTTACCGTCACCGATGATTGCATGCAGCTGCTTGACGGCACACAAATCGGTCTGCTGCCGGGTTACAAGATAACCATGTACGATTTGTGCGTAGGCATGATGATGTATTCCGGCAACGACGCGGCGAATACGGCGGCAGTTGCGGTCGGCGGCAGCATTCCGGCGTTTGTTTCGCTGATGAATGAAAAGGCCACGCAGCTTGGCATGCTCAACACCCATTTCGATACCCCGTCGGGACTGGATCAGTTCTCCGACGGCGCGCACTATTCCACGGCCTACGACATGGCGCTTCTGGGAAGGTATGCCATGCAGAACCCCGATTTCTGCGATATCGTGGGTTTCAAGGCGCGTAACATTTATTATGATGAATTTCCCAAAGGACGCATGCTGGTTACCCATAATTACCTTATGCAGGGACAGAAATTCGGGTATGAAGGCTGCGACGGCATCAAGACCGGCGTCACCAATCTGGCGGGACAGTGCCTTGTGTCACACGTCACGTCCAAGGAAGGACTGCGCCTTGTCTGTGTGACGCTCAACAATCTCAACCGATGGAATGACCACAAGACGCTCTATAATTACGCCAAGAGTCTTTATAATCAGGCGGCTGTCGATGCTGATATCTCGGCGTTTGACGCGACAGTGGTCGGAGGAAACAGGAAGCGTGTAAAGGTGGAATGCAAAGCGGCTCAGACTTACAATGTCCTCAAAACACAGTACAAGGACGTTGTCAGAGAATTAGTCTACGATCAGTTCCTCTACGCTCCGATCAAGCAGGGCGATGTGCTGGGACATCTTCGTTATTCCGTCAACGGAATCGTCATTGCCGATTATCCCATTGTCGCCACCGAGGACATCCGGTCGGTCACAAACGGCTGGTTCACCGACTATATCAAAGCAATCAGAGAAAGAGCGAGTAACGGATAGGGCAGAAGGTAGAAGGGACCGCCTTCTGCCTTCCTACATACTTCACACTTTATTGAGGAGAATAGAAAAATGGCTGAAAAAATCAGGCTGCAAAAACTGATTGCCGACTGCGGAATTGCTTCGCGCCGCAAGGCAGAGCAGTTGATCGCCGAAGGCAAGGTGCGTGTCAACGGCAGAATCGCCGAAATCGGGGACAAGGTTGACCCGGTCAATGATAAAATAACTGTCGGCAGCCGCAAACTGCTGCCGCAGACCAGCCGCAAGGTTTACATAATGCTCCACAAGCCGAGAGGATTCGTCACCACAATGGAGGACGAGCTGGGGCGCAAATGTGTTGCGGAACTGGTTTCCGACGTCGAACAGAGGGTGTTTCCGGTAGGACGTCTTGACCGCGACAGCGAGGGACTTCTGCTCATGACCAACGACGGCGATTTTGCCAACAGAATATCCCATCCGCGCAGCCATGTATCCAAGACCTACCGCGTCACAGTGCGTGAGCAGGTCACCGAGGATATGCTCGCAAAGCTGTCCGAGGGTCTGATGATTGACGGACAGATGACCCTTCCCGCCGACGTGAATCTCATCACCAAGGAGGAAACCCGCAATGTGATGCAGATTACGCTCTACGAAGGGCGCAACAGGCAGATCCGCAAGATGTGCGAGGAACTGGGGCTGGAAGTTATCCGGCTGAAGCGAACCGCCGTCGGCAATGTCAAGCTGGGAATGCTCAAACCCGGTGACTGGCGCGATCTGAGCGACGATGAGCTGCGTTCGCTGATGGCGTCGGCGCAGATTTCCGCATCCCGGCAGAAACGCGCCGCAAAGGCAGCGGAAAAGGCTCCCTACAAAAAGAAAAAGCAAGGAAGGAATTAATCAAAATGCTTGAAATACATCCCTTGACCGAAGAAGAAGCGCTGGGCGAATATCTTTCCGCCAATCACCTTCCGGAGGACGCGGCCGTTCTGCGGGCATTTGAGAACGACGAGGTGACCGGCAACATCTCCCTGACGCTGGAAGCAAAGCCCAACGCGGAGGGCGCTATGCGGGCGTTTCTTCTGATCAATACATTTGAATATCCCGATGACTTCACCTGTGAGCTGATGCTCCGCGCCGCCGCTTCATTTGCCTTCAACCGGATGATTCCCGAGGTGAGGGCAGATTCTGCCATGAGAAACGAGATATTTGACAGAATGGGCTTTGTTGACGACGGTAAATATTTGACAATTGCTACACAAAACGTGGTGCATTTCTGTAAAAAATAGGGAATTTGCGTCAGACAGTAAAATAATCCCTTGTATATGCCGCAGATGTGTAATATAATGATTACAAATATTAATCAATTACAGTGGGAAAGTAGGGCTTTGCATGAAACCGGCCTCTGCTTGCCCATACTGTTGTTAATTGTAGGAGGTTCAGCAATGAGTTTAGAAAGCAAATTGCAGGAGGTCAGCGATACCAAGGCCGCAGTCAAGAACACCGTGGCATACGATCGCCTGTCAAAGCTCTTTGACGAGGGTACTATGGTGGAATTCGACTCGCTGGTGAAGTCGGAAGGCGGTCTGGCGGAAGTTGTCACCGCATACGGCACGGTAGACGGGCTGCCGGCTTATGCCTTCGCCCAGAACGGCGACGTCACAGGCGGCGCTATTTCCAAGGCACAGGCACGCAAGATCAAGAAGGTCTACGATTTCGCCGCAAAGACAGGCGCTCCCGTTATCGGCATTTACGACTCGCAGGGCGCACGTCTGAAGCAGGGCGGTGCCATTCTCGCTGCATACGGCGACATGCTGCTCTGGAGCAGCAGCCTTTCCGGCGTTGTACCCCAGATATCCGTCATTGCCGGCACCTGTGTCGGTACCAATGCACTCATTGCAAGCTGCGCCGACATAGTGATAGCCGTCAAGGATGTTGACTTCGGCATTGAAACCAACGGCAGCGAACGCAAGAGCGAGGATGTGGGCGAGAGCGTACATATTCTGACCAAGAACATCGACGACGCGCTTGCCAAGGCACGCACGCTGGTGGCGATGCTTCCCTCCAACAATCTCAGCGTCGCACTGAATGCGGAATACAGCGAGCCCACCGTTTCGGGCGATGAGCTGGATGCGGTTTCCGCTGCAGTCGGAACCGAGACCCGCGTTATTTCCTATATCATTGCCGGAATTGTGGACGAAGGCAGTCTGGTCGATTTCCAGACCGGTCACGGCAGAAGCGTGCTGACCGGCCTTGCCACCGTCAACGGACAGACTGTCGGCGTGGTATCCACCAGAAGCCGTTACAACAGCGGAAAAATGGACGCCAACGGCGCGGCAAAAGCAGCCCGTTTCGTGAGATTCTGCGACGCTTTCTCCATTCCGGTTATCACCCTCGTCGATACCTATGGTTTTGAAACCGTGCGCGACGCCGCAAAGCTGATGCATGCCTACGCTGAAGCCACCACCGTCAAGATGGCGATCATCATCGGTGCCGCATACGGCCCCGCCTTTGTCGCTCTGGCAGGACGCGCGGCCAATGCCGATTTCACCGTCGCGTGGCCTAACGCGGTCATTGCTCCCCTCGCTCCCGAAACCTTCACCGCCATCATGTACAACGACGAGCTGAAGGGTGTGGAAGATCCGGTTGCCAAGCGTGCCGAGATTGAAGACGATTACAGAAACACCCTTGCTTCTCCTGTCGCAGCGGCTTCCGAAGGATACATTGACGACGTTATCGCGCCTGCGGACACCCGTTCCGCCGTCGTGGCAGCGCTCGACATGCTCGCTTCCAAGAAGGTTTCCCGTCTGCCCAAGAAGCACTCCAACATTCAGCTTTAATTCATTACATTATCATTAGTGTGACATAAATCAGGAGGAATTACCCATGAAAAATTTAAAGATTACCGTAAACGGCGTTGCATATGACGTACAGGTGGAAGAAGTCGGCGGCGACAGCGGATCTTCCGCCCCTTCCGCACCCGCCGCACCCGCGCCGGCCGCACCCAAGGCTCCCGCCGCTCCCAAAGCGCCGGTTGAAGGCGAGACAGTCAATTCTCCCATGCCGGGCACCGTGCTTGAAGTTCAGATCAAGCCCGGCGATTATGTAAAATCGGGCGACACCCTTCTGGTTCTCGAAGCCATGAAGATGGAAAACGCCATTGCGGCTCCCAAGGACGGCAAGGTGGTCGAGGTATACGTCATCAAGGGTCAGACCGTCGAATCCGGTACCGCGCTTGTCACAATAGGCTGATAGCGGACGGGAGGCAATCATATGGCACAGATTAAAGTAACCGAAACGGTGCTGCGCGACGCGCATCAGTCGCTTATCGCCACCAGAATGACTACTGAGGAAATGCTCCCCATGCTTTCCGACCTCGACAAGGTGGGATTCCATTCGCTGGAATGCTGGGGCGGCGCGACCTTCGACGCCTGCCTTCGTTTCCTCAATGAAGATCCGTGGGAACGTCTGAGAACCATCCGCAAGGCTTGCCCCAACACCAAGCTGCAAATGCTTTTCCGCGGTCAGAATATGCTGGGCTACCGTCATTACGCCGACGATGTGGTGGAATACTTCGTTGAGAAGTCCATCGACAACGGCATTGACATCATGCGTATTTTCGACGCGCTCAACGACATCCGGAATCTGGAAACCTCCATCAATGCCGCCAAGAAATACGGCGGACATGTGCAGGGATGTATTTCCTACACGACCGGCCCTGTCTTTACGCTTGAATATTTCACCAAGTACGCCAAGACGCTGGAGGACACCGGCGCGGATTCCATCTGCATCAAGGATATGGCAGGTCTGCTTACTCCTTACGGCACTTACGATCTCGTCAAGGCGCTCAAGGAAACCGTCAAAATTCCGATCCAGCTGCATACCCACTATACTTCGGGTCTTGCCTCCATGTCGATGCTGAAGGCAATCGAAGCCGGCGTTGACGTAGTGGATACCGCCATGTCACCGATGGCTCTGGGAACGTCTCACCCGGCCACCGAGTCGATGGTTGCCGCTTTGCAGGGCACCGAATATGACACCGGACTGGATCTCAACCTGCTTGCCAAGATCAGGGATTATGTCGAAACGCTTCGCCAAAAGTACCTCAGCAGCGGTCTGATGAATCCGAAGGTGCTGGAGGTTGACTCCAAGACGCTGCTTTATCAGGTACCGGGCGGAATGCTCTCCAACCTCGTTTCACAGCTCAAGGACGCCGGCAAGCTGGACAAACTCAGCGACGTGCTCAATGAAGTGCCGCGTGTGCGTGAGGATTCCGGTTATCCGCCCCTTGTCACGCCCACTTCCCAGATCGTCGGCACACAGGCCGTGCTGAATGTGATCATGGGCGAACGCTACAAGATGACCACCAAGGAATTCAAGG
>CAMHMN010000051.1 GCA_946186245.1 uncultured Clostridia bacterium
CTCCCAAGCCGGAGCCTCCCAAGCCGGAGCCTCCCAAGCCGGAGCCTCCCAAGCCGGAGCCTCCCAAGCCCGAACCCCCCAAGCCCGAACCGCCTGTCCGTTTCCGGGATGAGGAAATACCGCTTCCCGCGCTCCGTTTTGAAAAGCCAAAACGTCCTCAGCCGATTTTTGACACGGAGGAAGAGATGCCCAAGCCCGTGCCGCCGTCTCCGGCACCCAAGAAACGCACGATTTCCAAGCCCCGCAGAAGATATATTGTGTCGGTCAGAAAGGGAATCAGGCATATCGAGTACGACGACGAGATGTACGAGGTCAACGGCAGATGGATTCCGGGGCATATTTACCACAGACTCATGCCGGGCGCCGAATACACCAATATACGGCGAATCAGCCGGACTACCGTTCATCAGGAGCCGGCGGTTTCTCCGGTCCGACCTCCTTCCGGTCTGAATTCCGACAGCCGGCTTTACGGCGCGGTCAACACCTTCTTTACTCCTTCCCAGCGTGCAGCCTCTTCCGGCGAAGGAATCACCGAGGAAGTGCGCAGCGTCCTGCGCGAACGGCACGAGGTCCGACGCAATGAGGCGATCAGGCAGTATGAGGAAGCACAGGCGGCGTTACAGCCTTCTGCCGAATCGGCGCAGAAGAATCCCTCCGTCGCCGAAGGGGAGAATGTGCCTGCACGCAAGCACAGATTTTCACATGAAGGCGGGATAAAGAAGCTGCTTATGGCCGACATGGAGACACCTGTCAACACCGATGTGCAGGAAAGCCACCGACAGCACGGCGCGAGAGCCGAAGCCGCGGCGAAAGCAGTGGAGCAGCCCAAGTCCGAGGAGAAAAAGACCAAGAAAAAGGATGAGAAGTCGGCAAAGAAGGCAGCCAAAAAAGCCGCTGAAAAAGCCGCTCAGAAAAAGGCGGAATCCAAGAAGGGCGACAAGAAGGACAAGGAAAAAGGCAAAAAACAGTCCCAGGAGCAGAAGCCGCAGGAGCCGATTTCTCAGCACACCGCAGCGGCGGCGTTTGATGATATTGACGAGGACAGCCTCATTGAACTTCCCAAGCAGAATCTTCCCGGTCTCAAACTCGACCCGACTGCCTACAGCAGTATGAACCTCAGCGAGATTCTTTTCGGCGAGGGTAAGGACGACAAGAAGAATTCCAAGAAGAAAAAGAAGAAATAACCGAACAGACCAAAAAAGCATGGCAAGCCCGATCCAGGCTTACCATGCGTTTTTTTGCGATAAAATCATTCAGAAACCCAAAGATATGTAATTAATGCTCCTGCTTGCGCACGAAAATGAAACCGAAGGCATTCGGACCCCAGTGGCAGGCGATAGCCGGGTCGAGATTGTCCTGATGAGTCATGGAAGGCAGGAATTTGTGGTCAACCATCTTGATAAGGTCAACGAGGTTCTTATTGGAATAGGTGTAGGAGGGAACGATAGAATAATTCGGGTCACATTCCGTTTCCAACAGCTTGACCAGCGTCATCATGGCACGTTTTAAGCCAATAGCCTTGGTCAGCACCTTGACGCTTCCGTCATCAAAGGTGATAAGCGGCTTGACCTGTGCCAGACTACCGGCGACATAGGCCGTCTTGCTGAGCCTGCCGCCCCGGTGCAGATATTCCAGCGTTTCGGGAATAGCGGCGACCCTGATGCGCGGAATCAGCTCATTCAGCTTCTGCTCGATGAAGTCCAGCCCCTTGTCGCGGTACTTGTTGACTTCCTCTACCAGAATCCTGACGCCGCCGACCGCTACCTTGGTGTCAATCACGCGCACATTCGGCTGATCCTCAAACATGATGCGGAAGGTGTTATACGTGCCGGATATTCCGGATGAAATGGGCAGAATAATGACGTCGTCGCCCTGCTCGACATATTTCATGATTTTTTTCTCGGTTTCATCGAGCGAAGGGAGAGAGGTTTTGGGGAATAAACCCTCGTCGATCAGCTGCGAATAAAAGAAGTCCATTGAAAGGTCAATGCCGTCGCGGTATTCCTTGTCGCCGAGAAGAATTTTCAGCGGAATGATTTCAACGTTGTAATGCTTCTTTTCATCCTGTTTGATACTGCTGCCTGAGTCTACAAAAATTCTTAACATTAAACTCTTCCTCCTAATAAAGGGGATTGTCGGTTGTATCGATGCCGGTTCAAACGCTTTTACGATTTAAAACGATAACTTGATTATAATACAGAACATAACGGATTGTCAAGTATTTTGTGCCATTCTGACTCCGTTTGATTATGTTGCGTCATTTTTGATAAATCCAAGCTCGCGCAGCCGTCCGGTTGCGCTTTCGCTTCCGTTGTCAGCGGCTATGCGGTAAAAACGGTAAGCCATATCGAGATTTTTGTCTATTCCCAGTCCGTTTTCACAGCAGAATCCGATGTTGAACTGCGCTGCGACACTTCCTCCACGTGCGGCCTTGCTGTACCAACGCACAGCCTCGGTGTAATTGGCCGGGACGCCTTTGCCGCTCATATAGCAGTTGGCAAGTGCATTCTGTGCCTCGGCGTAATTCTGGTTGGCAGAGGCGAGGTAGAGCTGCAGGGCATGGGATAAGTCCTTATCCACTCCCTTTCCGTTCTCAAAACAAGCGCCGAGATTGTAAATGGCGGCAGCGTTTCCCTTTTCGGATGCCTTCAGAAACCATTTGACGGCTTCCGGCTGATCCTTTTCGGTGCCGATTCCGTTCTTCAGGCAAAGGCCGTAATGCGTCTGGGCGTTGGAATGTCCCTGCTGGGCGGCAGATTTGTAGAGCTCGGCGGCTTCATAGGGATTCCTGGTGACGCCAAGACCTTTCTCGTACATATTGGCCAGATTAAACTGGGCATTGGCGTTTCCACGGTTGGAAGAAAGAATGTACCAATGCGCCGCTTTGACATAATTCTGTTCTACCCGTTCGCCCCGTTCGTAGCTCAGGCCGAGCTTGTACTGTGCGTCCGCGTTTCCCTGTTCGGCAGCCTTGATAAGAATCTGTGTCTTGATGTCTACCTGTTGAGGCATATCCTCGTCTTTTTTCTCATTGGACTGTATGAATTCTTCGTATGCTCTGAATTCTTCCTCTTCGTCGACTGCCTTCTCCGCGGATTGAATGGCGGTTTCTTCGGACGGTTCAGGCAGAGAAGCACTGACGGTAAGGTCATTGAGATAGGTTGCAGGCTCGGACTCGGGCTCCGGTTCGGGCTCCGGCTCCGGCTCCGGTTCGGGCTCCGGCTCCGGCTCCGGCTCGGATCCGGCAAAGAAGCTCTCGCCGTCCCATAAGCTGTCGCTGTCCATTTCAGAGAGAATATTCTGCGTAAAATACGCATAGGAATTCAGTTCCGGCTCCGGCTCGGGTTCTGGTTCCGGCTCGGGTTCCGGCTCGGGTTCGGGTTCCGGCTCGGGCTCAGGCTCGGGCTCGGGTTCGGTTTCGGGTTCCGGCTCGGTTTCGGGTTCCGGCTCCGGTTCATACACAGATGTTTCGTCAATGTCATCATATTCATCGACTGTTCCGGCTTGAATTTCCGCGTCGTCATCTTCACCGATAGACCGGGCTGCCTGGAATTCTTCCTCCGGCACGTGTACCGAGTCGTAGGTGAAGGCGTCGGCTACCTCTGTCTGCGGTTCGTTTACCGGGACAGGCAATACTTCCGAGGGAGGAGGATTGTCAGTGAAAAGGGGAGTATAGGCCACGGTGCTGCGGTTTTCGGTCGGCAATGCGGGCTGTGCCGGTTCCGGTCGGTGGGAAATCTCACTTATTCCGAGTTCCGGAGCCGTGTTGACCCGGGGTTTTCTGCGGGAAATATTGATCGGCTCGGGGGACTGGATATAATCCGATACTTCCTCGTCCGTGGGGTATTCAATGGTGATGGATTCGATGGTGTCGTCCTGTTGGTAATCCGCGTCATCAGGAACAGAAGCGTTTGTCAGAGGGGGTTCAACCGGTTGCGGTCTGACAAATAATCTTGTGTTCTTCAAAGCGCGGACATGCATCTTTTTGCGAAGTGCGTTCCAGAGAATTTCGCTTTCGGCATCGACGTTTTCCGCAGCGGGTTCCGGCTTGGGAAGGGGCTGTTCGGTGAGGTCGAATTCTTCCGGCATTTCGATTTCTTCCAGTTCAACGACTGACTCACGGGACCCCGGAAGCGGTTCGGAAGGCTCCTCGTCATCATCCGAGAGCATGGGAATATCGAATTCGTCGTCGTCGCCGAACTCGTCTGACATCTCAAAATCGGGGAATGCTTCGGGGGAATCGGCTTGAATCCGGCCGTTCTGTGAATCGTCCGTTTCGCTTTCCGCTTTGAGAAACTCTGCGAATTGCTTTGACTTTTCAAAGAAGGGGGTTTTGTTGTCTTGGGTTACCATTTCCTCCAGAATATCTTTGTAAATATAGTCCAGCGAATTGGACTGGGAACTATTCTCATAATCGGCAAAGAACGGAAGGGGGTCGCTCTGGTCGGACGCCGCATCGCTTGGCACCGTCAGGGAAGGATCCGCCGATTCCACCAGCTCGTCTAGGGTGCCGTATGGCGAAACGCCGTCCGGCAGAATGTACATACTGAGCTTTTTATACAGCATATCCATAAGGGTATGAATATCGGTTTCCTCAATGACAGTGTAATTGTTTTTGATATCGGAAAAGGAAAAACCGAATTTTGTGTCGTCCAGACAAATACAGTACTTTCCCAGGTTAAAGATAGGAACGGCAAATCTGACCGTTTCCTTGATCAGTCTTGATCTGGCAGCCGATCTGGAATAGAAAAGGATGAAAGAAGAAGCCTGCGTGATTTGCTGCACGTTGAGATAGCGCTTTTTGTCCTCAATTTCAAAATTATCGTCGAAAACGATGTTGTAATTCTTGGCTTTCAGTTTTCTGATAATGGGCATAACACGGTCGGCGTCATCATGCGAAAACTGAATGAAAATATACGGGTACATGTTGTACCCGGTGTGATACTCCTGCATACCGCGCCTCCTGCGATATATTTTGCGGTAAAAAAGCCGCTTATTTGCTATTATACTATGATTGAATTTGCTATGTCAATATAAATAAATATTAATTTACGATTTTGTTGCAATTTACATATCTGAATTCATTCTGACAAATGATATATGAATTGTCACGGCTAGAGAGTCTGATTCCGACAAAGAATAGAATCAGTGGAACTTTGAAAAATCAAGCTCCACATTCGCTTTAAAGGGGATGTTTACAAAATTGCACAGGAAACTGAGCGCGGTTGCGTTGTTTGCGGTGATGATCATGGGAATAGCGGCTTCCGCGCTGATTACCGTGTATCAGCTGCCGGACGAGCTGACCGTTTATGGAGCGGGAAGTACACAGCTTTCCACTCTGCTGCCGGTTTCAGTGGATATCACTGACGGCGGCGACCATGCCAGTGCGAAAATTTTCGGCGTGGTGGGTGTGAAAAATGTGTCGCTCCACAGGGAAAAACCGAAAAAAGTATGGCTGGCGGGAACGCTCTTCGGGCTGAGAATGTACAGCGACGGCGTGATGGTAGTCGGGCTTTCCGACTTCCGTTCGCACGGCGCGAGGGTGAATCCCGCGCGGGATTGCGGCATCAGCCGGGGAGACGTCATTCACGCGGTCAACGGTACAGAAGTCACTTCCAATGCGGATTTTGCCGTAAAAATCATGAATTCCCACGGGAAAGTGGAAATAGAAATGACCGAAAGCGACGGCAGCAGGAAAAACGTCCGCCTGACGCCGGCATTTTCCGACGACGACGGATGCCTGAAAACAGGCATGTGGGTGCGTGACAGCGCGGCGGGTATCGGCACACTGACCTATATCGACCCCGAAAGCGGAAGCTTCGGTGGGCTGGGTCACGGCATCTGCGACGCCGATACACATGATATCATTCCCATCAACGAGGGTGAAATATTCCCCGCCTGCGTAATGGGAATCAAGAAAGGCGTCAGAGGTTCGGCAGGGGAAATAAGAGGATATCTCGTCGAAGAAGAAATCGGTGTGCTGTACGACAATACCCCGTACGGCACCTTCGGCAGGTATACCGCGGTGCTGCCCGGGCTGAAAGCCTATGAAGCGGCTGTCAAGCAGGAAATCAGGCGAGGAAAGGCGCAGATTCTCTGTACGGTTACTCCCGACGGCCAACCGCGGCTCTACGACGCTGTCATAGAAAAAATCAATTACAGCGGAGACGCCGCAAGAAACATGATCATCAGAATCACAGACGACGCACTTCTGGAGCATACGGGCGGGATTATCCAGGGAATGAGCGGAAGCCCGATTATCCAGAACGGCAAATTCGTCGGTGCGGTGACCCATGTGTTTGTCAACGCTCCTTCGCGGGGGTACGCGATATTCGCGGAGAATATGCTGACCCGGCCATGAATTGATCCGATCAAAAAACACGGTGCGAATGCCGCCCATGCGGACTCGCGCCGTGTTTACGTGTTTCTCGGATAATGAATTCAATCCGTTGATTACAGCATTTCGGCAATGACCTGCTCGCGGGTCCTAAGAGAAAGATCGACGGGAGCGATGTCAAAGACGGTCTTGCAGCCGCAGTCGCCGCGACCGGCCATTCTGAATGCGGCACGGGCATATGCCACCAGCACGCTGGCGGTGAATTCCGGATTGGAATCGAGCTTCAGGCTGTATTCGATGACGTGACCGTTGGTGTTGCTTTCGCCAGTCTTGCCCGTCCTGATGACGAAGCCTCCGTGCGGAATGCCCTTGTGGTCGCGGTCAAGCTCTTCCTGTGAGATGAAATTCACGGTAGTGTCATAATCCGAAAAGTATTTCGGCATCGTGACGATTTCCTTCTCTATGCGTGACTTGTCGGCGTTCTCGGCTGCCACTACATAGCAGAGACGGGTGTGTTTTTCACGGGTAGTGAGTTCGGGATTTTCTCCGGCACGCACACTGTCGAGGGCAGACTGCACGGGAATGGTGTACTGACGCGCATCCAGCACGCCTTCGATGCGGCGGATCGCGTCGGAATGACCTTGGCTCACGCCCTTGCCCCAGAAGGTGTAGTCCTTTCCGTCGGGGAGAATGGCGTTGGCATAAAGGCGATTGAGCGAAAACATGCCGGGATCCCAGCCGACGGAAATGACGCCGATCTTGCCGCCTTTTCTTGCGGCTTCATCAACCGCGGCGAAATGCCTGGGAATATCGGCGTGGGTGTCAAAGCTGTCGATGACGTTGAAATCAGCTGCCAGCGCGGGGGTCATCTTGGGCAGGTCGGTGGCGCTCCCTCCGCAGATAATCAGCACGTCAATGTCATCTTTATAGCGGGTGACGTCAGCGGCGGGAAGTACCTTTGTTTCAGAAAAAGCCGTTCTGACGGTTTCCGGCGGTCTGCGGGTGAATACGCCGAAAAGCTCGGTGTCGGGATTCTGTCGGACGGCGTATTCCACCCCTCTGCCGAGGTTGCCGTAGCCGTAAATTGCAATTTTCATGTGTTTCCAATCCTTTCATTATTGATTGAATTAAGTTCTGTTACATATAATAAAATATGGAGAGGCGGCTTGTCAATGCTTTTTTGTGACGGTGGAGTGATGAATTGTAAAAATTTTTTATCCGACTCTTTGGGAAATCATATAATAACGCCGCAGACAGTGAGGCATAATATGTAAAAGGAAAGCACTGTCGGCGGCGGGACTGTACGGCGGAGCTTCCGGGATCAACAAATACCGGCTGTTTCTCTCAATGACCTTTGTTCCACAGAACAGAAACGTCATGGAACCGTACCGACTTTTCCTGCCGCAAGGGAAGCCCGCCGTATTTGTCAAAATCACCCCCGCCGGATTTCTGGCGCGTTTGCGCAGAGAACCCGGCGGGGGTGTTGCATTCCGACCCGCCTTTCATGCGGTCGGCTTTCCAAAAAACGACCGGGTACTATTGACTTTATGGTAATTATTTTGTATAATTATCATAGGTAAGTATGATGTCGGGCTTCTGTGCCTGCTATGTGATTTTGCCTGCGTTACAGAAAGGGTCGGATTGTTTATGAATAAAGCTTTCAGAAAAGGCGTTATCCGCACCGCAGTGTTGGCCGGAATGGCATGTGTCACCATGGCGGCGGCGTTTTCGTTTGTCATGGTCAGTGCTGCCGGTGAGGTTTCGCCGTCCGATATTACGAGTCATTCCGATTTGAGCGTCATTTCAGACTATATCAGCCGCTCAGTGAGTCTTGCCGGTCCCAAGGAGCAGACCGTTTCCGTCACCCGGGAGGCTCCCGATTTCCTGCTGTCGAATATGCCTGCGAGAAAGGGCGTCGGCAGGAAGTTCAGGAAATTTCTTCCGTCAGCGAGCTATAGGGGCAGCTACAAAAGCGAACTGGGCAGTGACGAAGTAACGGTCTATAACGGATTTTATTCGGCTTTTGTTGAGAACAAAAAGAATGACAGCGAGAAATTCAGTGTGACTTTTGACAACCCGGTCGCGTTTGATGTGGTAGCTTCGGATCCGGCAAACGGAATGCTGAGCGCTGACGATCTGGGCAGGATTGACGATATCGTTTTGAGTGCCGCGGCTGCGTTTTTCTATGACTGTCCCGAAGTGTTCTGGATCAGAACCTTCAAATATACCGTCAACGCGGATCTGACCACCGGCATAGAGGACAGGATCGGATATGTCGACCGGATAGAATTCAGTTTTTCCCGTGCGGCTTACCCGAATGCGTATGACGATCTCAGTGCATACCGGACGGGGCTTGAAGCGGCTGTGAACAGCATTCGCCAGAGCAGAAAAAACGAGTCGGTTTATGAAACGGCCAAGGCGATTCACGACTACATCATCTACAACGCCTCCTACAATTACGACGCGCTGAACGGTTCCGCCTATACCTACGGTTACGCTTATTCGCCTGCGCCGTTGTTTGTGAGCCGGCTCAAGGGGAAAATGGTCTGTGAAGGCTATTCCAAGGCGATGAAAATCCTCTGCAACGAATTCGGCATCAGCTGTGCGCTTGTTTCAGGCACCGGTATGACGTCTGATTCATCAAGCGGTCCGCATATGTGGTGTTATCTCCAGATCGACGGCAATTGGTACGCGGTGGATGCCACGTGGGACGACGGTTATTTCAATCAGAACGGCAAGCCCTGTCCGATGTACCATTACTTCCTGGCGGGGAGCTCAACATTTGTCAAAGGCAACAGGACCTTCGCGCAGAGTCATATCAATGACGGACAGGTGATGAGCACACCGACACAATTCTCGATGGTGTATCCGCCGCTCAGTGAATCCATGTACGATCATTACATTCTCGATACCGATCCGGCGATTTCTCTCACCACACTGGGAGCCAGCATCAAGTTGACCGAGCCTTACGGCATACGCTTCGGCGTTCAGATCAAGCGGGACGAAGGGCTGCGCTCGGTGCATTTGATCCCGGAATTCGGCACGCTGCTGATCGGCTCCGGCACCCTGGGCAGCAACGAGCTGACCATCACCACCCCCAACGTCCTGAAAATCAAGGCCGAAAGATTTTACGATAAGGACGAAACGCAGTACACCTATACCGGCGTTCTGACGAATATTCCCAAGAGCAGTTTCGGCACCAGAATCACAGGCCGAGGCTATCTGATTTATGTGGACGACGCCACCGGGGAAGAGCATATCATTTACTCCGGGACGATTGAAAGGTCGTTTTACGGAGTAGCCCAGACGGCGTACGATTATTACGCGGCTATAGACAATCCGGACGACTATCAGAAAACGACGATAAATCAGCTCGAAGATTTCCTGCAGAACAAATAGTGAGGGGAATTACATTGGAAAAGAAAGAAAAAATAAAGATTATTCTGATGACGGCGGCGGTTTTGCTGACGGTTGAATTACTCCTTGTCGTTGTGCTGCAGGGATTCGGGGTGACGAATGAGGGCTTCGGCAGAAACGGTCAGGACGGGAATTCGTATGGCGTTTCCGAGGGGGAGCCGGCTGCCGGCACGTCCGGGGACGAAGAAAACGCTTCCTCTCCTGATGACGATGCTCTTTTCGGCGGCATTTCAGAGGATGGCGTCGAGAACCCCCAGGAAAACCAGACGACAACCGACACAGCGGGTTCCACTACCCGGAAGGCAAAGACCACGGGTAATAATAATACCACTGTTACCACAAAAAACACGACGACTACCAGCACATCCCGTTCAATCACCAGCCCCGATAACGACAATTACGGGGATTATGTGTCGGGATGGTGGTAATCAATCAGTGATGCTCCGGCATACCATACGGTCATAAAACCAGCTTCAGCAGTGACCGTGCGGTATGCCCTTTTTATCCGGCGCGTCAAGCAGTATTAACATCTATTTCATTGACTTTTCGGATTTTTTATGTATAATGAAATAGCATGCGTTAATGGCGATGCGATTTTAATTATTTGGAGATTTGAAGATGAAGAGCAGCAATACGGATTCAAAAAGGGTTGGCATAGCGACGGTTTTGCTTTGCGTGATGGTTGTATTTCTCTCCGTTTTTACCGTGATGGTATACCATGGCAAGAGAACCTATAACGATGAGCCGACGGACGATTATGAGACAGGTCTGATTTCGGAAGACCCCGGCGTTTCCCAGTCGGATGTTTCCTCTTCGGCTGCGAGCGCGGTCAGCTCGCAGGATGCCGTTGTCAGCGAGGTTTCTTCCGCGGTTGAAAGTGACACTTCGTCTGATGTGTCAGCCGTTGCCGAGAAGTCGGATTTTATTGAGAGTCCTGATAACAAATCCGAATATTATATGGTCGTTTTCACCGGAAATCAGTTTGTGATGGTGTATAAAAAGAACGCCAAAGGGGAGTATAAGATTAAATTCCATATATTGCTCTGTTCAACCGGTACTTCCGAGAATCCGACCAAGGAAGGCGTGTACAGCATTACCGGGAAGGAGAGATGGGCGACGCTCAGCGGGGACAGATTCGGGCAGTATGGCTGCATTCTCAGCGGTCCCGAAACATATACCATCAGTTCCACGCCCTTCAGCAAGAATAAAGCGTGGACCATGCTGGACGGCGGATATGAAAATATCGGCCAGGCCAATACCAAAGGGGATATCCAGCTGTGCGTGCGCGATGCTCGTTGGATTTATGATAATATGCCGGTCGGCACACAGGTGCATGTGGTAAACAGCGATAATCCCGACGCGAAATCCCTGACTCTGCCAAAGAGAATCAATAAAAACGGCGGATGGGATCCTACCGACAAGTGGTCAAAGGGCAACCCCTATTTTGAATAGTTTGATGGTTTTTTATCCGCTTTGTGGGGGAAAGATCTGCGGAAAGAGGCACCTCGGTGCATAATATGCGATAATTCAGTCCAATCTTCTTTTGCAACAAAAAAATATAAAAATTTTTTGAAAAAATTTATTACTTGCTCTTGTATTTTATGGAAAAATGAGATATTATATAATCAGAAATTTTCTTTAGGAGGTAACTTTCCAATGTCAGTAAAAGTTGCTATTAATGGTTTTGGCCGTATCGGCCGTCTCGCTTTCAGACAGATGTTCGGTGCTGAGGGCTACGAAGTTGTCGCTATCAACGATCTGACCAAGCCTTCCATGCTTGCTCAGCTGCTCAAGTACGATACCGCTCAGGGCGGCTACTGCGGCAAGATCGGCGAAGGCCTTCACACTGTTGAGGCTGACGACGAAGCCGGCACCATCACTGTGGACGGCAAGACACTCACAATCTACGCTAAGGCTGATGCCAAAGAGCTTCCCTGGGGCGAGCTGGGTGTTGACGTTGTTCTCGAGTGCACCGGTTTCTACTGCTCCAAGGCAAAGAGCCAGGCTCACATCGATGCAGGCGCCAAGAAGGTTGTCATTTCCGCACCTGCAGGCAATGACCTTCCCACGATCGTTTTCAGCGTCAATGAGAAGACTCTGACCAAAGAGGATACCATCATTTCTGCTGCTTCCTGCACCACCAACTGCCTTGCACCTATGGCTAAGGCTCTCAATGATTATGCTCCCATCCAGAGCGGTATCATGAGCACTATCCATGCTTACACAGGCGATCAGATGATTCTTGACGGTCCTCACAGAAAGGGCGACCTCAGAAGAGCAAGAGCCGGCGCTGCCAACATCGTTCCGAACTCCACCGGTGCTGCAAAGGCTATCGGTCTTGTTATCCCTGAGCTTAACGGCAAGCTCATCGGTTCCGCACAGAGAGTTCCTGTTCCCACAGGTTCCACCACTATCCTCACCGCTGTTGTCAAGGGCGCTGACATCACCAAGGAAGGCATCAATGCCGCTATGAAGGCTGCTGCTTCCGAGTCCTTCGGTTACAACGAGGATCAGATCGTTTCTTCCGACGTTATCGGCATGAGATTCGGTTCCCTCTTCGATGCAACCCAGACAATGGTCGCAAAGATCGCTGACGATCTCTATGAGGTTCAGGTTGTTTCCTGGTATGACAACGAGAACTCCTACACCAGCCAGATGGTTCGCACCATCAAGTACTTCGCAGAGCTTGCGTAATTCATTTGTGATTTGCTTTGCGTGTTCCCGATGATAGTCATGATTGATTATTGATAATTGTCCCGGCAGTCTGTATTCATCATTTGCAAGTCTGCCGGGATTTTTATTATCGTTCGACGGTGTTTGGACATATTTAATTAATAAAATTGGAAAGCAACCGTAATAATTGCGTGATAGAATAAAATAATACTGATGAAATCTTCGGTTCTCCGCTGCATTTGTGTGATCCGGCGGAGACAAGATTGTTTTTGATGAAAGGAATTGAGGATGTTGAAATTTGGGTTTCGGAAAGTCGATTCTGCAAACCGGGAAAAAAAGAAATTCTCTTTGAGAAAAAAGGCAATTATTATTCTGGGCGCTGTTCTTTGCCTTGTTGTGATTGTTCTTGCAACCGCTTATGGCGTGTTTCTCCACTATTATAACAAGATGAATATTACATCCACGGATGATGACAAGATAGTCACCGCGATTGACTATGAGGATGACGACATTAATGAGAAGGATCTCACAGAGGATGAAAAACGACTGCTGGAACAGCTGTTCCAGGAAATCAATCTGTCAGAAAATGAGGGGAATTCGGACGAGTATGAAAGCATGATTGCCAACAAAGATGTGACCAATATTCTTTTGCTTGGCACTGACAGCCGTCACAAGGGAAACAGACGCAGCCGTACCGACACGATGGTGATTCTATCCATTGACAAAAAGAACAAGAGAATGACCATGACATCGGTTCTCCGAGATACCTATGTGACGATCCCGGGGATTGGCAAAAACAGGCTCAACGCAGCGTTTGTCTATGGCGGCGCCAATCTGCTCTTCAAGACATTTGAAGAAAACTTTGACATTCACCTTGACAAATACGTTCAGATCGACTTCTATAACTTTATCGACCTTGTGGATACGGTCGGCGGAGTGGATATGAGTCTTTCCGAAGCGGAAATCAAGGTTATGAATAAATCCTACATTCCGTATATCAATAAAAGTCTGAAAAAGAAGAAAAACGCCAATCTGGTCAAAATAAACAGCAGCGGAAAGTACCATCTCAACGGCGTGCAGGCATTGGCATATTCCCGCGTGAGGTACGTCGGTCACGGGGATTTCGGACGCACAGAACGTCAGCGCAAGGTGCTCAATCAATTGATTAAAAAAACAAAGCATCTCAGCGTTTCAGAGCTGAATGATTTGGCGGATATCATCCTTCCCATGCTTTCCACCAATCTCAGCCAGGGCGAAGTGATGTCGCTGCTGCTGAATGCCAAGGAATTTCTGAACTACAAGGTTGTTTCGGGCAGAATGCCTGTGGACGGGTCATATAAATATCTGATGATAAGACGTGCTTCCGTCCTTGGAGTGAATTTTGACACCAATCGCAAATACTGGTATGATCTGGTTTATGGCGAGAAGAAAAATTGATTAATTCAAAACATCAGAAAGGACTGATCAAATTTGAGTAGAGAAGGAAAAAACCGGAAAGGCGGTGTGGGCAGGAAACTGCTCTATATCTTTACGTCTCTTCTCGGCGTTGCGGTAATCCTCGCTTCGGTCGCTTACGGCGGTTTTTATCATTATTACAGTAAAATGAATATTGTTGATGTGGATGAAAACGGCTACGGATATGTTTCAGATGACGATATCAACAGCAGTGAAGCGTCTGATACGGAAAGCCAGGAGGAACAAGTAAATCCCTGGGATTTACCGTATGGCGAGGTAGAGTACGAATATGATTTCAACGACCCTGATATCACCAATATCATGATTATCGGCACCGATTCACGTAAAAAAGGTTTGTGGAGAACGGCTACCGATACCATGATCCTTGTTTCCATCAATAAAAAGACCCAAAAGGTTTTCATGACTTCGTTTATGAGAGATATCCAGGTTTATATCAAAAAAGGCGGAAACCATAGGGAAGCGGGTAATGATAAGCTGAATGCGGCTTATGCTTACGGCGACTCTAAAATGATGTTTGAAACAATCGAAGAAAACTTCGGAATCAAGATCGACAAATTCGTTCATCTGGATTTCTATAGTTTCGTAACCCTGGTGGATGCTATCGGCGGTGTTGACATGTATGTCACATCAAAAGAAATCAAATACATGAATACCGTCTATCTCTATGAAATCAACAAGACATTGTATCACAGACCCAGAGGTACCGATTATCTTCCGTACAAAACCGGTAAGTTCCATTTAAACGGCAAGCAGGCGCTGGCATATACACGCGTTCGTTATGTGGGCGGAGATTATGAACGAACCGAACGCCAGAGAAAGGTACTGGAAGAAATCATTAAAAAGGTGAAGGAGATGAGCCCAAGCAAGCTCAACAAATTTGCCGAGCGAGCCTTGAAATGTGTTTCTACCAACCTGTCACAGACAGAAGTCATGTCCCTGGTTATGGATGCACCGGAGTGTCTGTCATATGAAACGATTTCTACCCGAATTCCGGTCGATAAGACATATACCTCCAAAAAAATCAAAGGAACTTATTTCCTGATCATCGACTTAAAGAAAAACGCGGATTACTGGTACAGCCTTGTGTATTATGACAAGGATATCTCAAAAGAAATCGTACAAAAGATCAAGGACGAAAAAGCAGAAGCAAAAGCAAAGAAAGAAGCTGAAAAAGCGGCAGCCGAGGCAGACACTGCGACAAGTACCGATGCGGCGTCGCCAGGCGGCGATAATACGTCGTCAACTTCTTCGGCAACGTCTTCAGCGGCATAAAAGTATCAATTGGGAGTTGTGTTTATTGCATAGACACAACTCTTTTTTTGTATCTGAAAAATTAGAAATATTAAGAAAAACAAAGCAAATGAAAGAAAAAAAGAGAGAAAAAAGCAAATTCACTTATTATTTGACTTTTTCTGACTTTGACTTTTTCTGACCAACGAGTATAATAGAATGCAGAAAGGTCAAGGATAGTCAAAGACAAAGACCTTCAGGAGATGATCATCAAATGAGAATGAGCGAACAGGTGGCACGGTACATCATGGAAATGTTGGAAAGCAGCGACGGCACCGCGGAGATCCGCCGGAACGAGCTTGCCGACCGGATGGGATGCGTGCCGAGTCAGATCAACTACGTCATCACATCGAGATTTACGCCCGAGCAGGGTTATCTCGTGGAGAGCAGACGGGGAGGGGGAGGCTACATCAGAATCACAAGAGTGCAGCTCAGCGGCACTTCCGTGCTGATGCATGTGATCAACAGCATAGGCGATGAACTGGACGGCAGCACCGCCCGCGTGCTGATAGTCAGTCTTTCGGAACGCGGCGCGATCAGCATGCAGGCAGCGGAAATCATGCTGGCGGCGTGCAGTGACAGCGCACTGAAAGCATTGCCGCCGGAATACCGCGATATTGCCAGAGCTGGAATTCTCAAACAGATGCTTATCCGATGCACAGTCAGTCAATAATATAGTGACCATTATGCAAATCAAAACAAGAAAGGGAATGAATCATATGTTGTGCGAAAAATGCAAGAAGAATGAAGCGAATGCTTATATCAAGACCAATGTGAACGGCGATGTTCACGAATACCACCTTTGCAGCCAGTGTGCTGCCGAGCTGAAAAACAGCGATGAATTCGGCTCGCTTTTCAACTTCGAGAGCATGTTCAGCCCGATGCTGAGCGGATTTGACATGGTGAGCAGCCTGCTGAGCTCGCCCTTCGGCAGCTTCGGCGCGATGCCTTCGCTCACCTCCGGCAAGAGATGCTCGGTCTGCGGCTCTGATTTCAGATCCATTGCGGATTCCGGAAGGGTTGGATGCCCGAACTGCTATACCGAATTCAGGGGACGTCTGGCTCCGACCATCAAGAAGCTGCACGGCAACAGCGTTCACTGCGGCAAGCATTCCAAAGTGACCACGCAGGAGAGCAAGGAGAACGAAACAGAAGTCCTGAAAAAGCAGCTGGCTGAGGCGGTCAAGGCAGAAAATTACGAGCTTGCTGCGGAGCTGAGAGACAAGATCAAAGCCATGGAAGCATAAAGGAAAAATAAAGAGGAAAAAGGAAAGCGCGAAGCGCCAATAATGGGGTGCAGGGGGCAAGGCTCCCTGCCGGGTTGTAGGGCAGCGCCCTGCCGGGAGTGTGAGAGCAGAGCCATCACGAGCGAAGCCCGTAGGCTGAGCGAGCAAGACGCGCCTGGACACCATCAGGAGTCAGGCGAATCCAAAAAAGCATCCATCCATTTTCAGGAACAAACGGAGTGATAATCAAAATGTCAGAGAATAAGAAATGGTACGAGTCGGAGGGCGAACAATCCGACGTGGTGATAAGCACAAGAATCAGACTGGCGCGGAATCTGAACGGATATCCCTTCCCGCATCTGATGAATCAGGCGCAGAGGAAGGAAGTCTGCGAAAAGGTCAGTGACGCGCTGATCGGCGGCAATTCGACGTTGCGGGACAGCTTCCGCTATATCGAGGCGGAAAAGCTCTCGCCGGTGGAGCTGGCCTCCCTTGCGGGAAGGCACCTGATCAGCCCGGAATTCGCCAATGATCCCAACGGCAGAGCGCTTCTGCTGATGGAGGACGAATCGGTCTGTATTATGATCAACGAAGAGGATCATGTCCGCATTCAGGTCATGGGCAGCGGCATGCAGCTCGAAAAAGCCTACGATTTGGCGGACAAAATCGACACACTGCTGGACGAAACACTGCAATTTGCCTTTGATGAGGAACTCGGCTACCTCACGGCCTGCCCGACCAATCTGGGCACCGGCATGAGGGCTTCGGTCATGCTTCACCTGCCGGCTTCGGAAGCGGACGGCACGCTGCGCAGAGTGGCGGCGAGCCTCAGTAAGATCGGCGCGACCATCCGGGGCAGCTACGGAGAAGGAAGCCGGTCCACCGGCGCCATGTATCAGATATCCAATCAGGTGACGCTGGGCGTCAGCGAGAAGGACACCCTTTCCAACCTGAGCGACATCACCCGTCAGGTAATTGCCATTGAAAAGAAATCCAGAGCCAAGCTGCTGGAGAGCGAGAGCTATCAGGACAGCGTGTGGAGAGCGCTCGGTATCTTGAAGACTGCCAGAGTGATGAGCAGCGGCGAATTTGCCGGACTGTATTCCGCGCTCCGCGTCGGCGTGGCGGAAGGATTGGTCAAGGGTCTGACGCTTGCCGATCTCAGCGAGGCATACGAATCCGTGCAGCCTGCCAGACTGATGGAGCAGTACGGCGAGGAAATGAATTCCGCGCAGAGGGACAAGAAGCGGGCCGAGATTCTCAGAGGAGTTTTTAAGAATACAGACATCGCGTAATGCAGCAAGACCGTCATATTCATCCAATAGAATCATTCAGAAAAAGAGGGGGAAATCATAATGTATAACTTCAAGGGATTCAGCGAAAAAGCAAACATCGCACTTAATCTGGCGTTTGAATGTGCGCAGGAGATGGGGCACACCTTCGTGGGCTCGGAGCACATTCTGCTGGGTCTGGTCAGGACGGACGATTCCGCTGCGCAGACCATTCTCAATGAAAACGGGCTCACCGCCGAGGCTGTCCGCGACAAGCTGCTGGAGATTCACGGACAGGGCGTGAGATGCAGCCTCAACCCGAATGACATCACGGCTCGCGGCAAGCGCACCTTGCAGGCGGCCAAGAGCATTTCCAACCGCATGGGGCACGGATATGTCGGTACCGAGCACATTCTTCT
>CAMHMN010000052.1 GCA_946186245.1 uncultured Clostridia bacterium
CTATTGACAAAGCCGACTTGATTCTCTATAATATATTATCGAGTGTATAATTATACGAGGTGTATTGTTTTATTATGCCGCTTGAATTAAATGATATATTTGTTACTCCCGACAGCAGTCTCGCGGTTGACGAGTGCTTTGTGTACGATGATCTGTCCGCCGAAGGTGAGCAGCTTTCAGCTACTCCCGTCAGGGTCAAGGGACAGGTCAGCAACTCCGGCGGTCTGGTGGAGCTTCGCTATACGGCGGAGTTCAGCTATTCCAAGCCGTGCGACAGGTGTCTTGTCATGGCTGAAAAGTCGGTGAAGCAGAATTTTGTTCACACGCTGGCTTTGTCAGCCGAAAACGAGGACAATGACGACATTATCATCGTGGCGGGATACACTCTCGATCTTTTCAGTCTGGTCAGAGACGATATTCTTTTGGAGATGCCCTTCAAGCATCTCTGTTCCGAGAATTGCCGTGGACTGTGCCCGACTTGCGGGCAGAATCTCAACGAGGGCAGCTGCGACTGTAAAAAAGAAGCGGTTGATCCCAGAATGGCGGTTCTTGATGAGCTGTTCTCCGACTAATGACTGATGGCTTTATTCTAATCAAGGAGGTGCTGAAAAATGGCGGTACCGAAGAGAAAAACTTCCAAGGCAAGAAGAAACAGCAGACGCTCCAGCGTATGGAAGCTCGAAGCTCCCACTCTCATGAAGTGTCCCAACTGCGGCGAGTACAAGAGACCTCACCGTATTTGCAGTAACTGCGGCTTTTACAAAGGTCGTGAAGTTATAAAAATGGGCGAAGACAAGTAATTTCTTCTGACTTTGCAATCTGAAAAGAAGCGGCTAGCATATCAACGGCGGTTTTTCCGCGTGTTGTTTGATACAGCCGCTTTTTTATTTTGATTTACGGCAGGGAGGGAACAATATGCCTGTTACCGTAAGCGAAACGCAGCGCGGCGGTCTTGCTGAGAAACACGGCATTGAACGCGGAGATAAAATCATCTCCATCAACGGCAGCGAGATCAACGATATCTTGGATTACAGATTTTACGAAACCGACCGCAGGCTGAATATTCTATTGGAAAAGAGCGACGGCGGCAGGCGGGAGATCACCGTCCGCAAGGGGCAGTATGATTCGCTGGGCGTGGAATGCGGCACCTATCTCATGGACAGGCAGCGCTCCTGCCGCAACAAATGCGTCTTCTGCTTCATCGACCAGCTCCCCAAGGGAATGCGGAAGTCGCTCTATTTCAAGGATGACGACGACCGGCTTTCCTTCCTTTTCGGCAATTACATCACGCTGACCAACATCGACGAACGGGAAATCGAACGTATTATCAAAATGCGCATTTCGCCGGTGAATATTTCGGTACACACGACCAATCCCGAACTTCGGGTGAAGATGATGAAGAACCCGCATGCGGGAGAGGTGCTCAGATTTATAAAAAAACTGGCGGACGGCGGAATCAGCCTGAACTGCCAGATTGTTCTCTGCCCGGAATGGAATGACGGCGAGGAGCTTGACCGCACGCTGCGCGACCTTACGGAGCTGTGTCCCGCCGTGCAGTCGATTGCCGTGGTGCCGGTAGGACTTACCCGACACCGCGAAGGGCTGGAAAAGCTGCGCATGTTCACGCCGGAGGAATGCGGCGAAGTGATCGATCAGATCGAGCGATTCGGGGATATGTGCGTGCGGAAATTCGGCAGCCGGATCGCATATCCTTCGGACGAATTCTACCTGAACGCCGGGAGAGAGATTCGGGGGGAGGAATTCTATGAGGATTACGCCCAGCTGGAGAACGGCGTGGGAATGGTGTCGCTGCTCACCAGCGAATTTCTTGCCGCCGTGGAGGACGAGCAGGGGGACGACGGGCATTACAGCGCGTCGATCGCCTGCGGAACAAGTATTGCGCCGATTTTGCAAAAAAACCTTGACCTGGCGCGAAAAAAATGGCATAATGCTAACTGGAAGGTTTATCCGATAGTTAATCACTTTTTTGGTGAAAAGATCACGGTATCTGGTCTTATTACGGGACAAGATTTGACGGAACAGCTTCGCGGCGAAGAACTGGGGGAGAGGGTGCTGATTTCTTCCTCGATGCTGGAAAGCTCCGGAAGTATGTTTCTTGATGATATGACGTTAGCGGATGTTCAGCATCAGCTTGGCGTTCCGGTTTCTGTGGTCAACAGCGACGGATACGAATTGCTTGACGCTTTACTCGGACGTCGCGAAGAAGTCTGAGCGATGACTCAGAAAGGATGTAATATAAAATATGTCAAAACCGATCGTAGCGGTGGTGGGTCGCCCGAATGTGGGCAAATCCACACTGTTCAATAAATTGGTGGGACGCAGGCTCTCCATTGTGGAGGATACGCCCGGCGTCACACGCGACAGAATCTACGGCGACAGCGAATGGCGCAGCCGTCCCTTCATGCTGATCGACACAGGAGGCATCGAGCCTGCCTCAGACGATGTGATTCTCTCGCAGATGCGCAGTCAGGCACAGCTTGCCATTGATTCCGCCGACGTGATCATCATGGTCACCGATATGCGTTCCGGCGTGGTGGCAACCGATATGGAAGTGGCCTCCATGCTTCAGAAGAGCGGCAGGCCAATTGTGCTGTGCGTCAACAAATGCGATTCCATCGGCAATCTGCCGGCGGATTTCTATGAATTCTACAACCTCGGTCTGGGAGAGCCTTATCCCGTTTCGGCTGTGCACGGTCACGGCACCGGCGATCTGCTGGATGCGGTGTTTGAATTCTTCCCGCCGGAAACCCCGGAGGAGCAGGACGAGGAATATATCAAGGTGGCCATCATCGGCAAGCCCAACGCGGGCAAATCCTCCCTTGTCAATAAGGTAGCGGGAGAGGAAAGGGTCATTGTTTCGGACATAGCCGGAACCACCCGCGACGCGATCGATACCGTCATAGAAAACGACAAGGGTAAATTCATCTTCATCGATACCGCTGGAATACGCCGCAAGAGCCGCATCAAGGATAATGTCGAGAAGTACAGCATCATTCGCGCCGAGGCTGCCGTTGACCGCGCCGACGTCTGTGTAATCATGATCGACGCGACCGAAGGCTTCACCGAGCAGGATTCCAAGGTTGCCGGAATAGCGCATGAAGCCGGCAAGGGCTGCATCATCGCGGTCAACAAATGGGACGCCATCGAGAAGGACGGCGGCACCATGAATACCTTCCGCAAGAAGCTGGAGAATGATTTTTCCTTCATGTCATACGCGCCGATCATCTTCATTTCGGCCAAGACAGGGCAGAGGATCGACCGGCTTTTCGAGCTGATTACCTATGTCTCCAACCAGAATTCCACCCGCATTTCCACCGGAATGCTCAACGATGTGCTTGCCGACGCGACCGCCAGAGTGCAGCCGCCTTCCGACAAGGGCAAGCGGCTGAAAATATACTATATCACACAGCCGTCGACAAAGCCGCCGACCTTCGTCTGCTTTGTCAATAACGCCGATCTCTTTCATTTTTCGTATCAGCGTTATCTGGAAAATAAAATACGCGAGACCTTCGGCCTGGAAGGAACGCCGGTCCGATTCATTATCCGCGAGCGCGGAGACTCCAAGAAATAAGAAGCACCTAATAGAAGTTTTTCTATAATATATTTGCGGAGGTAGATTCAATGACTATTCTATCAACATTCCTGCTGCCGGTGCTTATTTCGGCGGCGATCGCCTATCTGCTGGGGAGCATCAGCTTCGCCATTCCTGTGACCAAGCTCTTCACGGGAAAGGACATCCGCACGATGGGAAGCGGAAACGCGGGCTTTACCAATGTGTTGAGATGTGTCAGCATTCCGGCGGCTGTCATTACCTTTATCGGCGATTTTGCCAAGGGAATATGTTCTGTGTTTATCGGAGAGATGGTGTTCAATCTGATGTGCTCCGGAGTGCCGGACATTGAGCATGTCGCTCAGGTCGGCGCGGGAGTCGCAGGACTGTTTGCCCTGCTGGGGCATCTTTTCCCGCTGTATTTCGGATTCAAGGGCGGCAAGGGCGTGCTTATCAGCGCGGGAATCATATGCGCGCTCGACTGGCGCTGTTTCCTTCCCCTGGTGGCGATATTCCTGATTGCCCTCGCCATTACAAAGACGGTTTCAAAATGTTCGCTGACGGTGGCAGTCTGCTATCCTATCATTACACTGCTGCTCCATCTCTTTGTGTATAAATCCACGGCGTGGCTGCCGATGACGGTCATAGCGGTTTGCTTCGCGGCAGTGGTCATTTACATGCACCGCTCGAATATCCGGAGGATCCTCGACGGTACCGAGCCGAAAACCATCGCGCGCAAAAAGGGCGCGCCTGAGCCTCCGCGTGATCCGGACGGCAAGACGGATGTTCATTCGGATGAAATTTCAAATGCGACTGAACCGGCATCCGAAAATTCGGCAGACGACGATAACGAAGCTTCTGAAAATGCTTGAAGGAGGAATTTATGATGAAAAAAATAACTGTAATGGGCTCAGGCGGATGGGGCACGGCAATGGCCATGTCAGCCGCTTCCACAGGGAATGATGTGACCGTCTGGTCGGCTTTTCCGGAGGAAATCGAACGCATCGTTTCGACCGGCGAAAACCCGCTTCTTCCCGGCATCAAAATGCCGAAGGAGTTGAAATTCACTTCCGACATTAACGTGGTGAAGCAGGCTGACATCATCATCACCGCCGTTCCGTCCTTCGCGGTGGCAGGCGTTGCGCAGAAGATCGCCGAGGTCGGCATTCCGGAAAGCACCGTTCTTGTCAATATCAGCAAGGGCTTCGACCCCAAGACCTGCAATCGGCTTTCATTAAGCATTCAGGAGGCTCTTCCCAACAACAAGGTTGCCGTGCTCTCCGGACCTTCGCACGCAGAGGAAGTGGCACGCTTCATTCCGACTGCACTTGTGGCGGCTTCCACCGACAGGGAAACGGCGCTCATGCTCCAGCAGACATTCACCACCCCCAAGCTGCGTGTCTACACCAACCGGGACGTCGTGGGCGTTGAACTGGGCGGCGCCATCAAGAACGTCATTGCCCTTGCCGCCGGCATAACCGACGGACTTGGTCTGGGCGATAACAGCAAGGCGGCTCTCATGACCAGAGGCCTCAGTGAGATAGGCAGACTCGGCAAGGCCATGGGCGGCAACGAAAAGACCTTTGCGGGACTCACCGGCATCGGTGATCTGATTGTCACCTGCACCAGTATGCACAGCCGCAACCGCCGCGCGGGCATTCTCATAGGCGAAGGCGTGCCGGTGGAAGAAGCGATCAAAAAGATCGGAACGGTGGAAGGGTATCATGCCGCGAAACTGGCGCACGAGCTGAGAAGCCGCTACGATGTGGATATGCCCATCATGGATGCGTGCTACAAGGTCTGTTACGAAGGAGGCAGCGCCGCGGAGGAAGTGGCTCTTCTCATGACCCGTCCTACCCGCCACGAAGACGACGAAACCTGGCTGGACTAGAGCGCTCACGTTCGCTCGCTAAATGAATAGAGAATAACGAATAATGAATAGGGAAAATTTCGGAGCGCTTCGCGCTTGGAATAAAGAGGTGCTTTGGAAAATGGGGTACAAGGGTTTGGTGATGGATATTGACGGGACGCTGTACAATTCCGTCAAGTGCATATCGGAGCCTACCAGACAGGCGATTTTCCGCGCGAGAGAAGCGGGAAAGATTATCGCCATCGCGTCCGGCAGACCGATACCCGGCATGGCCGACGTCTGCCGAAGGCTGGAATTTGCCGAAAAAGGCGGCTATATCATGGGCTGGAACGGCGGCAGAATCATCAACGTGCAGACCGGAGAGGTGATCTCCGAAACCCTGCTTCCCGAAGCCGTGGTGCCTGAAATAGCCTCCCTTGCCGCAGAATATGACGCGCCTGTGGTGGCTCACACATCGGATGTGCTTGTTTCTGAAAGGCCGGACGATAAAATCATTCAGCTGGAAGCAAGGCTGAATCATATGAGCGTTGAGAAAATCGGCTCACTCGCCGATTACACCGAACGCAGGCTTTACAAATGCATTGTCACCGGCAGTGATGAAAAGCTGGTTCACCTGGAACAGATTGCCGCGCGTCATTTTGCCGGTCGGCTCAGTGTCTACCGCTCCGAACCGTATTTCCTTGAAATACTGCCCTTCGGAATTGACAAGGCGCACGCCATTGACGCGCTAGCCGGACACCTCGGAATGACCAATGAAGATTTCATTGCCTGCGGGGACGGTTTCAATGATCTCTCCATGATACGTCACGCGGGACTAGGCGTGGCCATGGCAAACGCGCAGCTTGTAGTCAGACAGAACGCTGATTACATTACGGATTCCTGTGACAACGACGGACTTGTACCTGTCATAGAAAAATTTCTTCTTGCATAGCCGAATATTTGATATAAAAGCAGCTTTGAATTAATTCAGAGCTGCTTTTGTTTAATTTTAATAAAATTTTCATTGAAATCAAAGGGTATATGGTGTATGATATTTGTATATGAAAACTTATGACAAGGGGTGCAGCATATGGAGATGAAGGACGCGATCATCGCGCGGCGTTCGGTGAGAAGCTACACGGGACAGCCGCTTGACGGGCTGTTGATTGACGATCTCGCGGAATTTATCTCAGGCATCAAGCCGCTTCACGACAACATTCCCGTGGATGTGATGCTCTATGAATCGGATGACTTTCACAAGGAATTTGCACGCTCGGCCATGTACCGCGCCACTGATTTTGTGGTGATCCGTTCCGCGATGAGCATTCGCGGCTATCTGCAAAACGCCGGTTTTATCGGGGAGCAGATCGCCCTCTGGCTTACGCACCGCGGCATTTCAACCTGCTGGGCAGGCATGGCGAAGCAGAAATCACAGCCATCCCGCGGCGAGCTGCCCTACGTCATTTCGGTGGAATTCGGCAGGGGAAACAACGCTCCCTTCCGCAGGCTGCCCGAGGAGGCTCCCCGCAAAAAGCTGCATGAATTCCTGCTCGGTGAAATCAGTCGGCCGGAATTCCTTCCTGTGCTGGAAGCCGGCAGGCTTGCGCCTTCCGCCGTCAATCTTCAGCCGGTGAGGTTTCTCACGGCGGAGGATTCCATTTTCATCTGCCGCAAAAAGCCGCCGCTGAAATACAAGGTTCTTGACGATACCCAGCAGATTGACGTCGGCGTCGCAATGGCGAATATGTATGTCCGCTGCGAAGGAAAGTGTTCCTTCACACGTCAGAGCAGTCCTCCGGAACTGCCGGAAGGGATTCTCTACGAATACACCATGAGGCTTGACGAAGCCGACTGATTCCGTAAATATTGCAGACGCATTATTTATACTTTTCTTTATTATTCATTTTTTGCCTGGAGGTAATTGACTATGGCTAAACGCAGAGTCGGTATTTTGACAAGCGGCGGAGACTGTCCCGGTCTGAACGCTGCAATCAGAGGTGTGGCTTATGCCTCGTTCAATCTGATGGATGTGGAATTCGTCGGCATCAATGACGGCTACAAGGGGCTGATCGACGGCACCTATCACGTGATGAAGCCGGATGATTTCACTGGCCTGCTGACGCTCGGCGGCACCATTCTGGGAACCAGCCGTCAGCCCTATCGCAATATGCGCGTTATCGAGCAGGACAATGTCGATAAGGTCGCGGCGATGAAGAAGAATTACAAGGATATGAAGCTAGACTGCCTTGTTACCCTGGGCGGCAACGGTACCCACAAGACCGCCAATCTTCTGAGTGAGGAAGGTCTTAACGTTATTGGCCTGCCCAAGACCATAGATAACGACATCTACGGCACCGACGTGACCTTCGGTTTCCACAGCGCGGTGGACATTGCCACCGACGTGGTTGACAGAATCCACACCACAGCCAACAGCCACGGCAGAGTCATGGTCATCGAAATCATGGGCAACAAGGCGGGCTGGTTGACACTCTATGCCGGTATCGGCGGCGGAGCAGACGTCATTCTCCTGCCCGAAATCCCCTACGACATCGACAAGGTCATCGAAACGGTGGAAAAGCGTACCCAGAAGAAGAGAAAGTTCTCCATCATCTGCGTCGCCGAGGGCGCCATTGACCTCGAGGAATCGGTGATGAAGAAGAAAAAGCGCATGGAAAAGCGTGCCGCCGAGAATTACACCTCCGTCAGCTACCGCGTGGCCGACCAGATTCAGAAGGCAACCGGCATGGAAGCCCGCGTGGTCGTTCCCGGTCATTATCAGAGAGGCGGCTCTCCGTCCGCCTATGACCGCGTGCTGGCGACGCAGTTCGGCGCCTACGCTGCCATGCTCATCAAGGACGAGAATTACGGCAATACCGTTGCCATGATCGAGGGCAAGGTCGGACACAACCCGCTTTCCGAAGTCGCCGGCAAGACGAAATTCGTCCCCGTTGACTGCGAGATCATCAAGACCGCCAAGATGACGGGAGCCAGCTTCGGCGACTGATTTGATCACGTGTTCCCTGCTGTTTTTGGGTGAAAATGCCGATATTTCCGAGCAATTTTGTAGTATAGGAAAATTCTCTTTTTGCTACAAAAAAGGCAACCGCCATTTCATCATAATGCACAATTATCGGATTATTTTGTCGCATAAACGAGAATATGAGTGAAAATAATCATCATTATTTAACAAAAAACTCAAAAATATCAGCATTACCTACAAAAAAGAATTCTGCATGATAATTTTTTTATAAGAATGTTGCTAAAAATGCTTGCATTTTGGCATATAATTTGGTATGATATTCATGTAACCATATATACTTTTTTGGTGATTACGGGTTATTATTTCATTTAGGAGTTGAAGCAAAATGAGCAATGAAACCAACATCTCATCGGGAGGAAATCTGGCACAGCATCTTTTTTACGAAGGTAAAAACGTGCGCGCTTACGAATATCTCGGTGCACACCGTCAGAGCGACGGTTCAGTAGTCTTCCGCACATGGGCGCCCAACGCCAAGTCCATTTCGGTTGTCGGTGATTTCAACGATTGGAATCCCCAGGCGAACTATATGTACAAGTGCAACAGCGGCGGCGTGTGGGAATGTGAAATTCAGGATGTAGGCGATTTTTGCGTTTACAAGTACTGCGTGGAGTCCAACTGGAATACAATGACCCAGAAAAGCGACCCCTACGGCTATCATTTCGAGACACGTCCTTCCAATGCAACCCGCTTCTATGACATAGAGGGCTATGAGTGGCATGATCAGGATTGGCAGGCCAAGCAGGTTCCCGACAAGCTCGACAAGCCCATGAACATCTATGAGATGCATGCCGGCTCCTGGAGAACTTATCCCGACGGCAATCCCTTCGGCTATGTCAAGCTGGCGGAAGAGCTTGTTCCTTACATCAAGGAGATGAATTACACACACGTAGAGCTGATGCCTATGACCGAGTATCCCTATGACGGTTCCTGGGGCTATCAGGTATGCGGCTACTACGCTCCCACATCGCGTTACGGCGAGCCGAAGGACTTCATGAAGTTCGTTGACATCATGCACCAGAACGGCATCGGCGTCATCATGGACTGGGTTCCGGCTCACTTCCCGAAGGACGCGCACGGCCTCTACCGTTTCGACGGCACACCGACATATGAGTATTCCGACTGGCGCAAGGGCGAGCACAAGGAATGGGGCACCTGCGTATTCGATTTCGGACGCAACGAAGTCCGTTCCTTCCTCATTTCCAACGCTCTGTTCTGGCTGGATAAGTATCACATCGACGGTCTGCGCGTTGACGCTGTCGCTTCGATGCTTTACCTCGACTACAACCGCAGCAACGGCGAATGGATGCCCAACATCTACGGCGGTCACGAGAACCTCGAAGCCGTTGAGTTCCTCAAGATGCTCAACACGGCTGTCAAGGAGTACTATCCCAACGCGATGATGATCGCCGAGGAATCCACCGCATGGCCGCAGGTCACAGGCAAGCCGGAGGACGGGGGTCTGGGCTTCACCTTCAAGTGGAACATGGGCTGGATGAACGATTCTATCAGATATTTCTCGATGGATCCGATCTATCGTTCCTACGATCACAACCTTCTGACCTTCTCGCTGATGTATGCCTTCTCCGAGCATTTCGTGCTTGCGCTGTCCCACGACGAAGTGGTTTACGGCAAAGCATCCATGCTACAGAAGATGCCGGGCGACTACTGGCAGAAGTTCGCCGGCCTCAGAGCCTTCATGACCTACGTCATGGCTCACCCCGGCAAGAAGCTCTCCTTCATGGGCGCGGAAATCGGTCAGTTCGACGAGTGGAATTTCCAGAAGCAGCTCGACTGGAATCTGCTTGAATACCCCATGCACGCAAAGCTCAAGGAATTCAACAAGCAGCTCAACAAGTTCTACCTCGATCATCCGGAGCTGTGGGAAGTGGACGATTCATGGCACGGCTTCCAGTGGATCGCGCTGGACGACTATCAGCAGTCTGTCATCAGCTTCCGCAGAATCGACAAGCTGGGCAATGAACTCATCGCCATCTGCAACTTCTGCCCGATGAGACGCGAAGGCTATCGCATTGGCGTTCCGGTACACGGCAGATACACCCAGATCTTCTCCTCTGACGCGGCGGAATTCGGCGGCACAGGCGAGAACAATGGCACCGTAGCCAGCACGGAAGACATTCCGATGCACGATCAGGAGCAGTCCATTGCGGTCAACCTGCCTTCACTTTCTGTTCAGTTCTATCAGCTGTCCGCCAGACTTCCCAAGAGACCCAAGCCCGAACCGGAGGTAGAGGAAGAAGAAACAGCAGAGCCCACAGCAGAGGAAGCACCGGCCGAAGAGAAGCCCGCTCCCAAGAAGCGTGCCACTAAGGCTAAGAAGGCGGAGGAAGCAGCTCCCGAAGCAGCAGAACCCGCAGCAGAGGAAGCACCCGCGGAAGAGAAGCCCGCTCCCAAGAAGCGTGCTACCAAGGCCAAGAAGGCCGAAGGCGAAGAAGCTGCTGAGAAGCCGGCTCCCAAGAAGCGTGCTCCCAGAGCCAAGAAGGCAGAGGGCGAAGAAGCCGCCGAGAAACCCGCTCCCAAGAAGCGTGCTCCCAGAGCCAAGAAGGCAGCGCCTGCTCCTGAAGCAGCTCCCGCAGAGGCTCCCGCAGAGCCCGCGGCAGAAGCTCCCGAAGTCGAGTAATCATAATCAAGAGAAAGGCATCTTTATTTCGGACGGAAGAAATACTTGATGCATTATCACGGCTTAACAGGTTTTACAAATCATATTGTCACGCAAGGCGGCGTTAAGACTGCGCTGCCTTGCAGTGCTGTATATTGAATGTTGAAGAATCTCTACAAGCGATACGCAAGGAGGAATAACAAACATGTATCCAAAGCAAGAATGTATTGCAATGCTGCTTGCAGGCGGACAGGGCAGCAGACTGTATGCCCTGACCAAAAGAATTGCAAAGCCCGCGGTACCGTTTGGAGGCAAGTACAGGATCATAGATTTTCCGCTGTCCAACTGTGTCAATTCCGGCATTGATACCGTCGGTGTGCTGACGCAGTACCAGCCCCTCGTGCTCAACGACTATCTCGGCAACGGACAGCCTTGGGATCTTGATACCATGTACGGCGGCGTTCATGCTCTTCCGCCTTATCAGGGAACGCACGGCGCCGACTGGTACAAGGGAACCGCCAACGCCATTTATCAGAATATTCCCTTTATTGAGAGATATAACCCCGACTATGTGGTAATCCTCTCGGGCGACCATATCTACAAGATGGATTACTCCGAGATGCTCGCATTCCACAAGTCGCATAAGGCAGCCTGCACCATCGCTGCCTATCAGGTGCCGATGGAAGAAGCCTCCCGTTTCGGTATCCTCAA
The DNA here is from genome assembly GCA_946186245.1 of uncultured Clostridia bacterium. Taxonomy (GTDB): domain Bacteria; phylum Bacillota; class Clostridia; order Oscillospirales; family Acutalibacteraceae; genus RUG762. Next base: position 11,789 of record CAMHMN010000052.1, read on the forward strand.
CTGCAATGAGGACGGCACCATCTACGAATTCGACGAGAAGCCGAAGGTACCCAAGAGCAACAACGCTTCCATGGGCATTTATATCTTCAGCTGGGAAAAGCTGCGCAAGTACCTCGAGATGGACGAAGCCAATCCCGACAGCTCCAATGACTTCGGCAAGGACGTGCTCCCCGCCATGCTCAACGCCGGCGAGAAGATGGTCGCCTGGAAGTTTGAAGGCTACTGGAAGGACGTCGGAACCATCGACTCCCTGTGGGAAGCCAACATGGATCTGCTTGATCCCAATGATCCGCTCGATATGTCCGATCCTTCCTGGAGAATCTTCACCCGCAATCCCGTCATGCCCCCTCACTATGTCGGCAAGAACGCGGACTGCCAGAATTCGCTTGTGACCGAAGGCTGTATGGTCAACGGCAAGCTGGAATTCTCCATTCTCTTTGAGGGCGTTCAGGTGGAAACCGGCGCACAGGTTACCGAATCCATTATCATGCCCGGTGCCAAGATCATGGAGGGCGCAAAGGTACAGTTCGCCATTGTCGCTGAGAATGCCGTCATCGGCCCCGGCGCCGTGGTAGGTCAGCGTCCCGAAGATATGGAAAACAGAGACGACTGGGGCATTGCCGTTATCGGCGGCGGCGTCAAGGTTGGCGCTAACGCTGTTGTCAAGGCAAAGGCAATGGTCGAAGAGGATATTCCGGAGGTGACAAAATAATGAGAGGAAATAACGTAGTAGGTATCATTTTTTCCAATATGCATGACGACACCATGCAGCAGGTCACCAATATAAGAACATTCGGCTCGGTGCCGTTCGGCGGCAGATACCGCACCATCGACTTCCCGCTTTCCAACATGGTCAATTCGGGCGTCAACAAGGTGGGCGTTATCACCAAGAGCAATTATCAGTCGCTTATGGATCATCTCGGATCCGGCAAGGCATGGGATCTTTCCAGAAAGAGCGAAGGTCTGTTTATTCTGCCTCCCTTCGGCAACGGCAATCAGATGTACAGCAACCGCATTGAAGCGCTCGACGGTATTACCAGCTTCCTGAGAAACTGCAACGAGGAATATGTCATTCTTTCCGATTGCGACATGATCTGCAATATCGATTTCAAGAAGGTGCTCGACGCGCATCTCGACACCAATGCGGATATTACCATCGTTTACAAGAACGGCGAAATGCCCGATCTCGGCGAACCTGTCGTTCTGGAGCTGAACAGTCAGGACAAGGTCACCGACATCGTCGTTGGTGCGAAGAAGGGCGAAAAGGTCAGCTGGAGCATGGGTTACTATGTCATGAAGAAGGCATTCCTGCAGCAGACCATCGCTGAAGCCGTCAGCAGAAACCGCAGCAACTTTGTCCGCGACATTCTGCAGAGAGGCGTGCTGGAGAATAAGATCTACGGTTACAGATTTGAAGGATATGTGGGAGCGCTCGATTCCGTTCAGTCTTTCTTCAGGGTCAACATGGATCTCATGAAGTGGGATGTGCTCAGAGACCTCTTCAATCCCATGCGTCCCATCTACACCAAGGAGAGGGACGAAATGCCCACCAGATACGGTCTTGGTTCTGTCGTTACCAATTCGCTGATTGCCGACGGCTGCGTCATCGAGGGCGAAGTCAAAAACTGTGTGCTCTTCCGCGGCGTTCATGTGGGCAAGGGCTCCAAGCTGTCCAACTGCATTATCATGCAGGATACGGTGATCGGCGACAATACTGTACTTGATTATCTTATCAGCGATAAGGACGTCACATTCAGCGACGGCAAAGCCATGATCGGCACCGAGTCCTACCCGATATACGTTTCCAAGGGCAGCGTGGTCTGATTTACTTCCGAACCACACACAGATCTCGATAAGGACGGTTATATTAATATGAGAGTTTTGTATGTAACAAGCGAGGCTATGCCTTTTGCTTATTCCGGCGGATTGGCCGAAGTGGCGGGCTGTCTTCCGTACGCATTGCGTCAGAGGCTTGTGACCTGCCGCGTGGTAATGCCCCTGTACGAGGGGATTCCGCAGGAGCTAAAAGACAGCATGAAATTCATCGTCAGCCTTTCGGTGCCTGTTGCGTGGAGACGTCAGTACTGCGGTGTATTTGAAGCCAGATACAGAGGCGTTGATTACTATTTCATCGACAATCAGTACTATTTCAAGCGCAAGGGCTATTACGGTCATTATGACGACGCAGAGCGATTCGCTTTCTTCTCCCGCGCTGTTCTGGAAATGCTTCCTTATGTGGATTACAAGCCCGACATCATTCATGCCAACGATTGGCAGACCGCGCTTGTGCCTGTTTATTATCATCTTTTCTACTCCAAGAACGAGTGGTTCTACGGCACAAAGACAGTCTTTACCATTCACAATATCCAGTATCAGGGTAAGTACGGCATGGAACTGGTGGAAGAAGTTCTGGGCATTCCGGAGGAAGAAAAGGGACTGGTGGAATTCGACGGCAGCATCAATCTGCTCAAGGGCGCGATTGAAACAGCCAATATCGTCACCACAAGCAGCCAGACCTATGCCGAGGAGCTGCGTGATCCGTGGTTCTCATTCGGACTGGATTCCATCATCCGCGACCGCTGGTCAAAGATCAGGGGCATACTCAACGGACTGGACACAGCCGCCTATAACCCTGAAACAGACATGATGACCTATGCTCAGTACGGCGATGATTCCTTTATCAAAGGAAAAGCTGACAATAAGCGTGAGCTGCAGCGCAGACTTTTCCTGCCGGAGCGCAAGGACGTGCCAATGATCGGTATGGTCAGCAGCATGATCACACCAAAGGGCATGGATATTCTGCGTGACGTGCTGGAAGAACTGCTGCAATACGCCGATGTGCAGTTTGTCATTCTCGGCTCCGGCGACTGGGAATACGAGGAATACTTCAGACAGATGCAGGAGAAGTACCGCGACAAATTTGTCGCCTGCTTCGGCTTCATCCCCGAGCTAGCCCGCAAGATCTACGCGGCGAGCGACATGTTCCTTGTTCCCTCCAAGATTGCACCCGGTTCAACGGCTCAGATGGTTGCACTGCGCTACGGAAGCATTCCGATTGTGCGCGAGACCGGGGCATTGCGCGATTCCGTTTCGGACAGCGCGGATGGCTACGGCAACGGCTTTGTGTTCCAGGCATACAACGGCAGAGAAATGCTCAACGCTATCTATCGCGCACTGGGCGGCTATTCACACCGTGAAGGCTGGTGGATTCTGGTCAGACGCGCAATGAACTGCGACAACAGCTGGAAAAAGCGTGCCAAGCAGTTCCATCATCTATACAAGGAATTGCTGGGCGAAGAATAACTTCCTGCTTGTCAATAATGAATTATTCCGCCGTGTGGACTATCGTCAAAAGTCTGCACGGCGGATTTATTGTTTGTGTGAGTTGTTCGTGTGAATGATTGACAATGGCTGACTCAAAAGGGAAAATCAAACTATCCTCGACAATAGAATTCGATGTGACAGACGAAACAAAGCGCTATGTGTCTGTCTAACTGATCGAAGCTCTCAGCGGAATCCGAAGCGCGTCATCGTCATTGAATTCTCCTCCCGTGAGGCGAATAACATCTGCGTTTCGTCCGAAGGATACTGGACTGTCGCAGGGGAGAGAACAGGCTGTGTTGACGCGCGGGCCGTCATTGCGGAAGCATAAGAAAAAGCAGACCGACCGGAAACGGCTAGTCTGCTTTTATTTTTTTTCATTTGAAAAATCCATCGCTTTTTCGGCGCATCTTATGAGATTCATCAGGGAAGACGCATAGAGCTGATATTCGCTGTTGATGCTGTCAAACGACATTTCCAGCGCCTTGCTGTCTGCAAGCGGCTTCATTCCATTGATTTCTTTGCCGGAAGCCAGGGAACGCATGCGCGACTCAATGATGCTCATTGAAGCATCGGAGAAGCCCTGGAAGGTGTTATCCGTGATCGAGAAAAAACTGGAGGAATTCTGCTGGTTGGCGGAATATAGGATTCGGAACGCCTTGTAGACCGCAATCATCTGATAGAGAGAAACCTGATGGGTGAGATCCTGATTGTCGAGCTTTTGCAGCAGGTCAAAAATGATGTTAAGCGAATTGGCAATCAGCTTTTTGTTGAGAACCGGCAGGGTGGAACCTTTCAGAATGTTGTCATCATTTTCATCCGGATCAGGAATGTCGTTGACCGTGAGTTTCGCGCCGCTGCGGTCAGACGTTCTGCCCAGCAGATAATCGCAGGAAACACCGTAATAATCGGCTATTTTAATCAGAAAATCCAACCCGCATTCCCTGGCACCGCGTTCATAGTGGGAGAGAAGGGCCTGGGAAATATTGAGGTCACGCGCCGCGTCCTTCTGGGTGATGTTCCGTTCGGTTCGCAGCAGCGTAATGATCCGTGGAAAGCTGTCATTCAATGAGTATTCACCTCGATTGACTCATAAGGGTAATGAAACGCTGAATTATCTTTCAGCGTTTTACGAATTAATACTTGATAAAATATGATATTGAAGATATAATAGAAGAAGCTAAATAATGCCAAAATATCTCATTCCGAATAACATTAATGATAACATAAACCGGATGTCATTTCAAGAGTTATTTATAACAATTTGTCATTTGGAGGCAGCTTTATGAAAACTTACCAAATTCACCTGCTTAGGCATGGTATAACTGACGGAAATATGATGGGCCAGTACATCGGCAGCAAGGATATTCCTCTGAACGACGTGGGCATAGAAAACATCCGCGCACTTGATGAAGGATTCGTATATCCCGGCGCTGCCGCGTTCTTCAGCAGTCCGCTGCAACGCTGCAGGCAGACGCTGGGAATCATTTATCCCGGTGTCAGGCCCATTGTGATAGACGAATTCCGCGAGTGTGATTTTGGGGAATTCGAAGGTCTGACAGCCGAAGAACTGAGCGGAAGCAAGGAATTTGCCGAGTGGCTTGCTTCCGGCGGCAATTCCGCGCCACCGAGCGGTGAATCCGGCGTGGAATTCGGTCGGCGTGTCTGTCAGGCATTTGAAAAAATCGTGGGCGCGCTATTGGAAACAGGCACGCCTTCTGCGGTGATCATGACGCACGGCGGGGCGATTTCCACTATTCTGGCACAGTACGGACTGCCCGAGGCGGCTATTTCCGATTGGGCAACGGATCCCGGCTGCGGCTATTCGGTAAGAATACACCCGCAGCTCTGGTCGGCAGCCAGAAAGGTGGAGGTCTATCAGTCGATTCCGCTGCCCAAAGAGGAAGAGGATGATTACGAAAACGAATATTTTATCGCAGATGCACCGCAACGCGAAGAGAATTCGCAGGAATAAAAAAAAATCAGCCCTGCAGGATAGGATCCGTTGCACAGGCTGATTAATCCGTTGTTTTTCATTTCTGCTGTCAGACGAGATTCTTCGCGATTCTTCCGAGATAAGCGGCAGCTGTCTTTTCGTCGGCGTGGATGCCGAGTGTCACCTCTCTGCCCAGGTCCAGACCGAACACTGAGAGAATGGATTTTGCGTCGGCTGTATACCGGCCGGCGATCAGGTCAATGTCAAAAGGCTGCGTCATAGTGATATTGACGAACTCTTTAATATCGTTGACCGATGTGAATCTGATGCTTTTTTTGATCATTTAATCATATTTCCCCTTCCACAAAAAGCAAAAATCTATGTCAAAGCTGAGGGGATACTCCGTGAGCCGTGGAATACAGTGTCTGTTGCACTCTCTGCGGTCCCTCAGCTGTGACTCATTATAGAACCTTGTTAAAGTTTTGTCAATGTGCAATTCAACAGACTTATTCTAAACACTTCTCTTTAATTATATGAACAATACAAAAAAATGTTACCTGATTGTGCATTTCGACAATTAATTGCAGGCGGATTATTCTTTATATTCTGATTTTCGGAGGTTTTTCTATGGAACGAAGAGATAAGGTCAATTATTACCTCGACCTTGCCGAAATGGTTTCCCAGCGAGGCACCTGCCTGAGAAGGCGGTACGGCGCGGTAATCGTCAAGAATGACGAGGTGGTTTCCACCGGTTACGTCGGCGCGCCGAGAGGCAGACTCAACTGCACTGATATGGGACGCTGTATCAGGGAAGAAATGAAGGTGCCGCGCGGAGAACGCTATGAGCTGTGTCGCAGCGTTCACGCCGAGCAGAACGCGATCATCAGCGCATCCCGCAACGAGATGATCGGCAGCTCGCTCTTTCTGGTGGGCGTGGATGTGAATTCGGGCGATTATGTGGCAAACGGCAACTGCTGCTCCATGTGCAAACGCATGATCATCAACGCCGGAATAGCCAAGGTCTATATCCGCGACACCAAGAACG
>CAMHMN010000053.1 GCA_946186245.1 uncultured Clostridia bacterium
TCGGACGGTCTTCCTCTCCGAATTCATCCGGTCGGCGGCGAGATCTCGGACGGTCGTCCTCTCCGAATTCATCCGGTCGGCGGCGAGATCTCGAGCGGTCGTCCTCTCCGAATTCATCCGGTCGGCGGCGAGATCTTGGACGGTCGTCCTCTCCGAATTCATCCGGTCGGCGGCGAGATCTCGGACGGTTTCCTTCTCCGAAATCCTCCCGAGGACGGCGAGGTCTCGGGAGGTCGTCCTCTCCGAATTCATCCGGTCGGCGGCGCGGTCTCGGACGGTTTCCTTCTCCGAAATCCTCCCGAGGACGGCGAGGTCTCGGGAGGTCGTCCTCTCCGAATTCATCCGGTCGGCGGCGCGGTCTCGGAGAGGCATCCGGACCGCTGGTTTTGGAGGACATCTTTCTCCGGCTCTCCATAATATATCGCTCTTCCTCGGTCAATTCATCCTCGTCGGAGTACTCTCTGTCCTCACTGTTGAACGAAAAGCTTAATTTCTCTTCCTCATCTGCTCTGCGGGAATCATATTCGTCTGCCATCTCGGTAATATCCATTCCCTGCTCTTTCGCTTTCATCATATTGCCGAGTGCGCGCAGACGGCTTTTCAGCGATTCCCCTGTATGCTTTTTCGGTGTAGGAATGACCGGCTCCCCATCGTTTCTGGCACCTGAACCAAATATTCTCTGGTAAATTCTTGCGGTAGGTATCTCGACATATTCGCTGGCGTGCTGAAGCAGCTTGTTGAACGTCTTCATCTCTTTCTGGAATTTCAGAAAGACCATGATCAGAAAACAGTAGAATACACAAGCGGAGATTCTCTCGTAAAATCGCATGCTGAACATTGTATGAAGCGCGGAGGCATTCCCTCTCGGAATACTTCTGAAAATCCACTCCGCGTGGAACCTCAGTTTGTCTGTATCCACCATCTTTCCGAGATTCTTCCAGTCAAAGTCTGTATTCCAAGCAAATCTCAATGCGCTGAAGGACATTGTCGTTCTGATGGATGTGATAATCATGGCAATCACGGCTGCCGCTGCTCCGATCGCGCCGATGATTGGCTGAAGCCTGAAATCCATGCAGGACATGACGAGATTCACCAGGAGTGCAAACAGCCCGGCAAATGTCAGCAATTCAAACAGGCTGCCGGAAATTCCCAGCAGTCTGCTCTCACGAAGCAGCGAGGCAAGAGAATTGATCAGCAGCATGAATGAGGAAAGCATGGCAATCACCAGGCTGATCATGCTGAACGCCAGCCCCATTGCCTTGATCCGTGCAAATATCGCCGCGGTAAGCAGGCCGACAGGCAGCATGAGATAAGCCGCAACCAGCACTTTGCTGCGAAGAGAATCGCCCAGTGTATTCGCCTCCAGCATATTCATGCGAAATGCAAAGTAGCAATAAACAGCAGACAGCAGGCTTGCAAATAGTATCGATGTCTTGCAGAGAAACCTTCGCACGCCGTCTGACGGTGCTATGATATTACTGTAGTTGTTCTCCATATCGGAAATGATCCTCCGTTTCACAAATAGACAAAAAACAACGTCATATTAACTGAATAACAAATAACTGACGTTGTTTTTTTGACTCATTACTTATCTTCCGTGCTTTCGGATGTATCAGCTTTCCCATCGGGTTCACGATTGGAATCTGTGGAATCCGCTTCTTCATGGGTCTGCTGAGATTCTTCAGGAGAATCATTCTCCTGCGTTTTAATCAGTGCGTTGATATCTACCATTTCACCGAAGTCTTCAGATTCACTTTTCTCCGAGTCGTCAGCCGCTTCTCCGGCAGCGTCAAATGAAGTTTCAAAGGCTATTTCGGCAGAAATTCCGCTGTCAACCGGATCATTGACATTCTCCGGAGCGGATTCACTTTCAGGTTCAGCGGGAGCAGACGCAGGATTAACCGCTTTTTTTGCTTTGCTGCCCTTGCCGCCCTTCTTTTTGCCGCCTTTTTTATCCTTTGAAGAACCGTCGGATTTTGCGGTCTTCTTCTTTCTCTTTGACTTGCCCTGTTCTTCTTCAAATTCGATGCGATAATTTTTATCTCTGATGGCGTTATCCACTTCACTGAATACCCTGTCAATCTGATCTATGGCGTTCAGGAAAAGGAACCAGAGCGCCGCATAAAAGATCGGTGCGATCCCCAGCCTGATAAAGTCACATAACGCCGAGCTGTAAAATCCGTCTCCCGGGCCTTTTATCCATATCTTTGTGACAAAGAATACAATCGGCATGACAATATTGATGCTGAGCCCCGCAAGGGCAAGCATTTTGAATGAAACCGAATAGCTGCGGCGGATCATATTCTGATTGAGTACGGTCAGAATAAACATCGCGGCAAAGGAGCACGAGATCAGCCAGCCAAGATACGCAACATAAAACACCGACATGGCAATAGGGTATTTTCCGCTGTGCAGAATCTCGTCGCAGAAACGGTAAAGCACATCATAGATAAGCATGCCGTAATATGCCAGCCGGACATATTCGAGGTAAACCAAGGGCTTGACTCCCAGCTTTGGCATGCTCTCTCCGCAATTCATAAAGTAGACATAATACGAAACCAGCACCAGTCCCAGACAGCAGGCAAAATCCATCAGGATCAGCCCGTTTGTCAGCGGATCCATCACAAAGCTGCTCTTGCCGGTAAGCTTCAGAACATCCCCTACCGCGCCGAGGATGCCGCTCAGTATGATGCTGTAAACAAAGAATAACCCGTCGCTAAGGCAGTCATTGATAAAGATTCTGCCGTCAAGACCAATCTGTCTGTTGCCTTTCAAAATCAATCAGTCCTCAACAATAAATTTTGTGTGATGCATAAGCACGCAAATATACAAATAAATTTTAGCACATTATTCAGATGCATTCAAGGTTAAAATGCAAATGAGCATAAAAATTTACCGATAATCCATATTTCTATTGCAAAATCAGGTCATCTACTTGGCCTGCGTCTGACAGTTGCCTTTCTTTTACCCGAACGCCTGGTGCGGTCATCAGCCAATGCTTTCTCATTCAGCGCATTCGGGGCGGGATGCACAATTCGTCTTTTGCCCTCCCTGCTTTCTCGTCCGGTCTGGGATTCATCAGATGGACTGTCAAGAATGCGGTCGTCATTCCATTCGTCAATATCGCCCAGGTCATCGCCTGTTCCGACTTCCGCGGGTTCAGAATCATCGCCGAAATCGTCGGCCAAGCTGTCGTCTGTTTCTCTGCTGTAACCGTCGGAAGCATGGTCGGGCAGGCCGTTGGACAGATCAGAGCCGTTTTCCGCCGCCGCGTTGTCATTGTCCATATACGGTTCAAAATCATCATCGAAGCCGTCGTCTGAAAACTGCAGGCTTTGGGTATACTCCATTTCCGCCTGTTTCCGGCCGGGGTCAATTTTTTCCTCCGATTCAAAACCATAACGGGGAGCCATGTTGAAGGAGTAAGCATCCGTATCATCAAAATACTGCCGTTCATTGTTGATGCCGCGAAAATTGTAAGGATCTTCCTCCGGCGGCTTCTCGTAGACGCCGATACGGCTGCGCTGCTGCTCATTGGTACTCATTATGGAGTCAATGAGGTCATAAAGCTCACTCTCGGCGGCCCGCACTTCCCCGATGTTTTCGGGCTCCTTAATGTCGCCGGGACGTATGCGGGTATCCGTACTCACCGAGCGTATATAGCTTCTCATACGGTCGTATTCCTGTTCCGTTTCTCCCGGTTTGTTCTGCGCCTCCAGTATTTTCTGTATATCGGACGCCAATGTGGGCGTGCCTATTCCGTCGTCCTCCGGCTTATAATCCGGTTCCGGCACAACATACACCTTCGGTCGGAAGCTGGGCAGCCTTTTCCGGAGTCTGCCCAGTGCATCGAAGACAGCGGCCATTACCCCGCTAGCAGTGCCTTCCGGAATCTCGTCTTCCACCGCGTGTGTGGATTGGTTGGATTGATTACCGTCGTTTTCTTCCTGATCGCCGGAACGACGGTAACGACCGGTTCTGCCGGCATTGTCATCATGACCGTAACTGCCGTAATTGCGGTAATTGCCATAATTGCCGTAGCGTCCGGAATTCCCGCTATGGCGATCATCATTGAACGAGGGAGTTCCTGTATAACGTTCCGACTCGCGTTCTGCAAAGCGTGACTCCCTGTCCGGGTAATTCCGGCTTCCGATGCTCATCCCGGCGTACGGATTCTCCGGAGGCAGTTCACGCTGACTTCTGTAGGAATCGTCATCTGAACCGCTCTGCGTTTCCACGGCTTGCGGAGGTTCGGCATCACCCGATTCCCGGTCTGATTCCGACGCCGATTCCTGCCCCGGCTCAAATCCGTCATCGACCGCACTGTCAAAATCATGGGCAAAGGTATTGTCCGCCCCGTCTATTCCCTTGTCACCGGCCGGCTTTTCACCGCCGGAGAACCGTCCCGAAATAGCCTGAAAAAGAGCCGAAAACGCGTCTTTCAGCCCCGCATGATTCCTATTTCTGCTTTTCTCCGCACTGTCGCCGGAATCATTCCCCGTCTGTTCACTCTCAGGACTGAATGAATTCCCCGGCAGATCGGTATCAGAGAGATCCTTCTTCTCCTCGTTCGAGAAACCTTCGGACGTATCGTTGGAAAAGCCGTCGTCTGTCTCATTGCCGGACCTGTCGTTGAACCCGTCGTTGAACCCGTCGTTGAACCCGTCGTTGAACCCGTCGTTGAACCCATCGTTGAACCCGTCGTTGAACCCGTCGTTGAACCCGTCGTCGAAATCTTCGTTGAATCCATCGTTGAACCCGTCGCGAAAACCGTCTCCGCCATCACGACCGTGCATTCTGCTGAAATCAGGCAAGCCCATCTTCCTTTCCCCTGAAACGGAAAATTCACTGTAATATTAATCATAGCACATTCATAAATATAAGTAAATCGGTTTAAGGTAAAATAAATCAAAATTTTATTTTTGTGGGAAATGATAGAGATGATGAATTATCTGTTTGCCGCCATGCTGCTGGCCGCGTCATTCTATGGGATCGCATCGGGCAGCGAAGGAAACGTTTCGGCAGCCATTCTACGCAGCGGAACGGATACGGCTCAGTTGATGCTTACGGTTGCGGGGGGGATGGTACTCTGGAGCGGCATCATGTCAATTGCGGAAAAATCCGGACTGACGGAGCTTCTGGCCGGCGTGTTGCGTCCCGTTCTCAGGCTGATTATGCCGGGACTGAAAAAAGGCAGTGCGGCGGAAAGATTCGTGTGCATGAATATCACGGCGAATATTCTTGGACTGGGCAATGCCGCCACTCCCCCCGGCATCCGGGCTATGAAGGAGCTGTCACGTCAAAGGGAAGGCTCTCCGGATAAGCCCAGCAATGAAATGATGACCTTCGCCGTGATCAACACCGCATCGGTGCAGCTCATTCCGGCAACTGTGATGACACTGCGCAGCGCGGCAGGCTCGTCAGACCCTGCGGGCATCATTTTCTGCGTCTGGATCACTTCGGTCTGCGCACTCTCCGCCGGACTGATGGTATGCAAAGCACTTCAGCCCCGTTCACTGCCGAAAACCGACGCCGGCATGACCCGCAGGTCATGATAAGTCAATCATCGGGGATCAAATGCAACTGACAGTTCAGGATAAAATCCATTTCACTACAGACAAGGGGATTCGGTATGGGAAATTACCTCGTGATTATCACTGTCACAGGTATTACGCTCTTTGGGCTGATAAAGGGCGTGAATGTGTTTGACGCGTTTCTGGAAGGAGCCAGGGACGGTCTGAAAACCGCTGTGGGAATCATTCCTTCACTCACCGCGCTGACGCTCTGTGTGTCGGCTTTGCGTTCATCCGGGGCAATTGATGCGCTGGGGCAGGCAGCGACTCCCATAATCGGAATGGCAGGTATCCCCTCCGAAACCCTGCCGCTGATGCTGATAAGACCTATTTCAGGGAGCGGCGCACTGTCGGTGCTGAAAGGCGTTTTCGATTCCTGCGGGCCGGACAGCGCTGCCGGCAGAATTGCTTCGGTGATGATGGGCTCCACCGAAACCACATTTTACACAATGACGGTCTATTTCGGAAGCGTTGGTATCAAGAAAACGGGCTGCACCATTCCGGCTGCGCTCACAGCCGACCTGACCGGAATGATCATCGCCGCATTGACCGTGCATCTGACAATGTGAAAAACAGGGCTTCCCTCTGTGATGAAGGAAGCCCTGCATTTATTCGGACAGATTGACGATATCGTATTTCAAAAGATTCCCGATGGCCATGAATTTGTCTTCGCAAACCGCGTAGTACCTGCCGCATACGCCGCATTTTTTCATAGGCAGCAGTCTTTCTTTGCCCGATGCATCGAGAAATCTCACAGCAAGAAGACAATCCGCAAGGGCATTCCGGCAGCATTCCGGCAGCCGTCCGGGTCTGATGGCCGTGCGGTGAATGGCGTAGCCGCTGCCTTTGAAATGATTGCTAAGACCGCCCATTCTCCTTCACTCTCCCGGCAAGCTCGGCGTATAGCGCGTAAAGCTCTGTATTTTCAAATCCGGTAATTCCCTGCGGCAGTTCCTCGGAAAAGACCTTAACGCTGCGGTAGGGCAGCCTGATGGTCATTATGTAGCCGCTTCCGACGGCGTCGTTGGTAAGCGTATCGCGGGTATAGCTGACGTTTTTTATATCCTTGCAGTCGAAAATCACGCTTCTTCCTCCGAAGGTCAGCCGGACTCTGCCGCTTTCGGCAAATTCAGCCGTTCCGGTCTGTCCGTCCGCCGAAGTCCTTCGTCGAGACATGTACACCACCCCGCAGACCAGGAAGGCTACCGGCACAGCCACCGTAATGAATACGCTGCTGCCGTAGGCTCGCGCAATGGCGGAAGAAATCAGCCATCCTGCCAGAAAAAGCAGTATACAGATGACAATGCCAACGATCTCGCTGTCTTTGTTTTTGCATTTGAAGGTTATTTTTTTCATCTTTCCAGTTGCTTCCTCCGCTCCGAAAGTCATTCCTCTGAAGGCTGCTCCTCGGTTTTGGAAACATTCAGTTCCTTCGACGTCTTGCGTATGACGCTGAGCGGGATTTCGAATTCGCCCATCGACTGTGTGGTGATCTTGACGTTAGCCTGCTTTCTGCCGCCCTTGGTTCGCAGATAGAAGGCCGCGCCGCCGCCGACAAGCGGAATCACATCGGAGCCTATCACTTCCAGCGCTCCGTCGCAGGTGACACTCAGGCAGTCGTTGAAGTAGCTGATACGGTTATCGTTGGAATCCACAGCCACGATTTCGATGCGTGCCGCATCATAGGTTTCGCCGTGTATCAGCGTGCTGCTGCTAACATTGACCTTGAACTTGGTCTTGACGACAGGCGCCTTGATGACAGTCGCGGCAACCTGACCGTTGATAATGCCTTCAAATCTGAATTCCGTCCTGACGGAACGCGTTACGGCATATTCCCTGTAAAGCCGCACCACTTCTTCCTCCGAAATCTTCGGGCTCTTGGAAGAGAACAGCGATTTGATTCCTTCCTTGGCAGGCTGCTGCACGGATTCGTCATTGAATTCGCTGATGGCCCGACGGATATCCTGCGCTTTCTTCTGATCAAAGCCTTCCATCTTTCCTCCGATGAGGTCGTCGATCAGAATCGGAGGATGAGGCATATGCGGAAACCGCTTCTTATCCGGGAAGAATTCCGACACAAGCTCGTTGTTCTTGTAAAGACGCACACTGTCGCAGTTGGTGAAAGCATAGACATTTCCTAACATGCCCAGACGGTGCTCTCCGGCCATCATTGCCGAAGAGATCTCCAGCACCGTGCGGGAATTGCTCTGGCTGGAATAAACCGCCGCCGCGAGCTTCGGAATTCTGTTGAGATCGCAGATGCCGTAGCTGCAAACGCCGTCATTGCCACCGAAGCTGGCATGGGTATTGTAATCGCACAGGCACCAGCCGAACGTGCCAATCACGCCCTTGCTGCCGTAAGCCGCGTCGATCATGCGGGCATGGCTGAGCGCCTGCTCCAGAAGTTCCTTCTCGGAGCTGAAACTCCTTGCGGGATAAAGCTGACCTGTATGCTCGGTGATCATAACCGGAGAATTGCCGGGTGAAATCTCTGCTGCATCATACACAAAACTGTCGTTCAGGCTGTGCTTTTCGTAGTCGTTGTAAGCGTACACTTCTTCCAGCGATTCACCGCCCTTGAATGCTCTGACACCGTAAAGCGGACGGGAATGATCCAGCATTCTGATCACTTCGCAGACCTTGCGGGTGAACTGCGGAATATCCCTTGAATCGTCGGTACGGGTTCCCCACATCACTATACTGGGAGCGTTCCTGTGTTCGGTGACGGTTTCCCGCACATTCTGTATCAGTGTCTCGAACCAGTCTCCGCCTTTTGCGTACTTATAGCCCGGCATATCCCAGATAATCATCAGGCCGATTTCGCTGCAACGCTCCACAAAATACTTGCTCTGCGGATAGCGTGCGCATCTCACGGCGTTGAATCCAAGCGATTTGATGAGATCCGCGTCGGCTCTCTGTGCGGAGGCAGGCATCGCAAAGCCCTCATAGGCGTAATTCTGCATACGGTTGATTCCGATGAGCTTGGTTTTCTTGCCGTTGAGATAAAAGCCCTGCGGATCTACCCTGACCTGACGGAAACCGATGGTATAATCCAGTTCATCGCCGCTGGAAAGTGAAACCTTCAGGGTATACAGTTTTGGATTTTCAGGAGTCCACGGAATGACTTCCGCCGAAACAGTCCACGACACATGGTAATTCGGCTGCTCGGCGCGGTACTGGCAGATTCCGAGACGCTGAGTGCCGTCATAAAGGGCAAATGTCAGCTTGCGCTCACCTTCACCGCCGATTTCGCCCGATATATCCAGCTTCCATCCCTTCTCGGTGAGCATGGGCATGATGAATGTATCCTTGATGTAAAGCTGGGGGACGCCCTCTATCCAGACGTCACGGTAGATGCCGCCGTAGCTCAGAAAGTCTATCGGAGCGCCGTAGGGCGGCGTATCGGCACGCTCGGTGGAGTCTACTATGACAGTCAGTTTGTTCTCACTGTCAGTCAACAGATCGGTGATATCCTGGCTGAATCCCGTAAAACCGCCCTTGTGGGCAAATGCCGCCTTCTCATTGACAAAAACGGCGGCGCAGCTCATCACTCCGTCGAAGTGAAGAATGACGCGCTTGCCCTCCATCTCGTCCGGAATGACAAACAGTTTGATGTACTGCACAATCTTGCTTTCGTCCTCGCCGGTGTAATAATTGAATTTTGACGTGCCGCTGTTGTGAGGAATGTCAACCGGGCGGATGGTGATGTCGAAGTTTTCATTTTTGCTTTTTTTCGGGGAATAGTCGGGGGTATATCTCCACCCATAGTTCAGTCCTGTCTTGAATCTTAACATAATGCCCTCCTGAAAATGCCTTGCGTGGAATAGGGTTGCAATTGCTTATTTCACGCAGTACTGCTCCATGTAGGCTTCCATCCTTGCCTTCATTTCGTCGTCGATATACACTTTACCGTCAACGGGATTGTTGTGAAGCAGTTCAATGATTTCCTTTACGGTCACGATGGGATAGGTCACTATGCCGAATTCCTCGTAAACTTCCTGAATGGCGGTCTTTTCGCCCTTGCCTCTTTCCATGCGGTCAACCGAGATCACCATGCCGGCTATCTCGATATCGGCGGCAGCCTTCAGCACGGGCAGCGTCTCGCGGATTGCGGTGCCGGCTGTGATCACGTCCTCAACGATCAGCACGCGGTCGCCGTCCTTGAGCTTGTAGCCCACCATCGAGCCGCCTTCGCCGTGATCCTTGGCTTCCTTGCGGTTGAAGCAGTAGTTGATGTCGCGGTCAAAAAGATTGTTCATCGAAATGCCTGCCGCTACCGCCAGCGGAATTCCCTTGTAAGCCGGGCCGAAGAGCGCGTCGATTCTTCCCTCCACATGCTCCTGAATGTTGCGGGCGTAATATTCGCCCAGCTCGGCCGCCTGCGCGCCGGTCTTGTAATTGCCGGTGTTGACGAAATAAGGCGTTTTTCTGCCGCTTTTGGTGGTAAAGTCTCCGAAAAGCAAAACGCCGGAACGAACCATGAATTTTACGAAATCCTCTTTATATGACATTTTTGATATACCTCCGATAGGAAATTTATTTATTCTAAATCATTATACCATCAATGATGCCCTATTGCAAGTGTTATTTATAAAAAGAAACAGCCGGCAGGGACACTCTGAAAGCATTCCCGTCGGCATAAATGGAAGAATTATTCCGCGTATTCTCCGTTGTAGTTGACAAGCACCGCACTGACTACGCCGTTGATGGTGAGCAGTTTTTCCACAAAGTCGCTGTCGGCAACCTGCGTATTGACCTCAACGATGGTTTCGATGCCCGACCTGGAGACCGCCTTGTTTTTGACCTTTCCGTTGACGGATTTCAGGGCTTTCTCTACATTCGCCGAGGAACCGTGTCTGTATCGCACGACGATCAGATAAATCTTTTCCTTCTTTTTGAGTATTCCCATGACAAAGCAGATTCCCGCGATTACCCCGACACAAATCAGCGCGAAAAAATACTGATGCGCGCCGACGATGATGCCCATTGAAATCGCCCAGAAAAGATACATGATGTCCACCGGATCCTTGATGACCGTGCGGAATCGGATAATTGAAAGAGCACCCACCATGCCGAGCGAAAGCACGACGTTGGAACTGATGGTCAGAATAATGATCGCTGTGATGACCACCATGAGCAGAAGAGACAGATTGAAGCTGCTGCTGTACATAACGCCGCTGAAGGTCTTTTTATAGACGAAAAAAATGATAAGACCTATGCCTATGGCGATCAACAGCGTAATAAACGCGTCAAGCGGAGAAATGCTCGCCACCTGGCTTAAAAATTTGCCTTTGAAAATATCTCCGAAACTCATTAAAAAACATCCTTTCCCAATAGATTTGCCTGCGCTATGCAGCACATGGCGTATTTGGACTGCGAAGACTGCCATCTTCCGAGCGGTCTGAGCATGTGTCTGACAAAGTCAGGCAGATAATCGTCGTATTTGACTTCCAATATCATGCAGCCTTCATCATAAGCCGGCACGGTGACAAGTTCCGGATCGAAAATATCTCCCGAAGCAAGGCCCGCCCTCAGATTCATATCGAATGTCATGCGCACGTTTCCCTCTTCACAGATGAAGACTTCGCGGTCGTAATCCACCACCACCTGAGGCAACAGAATCTTGGTGGCGTTGTCTATATAGGCGATTCTCAGCGCCTTGCAATTTCCTTCGTCGGAATCCGAGAAAATAATATCCGCGACAAAGCTGAAATCTCCCTCGAGAATGCTGTCGTATTCCTCTATGCTGATTCTGTCCGAAGCCTTGGAAATGCAGCTGTCGTATTTGTCCTTGACCTCGAATTTGATGATTTTGTCGCTCAGATCGTAAATGCGGATGCGGTATTTCCGCCGCCTGTTCCATCCGTCCATCTTCTGATTGTAATTGGAAAGCATGATATCGTCAAGATACAGGCTTCGGATAAAATATCTTCCGTTGTCGCCGTGCTCGTCATGACGCATGAATGCCAGCGCACGGGTTCTCAATGCAAAATAATCGCGATAGGAAATGATATATTTCAGTTCATGCCTCAGCTTGTGATTGTTGTATTGCAAATCATCACCTTCCTATGCCCTGTCATAATACTTTTTTACCTGCTTGTCGCTCAGGCGAAAAGCCTCCTTGATCTGCTGTCTGGCAAGCTCCGGCTTTTTCCTGATAATGTCCTTGATGATCTTTTTGTTGTAATTCCAGTAGCTGACCGTGGGCTTTCCCCAGCGGGCTTCCTGACGCGGCATTTCGTCTTTTATCTCGTTTGACAGATCGTCCATGACCTTGAGCACCCTGTCGGTATCAAAGGTGGTCTTGACATGCTTGAAATACCGCAGAATGAATTTCTCGCGGAATTCCTCATTTTTCAGAAGATTTCTGGGGATGGAATTGTTGCACTTTGCCTGTCCGTGAAATGAACCCAGCATGAATCGCTTGACGTAATTCCTGTCGTAATTGACAAGCGAAAAGGCATAGTCCATGTCAAAAAGCATCCACCGCCACTTGCCGTCCTTCTGGTCGCGGTAGCATCGGATGTTTCCCGTGTCCAGATTGGCGATATAGGTCTCAAATATCCACCAGTCCATCAGGGAATCGATGTCTATCTGAGAGCAGACATATTCATAATTCTCTTTTTTGGAGAGATCATGTTTCTCACAGTAATCGCACAGGGCGAGATAACCGTCCCTGCTTCCCGCCTGACGGATTCTCTCCCATTTCACAATGTCAATCCTGCCCTTGGTCATGCCGTATTTATGCACCAGATAATCCTGGTTCAGCTTTTCTCTGAGGTAATAAAGCCCCCAGTACTGCCCGTTGATGTACAACGCGACCGGCTGGCATTCCATATAATCGCACACCACGGTGCCGCGTGCCAGACGTGCGCAAAGCTCGTCCCTCATGTGACCCTTGTTCCAGTCCTGCCCCGAAGGTCGCAGAACCAGCGACGAAAACACGCTCACGGAATTGCTTCCGAAGAAGGGAAAGCACACTTCTTTCGGACCGTAGCGTTCCGACATCAGCAAGGCAAGCGACTTCTGCGCCTCCTTGCGGGACGTTTCGCCGAAAACCCTCGTCCTGCCGTTGAATGAAACCGTCCTCTTGCCGTCGATGTAATATTCAAAGGTCATCTCCCGTTCCTCTTCGCTCATGTAATTGGGCTGACCGGGAACAAGTCCGTTCTGGTACTTCGACAGAATGCCGGTCTTATTGGAAAAGAGTCCGTCGGGATCAGAGATAACCGAAGCCACAGGCACGGAATGTTCCTTTTCAACAAGAAAGGTCGCCGTCACATACGGACCGGGAAGATAACCGTCGCGGTAAGACACCGCGCTGACAACCGTACTCTCGTTGATCATGACGGGAGCGGCGTATTTTTTCGACGACGAGGTCGGACGGCTGCCGTCGGTGGTGTAGTATACCGTACAGCCTTCCGGCACCGTCATTGTAAGCTCAAACCCCTTTGAAACATATCCTCCGTCGGAGGAAAAAGCAGGGGACTGGGCGTATCCGCTGTAAACGACAGAGGAATTGCTCTTGCCGGGCGTAGGCTTGTCAAACAGACACACGCTGCCCTTGCCGCCTCTTCCCGACGAATGACCGTAAGTCTGCTTGCCGGAATGGAATATGTCGATGATATGCCCTTCGGGATCAAAAAAATACACGCTTTCTCCGTTCTGACCCAGCTTGAAAGCTGCGGTCAGCGTCTTTCCGGCTTTTGAGGAATTCTTGCCGGTACAGTAGACAACCACATATCCGCCTGCGGGAACCGAAATATCAGGGAATTTGAAAGCCGCCCCGCTTTCATTCTTGGACAGCCCATAGCCGTTCAGCGACACCCCGGCGGAGGAGGAATTGTAGATCTCAATAAAATCATTGTTGTAGGTTTCGCCCTTAGCCGAAACGCACATGACTTCGCTCACATAGACCGGCGCTGTCGGCGCGGGCATTACCGAGGAGGTCAGATCGAACGAATAAGTGGTGTTGGCCCTTCCCGGAGTCGGGCTGGCAAAGAGCAAGAATTTTCCGCTCTTGGGATCGCGGCCGCAGGATACGTTGGCATTCAGCTGCACCGCGGTAACCGAGTCCACCTTCACGCCTGAAACCGAAAAAAGCGTTATCACATCGCCGGTTTTCAGAGAAAAATCGGCGTGAAGCTCCTTCGGGTCGGACGAGCCCTCGCCCTCCGCCGAACAGAACACCACAAGGTACTGTCCGGCTCCGATAACCGCATCGGCGGGGAAGAACCACTTGCCGTCGCCGGCTTCACTGTCCGAAAGGGAATAGCCTCTCAGACTGACGTCGCGGTCGGAGGAATTGTAGATTTCTATCCAGTCACAGTAACGGCTGGCGGAATCGTAGATGACATACGTGTTTTTTGTCATGTACTCATTGATCAGCAGCCCGCTCTCCGGAAATTGGAGCTGATCGGGCGACGGGGCGGTATTGCCCGCGTTGGCGCTGCCGGGAGTCGGTTCGGCAAACCAGACATACTCGTCCGAATCGTCAGGCAGCCCGTAGGAGATATTCGGCATGGTGCATTCCGGCATTTCCAGCTGCTGTATCACGCTGCCGGAAGAATCGCTGAACAGCAGGTTTTCGCCCTTGGAGGAGAGCTTGAAATTGGCGTGGATATTCCCCTTTTCATCCACCTTGTCCAATCCGGAGAGATAAATGATGCCGTAACCGCCAGGCTGAATCACCAGGTCTGAGGGCACCTTCCATTTATTGGCTGTCCTCGCCTTGTCTGAAATCATGTAGCCTTTGAGATTGACAGCCTCATCCGAAATATTGTGAAACTCTATCCAGTCATAACATTTGCCGTCATCCATCGGCAGATAATAGCTGTTGGTACTCATTACCTCGCTTATGACGACATTGCCGGATATTTCAGAAGACGCGTCGGATTCATCCGAGCAGCCGGTCAGAGAAATCGCCGCAACCGCCAATGAAAGCAAGAGCAGCATGATTTCCTTACCGGGCATGTAAAACGGTTTTGATCTGCGGCGTTGCTCAACTGACGATCTCTTCAGCACATAAAAACCACCTTATCGTAAAGTATTCAGGTATTTTTTATTTTATCATATATCGTAAAAAAGTCAATAAAGCTTAGGTGTTATTTTGAATAGAGAGATGTAAACAATTTAAGTATTTTTTTTGCTCAGACACAAAAAGGCATTGCTTTAGGTTGTAAAATGCTGTATAATTGAGATAATGCACTTGCAATACATTATTTAGTAAGGATTGAAGCCTATGAAGGACGGATTTATTAAAATGGCTGCCGGCGTGCCGGAAATCGCTCTCGGCGAATGCGCACAGAATGCCGGAAGAATCATTGCGATGGCCCGCGATATGAACGCAAAGGGTGTGAAGCTGGCTGTCTTCACCGAGCTTGGCGTGACAGGCTACACGCTGGAGGACATCTTCCTGCAGCAGACGCTTCTGACCGCCGCCGAGAATGCGCTTGCGCGTATCCTGCGGGAAACCGGGGAGCTTGACATGCTCCTTGCCGTCGGCGTTCCGGTGCCGGTCGGCTGCTGCCTCTACAACTGCGCGGCTTTCATCAACCGAGGGAAGCTGCTTGCGCTGGTGCCGAAAACCCACATCCCAACCTATTCTGAATTCTACGAGGGCAGGCGTTTCACTTCCGCTCCGGAGAAGGGATTCTTTATTGAGTACGCCGGGCAGAAGGTTTTTCTGGGGCAGGGAACGCTTCGCTGCGCGGAGATGCCGCAGCTGGTTGTCGGCGCCGAGATCTGCGAGGACGCGTGGGTACCCTGTCCTCCTTCCGTCGGACTTGCGCAGGCCGGAGCAAACGTGATCTTCAATCTCTCCTGTTCCAATGAGCTGATCGGCAAGTCGGAATACCGACGCTCCCTGATCAAGGGGCTCTCCGGAAGCCTGCTTTCGGCTTACCTCTATTGCAGCGCGGGAAACGGCGAATCCACGACGGATCTGGTTTTCTCGGGACACTGCATGATCTGCGAGAACGGTTCCATGCTCGTGCAGCAGCGCTGGAACACAGGCGCCTTCATCACCGCGGATATCGACATTCAGCGCATCAACGCCGAACGCCGCAGAATGACCACCTTCACCGCCGTTCCCGACGGAAAATACCCCTTCATCGCGGAATTCAGCCTTGATATTACCCAAACCAGGCTGGAACGCACCTTCTCCCCTACCCCCTTCGTCCCGTCGGACAAGGCTAATCTGGAAGAACGCTGCCGCGAGATCATCCACATCCAGAGCGCGGGACTTCAGCGACGTTTGACCGGCGCACACGCAGACCACGCGGTCATCGGACTTTCGGGCGGCCTGGATTCCACGCTCGCCTATCTGGTCACGGTGGACGCTTTCAAAAGCCTCGGCAAGCCGCTGGAAGACATTATCGCCCTGACAATGCCCTGCTTCGGCACCACTTCCCGCACCAAGTCCAACGCGCAGAAGATGGCGGAGGCAATCGGCACTTCCTTCCGGGAAGTGGACATTCACGCCGCCGTACAGCAGCATTTTGCCGACATCGGACACGACGGCGTAACCACCGATGTAACCTATGAAAATTCACAGGCGCGTATCAGAACGCTCATTCTCATGAATACCGCCAACAAATGCGGCGGTCTGGTGATCGGTACAGGCGACCTTTCGGAGCTGGCTCTCGGCTGGGCCACCTACAACGGCGATCATATGTCGATGTACGGCGTCAACGCTGGCGTTCCCAAGACGCTGGTGCGCTATCTGGTAGGCTATTTCGCTTCGGTTTCGGAGGAGCCGCTGCAATCCGTGCTTTACGACGTACTTGACACCCCGGTGAGTCCGGAGCTGCTTCCGCCCGAGGAAAACGGCGACATTGCCCAGCGCACGGAGGACATTGTCGGTCCCTACGAACTGCACGATTTCTTTATGTATTACATGATGCGCTTCGGATTTCCGCCCCACAAGATCTACCGCATCGCCCTTCCGACCTTCGAGGGGAAATATTCCCCCGAGGTCATCAAAAAATGGCTGGTGAATTTCGTGCGCCGTTTCTTCACGCAGCAGTTCAAGCGCAGCTGTCTGCCCGACGGCCCCAAGGTGGGCAGCGTGGCGATTTCACCCAGAGGCGACTGGCGCATGCCTTCCGATATGCTTTACGCCGAATGGATGCGCGACGCGGAGAGCGTTTGACATTTTCCGACCTGTAAAATGAATGTGAAAATTTTGAAAATAATGCAATAACAACGCCGTTCAGGGCAAAAATAATCTATATCATATTGACAAATTCAGCGCTTTGTGATACAATATTCAGCGGGAATAAAGTCCTCCCGTGGGATATCCGGAACGCTTGTCAAGCCCGCACCGTATTATTTTGGCGCGTATTTGAAAGAAGCTGATGACTCCTGCGAAATACTATGGCAGAAGCTGTCAGCTTTTTCTGTCAACCGGATCAGTCCACAGCGGATTACCGACTCAAAAACTTTACTAAGGAGGAAGACTTTTATGGTCTATTCAAAAGAAGTAACAGAAATGTGTCCTGTTCATCAGGGCGTACACCATGGCGCTGCTCCCATTCCCGAAGAGGCAAAATGGGTCAAGGCACGCGACGTCAAGGACATTTCCGGCTACACACACGGCATCGGCTGGTGCGCTCCTCAGCAGGGCACCTGCAAGCTCTCTCTCAACGTCAAGGAGGGCATTATTCAGGAGGCATTGCTTGAAACCATCGGCTGCTCCGGCATGACCCATTCCGCAGCTATGGCAGCGGAGATTCTCCCCGGTCTGACCGTTATGGAAGCTCTCAACACCGACCTGGTCTGCGACGCTATCAACACCGCTATGAGAGAGCTTTTCCTCCAGATCGTTTACGGCCGCACACAGAGCGCATTCTCTGAGGACGGTCTCCAGATCGGCGCAGGTCTTGAGGACCTGGGCAAGGGCGCAAGATCCATGGTTGCCACCACCTACGGCACCGTTTCCAAGGGTCCCCGTTACCTCGAACTGACAGACGGCTACATCACCGATCTCGCTCTTGACGAGGACGACGAAATCATCGGCTACAAGTATGTCAATTTCGGCAAGATGATGGACTTCATCAAGAAGGGCGACGACGCGAACACCGCTATCC
>CAMHMN010000054.1 GCA_946186245.1 uncultured Clostridia bacterium
AGGACGGCGCAAGCCATCAGTGCTGCGAGGATATTTCCCTCATGCGCACCATTCCGAATATGACGGTCATCGTTCCGGCTGACGACACCGAGGCAAGGCTTGCTACCCGAGCAGTCGCCGGAATGTACGGCCCCTGCTATCTTCGTTTCGGCAGATTTGCTGTGCCGGTGGTTTTTGGCAGCGATTACAAATTCGAGATCGGTAAGGGCGTCGTGCTCAGCGAGGGCGCCGATGTGACCATCATCGCCAACGGTCTGATGGTCGAGAAGGCAATCGAAGCCGGCAAACTGCTTGCGGCGCAGGGTATCAGCGCCCGTATCGTCAATATGGCAACCGTCAAGCCCATCGACAGAGAATTGGTGCTGGACAGCGCGGCAAAGACCGGCGCCATCGTCACCGCCGAGGAACACAGCATCATCGGCGGCCTCGGCAGTGCGGTCTGCGAAGTGGTCTGCGAGGAAAAGCCGGTTCCGGTGCTTCGCGTGGGCGTCAACGACAAATTTGGCAAGAGCGGTCCCGCGGTGGAACTGCTTGACATATTCGGCCTGAGCGCGGCCAACATTGTGGAAACAGCCAAGAAGGCCATCGCGCTCAAGAAATAAGTTTCCCGCTTAAATGAATGATAAAGTCATGTTCAAAGGCATTGTCCGGAGAATATGGCTTTTTTGTTTGCGGGCGGATGAATACTTCTGCCCTCTGCATTTACAATCCTGATTGACTTTGTGCAGCAATTGTGATAAGATTAAATTGAATCGTCAAGATTCCTGCGAAAGGAGGCGCTGCGGCAAATGAAAAAAACGGTGAGAATTCTATTCATCATTATGCTTATGCTTTCCACGGTGCTGACTTTAGCCTATATAGGAGTCAAGCGTTCCGACGGGGCAAAGGATGTTCACCGCAAGACGAAAAGCGATGCGCCGCTGGATTCGCAGGACCTGGCTGCGAATGGCAGGGAACTGGAGATAGACGGCCACTGTGTGGTGCTTCAGGTGGGACAGTCGCATCAGTGTTCCTGCCGTTTGGATGACGGAAAGACGGTCAAAGGCGTGATCTGGAGCAGTACAAATGAAAAAGTAGCGAAGATTGACGAAAAGGGCAGGGTAACCGCTGTGGCACCCGGGAATACCGAATTGTGGGCCGTATTGGGAAGGAATTTGAAGGCAAAGGCAACGGCCGTAGTGTACGATGATGTTGATGCGGCTGCTTATGAAGCGGTTGTCGCTCTTGCTGCGGACGGCAGCGACGATTCCATGAATCAGGTTGAAACGATGGCGCAGGGGCTTGCGCATTCCAATGATAAACAGACCGGAAAAACGGCAGCCGTGATGAAGGCTCTCTGCGATTTCAAAAATCAGGGGGTGCAAAACGGTGATTCCTCGTCAGCATTGTGGGATGAACTGATCAAAGCGGTAAATGCGTCGCAGATGCCGTTGGATAATAAAACGCTCAGACAGGCAGCGCTTTCCGCTTATTGTCACGGAGAGATGGCTTCCTCTGATTTTACCATTTCGTTTGCCGGGGACTGTACGTTTGCTTACTTCAACGGAGAGGACGGCAAGAAAAGATTTCCCTCTGTCTACCGCAATTCCGGCAGTGTGAGTTATCCCTTTGACCTGACCCGCTGTGTGTTCGGAGCGGACGATCTGACGATGATCAATTTTGAAGGGACGCTCACCGAATCACGTCAGCACAAGAATAAGCAATTCTATTTTCGCGGGGAGCCGTCATACGTGGATATTCTGACAAGTTCGTCAGTGGAAGCTGTCACCCTGGAAAACAACCATTCCTTCGATTACCTCGACGACGGCTTTAACGATACGATTGATTATTTGCGGGATGCAGGCGTACAGTATACATCGTATTATTCGCCTGCGGTCATTGAAATCAATGACTGTCGGGTGGTCATGCTTTCGATGTGCCTGATCGACACGGAGTATTCAGATGAATTCCGGGAGCATGTGGAGGATTACGTCAGTCGATACAGAGCCAGGGATACGCTGATCGTGATGAATGTGCACTGGGGCAAGGAGCTTGCCAGCAAGCCGGAAAAATACCAGATAGAAGCCGCACACGCCATGATCGACGCCGGAGTGGATCTCATCATAGGACACCATCCCCATGTCCTGCAAGGAATAGAGAAATACAACGGGCATTATATCGCATACAGTCTGGGCAATTTCAGCTTCGGAGGCAACACTGCCGCTTCATTTCCGCGTACGGTTATTCTGCGTGCCTCCTTTAAAAAGAGCAATTCAGGCAGCCCGGCAGTGAGTCGTCTTTCCATTGTGCCCTGTCTGACCACGTCATCCGGCAGCAAAGACAACAATTTCCAGCCAACGCCGGTTTACGGCGAAAAGGCAAAGGCCGTGGCGGATCATTTGATTTCGCTCAGCTCCAAGCTGAACGGAGGAATCAAATCCATCGATCGCAGCATGATTCCTTGATTATCAATCCAATATGAATCAGACAGGCCGTTCCTGAGAAATGATAAAATTTCAAGGGGACGGTCTGTTTTTTATGAGCTTTGACACTTGCAAAACACAGGGTTAATTGCTATAATCTAATTTGTACGATTAATCATTGGAAGGAAGATCATACCAAAATGACATTTGAATTTGATGAAAACGAAATGGAGATTACCCAGGAGCCTGTAGAAGAGGTTTCTGAAGAAACCGAAGAGATTTCCGTGGAAACCGAAGAGATTTCCGTGGAAACCGAAGAGATTTCCGTGGAAACCGAAGAAATCACTCCGGAAGCCAAAGAGAACGAAGAACCCGCGGAAGACGCTGCTCCGGTTGAAGAAAGCAGCGAATCCGAGCTTGCGGAGGAGTCTTTGGAAAGCCAGTCGGAGGAACCCGCGGAAAGCGACGAGGATTCCGAGTATGATCCCGAGGTCGTCGTGGAGGACGCAGGCGACTTCCAGAGCGAAATTGTCATCTACCAGACTGACGACGGCTCGGTCGCACTCGACGTTCCGCTGGAAAACGAAACGGTGTGGCTGACCCAGAAGCAGATGCAGGAGCTTTTCGGCAGGGATATTTCTGGCATTTCCCGCCACATCTCCAACGTATTCAAGGACGGCGAAGTGGAGAAGGAAGGCAACATTCATTATGTCCGCTCAGAACGCACCGGCAAGCCTGTCGCGTATTACAGCCTGGATGTCATCATTCCGGTGGGCTACCGCGTCAGGTCAAAGCGAGCGGTGGAATTCCGCAAATGGGCAAGCAAGGTGCTCAAGCAGTACATCCTCAAGGGCTACGCCGCCAACGAACAGCGCATGAAGCAGCTCGGCGAGGTCATCAGAATCATGAAACGCACGGGCAACAGGCTGGAAGCGCGTCAGATTCTCGACGTGGTGGAGAGCTTTTCCACCGCCCTCGATCTGCTGGACGATTACGACCATCAGTGCATCTCCAAGCCGAAGGGAAACGAAGCCACTTATGTTCTCTCCTACGAGGAATGCCGCGAACTCATCGACGGCATGAAGTTCTCGGCTGACAGCGACCTTTTCGGCAATGAGAAGGACGACAGCTTCAAGGCCAGCATAGCCGCGATTTACCAGACCTTCTTCGGCGAGGACGTTTATCCCTCGCTGGAAGAAAAGGCAGCCAATCTGCTTTATTTCGTCACCAAGAATCACTCCTTCTCGGACGGCAACAAGCGCATTGCGGCGGCTGTGTTCCTTTACTTCCTGGACAAAAACGGTATTCTCTTCAATGACGAGGGCGACAAGATCATCGCCGATTACACCCTCGTTGCCATTACCCTGATGATTGCCGAATCACGCGCCGAGGAAAAGGAAGCCATGGTCAGCCTTATCATGAACTTCCTCAACTGGTAATGTGATATGAATTCAAATCACACGGTCGGCAACAGTGAATACCTTGAATGTGAGAGAAAATGGGTCTACTGGTGCCTGATCGCCGTTGCCGGCTGGTTCGGCGCCTACACCTTCCTGCTCAGAGGCGGCGTATTCTGCAACGCCCAGACCGCCAACATCGTGCTTTTTGCCATGGCGGTGGGCAGGGGCGATGCCAAGGGCGCGCTGTATCTGCTCATTCCCATCAGTGCCTACTTCGCGGGGGCCTTCTTTTCGGAATACATGGGAAAATCGGTCAAAAAGCTGCACTTTCTCAGATGGGACACCATTCTGGTCGGTGTGGAAATGATGGCCGTTGTTCTTCTCGGACTGCTTCCCCAAAGCGTCCCGGATCAGGTCTGTCAGATCGCGCTGAATTTCATCTGCTCGATGCAGTTCAATACCTTCCGGCAATTGGAAGGAACGCCTGCCGCCACCACCTTCGTGACCAATCACATACGGCAGGTCGGCGCTAATCTTGCCAAATTCGTCCGCCACCGGGACAGCACTTCGGCTGCCAGGGTGAGAACGCACGGAGCGATGATCTTCTTCTTTTTTGTGGGCGGCGCGGTGGGAACCGTTTGCGGCAGGCTGTTCGGGCTGCCTTCTCTCTGCGGCTCGGCCATCATCCTGCTTGCCGTATTCGCTCGTCTGGTCTACGCCGACCGTTCCTTTGAAAAAAATATGCTGGAACGCGTCCCAAGAGGACACTGAAGCGCTCACATTCGTTCGCTGAATGAATGGTGAATACTGAATAATGAATAATGAAGGAGCGCTTCGCGCTGAAAAAATCTTTGGTGAAAAAATGCATGCGGCATAGGAGGTCAACAATATATGTCAACCATCATTGTGTACTATTCTCTCGACGGCAACACGGCGAAAGCCGCAGAAGCGCTGGCGAATATGATCGGCGCGGAACTCTGCGAGATTCAGCCGGTGAAGCCGATCAAGTCTGCGGGCAGGCAGACATTCAGCACTATCATGACCGGCGGGGGACAGGTGACCTTCGGCATCTGCCCGAAACTGAAGGCGTTTTCCGCAGACCCCGGCCGTTACGACAGAATCATTCTCGGCACGCCCGTATGGGCAGGCAAATGCGCCGCGCCGGTCTACGGATTCATTAAGAAATACTGCAAGACACACGCCCTGGCAGATAAAATACAAGCCGCCTTTACTCTCAGCGGAAGCGGCGACAATTCCGGCTGCGTCAGGCAGCTGCAAAAGCTGCTGCCGAATATCGGCCCGACCGTTTCCCTTGCCGATAAGAGCAATTCCCTCTCGGCCGACAATGAGAAGAAGCTCAGGGAATTTGCGGAGCAGTTGAAGCCGTAACGCCGTGATCAAAGAGACGGGAGAAGTACAATCCGATATGAAGAGAGCAAGATTAATTTGTTCCTCACTGATGGCGGCGATGATGGTTCTGTCACTGACAGGCTGTTCCGGACGCGCATGGCTTGCCAAGCTGAAAGAAATGCAAAGGGAAATAACCAGAGGCATGGTTGAGCAGAACGTGTCGCAGTCCGATGCGGAACAGAAGCCCGAAACATTTGACGTCCTGATCGAAGCACTGGATAAAAGGGACAGAGAATTGTTCAAAAGTCTTTTTTCCAAGACAACGCTCCGCCTTGCGGACGATTTGGACAAGGGGCTGGATTACATCTTCAGTATCTATGAAGGCGAATATGTGCAGACGGTTTACCGGAATTATTCGGCTGACAAGCACTACGGAGAAAAGATCACCACGCTGATCAATGCGATTGCCGTCATTCAGACCACCGCGGAGAAGTATTACCGGATCCGCTATTCCGTCTGGACGGTGCAGGAGAAAGATCCCGATGCGCTGGGCATTTACAGCCTGGATTTCAGTGAATGCGACAAAGACCAGGAGGGCGGAGGCGGCGGTTCCTGGATAGCCGGCATCACCTACCCGGAAAGAGAAGGCGCGGAGAGCGTTGCGGGGAAGATTGCCTGTACGATGATATGGGGCGACGAAAAATACCTCCGCGAGGCGCTGTCCGACGAGCTGCTGGCCACAGAAGGCATCGACCGGAAGGTGACTGCCTATGTGAAAGACTACAGCACAATCATTTCATCGACGGTTGGCGACAGCTGGGTGCGTGCCGGAGATGACGGCACTTACGTTTACCTGATGGTCAATACCCGTCCCCGCACGTTTATCGTTGCCAGAATGTCGCAAGAGCAGCCGGACAAAATGTCCGCCATGAAGGTGACGATTGTCCCTGTGGACGATAGCATCCCGGAGCAGGGCATTGAACCGGAAGGGACAGGTCTGGATTTCCCCAAGTTCCCGCATCCGCCGCATGACCCTGCTCCCCAAAAATAAAACAGCCCTGCCGTGTCAGTCAACCGATACGGCAGGGCATTTTTTCTGGAATGGTTTTATCGAATGGGGGAATGAATTATCGGCACTTGGCCAGCAGCTCATTGACGAGAGCCTGAATTTCATCGGCGGCGGATTCGGTGGAAACCTTCTTCTGCACCGACTTGTCGCGGGTAGCGATTTCGACCATATTGTCCTTCATGTTGCGCGGGCTGACAACCGCTCTCACCGGAATGCCCAGCAGGTCGCCGTCCGAGAACATCACGCCGGGGCGTACATTGCGGTCGTCGTAAATGACTTCCACACCGCGCTTCTGGAGTTCATCATAGAGCGAATCGGCGAAGGTCTTGCACTGCTCGTCGTCGGCACGCACGCAGCAGAGATTGACCTGCCAGGGGGCGATGGACATCGGCCAGATGGGACCGTAATCGTCGTGATGGGCTTCACAGACCGAAGCCGCCAGACGGCCGACGCCGATGCCGTAGCATCCCATGATGGGATAGTGCATCTCACCCTCGCTGTCGACGTACTGCATGTTCATGGATTCGGTGTACTTGGTGCCGAGCTGGAAGATGTTGCCCACCTCGATGCCTCTGGAAACGTCAAGGGAATGCTTTCCGCATACCGGGCAGACGCCGCCGACAAACGCCTTGGCGAAGTCGTGGTATTCCACCTGGCCGAAGTCACGCTCCATGTTGAAGTTGACGTAGTGATAATCCACCTTGTTGCCGCCGCAGGGGAAGTTGGTGAGATTGATGAGGGAATTGTCGTACAGCACGGTGACATTCTCCGGCAGACCCTTGGGACCGATGAATCCGGCGACAATGCCGCAGTCTTCGGTGACGGTGGCGGGATGAATGTCGCAGCCAAGGAAGTTGGTCACCTTTGTTTCGTTCACGTCGAGGTCGCCGCGCAGGAAGATGACAATGTAGCTGTCATCCATGTTGCGCTGATAGACGACCGCCTTGCAGGTCTTTTCGGGGGAAGTGCCGAGAAATTCGCAGAGGTCTTCAATGGTATGTGCTCCGGGAGTGTGAACCAGCTCAAGCTCCTTGAGCTCCGTGTCAGGCGTGTTCTGTGTAATGCAGTCGGCTGCCTCCATATTGGCGCTGTAGCCGCAGTCGCGGCAGAGCACGATGGAATCCTCACCCACGGGAGTGAGCAGCATGAATTCATGCGACACGCTGCCGCCCATCATGCCGGAGTCGGATTTGACCGAAATTGTCTCGGGAATTCCCGCGCGGGAGAAAATGCGCTCGTACGCCTTGTGGCAGCGGTCGTAATACTGCTCCAGATCCTCCTGCGAGGTGTGGAAGGAGTAGGCGTCCTTCATGGTGAATTCACGCACACGGATCATGCCTGCTCTCGGACGCGCTTCATCTCTGAACTTGGTCTGAATCTGATAGATCATGAAGGGATATTTGGTGTAGGTAGTGGCGTAATCGCGCACCAGGTGAACGGCGGCTTCCTCGTGGGTCATGCCCAGCACCATGGGGGTACCGTTGCGGTCCTTGAAGCGGAGCAGCTCGCTGGCGATGGAATTGTAGCGTCCGGATTCCTCCCACAGGCTGCCGGGCATGACGACCGGGAAGAGAACCTCCTGCCCGTCGATGCCGTCCATTTCCTCGCGGATAATGTTCTCGATCTTGCGGAGAATACGCTTCAGCGGCATGTACTGGGAATAAATGCCGCTTGCCATGAATTTCATATAGCCGCCGCGAACCATCAGCGCGTGGCTGTCAATGGAGCACTCGGCGGGTCTTTCTTTGAATCTGTCTCCGACCAGTTTGTCAAGTTTCATATTTTCATGTCCTCCTGTAAAAAATAAAAATAAAAATACCCCGGAATCGCCTTGACTGATTCATCAATCAAAGCGGTTCGGGGCGAATTTCTGCATCGAAAAAATCCGTGTTACCACCCGAATTCATCCCGATTTCGTAAAAAACCGTGATGCTCTCGAAGCCCCTTAACGCGGGACGAACGCCGGAAATTGCTGCCGCCGGACGGGCTGGCATTCTCTCCGGTGCTCCGGGAATGGGAACGATACTGTACGACAAAGCCTTGCAGCAGGCGGCTTCTCTCTGTAGTCGGTGAAGAACATCGCGTGTTTCCCGTCAACGCATTTTTGCTGTCAACAAATGTACCGATATATTCTACAACAAATTTTTGATCAGGTCAAGAGGAATTGCGATTTTTTTATATGTCAAGTGAAAGTAATCAAAAAATCCGATTGTTCTTGACAATTATTTGTATGCTTGTTAAAATGTATATTAGGAAAAATAGAAATGTTTTTTCATGTCAGTAAAGGAGAATATCAAAATATGCCGGAGATAAGACTTGTTCCGCTGGCGCAGGACGACCGGGCGCAGTTCATACGGGACAATCAGGAAGCCTTCCGTTACGGAGCGCTCGAGGAATTCGGACGGAGAGACGGTCATTTTGAAGAGCACGGAGAGATTATTTCCGCCGGGACAATATCCGATTCAATAGACAGCGGCGAGGCCTACCGCATTATGCAGGGAGAGGAAAAGGTAGGCGGCGTTGTGCTGAAAGTGGAAGGAAGTCACGGACATCTGGAATTGCTTTTTGTTTCGCCGGGAGTCCACAGCAGGGGCATAGGCTATGCCGCGTGGTGCGAGGTGGAAAGAATCCACCCGGAGGTAACGCTGTGGGAAACCTGCACGCCCTATTTTGAAACGAGAAATATTCATTTTTATGTCAATCGCTGCGGATTTCATATCGTCGAGTTTTTCAACAGCCTCCATCCCGATCCGAACGACCCCGATACCGATCAACACATCACGGACGATCCGTTTCCCGAAGGCATGTTCCGGTTTGAAAAAAGAATCGGTCAGCAGTATTATCAGAAATCTTTACAGGAGGCGATAGAATGAAATATCTGAGAGGAATCCTTGCGCTGCTTCCGCTTGTCATCACGGCGGCGGTGCTGCCGTTCATGCCGGAAAGCGTTCCGATGCATTACAACATCGAGGGCGCGGTGGACCGCATGGGCAGCCGGTACGAATTGCTGCTGCTGCCGCTGATGATCATTCTCATTGTGGCGGTCAGCGGGTTTGCGATGAAGCATTACACAAAGCGTGCGGAAGGTCCTGAGGACGACAGGAACGCCATGGCGGCGAGAAAGAACGTCAAGTCGCTCAATATCATTTCTGTCATGATTCCGGCGATATTCGGCGTGCTGCAGATCGCCGTTCTCTACATGACATACCGCAACGCCACGGCACAGAATGTTGAGGTCAATTCTGACATGATCGTTCGGGTGACCGCCATTCTCATAGGAATCATGTGCATTGTAATGGGCAATTTAATGCCCAAGACCGCGATGAACCACATTTTCGGATTCCGTGTTTCGTGGAGCATGTACAACGAGAATACCTGGCGCAAGTGCAACCGCTTCGGCGGCATCGTGTTTGTTGTGATTGGCATGCTGCTGATCGTAACGGCTGCGATTGTTCCGACAAAAGCCGTTATGTTGCTTATGACGGGCTATCTTCTTGCCGCAACCGCTGTAATGATGGTCTACGCCTACAGGGTCTACAGAGAAGAGATCGCCGGTGAGAAGAAATAACACGGTTATCAGAGGAGAGAATGAATGAGTATTCCAGTTGAAAAGGTTGCCGTCGCGGGATTTGAAATGAATTATTTCCGCTTCGGTACCGGAGAGAAAACAATGGTGATACTGCCGGGCCTGAGCATACAGAGCGTGATGGGCTCAGCGCAGGCGGTTGCGGGCGAATACGCCGTGATGAAGGATGATTTTACGGTGTACCTCTTTGACCGCCGGTCACAGCTCCCGGAGAGGTATTCCGTACATGACATGGCGGAGGACACGGTTCTCGCGATGGAAGCCCTCGGTCTGAAGGAAATCCACCTGTTCGGCGCGTCGCAGGGCGGCATGATTGCCATGGATATCGCGATCCACCACCCCGGACTGGTGAGCCGGCTGGCGCTGGGGTCCACCGCTTCCGAGGCGGGAAACGCTGACGGCGGAGCCATGAACAAATGGCTGTCTCTGGCAAAAGCAGGAGAAAGAGTGGAGCTTTTTGTGGAATTCGGCAGGGCGATCTATCCGGATGCGGTCTTTGAGAAATTCTGCGGTGCGCTTGCGTCCGCCGGAGCGATGGTTACGGATGAAGAACTTGCCCGCTTCGTCAAGCTCGCCGAAGCGACAGAGGGCTTCAACGTCACCGACAGGCTGCCGGAAATCAGATGTCCCGTGCTGGTACTGGGCGCGTCGGATGACAGGGTTCTGGGAGCCAGAGCGACAGAATTAATCATCGAAAAGCTCGGAGAACGGCCGGATTTCAGCTTTCATATCTATGACGGCTTCGGTCACGCGGCCTTTGACACAGCCCCCGATTACCAGGATCGGTTGTATAAATTCTTTATGGAATCATGCGAAGCATCATCAAACTTAATCTATGGAAGGATTGAAAAAAATGTCTGATTTTCATTACAATCAGCTGACGGCAAAGCAGAAAAAGATCTACAATTCGCTCTTCGAAGCGATAGGCGGCAGACGGGACGGCTTCAATGTCGATACCGTGGACCTGAGAGAAGTGAGCCCGGCCTACGAAGCGTTTTCGTTTGATCATCCCGAATATTTTTACGTCGATCTCAACAACGTGAAGCTCACCATTGTCGCCCCGGGAAAGGGCAAGGCAGAACTGCGTTATTTCTACACCCCGGACGAAACCGCCCACAGAAAGAAGAGCATTGACGCGGCAATCGGCAAGATGCTCGACAACCGGGACTTCGGGAGCGCGGACGCCCTCGGAAGAATCCGTCTGATTCACGACAGGCTGGTTCGCAGTGTGACCTACGAAAGCCACGCCGCGGTTAAGGGCATGATCATTCCCGACGCGCTCACCATCGAAGGTGTATTTCTCAGAGGATCGGCCGTCTGCGAAGGCATAGCCAAGGCGGTGACCTATCTCGGTCAGAAGCTGGGAATGGACATTCCCGCCGTCACCGGAACAGCCACCCTGGACGGCACAAATTACGTGCCGCACGCCTGGAATGTGGTCAACATCGGCGGCAGCTACGCCCATCTGGACGTGACCTGGGATATTACCCTCAGCACGCCGCTGAAATTCACCCGCTACGATTATTTCTGCGTGCCCGATGTGGATATGCGCGAGGATCACGCCTTCGGCGGATTCTTCCCGTGCGCACATGACATGGGACTCAGCTTTTTCGAGCGTTCGCACAGGTACTTCCGTGATATGGATTCCTGCAAAAAATACATCTCCGAAAAGCTGAAGGAACGCGCTGACGTGATCTACTTCAAATTCCCCGATCACAGCGTACCGCCCGAGACTGCGGTCAAGCGTATGGACGACGCCATCACGAATATGCTCAGACTGCGCTCCCTTTTCATGTTCGATCTGGAGAAGGCACACAATCCGACGCAGGGCGTATATTTTTACCGCATACTCAAAAGGCTGTAAAGAACTCCTTTGTTATATCTGGTCAAAAATACATTGATCCTTACATCAAAACTGTTAAATTAACACTATGTACATCATTTTTGTGTGGTTTGTGTTATAATTAATCTGTATATTTATGGGAAAGGAAGATGCCTAAATGCCAATGCTGGAATCAGGGCAGGTGCTCAAGACCATCGCCGGCGTCCGCATAAAGGTGGAGCAGTTTTTAGCGGAGGGCGGACAGGGCGAAGTCTACCGTGTGGATTACAACGGAGAGAAGAAGGCGCTCAAATGGTACAAACCGGAGGCGCTCAGAGACCCTATCCTGTTTTATGACAATCTAAAGACCAATGCCGCGAAGGGTTCGCCCGATAAGGCTTTTCTCTGGCCGGACGCCGTGACGGAATACGTCGGCGGCACATTCGGATATATTATGGGGCTGCGTCCCGAAGGGTATTACGAACTCAGCAAGATACTGGGTTCCAGAAAGTGCAATTTTGTCTCCTTCAAGGCGGCTGCCGAAGCCTGCATCCGAATCGTGTCGGCATTCCGCATCCTTCACAACAACGGCTACAGCTATCAGGACCTCAACGACGGCAATTTCTTCATCAACCCCCAGACCGGCGACGTGCTGATCTGCGACACCGACAACATCGCAAAGAACGGCACCAGCACGGGCATTCTGGGCAAGCCGAGATACATGGCGCCCGAAATTGTCAACGGCAAGGGCAAGGTGCTGCCCGATACACAGTCGGACAGATATTCGCTTGCCGCCATCCTGTTCCTGATCCTTTTCAACAATCACCCGTTGGAAGGCAGTCATTGGGTGATGGTGACCTGTATGACTGACGAGATTGCCGAAAAGCTCTACGGCACGGCGCCTCTGTTTATTTTCGATCCGAACAGCAGAAGCAACGCCCCTGTCAGAAACCTGCAGATGAGCGTTATCGAGCGATGGGCGTTCATGCCGGAGTACCTCAAAAGCAAATTCGTCACGGCTTTCAGTCAGGAAGCCCTGAAGACGCCGGGAAAACGATTGAGAGAGCTTGACTGGCTGCAGGTGCTTGTCAGATTCAGAAGCGACATTGTCCGCTGTACCTGCGGCAACGAAGTATTCATTCAGAACGCCGCGACCACCAAGTGCGACGTCTGCGGCAAGCCTGTGGCAGTGACGCACACAATCAAGCTGCCGGGCTATTCCATAACCGCCGCCGGCGGTTCGAGGGTGTACCGTTGCATGCTCGGAACCTGCAATGCCGATGAAGCTCTCAATCCCGTGGCCTGCGTGGTGACCCGAAAGGACAAGCCGGGTGTGCTGGGCTTCAAGAATATGAGCGGCCGCATACTCAACGCCACCACGCCCAGCGGCAAGCCGAAGCAGATCAAGCCCAATGAAGTCATTCCCTTCAATCCCGGTATAGTGATTGAGGCGTTCGACAAGAAGATCGAGCTGAAGTAATTCCGTTTCATTCTGCACACAGTTATCCGTGTGATAATTCAGATAAAAAATCAAACAATATTCAGGAGGTATTATGTTATGCCAAGTACAGAAGGTGTTATCGTCAAGAAGGTTCTTCCGCTGATTTATGTGATCGACACGTCGGGCAGCATGTTCGGCGACAGAATCGCAAGCGTCAATGAAGCCATTCACGAACTGGAACCCATTCTCCGCGAGAAGGTGGGCGAAATCCCGGAGGCTGAAATCAGAATAGCTGCGCTGACATTCTCATCCGGCGCACAGTGGATCACATCCAACGGCCTGGTTTCTCTCGACGACTTTTTCTGGAATGACGCCACCGCCGGCGGTCTGACCGATCTCGGCGCGGCACTGAGAGAACTCAACCAGAAGCTCAGCCGCAGCTCCTTCCTTGTGAGCGATACCGGATTCTGCGCGCCTGTGCTCATCTTCATGAGTGACGGCGAGCCGAACGACAACTGGGAGAAGGAACTGGCCAATATCAAGCAGAACAACAAGTGGTTCCAGGCCGCACGCAAGATTGCCATCGCTATCGGCGAAGATGCCAATATCGAAATACTCACCAAGCTGGTGGGCAGTAATGAAGCGGTTATCCAGACCAACGATCTTGAAACACTCAAGAGAATGATCATCGCGGTATCCGTTTCTGCATCCATGCTTGCCGGTTCTTCCAGAATGGCAGGCGACGCTGCCAGCGGTTCGATGATCCTCGAAGCGGCTACCACCAATCTCGATTCAGACACATTTACAGTTGCTCCCGAGATCGCGGATTTTGACGGCCCCGATCTGATGGCAGCCGGCAACGGCGGTGCCCAGGATGTATGGGACGACAGCGGCGACTGGAACTGATCATATGCTGGGAATCTTCAAAAAGGCTGATGTTCCGCAGTACGAGCTTTTCTGTTCCTCGGTGCGTGGATACAGCCATATAAGAAAGGACACTCCCTGTGAAGACTTCGGCGTCAAGAAAAGCATCGACAGCATCAAGATATTTGCCGTTGCCGACGGACACGGCGATCCGAACTGCCTGAGAAGCAGTATCGGCTCGGAATACGCCTGCCGCATCGCCTGTGAGTCGCTGGAAAACTTTGCCCGCAATGTCGCGGAAAACGGCTTTGAAAGCAAGCTCTTTGACCGTCTGGAATGTCCGGCGCTGATGGATCGGCTTGTCCGGAGCATTATTGCCAAGTGGACAAACGAGGTGGACGCAGAGCTTAACGAGAATCCTCTCACCGATGAGGAATACGCT
Organism: uncultured Clostridia bacterium; assembly: GCA_946186245.1. Lineage (GTDB taxonomy): Bacteria > Bacillota > Clostridia > Oscillospirales > Acutalibacteraceae > RUG762. The sequence goes on from CAMHMN010000054.1 coordinate 14,377, forward strand.
ACCGCGTCGAGATTGGGCGACGAATTCCGCAGGGGAATCAGAACCGAAAGAATGTACGGCACCACTCTGATTGCAGGGTTACTGACCGAGAAATACCTGCTGCTTCTTCAGCAGGGCGACGGCCGGTGTGTTGTATTTGACAGCGAAGGCAAGGCGAGTCAGCCCATTCCATGGGACGATCGCTGCGTCGGTACGGCGACCACTTCATTATGTGATCCGGACGCAGCGGGCAGTGTCCGCACCTATGTGTTCAATCTGGAAGAAAATCCGGTGATAGCCTGCGTGGCAGGTACAGACGGTGTGGAGGACAGCTTTCCGACCTCGATGGAAAAGACGCATGCCTATTACAGGAATATTCTGAAAGAGGCGTGCGAACTGGGCGTTGAAGCGATGGAACAGTCGCTTGCCGCAGACCTCAGCGAACTCAGCCGTCAGGGCAGTGCCGACGACGTTACCGTGAGCGGCTTTGTCGACGTAAAACGCACGAGAAAGTTCCTTGAAGAATTTGACAGGGCGAATGAGCTGGTCAACATCCGCGATGAGCTTGCCCTTGTCAACAGCAGAATCAAGTCGATGGAGAGCGGCGGAATGCTGGAACATCTTGCCAAGTCATACGACGGACTGGCACTTTCCTACAGAACGTCGGAAGAAAAATACCGCATGCTGGAAGAGAAGTGCCGTGAGCTTCAGGAAAAGATAGAGGCGCATGAGCAGGCGGAGGTTCCCGACCAGGATAAGCTGCCTTCTGACATAAGAGAACTGCTTTCCAAGCTGCGTTTTACAAAGGATATGCTTGCTCCGGCCAAAAGGGATCTCGAAAAACTGACGGCGGAACGCGACGAGGCGAAGAATATCTATGACGAAGCTTCGGTCCAGATGAAGACGGTAGAAGAAAGATATCTGCCGCGCAAGGAAAAATACGAAGATCTTCTCAGGCAGAAAAACGAGATAACCGACAAGCTCAGCGAGCTTGAATCAAAAGCAGATTAAGCGCAGGGAGTGTGAATCAATGGAGGCAAATGTCATTCTGTGCAGATGCGGCAAATGCAGCAAGCTCTACGGCATAAGGGTGGAGAGAATGCCCGACGGAGACTGGTGGCGCACATGGGCTTTCAAGATTTCCGAAAAAAGCGCGCGTCATGAAGGATTTGACAAAAACGTCATCAGAGGAAATATGTTTGAAACGGCGGATTATCCGGGCTGTCCGCATTGTGGCACGCATGAATTCGTTCAGTGCGGATACTGCGGCAGAATCAACTGCTGGAATCACGAGCCTGCTCTTTACTGCTCGTGGTGCGGAAAGCTGATGGAAAACATTGTCGTCGCCCAGGATAAATTCAATGTGTCAGCCAACCAGTTCTGACAGCTGTAAAAACAGGGTCATTTCGGGATATCAGATGAAGGATGTGCAGTGTGATTGATCTGTAATGTTTGCAAAAAGGAGTGGGTTGGTTCCCCCGATGATACCAGATGCCCTCACTGCGGAGCCGATCTTGTCAAAGGAACCGATCAGCATACGATTCCGGGCGTCATTTCTTTCCTTATCAAGAAGGAGGGCGCGGACATTCTTCTGAAGCCCGATACGGTGATGTCGTATATCTCCGATCTGGTGCAGGGCCGAGAACGGGAAAAAAAGCTGATGCGGGTGGGCAGTGCAAACGGTGTGTTTCAGAAAGCGCATGCCATTCTGATTGAACCCAGACAGTCACGCCGCGAGGTGATGGTACTTGATGCCAAGCGGAATCTGATGGATAACGCCTTTCTTTCGGAGGAGAATGCTGTCGCTCTTGTCAATATGGCGCTGGAAGGCATCGGTCTGCCTTCCCTGAAGATTAAGACAGAGCCTGAACACGATTCTCAGCCGAAAAAAAGAAGTCCGCAGGTTCAGCAGCGACCGACCAATCGGCGCCCTGCTCAGGATGAGAAAAAGACCGTCCCCCCGACATCGCATAAGCCTTCGGAACCCGCTTCCAAAAAGCCTGCGCCGCAGAACAGTCCTTCTCAAAGGCAATTCAGACTGAATTCCATCAGCACCTTTGAATATGACGGCAGTACGTACGCTTCCAGGAAGGTGCAGGGACCGCTGTTTCTCAGAGGGGAAACCCGCATGATAGGTATTCTGGTGACATATGACGCTGTCAGTCAGGATATGAATGTGTCGCTCGACTGGCAGATATTCCGTCAGGACGGCACTTCCGTAACCGGACTGATACATGGCGGAGGAACCATCAAGCGAGGGGACACCGACTATTATCAGGGCTGGGGTTGGAAAATGCCGGGAAACTGGGCGGTCGGAAGGTATACCATCAAGGCTTCAATGAACGGTTCGAATCAGCTGACGACGTATTTCGACGTAGTGGACGGCAGGTACGACAATCCGCGGCTGACAATGAATGAAGTGAGGCTTTTCAGCGCGGGCGCGCTTCCGCCTGCGGTTGCGGACCGGAAGTATTCCACCGCGTTTTATTCTCAGCAGGCCAGACGCATTTATTTTGAAATCAGTCTGATGAAGATGACTGCCCCGATCTATACCACGCTGAATTATAAAATCACGAAGCTCAACGGCGAGATCGTCGCCAATTACGCGGTGCCGATACGATTCCACGCCGGTGACGACAGATGCTGGACGGGATTCGGATGGGATGCCCCGGGACACTGGTCAAAAGGACGTTACGCATATGAGATTTCCATAGGCGAGGTCAATCCTCTTTTCCGCGGCGTGTTCGATATTGTATAATGCATTCATCAAGTTCTCTGCCCGCATTGCGAAAATGCCGGCAGAGAGCTTTTTATTCACTGATTCCGATTTCAGCCATATTATAGCAATATATGGCTGAATCATACGCTCAATGAAGGGCAGAAGGCAAATCAATAAAAAGTCAGAAAAATAAAAAAAACAGAAAAAAACACTTGACTTTTGCTTTGGGATAGTGTAATATATATAGCGTCACTGAGAACGGAACGGTTCAGACAATGATTATTCACATTGATTTTGGGGCGTTTGTTTTCAAAATGACATATGTGGGAGCATAGCTCAGCTGGGAGAGCATCTGCCTTACAAGCAGAGGGTCACA
>CAMHMN010000055.1 GCA_946186245.1 uncultured Clostridia bacterium
TAATGTTGTTGACCATGTGAATGAATATCGTCTGACGGATATTGCCCGACTTGGCAGCGACGTACCCCATGATCAATCCGATCAGGAAGGCCATGGGCGTCTGTCCCATGTTGCCGTGCATAAGTCCGAAGGCCAGCGCCGAAGCGACGATCCCGAATCCGGAGCCGTATTTGGACAGAGTGCGGAGCATGGCGCCGCGGAACATGTATTCCTCCGTGACCGGCGCGATAATGCAGACCCACACCAGATAACAGATCATTCCGATAAGGGGCATGGACGACGGATTGTAGAGCGTCTGGCTTTCCTCCGGAACATAGCCCATGAATTCACCGAACCAGGCTTTGAGATAATAATAGGCCGTGCACCATGCGCTGTTGAGTCCGAGTGCCGTGAAAAGTGCTGCCAGGGTGAATACGGGACTCAGCTTTTCCCCCTTGAAGGGCTCGGTGAATGTATATCTCCACTTGCGGAGATGAAGGGCGGAAGGCACCATGTTTCCGATGATTGCCGATAACCCTCCGGCGAACATGACCGGTGCTAACAGATAGGGGAGAATCTTGTCCACATCTTTTGTGGCGGAGATAAACTCCGGATTCATCATGGCCAGGATAATGGTTGCCACAATGATTACCACAAGCTGTACCCCGAACATCAGACCAACATCCGCCATGAGCATGAGCCCTACGCGGGAGCAATGCTTGCGGAAGGTCATTCTGTCCGTTACTTTCTTTGGAAGAATGACCGGCTGGACGTATACAGGAGACGCGTACTGCTGCACCGGCTGACCGTACATAGGAGGTACATATTGCTGCACCGGCTGACCGTACACAGGAGGTACATATTGCTGCACCGGCTGGCCGTACACAGGAGACGCATACTGCTGCACCGGCTGGCCGTACATAGGAGGCACATATTGCTGCACCGGCTGGCCATACATAGGAGGCGCATATTGCTGCATCGGCTGGCTGTAGACAGGCGGCGCGTACGGCTGGCTTTCATATACGGGCTGCGCGTACGGCTCTGCCGGCTGGCTGTACAACGGAGGAATATACTGTTCTACGGGCTGCCCGTTTGTATTGATGGCGGGCTGGGAACTGTCGTCGTCAAAGGCACCCGAAAAAGCGGGCATTGTGCTTCCCACAGTCTGCTGGGAAGCAGATTCCGAATCATATTCCGGCGTCTGGCCGCTGAATGGATTGTCCATTTGTTACTCCCCTTTTTTGAAAATAATCATCTTGCTCAGCACGTAGTTCATGATTACCACCACGACATTAGAGCAGAGTTTAGCAAAGAGCGATTTAGCGTCCTTGAGCGGGCAATGGAGCATACCGGCCAGAAGACGTTCAATAGCGATATAGCCCATGACATCCACCATGAGCCAGATGATCAGCTCGTCCACCAGCAGTGAAAACAGCCTGGCGCCTATAAAGGAACCGGCCTCACGGATAATGCCCCGGGGCGAATTTTCCTTGCTGTGAAAGACGAATATTCTGTTTGTAATATACGCAAAAGCGACCGCGAATATCCAGGCAATTACATTGGAAATCAGGGCATGAATGCCGAATGCGGCGCAGCAAAGCTGGTATACGGCAATATTGACAATTGTGGTACAGACGCCGAAAAACAGATAGGAGAAAATCTCTCCCGTCATAATTTCTTTGACTCTGCTGTAAAGATCGCTTTTATGCTTGTCGGACATACGTTGCCCTCCTGTAGAATTCACTGAATAAACCGGACGGCGGTCCCGATGGCCAGTATCTCGGATGCACCCTGCATAACGGAGGAAGTGGTGTACCTCACATTGATGACAGCGTCGGCGCCGAATCGCGCCGCGTCCTCCATCATTCTGGCGGTGGCGATCTCGCGGGCATTGTTGAGCATATCAGTGTAGGCTTTTATCTCGCCTCCGATCAGGGTTTTGAATGACGCGCCGAGGTCAGAGCCAAAGTTCTTGGTCATAACAACGCTTCCTCTGACAATAGAGAGCGTCTGAAGCTTCTGACCTGTGATATAATCCGTGTTGACAAGTACCATTTTTACATAAACTCCTTTTTTGATTTGAAATAATCGTTTCATTCATCCGACTATTCCATAGTATTATATCATATATTTGCACTATTTTCAATTATTATTTAATATTTTTATCTAACTTATACTTAAGAGCCTGTTCAGTTTCTCATCACGCGCGTCCTGCTTGCATCTTTTCCGCTATATTTTGCCAATAATCCAAGCGAAACGAATGTTTCGTTAGTTAATACACAAGGTATTGCCTGCGGTTTTAGCTTGATCTGGCGAAAAATCTGACTACGCAGTCCGCACACGCGGAGATACTGAACAGGCTCTAAAAAGGCCTTCGGCACGGAATATGCATTCCTGTGGCGAAGGCCTTTGATGATTCGATTATTCTGATTCGTCGGTCAGAGAGAATTACGCTTCGTCTTCGTCTTTGTCTTCAGCTTCAGGCGTTTCCTCCGCAGCTTCAGGAGCGGCTTCAGGAGCAGGTGCTTCCTCGGCCTTTTCCTCCTCGTCAGCGCTGAATTCAAGAATGTATCCGTCGTCGGTCAGCTTGTCGCTTTCCATATCGTCAGTGCTGAAATCAATGATATCGTCGTCATCGTCGTCAAGTTCGAAATCCTCAAAATCATCGAAATCGTCGAATTCGTCCTCGTAATAGCAGCCGCACTTTTCTTCAAAGAACTTGGTGGCCTTCTTGCCGATTCCCTTCAAAACAGCCTTGGGAGAACAGTCCTCACCGGCTTCGTGTCTTTCAACTACCTCTTTGGCGATTAAAAATGCGGCGGCAGCTGTTGCGCCCATTGCAACTACTTTCCAAAAATTGCTCATAATACCATTTCCTTTCAGGAATTTTTTTAAACAGAACCCTAAAGTTCAGGTTACCAACAATTATAACATATAAAAACGAACAAATGGTGAACAAATCAAAATAATTTTCTATTAATTTTATATATTTTTTCATTCTACTTCTTCGTTGACCAGAAGTTTATAGATATCGCCCTTTTTCAGCCCGGTGGCCCTGGCGGCCTGCTTTGCCGCCTCGCTGAGCGTCATTCCGCCGGCGATCAGTGAACGCGCCATCTCTGCGGCCTGGCCGGGCGTGTAATTCTCTTGGCACTCCGACTGCGGCGCGCCTTCGACAATAATCACAAATTCTCCTCTGGGCGTTTCTCCTCCGTCAGACGAATATCTCCGGGCTGCCTGCGAAAGCGTGGTCCGGATGACCTCTTCGTGCAGCTTGGTCAACTCCCTGACGATGGCGATCCGCCTGTCTCCCAGTGCGTCGTACATATCCGAAAGCATAGCCGACAGCTTGTGCGGCGCTTCATAGAAGATCATCGTGCGTTTTTCATTCTTAATTTCCAGAAGATGCTCTCTGCGGCTTTTTTTGTTGACGCTGAGAAAGCCTTCAAAGGCAAACCTTCCCGACGGCATGCCCGATATCGCCAGCGCCGTTACCACCGCGCTGGGGCCGGGCACACAGGTCACATGAATGCCAAGTTCGTGACATTTGTCTACGATATTCTCCCCGGGATCGCTGATGGCAGGCATTCCGGCGTCGGTGACCAGCACGCAGGTTTCGCCCGAAAGCAATCTTGCGGTTATCACCTCGCCGCTGGAACGCTTGTTGTGCTCGTAATAGCTGATCAGCGGCTTCTTTATTTCAAAGTGATTGAGCAGCTTCATTGTCACCCGGGTGTCCTCGGCGGCGATAAAATCGCAATGCTCCATTGCCTCCAGTGCCCGGGGGCTGATGTCCCCCAGATTGCCTATCGGGGTGCCGACCAGTATCAATTGTCCTGCCATTTCGATTTGTCACCGTACCTTCCGTAAATATTGCGCATTTCTTCGGAATATTCTCCGCTGCCGTTCTCCACCATGAGCACCGGCAGGAATTTTACACCGGATCGGCCTCCTCTGCGCCCTTCCACCAACGCCAGCCATGGCTCGGATCCCGGACGCTGCTGGACAAGGCGGATTTTTTTGGGTTCTATGCCCTGGTCACGCATGGCGCAGATCACGTCGGCCAGACGTTCCGGACGCTGGCAAAGGCAGAACCTGCCTCCGTATTTCAACAGATACCTTGCTGCCCTGCATACGTCAACGGAATCGCACAGCACTTCGCTGCGGGCGATGGTACGTTGCTTGCTCTTGTTGGCGAAGCCGGAGCCGGCCGCGAAGTAAGGCGGGTTGCAGGTGACCAGGCTGAATCGTTCCCGCGGAAGGTGTTTTTCCACCTCGCGAAGATCGCCCTGCAGCACCTCGAATCTGTCGCTGTCGCCGTTTTCCGCGATGCTCATCCGGGCCAGGGCACAGCATTCGCCCTGTATTTCCAACCCGAACACCTTTGCGTGCGGAGCGTCTCCGCACAGCCAGAGCAGGGGAATGATTCCTCCTCCGGTGCAGAGGTCGGCGGCAATGTCGCTGCGTCTGGGGGAAGCAAAATCCGCCAGCAGCACCGCGTCCGTGCCGAAACGGGAATGGCGGCTGACATAGATCACACGGTTTCCCGCCAGAGGCTCCCTGGAATAGTCCGAAAGCTCGTTATGGATAATATTGATAGCAATCAACTCGTTACTGTAATAAAACCAAACGGCGGAACGCCTCCCAAGCGGGGTGCGTTCCGCCGAATGTACTTTTTCAGATCTTTGCTCTTTGCGTAAGTAAATGAATGGAAAAATTACTCAGCAGAGGGAGCTCCGACAGGGCAGGTCTCAGCGCAAGCGCCGCAGTCGATGCAGACGTCGGGATTGATGACGTAAGGTGTACCCTCAGAGATAGCCTCTACGGGGCAGCCAGCTGCGCAAGCGCCGCAGCCGATGCAATCTTCACTGATCTTGTATGCCATAATAGCACCTCCATAAAAAATTTGCAGTTTCATTATATCACATGGATTGCAAAAAAGCAAGTATTTTGTCTGCCATCTTTAATGAAATTTTATACAAATATACTACTTTTTTACATGTCAATTTGACGTTATTCTGTCGTGGTGAATGTCCTGCCGGCTCAGTCCTCGTAGACGTTCATGACAAGGCCGGTCGTGGGCTTGGGATAGAAGTAGGTTGATTTCTGCGGCATTTTCTCGTCCGCGTCCACGATGTCTTTGATATCCTGGATTCTGGTGGGGTTGAGAATAAAGCAGCACTGATATTTTCCTTCATCCACTGAAGCGAGGGCTTCGGTAAAGCTGCGGGTGTAATTGACGCAGTCTTCGTTGTTGCAGTGCATGACTCTGTCAATGACCAGCTGATGCAGAATGCTGATGTCGAGATTTCTGAGCGCCTTGCTGCTGTCGGGCATGGCCTTTTCCATCGCGGTGCTTGCGCTTCTGAGCCTGAGCAGATACCATGTATCATTGCCCACATACCACGCGGTGACCTTTTTGCCTTCTTCATAATATTCGGCAAGCGTGGGCTTTATGCCGCTCACGCCCTGGTGCTTATGAATATGGAAATTCTCCTCTATGCCCTTGAGGAAGGTTTCCACATCAAAATTCTCGCAATTCTTGATCAATCTGTGAGTGGGGAAGAGGGTGAACTGATCCTCATCCATATTGACCAGCAGCATCATGACATAATCGCAGGGAGCTCCTTCGGGAGCACCGGCTTCGCGGCACATATTGCGGTATTTGAGGGAGGTTTCATATCTGTGGTGACCGTCGGCGATGTAAAGATTTCTCTTGTCAAAATCACGGCAGAGCGCAGCCACGTCCACCTCGTTGTCAATCACCCAGAGACGGTGAGTGCAATCGCCTTCCACCGCCTCGGTGTCAGGTTTGCGCGCGGTCAGGAGCTCCAGCTTGGATTCCGTGCGTCTGCCGCTGTCGGTGTAAAGCGAATAGATGGTGCTGATGTTGGCATGTGTAGCCTGAATGAGATTGAGTCTGTCTGCCTTTGGTTTGGAGAGAGTGAATTCGTGCGGCATGATAACGCCTTTTTCAAATTCCTCAATCTTTACAAGGCTGATAATGCCTCGTACGCTCTTGGTCTGACCCTCAGGAGTTTTGTATTCCTCTTCGTAAATATAGAGCGCGGGCTTGGGGTCGCGCTGCATGATGCCGTCGTTCATCCAGCCGTCGAGAACCTTCGCGGCCTGGGTGTAACGGTTTTCCACGCCCGCTTCCTCGACCGGAAGCTCGATTTTTACGATGTTGTTGGGATTCTTGCTCAGGTATCCCAGTCTCTGCTGCTCATTGATAATGTCGTAGGGAGGACAGAGCAGGTCGTCCATCTCTCCCGCCTTTTGTGTGAAGCGAACGCCTCTGAAGGGCTTGATTTCCGCCATTACATTACATCCTTTCAAGCTGTTTTGTCTGATATTTATGAATGCCGGACCGGAGGTTATTCCGATTCCGGGGTTTGTGCGTGTTGTGCGTTGTCCGGGTGATACTCGGTGAAAAAACTGTCTATGTTCTCTGCGGCTTCCGAAGCGTATCCCGTCAAAGCGTTGTAAAGCTCCTTTGTCATGACCGGCGCCCACTTGCCCTTTTTGCAGCGGTATCTGAGCTTGACTCTCTCGGTTATGGTGCAGTCGCTCAGATCGCCGCCCAGCTGCGAACGCAGCGATTCATAGACCGCTTCTGCGATATCTTCGTCGGTCTTGTAGGAACCGTGCTTCCATTCGTAGGAGCTGGTTTCCTCCATGACGCCGGCGAGCAGCTTTTTGATTGCCAGCCGCATGTCTATGTGGGAAATTTCTACGGATTGCCATGCAGAGGTGCCGTTTACTTCGGGTTCGGAAAGCGGCGTAATGGAAATGCTCTGAGATATTCTGGCGAGAAGGGCGCCTTCCAGGCTTTTTTCCATATCGCTCGGGCTGATGTCGGCTTTACAGCCGGTCAATTCAAAGGCAGCTTTATAATCGCCGTCCGATATATACCCGCAGAATTCCCGCAGCGCAACGGAGGGATTGTTGTTCTCCGAGACATATATGGTCCTGCACGACGAAAGAAGCACGGCCGCGCATATGACAGAGGCAGCCAGTAAAGTATATTTCAAAAAAGCCTTTCTCATTCCGAAAATACCTCGCATACGGTCTTGCCGGCGTGCAAATTATCAGAGTTTTTCAAGATCTTGCACTTCTTCGACTTCTTCGACCTCATCGACCTCATCGACTTCTTCCACTTCTTCCACTTCTTCCACTTCTTCGGTGAAATCTGTCTCCGCCGTTTCCTCCGCAGCGTCAATTTCATCCGTGACGTCGGCGGAATCCTCCGCGCTCTCTTCTTCCTCTTCTTCTCCGTCGGCCTCTTCTTCGGCAATCTCACTGACACGGTTGTCAGAGAAATAGCTGATGCTTGCCACATAGCCCACCAGAACGACCGCGGTTGTAAGGATGTATGTAAGACGGACGGGAAGATCGTCAACGCTGAACAGCTTGGTCATAATTCCGAGCAGCAGAGCAAGATTGGCAATGAGCGCAACAAGCTGTACCGCTGAAAATACGAGAAAGCCAACAGTGAGACAATTGTTTTTTACCTTGGAAGACAGGCATGACACAGCTCCGATAAAAAAGAGCAGCAGCAGCCCGACCGCGGTGATCGCGCAAAGCGCGCCAAGCGGAAATGTCTTGCTCTGAATGATAAAACCGGAATAAAACAAGGTCGCAAATGAGGCGAAAAGCATGCCGATGGTGAGAATATCAAGTATGATTCCTCCACTGCTTTTCTTGGCTGAAACATTTTGGTTCTCCATAAACAAACTCCTCAATAATTCAAATTGCCGTCTGATTACAGACGCGGTGCGGAAGAAGGCGCCAGATCAGTCTGCAAAAAATCCGACGTATAAATGTTATCATTTTAGCGCGGTACAGTCAAGTAATTTTTTATTAATATACTGCGATTAACAGATAATTATTTCTGAACGGCAGTGGCGTTTTTCCACGGAATGAAATAATCGGGCTAGTTTTTCGACTTTTCCACGGCAAAAGCCACCTTTATCAGGTTGCCGTTTTCCCACTCACATTCCAGAAGATAATAGTACATTTTGAATCCTCTGAAGTCGATATTGAAGCAATATGAATGATCGCCTTCCTTGGTGAGCTCTATTTCCTGCGTATCGAAGGGCATGCCTGTATCCGTCCGGACTGTGTTGGCGTGCTGTGTCAGCCTGATGATATCCGGCAATGATTCAGAAGAATCGATGACAAAAGACACGGCCGTTTCCTGAGGCACTCTGGGAGCGTGATGAAATCTGGGCGAATACTGGTCCAGCATCGTCTTGTTCAGGCTGTCCTTGGAAGCGTAGGTTTTGCCGTACCAATTGTAGGCCATCAGGAAAACCTCGTCATCCGGTACCTGATCCAACCGTATTTCCACTGCTTTTTCCGCGTCGACGTGTTGGGTTTCTTCCTCGGAGGAAACCGCTGATTCGGCGGGTGTGAGAGGATTGTCGGTTGGGGCAGCACAGCCTGTACAGATAAGCGACAGGAAAATACCGATTGAAACAAGCGCGGCGGCAAGCTTTTTCATATAAATATCCCTCCCGGTTATTCATTGTAGATATCATATCGCCTTTTTACTACATTGTCAATAATTGATGAAATAATTGTTGCGTTTTGCCCTAAATAAATAATCAATATTAATTTTTTTTCCAAAAAAATTAAAAACGGGTTGCATTTTAATGAATATATGATATAATTGATTTAAATGGGTGATTCAATCCGATTGTCCACGATTTTTTAACAGGAGGCTTTATCAGGCGATGAAAAATGATAATAAAGATACCCTGAGAAAGAATAAAAAAAAGAAGGTTCACGGGACGCTCAACATCAATCTCTCCAAAACGCAGTTCATGAACAGCAACGAGGCAAGAGCCAACAGACTGTATGGTAAAATCTGTCTTTTTGCCGGATTTCTCGTGCTGCTTTGTCTGATACTCAATGAGTCGGGCGTATTCCGTATAGCCCCGGTCATTATGAGAATCATCTGCATTGCTTCGGCTATTCTTTTCTTTATTCCCTTTGTGATCTCCTATGTGCTGAAGAAATCGGGAGAATGGGTAAAATATTTCATGATCACGGATATTCTGATTGTGGTCATTATGCTATATTCCGTTTTGTCTTACCATGTGATGATGCTGTGGCTGTTTCCGCTGGTGTCCAGCATTATTTATTTTGACAAAAAACTGGTTCATTTTGCGATTTTTACTACCATACCCGCCATTGTGCTGGGTCATTATCTGGCAGCCACCTTCCTTCTGCTGGGAGACGATCCGCTCCGTACTGTCAAGGCAGCCATGCTGTACGGTGCGTTCCCGAGGATCATCGTATTTCTGCCCATTGCGTTCATTGCTCGTCAGGTGGCAAGAAAAGCTTCCAAGATGCTGTCAAATGCCATTGAAAATTCCAACGAGATCGGAAGAATGACCAACGGCATTCAGCTGGTCATGAGCCATACACAGGGACTGATGGGCACACGCGATATGACTGTGCTCGCGGGCCGTCTGGTGGCAAATCTCGGAGATCTCCTGGAGCTTATGCTTCGTCCTGAAAATAGACCTTCCGGCACAGTGGGCGTGCTGGACGGAGATCATTTCTATACCGTTGACGGCGACGGCAACCCGAACAACATCTGCCGCGACCTGGGCGACGATATCGGATTTGAATTCAATAACGCCAGATTCAGGCTCAGCAAGCACGTGGAAGGCGCCACAAGCTATGCTGAAGAGAGAGAGGGCTTTGTCAATATCCGTTTTTACGACAAAGGCAAGCTGACGGGTTTTGCTGTATTCAAGCAGGATGTGGAATCTGACGATTACAGCATGAAGGAAGTCCTCAACATCTATACCTACAGCACGACCAGCATTATCAACAACACCATGCTGACATTCGACATGTTCCGCACACAGGAGCAGCTCGCCTATTCGCTCGCTGTCGTTTCGGAAAATTCTTCTCAGGAAACCGGCCAGCACATTCGCCGCGTTTCGGAATACGCCAGAGTGATGGGCAAGTTCATATGCGAAAACGAGGAGCAGCTTGAGACGTTCCGCATTGCGGCAATGCTTCATGATATCGGTAAGCTGATGATTCCCAAGGAAATCATCGAAAAGCCCGGCAGGCTGACTGCCGAGGAATTCGGTGTAATGAAGAAGCATGTTATTTTCGGCAGAGACATCATAGGCAATGCCCCGGGCGACGTCATGGAGATGGCAAGGCATATTATCCTTCATCACCACGAGCGCTGGGACGGCACGGGCTATCTTGGTGTTTCGGGAGAAGATATAGACAAATTTGCCAGGTACGTATCGGTATGCGACGTTTTTGACGCCCTTCTCAGCCGCAGAAGTTATAAGGCTGCGTGGCCGGCACAGAAGGTTTATGAAGAAATTACCTCGCAGAGCGGCAGACAGTTCGATCCTTCCGCGGTGGAAGCATTCAAGAAGTGTTATGTTGAGATGATCAAGATCAGGGATCAGTTCCCGGATGATGAGAATGACGAGGAAAACCTGGTAACGGCAAACACGCAGATCGTCACAGCCGAGAATGACAAGATCAACGAGCAAGAGAAACAGAGACGCAGGGTTCTTCCAAAAATCAATGTGGATCCCGCGATCGTTACTCCGATTTCCATCTAGACTTTTCCATTCGATTCCTTTCTTTAAAGCCGGGCGTCAGTCCTATCGGATTGACGCCCGCGTTTTTTTCCACAGATGCCAAATAACAAATAAGAGTACTGCGGCCCGAAAGGACTACAGTACTCTTTTAGGTTTACTATCAGTTCATTGCTCAGTTGAGGTTGAGTCTTTTGAATACCTCGGCGTAGGCTTCTTCGACGCCGCCCATGTCGCGTCTGAATCTGTCCTTGTCGAGTTTCTGGTGTGTTTCGATATCCCAGAGACGGCAGGTGTCGGGAGAGATCTCGTCGGCAAGAAGAATATCCCCGTGGAATCTGCCGAATTCGATCTTGAAATCAATAAGCTCGATGCCGATCGTCTTGAAGAACTCAATAAGGACTTCATTGACCTTGTAAGCCATGGCCGCGATCTTGTCAAGCTCTTCCTGCGTGGCAGCGCCGATCGCGAGAATCTGCGTATCGTTGATCATGGGATCGCCCAGCGCGTCGTCCTTCAGGCAGTACTCAAGGGTCGGGCAGTTGAGCTTGGTGCCTTCCGCTACGCCGAAGCGCTTGGAGAAGCTGCCGGCGGCGGTGTTTCTGATGATGACCTCAAGGGGAACGATCTGCACCTTTTTGACCAGAGTTTCCCTGTCGTTGAGCTCCTCGACATAGTGGCTGGGAACACCCTTCTGCTCCAGCAGCTTGCAGAGCATGTTGGACATTCTGTTGTTCACCACGCCCTTGCCGGCAATAGTGCCCTTCTTTTCGCCGTTGAATGCGGTGGCGTCGTCCTTGTAGGAAACGATGCAGTAGTCGGGATCTTCGGTGGCAAAGACCTTCTTTGCCTTGCCTTCGTAGAGTTGTTCTTTCTTTTCCATGATTTTCCTTCTCCTTTATCTTAATGAATTGAAACTGAATGAAAAAGCATTAATAGATGGAAAGATATCTGTCAATCTCCCATTCGGTGACGGCAGTGCGGAAACTGTTCCATTCGGCCTTTTTGCCGGCGACATAGCTTTTATAGACGTGGTCGCCGAGTACGCCGACAATGTACTTGTCAGCCTCAAGTGCCTCAAGCGCTTCCTTCAGATTGCCCGGCAGACTCTCGATGCCAACGGCTTTTCTGTCCTGCTTGGTCATGGCATAGATGTCGTCGCTGATCTGATCGACAGGCGTCATCTTGTTCTTGATGCCGTCAAGACCGGCGGCGATGCAGACTGCCAGTTCGAGATAGGGATTGCAGGCCGGGTCGGGATTGCGAAGCTCGACGCGGGTGCCTGCGCCTCTGGAAGCCGGAATTCTGATGAGCGCCGAGCGGTTGCTCGCGGACCACGCGATGTAGCAGGGAGCCTCAAAACCGGGAACAAGGCGTTTGTAGGAGTTGACAAGGGGATTTGTGATGGCTGCCATGCCCTTGACGTGCTTCATCAGACCGGCGATAAAATTGTAGGCCACTTCCGAAAGCCCCAGACCGTTGGGATCGTCAGGGTCACAGAAGGCATTTTTACCGTCGAGAGAACAGAGGGAAATATTGGTGTGCATGCCCGAACCGCAGACGCCGTAGCGCGGCTTCGGCATGAATGTGGCATACAGACCGTGGCGGTAGGCGACTGCCTTTACCGTCAGTTTGAAGGTCATAATGTTGTCGGCAGTGGTGAGAGCGTCGTCGTATTTGAAGTCGACCTCGTGCTGTGCTTCGGCGACTTCATGGTGAGAGGCCTCAATTTCAAAGCCCATCTGACCGAGTGTGGTGCAGATATCGCGGCGGCAGTCTTCGCCCATATCGGTGGGAGCCAGGTCAAAATAACTTGCCTCATCGTAGCTGTTGGTAGTGGCGTGACCGTGCTCGTCTGTATCAAAAAGGAAGAATTCAGCCTCAGGACCGATGTTTACGGTGTAACCCATCTCCTCGGCTTCCTTGAGAACACGCTTGAGAACATATCTGGGATCCCCTTCAAAGGGAGTACCGTCCGGCTTGTAAACGTCGCAGATGAATCTGGCCACCTTGCCGTTTTGCGGTCTCCAGGGGAAGATGACAAAGGAATCGAGATCGGGGCGCAGGTACATGTCTGATTCCTCGATACGCACGAAACCTTCGATAGAGGAGCCGTCGAACATGCACTGATTATCCAGACACTTTTCAAGCTGGCTGACGGTAATCGCGACGTTCTTCATGTGACCGAATGTGTCAGTGAACTGAAGACGTATGAATTTGACGTCTTCTTCTTTGACGATTCTCACAATGTCCTCTCTGGTGTACTTTGCCATAAACAAATCAACCTCCAAAATCGCTTAAAAATGAGAAAAAGGCGTCAGGAAAAACAACCTTCCCGAACGCCATTGTTCTCCAAAGCATGGTTTTATTCTATCACAAGCGAATCATTCTGTCAATCGCTTCATCACGAATCCGGCAAATTCTGCCCATTCAACCAAAAGAAATGCGACGGTCGTTTATTTTTGGAGCAAATTACAATATCACCATTCGTTGACGGCGAACATGACGGAAAGGGCTATTCCACGATACAGTTCCTTGGTGAGAAACACATATTCGTCGGCCAAATCCTTGCCCTCGGCGGCGGTTTTGGCCGTGTCGGTCCATGACCCCTTCCCGCCGAACACGTATGCCTCTGATGCAGCGCGAAACAGCCTGTGCTGCGCAGGAGCAAGTACCGAAGGTTCCACAAGATCGGTCTGAAGCGCTTTCAGTGCCGCAGTAAAGCGAAATGAGAATTCGCTCAGCCGCAGCGTACGGGACAGTTGACGTATTCTCTCAAGGAGCGCGGTCATGTTTTCGGTGACGTCGTGAAACACCGGCTTCTCATGTGTACGGTCTATCGTGGATTCGGTCAGACGTACATGCCATTTTCCGGTTGACGGGTCATAAATCCACAGTTTGTTCCATACGGTTGCCCTGTTTCCGTAAAAGCAGATAATACAGCACGGCAGGCCGTTTGCCCTGTCGAGCTTTTCAAAGGAGTCGAGTTCATCGGGCATGATGAGCTTAAAATCCGTGGCGCCTCTGTGCGAAAGCTCGGCAAGCCATTCTTCGCAGGTCGTCGTTTCACAGACGGTGCCGTCTTTTTCCTCCGATGCGAATTGAAACAGTCGGCGATCAACCGTCGCGCTTGCGGCGAGCTGCGACACAAACTTTCCGTTTTTCACATAAGATTTTGCAAGTATCGTCAAACGGCACATGTCGAGTAATTCAATGTTCATATTTTCAGCACCTATATCAGAATTTACATTGAAAAGCATGCATTTATATGCATTGTAGCATATTATCCGGCTGATATCAAGTGAATTTTGTCAACTTTTGCCGTTTACCGCACTGATAAAGCTGGTTCACGGAACGCTCAGACGCGTATCATCGACAGCAAGGCTATTGATGAGCAATATCTCTGGATGATTTTTCAAAGAAATTAAAAATATTGTTGACAAAGAGTTAATAATATGTTAATATGAGTTGTAAAATAGTAATGTTGCATTGATTATGACAGATATCCATTCAGGTTTTTTCCGACCTGCAAGATCATATTGAAAGGATTTGAAAAACGACAATGCTCAACAAGCTTTTAAAAAGCCTGCTGGTCATATGCGGCACAATGTTTTTTACTGTGCTTCTGGGGATAATATGCTTTGGCAGAAGTATCGGCGGAATGTTTCCGGACAGTACGGGGATGCTTTTCTATCCGGGACTCATCAGCACAGTATTGGGTCTGCTTCTTTCGCTGGCTTCATCGGTATTCATACTGAAATACTTTATTTTCTTTACCCGCACACGGGTAGTTGATTCAGAAGGCAATACACTCAGCGACAACAAAAAATTGGTCGTGGGCTCGGTTGTTGTTCCCCCTATTTTAATTGCGGCAGCCGGGGTGCTGTTCAGCATGGTCCTTGTGGGAGCGGGCTTTGGATTGATGCTCGACAATCTTACAATGTATGTTGTCAACCTTTTCGCGATAGCTTCCGTGTTCCTGGTATTAGCTGCGGTGATATTTCTTTTTTCTGTGATCCGGCATAAAATACGCCGCCGTTTTGCGTGGATTGCCTCCGGTGTGTTCGGATTGATTGCGCTTATTATGATATCCTTTTCCATTCCGGGTATAAGCGATCTTTCGGTTCGTGAAAACGAGCTTTCCGCAATCACGGCAACGGTTGTGCAGACATCCTCCTATTCGGGATTTCTCTCAGGACCCGGTAAATCCGTCATTCGCATAAAGGGAACCAGCGGCGAGATGATTACCCTCAGGTTCAGCGGCAGCCGCAGATCGTTCAGTGTAGGCAAGAAATACACCTTTTACTATCTGCCGAATACTCATCTTATCAAGAAGGTAACACCTGCCGACAATATTCAATATTGATGCGATAAAAAATCACCCTAAAAACCTTGAAAAATATTTTCAAAACTCTTGACACGACTCCGAAAGTGTGGTATAATGCCATTCGTTCGGAGTTGCAGAGTCAATTTGCTGATGTGGCTCAGTTGGTAGAGCAGCTGATTCGTAATCAGCAGGTCAGGGGTTCAAGTCCCCTCATCAGCTCCACGGTACGGACGCATAGCTCAGCTGGTTAGAGCGCCTGCTTCACACGCAGGAGGTCGGCGGTTCGAGTCCGTTTGCGTCCACCAGAATAGGTGAACAAAAAAGATGCACCTCCCGTAAAGCCCCTATTTTAGGGGCTTTTCGTGGTTTTAGGGGGCAAAAAACGGCAAGGTTTTTCCGTAGATGCATTTGGCTCATTTTGCCCTTCTTTACGGACTCGAACCCCTGTAGCATCTTTTTTGAGCCTTGCTTCCCCCTATTTCAA
>CAMHMN010000056.1 GCA_946186245.1 uncultured Clostridia bacterium
CCGCCGACCGTCACGCAACAGCAACACCGTGTCGGAAAAGGCAAAAATGGCAAGCCGGTGTTTTACGATTCTCCGGAGCTGCTTGACGCCAAAGCAAAGCTGACGGCATATCTGGCAAAGCATATTCCGGAGCAGCCCTTCACCGGTGCGGTGCAGCTCATAGTCAAATGGTGCTTTCCGGTCAGTGGAAAACATTCCGACGGCGAATACAAGACCACCAAGCCGGACACGGACAATTTGCAGAAGGCGCTCAAAGACATCATGACAAAGCTCCACTTCTGGAAAGATGACGCACTGGTCGCTTCGGAAGTGGTGGAAAAGTTCTGGGCGGATGTTCCCGGCATCTGGATCGGCATCAAGGAGATCGGACAATGAAGCTGCCGGAAGTAAAGCGGGTGATGTCGCTCCGGCTCCCCGTGCTGTGGAACGGCATGGAATACTCCGTCAGCGGCTGCACGCTCAAATACGACCGCAAGGGCGGCAATTGGTACTACCTGCTGGAGCTGCTCGACAAGCGCACGCAGCACAGCGTGATGGTAGTGCCGATGGAGGACGTGACGATTGCGGAGAAATCCACAGAAACCGCCCATATTTGACCTGTGACGCGATTTTGGAGCGCAGACATGAATATACTATAGCAAGCCGGAAACGCTCTCAGCGGCGATTTCCGGCGAAAGGAGGGGCATTGTGAACAGAGAAATT
Source organism: uncultured Clostridia bacterium (assembly GCA_946186245.1). Taxonomy (GTDB): domain Bacteria; phylum Bacillota; class Clostridia; order Oscillospirales; family Acutalibacteraceae; genus RUG762. The sequence continues at coordinate 703 of CAMHMN010000056.1, forward strand.
TTGTTCAGGGCAAAGCGAATCGGTGACGGCAAATGGTTTGAAGGCTATTATTGCGGCGGCACCGAAGACAAGACGATAAGTCCGTGTATTTTTGAATATCTGGGAGGTATGAAGGGATACGATTATCACAATATCATTCTGGATACTTTAGGACAGTACACGGGGATGAAAGACATTCACGGTGTAAAAATTTTTGAAGGCGATATTGTGAATTACAACGGCTCTTGTCACAAGGTTGTCTTTGAAAGCAGAAACGGAACCGGTTATTTCGGGATTGTCGTCGGCGAAAACGAAACATGGGGGTTCGGCCACAGCACGCCCGCATACATGATGGCAGTAGTCGGCAATATCTATGACAACCCAGATCTGCTGGAGGTGAGCGATAATGGATAAACCGGAATTGAAGCCCTGCCCGTTCTGTGGCGGTGAAGCTGAGATTACCGAAGTGATAGATCGCACGCCCCGTAATCTTGAGGCTGTAGGATTCGGAGTTAAATGCGACCAGTGCGGAATAATCGTTGCTAAAATCGACTGCGGTGTAACTGATTGGTTTGAAACCGATGAAGAAGCTGCCGCGGCATGGAACAGGAGGGCTGACAACCAATTAAGCGTCGGCGATAAGGTTTATCAGACCAACGGATTCAACACTTATGAATCTACGGTCAAACATGTTCTTTACGATACGGAAAAAATTACATTTGACTCTGAAGCAATTGGACAATCGGTTTTTCTGACCAGAGAAGAAGCGGAGAAAAGGACGATGCACCTCGCCTTGGAAGAAGCGGAGAATCACGAAGCGGAGAATCACGATGAAAAATCATAAATGCACCTTCGGCGACGAAATCACCAGAATCACGATCAAGCCGGACGGCGCGAACGAAGTTGACCCTTGTTTGTATGAGGAAATCGAGGCTTACGAAAATGTCACCGTCCACGTTCTGCGCTGCGTCCGGTGCGGACATATTGAAGTGGAATGGGAACGTCAGGACAACACAATCGACATAACGGAGGGAAAGGACAATGGCAGTTGATAAAGGAACCTGCATAATCACTGTACAGTGGGATGACGAGGTAGGCGGCTCTGTGCTTGTGTGTTCAAAGTGCAACGGCAAATCAAAGAGCAGCGGTCGCACAATAGCAAGGTGTCCGAAGTGCGGAGCCAAGATAACAGAATTTACCATCGGTAAGAGGGACTTGAATTATCATGCGCTGCCGGAGGTGAACGAAAAATGACCCTCTACATTGCCGTAACCCGTGACAAATACGCGCTACCAATGGCGGTCGCGGAGACGACAGAAGAATTGGCGCGGATGATGGGAGTATCAGGCAGCACGATCCGCGCACATCTTTCTAAGGTAAAAAGCGGCATCGTGAAGAAGCCAAAATATGAGAAGGTGGTGATTGAGGATGATGACTGATGTGCAGATGTGGTTTATTTCCGGCGTGATTGCTGTCGCGGTGATCGCAGTGTCTGTGATGTATGCCTGTTTGGTCGTGGCGGGCGACCGTCACAAGAAGTGACAACATGATTTGACTCAGCCCTCCCCTGCCCTACCGAGAGGGGCAAAATACCCTATTTTACCCCCTGAGGGGGGAGGGGAGGAGCTTTTTACAGGGAGTGAAGTGGCTATGAATGACGAGACAAGACTGGTGATGATCGGGATGGTCGCCGTCGCGGTGGCGGTATTTTTCGCGGGATTCCTCGCGATGGGCATCATCGCGTCAGTGACGTCTCACAAGGATGAAACGGACGTGATGCACATGAGGGGCGGCGCGTATGTGCTGGAAATTATCTTTTACGACCGGAATGAAACGAGGATGCGGCTGGAACGCGTGCGGGAGCATTTCTTCCGGGCGGGGATGCTGGCGGCGGTGTATGCGTCCGGTAAACGGGCTTACATCCCCCTCGACAGCGTGAAATACATCCGGGTCCTCCCCTATGTGGAGATCGACAGAAAGGAGGAAGAAAAGACCTATGTGGATTAGTACCGACAGCGGGATGCTGCTCAATCTGGATCGCGTGACTTCAATCTGCGTTGACAAACTGGATACCTCGGTGCCGTGGAACGACGGCACCCCTTGGGGCGTTTTCTGGCGCGGAGACAACATGAGCGGGGTGATTTCCCGGCACGTCGAGAGGCACGAGGCGGAGGAGCGTCTGGCGGAACTGTATCATATCGTGGATTGAGGGAGTGACGGTGATGGCGGACGAAAAGCTTGACCCCTTCCGCTGCGTTTACTGCGGGAGCAAGACCGAGGCGGGCGATTTTATTTGCGGGGTTTGTTTTGACAAGCTGGTGGCGCTGCGCAAGCTGCGGGCGCTGGTGTTGGAAATCAGACGGCAGGCAGAGGAGGAGAAACGTGACAGCGGATGAAGTAAAGGAACGGCTGCGGGCGTACCGTCGCGCCTGTAAAGAATGCCGCAAACTGAACCGGAAGATCAGGGATAAACGCGAAAGCATGACGCAGCCCCGCGCCGTGAGAACCGACGCGCTCCCCGGCGGCAAGGGCAATACTCTGGAAGCGGCGATTGAGAAAATAGACACCCTGGAGCGTCGGCTTCATGCCGCTGAGTCCGAGAAAGACAAGGCGCTGTCTGATGTGCGGACGCTGATTGCGCTGGCGGAGGATCCCGACGGGCGGTATATTCTGATATTGCGGTATATAAACGGGGTGAGTTTTGACGATATCCCGGAGCAGGTATTTATATCACCTGCGACAATGTGGCGGCGGTATAATCGTGCGATTGACCAGATCGCCCAAAAAAATGATAGTGAATGATAGTAGTACCTGTGCTATAATACTATCATGGGATTCGACTGCGAGAGGATTCTTGGTATTACCTCCTTAGCATATCCGGTGCGGCGGCTGTTGTCTTCCTGCTGCCGTGCCGGACATCTCCCTTTTTAATGATTGACTGCGAGAGATTCTTTTTTATCGACTCCTTTCCTAAATTGGCAAAAGCGCCGGACGGCTTCGGGCATCTGACCTGTCGCCGGACGGTGCTTTTGTCTGACGGATGATTTTTGAATAAAACGCGGCTTTTCCGGCTGCTTTTTTTTATACCCTTTTTTTCAAGAAGGTGAGGCGAGAGTGAATGAAAAAAACCTGATTCCACTGAACAAACGAACAAAGAGCGAACAAAGAGAAATTACCCAAAAAGGCGGCAAGGCGAGCGGTGTGGCGCGGGGATTCCGGGCGGCTGCCAAAAAGCGCATCCGGGAGAATCCCGGCGAAGTTGACGAGGTGCTGGATGCGATCCGCGATAAAGCGCTCAGCGGCGATATGAATGCCGCCCGGCTTTATGTGGAACTTCACGGCGAAAAATATGACGATCTCGACAAGAAGCTCAAAAAGGCGCAGATCGAGAAAATCAAAGCAGAAACCGAAGCCATCCGGCGGCGGGGGGACAACGGCGCTCCGCCTGCGGAAGCCGAACTGCCGATGCTTTATCATGCCCTGACCCAGACCGGGGAGGAAGACGAAACGGAGGATGACGGCGACGACGTTTGAAAAACTGTCTGAAAAGCAAAAACAGGTTTTCCGCTGGGCGTTCGCGACGAATTACAAAGCCATTATCTGCGACGGGGCGGTGCGTTCGGGAAAAACCATCTGTATGATTGCCGCCTTCATCCATTGGGCGATGCATGAGTTCAACGGCGCGACCTTTGGCATATGCGGCAAGACCGTCGCTTCGGCGGAGCGCAACATCATCCGACCGCTGCGGAGCATCGCGGATATTACCGCGTATTTCAGGCTCCGTTATTCCGCCTCGACACACTTATTGACGGTGGAAAACCGCGAAAAGTGTAATTATTTCTTTGTATTCGGCGGCAAGGATGAATCGAGCTACGAGCTGCTGCAGGGCATTACGCTGTCCGGCATTTTTCTGGATGAAGTGGCGCTCATGCCGGAGTCCTTTGTCAATCAGGCGGTGGCGCGTACCCTGTCGGTCAAAAAGGCACGGTACTGGTTCAACTGCAATCCCGAAGGGCCTACTCATTGGTTTTTTCAGCAATGGGTATTACGGGCGAAGGAACAAAACGCGCTGCACCTGCACTTCCTCATGTCGGACAATCCGACGCTCGACAAAGAGCAGCTTCGGGAAGCGGAAACCCGATTCTCCGGCGTGTTTTATGACCGCTACATCCGCGGGCTGTGGGTAGTCGCCGATGGTGTGATCTATTCGATGTTTGACGCATCGCAGAACGTACTGCCGGATGTGCCGTTCCGTCCGGAGCGTGAACTGATTGCGGTGGACTACGGCACTTTCAATCCCTGTGTATTCCTGCACATTTACGCGGCGGGAACCGGGGACGGAATCGCACATTTCATTGACCGCGAGTATTACCACAACGGGCGGGGCGAAGCGGTCGGGGCTGCCGTGCAGAAGGACGACGAGCAGTACGCGCGGGATATGCTCGCCTTTACGGGCGGGCGGAAGGATATCCCCATCATCGTTGACCCCTCCGCCAGTTCCTTCATCACACGGCTGCGGCACGACGGCTTTACCAATGTCTGTCCCGCGAAAAACGCCGTCGCCAAGGGGATTGCTGCCGTATCGGTGGAGCTGACCGGACGGCGGCTGACATTTTCGCCCGACTGCGTGAACACGCTGCGGGAGATTCCTTCCTATGTGTGGGATGTGAAGCACGCCGAGCGGACGGGAGAAGACCGACCGCTGAAAATTAATGACCACTGCTGTGACGCGCTGCGTTACGGCGTTTATTTTGATATTCTGGCAAATGCCGGCATGCGTCCCTCGGTATCCGGACGCGGCGCGAGATAAGGGAGTGATGTGCATGATGGAATCGCCTATGAGAATCCTCTTGACGGAGCTGTCCGGGCTTTACGGACAAGCGGTGCTGGAGGACATCGGCAAGACCATCCGATTGTATGATTTCTATGACGGCAAGGGGCAGGACTGGGAGACGCCCAAGGGGCTGGATTACAAACCCACCAAGAAACGCGTCAATCTGGTCAAGAAGCTGATCAAGCGCGAGGCGGGATTTATGTTCGGACGCACGCCGGAGATGACCTATAAATCGAAGAACGAGGATGATCCGGGCATTGCCGCCGCGCAGGAGCTGCTGGACGGGGTGCTGAAAAAGTCCGGCTGGCGCAACAAGCTGATTCAGGCGGGGCGGGACTGCTTCATCGGCAAACGCGTCGCGCTGAAGGTGAGCGGCGGGCAGGGCAAAGAAACGCGCGTTTCTTTTCGCCCGTCGTATGAATTTGTTTATACGACCGCTGACGACGACTGCGACACGCTCGAAAAAATCATCTTTTTTTACCAGGTCAACAACGAACGGGAAAAGCGCGACCAACGCATCTGGCGGCAGAAATATTGGATGCAGAACGGGAAGTGCTTCCTCAACGAGGGTGTTTACGACGGCTTCGGGCGGGTGATCGAGAACGGCGCGGACGTGGACACGGGGCTGGATTTCATTCCCTGCTACGTCATCGTCAACGACGGTCTGACCGGGGATATGATGGGCGAAAGCGACGTGGAAGAGCTGATGGATTTGCAGAACGCTTACAACTGGCTCAATTCCGACGACGCGGACGCGCTTAAGTTCAACATGTTCCCCCAGACGGTGGCGACCGACGCAAAAGCCGAATCGCTCGACGCTATGAGGATTTCGCCCGGCGCGCTGGTGGATTTGCAGACCGACCCCGTCATGACGGGCGACGGCGGCAGGCAGGCCAAGCTCGAAAAACTCGAGGCTTCCTTCGGGTATTCGGAGCGGTTTGAGGCCGCCATCAACCGCACCAAGAACGACATGTTTGACCTGCTCAGCGTGCCCAATATCAGTCTGGAACAGCTGAAAGGACTGATGCAGTCCGGCAAGAGCATGAAGGCGCTGTATTGGGAGCTGATCGCACGGTGCGAGGACAAGTGGGCGAGCTGGGAACCTGCCCTCGAGTGGCTGGCGCATACGGTTCTCAAAATGGAGGCGGCGTATGCGGGATTTACGATGCCCGCGGATTACACGGTACATATCGAAGCACTCTACCCGATACTCGAGGACGATTTTGACGAGATGGCAAACGATCAGCAGGAAGTCGCGCATCAGGTACGCAGCCGCAAGAGTTACATTACCAAATGGGGCACCGCTCCCGACGCAGACGCGGAGCTGCGGCAGATCAAGATAGAAGAGAGTTTGTTTTCTGACGCTTTCGCAGCGCTGGATAATGCGTAATGTGTAATTGTCGTAATCCGTAATGCGTGAGCAATCAGCAAATGCAGCTGTGTCTACCTAAATTCCGCATTCCGAATTGAACCGGGGGTGATGACGCATGGCGAGTGAGGATTATTTGCCGCTGATGGAAAAGGCGCGGGCTGACCATTTGAGAAATATTCAAAATGTGTCGGCGGAAATTGTGGCGCTCTACCGTCAGGCCATTGCCGAGCTGGTCAAAAAGGCGCTGAACGCCCACAAGGGTTCGCTGACGGAGCGCTGGGCTGCCGAATACGCCCTCAGCCTCGACCGACGTGTGAAAGAGCTGGAAGCGGGGCTTTATGACGTGCTGATGCAGGGCTTGAAGCGCTCCGCCGAGCTGCCGACAATCGCGATGGGCGACTGGTGGGAAGCCGTGGGCGGTCAGTCTTTCCGCGACGCCTTTGCCCTGCCGCCTGACAACGTGCTTGCCGGCATCATCGAGGGCGGCTTCTACAAGGATAACAAAGGGCTTTCCGAACGGATATGGCGTGTCGCTGACAGCTTTGAAAAGGACATCGGCTATATCGTCGACCGGGGCATTGCCGAGAAAAAATCGGCGCTGGAGCTGGCGCGGGACTTGGAGCAGTATGTGCAGGCACCTGCCCGGCGGGATTTCGACTGGGGCAAGGTATATCCGAATCTCAGCGGGAAAAAAGTGGATTTCAACGCGCAGCGCCTGGCACGCACCGCCATCAACCACGCCTATTTCCTCGACAATGTGCGGGTCTGCACTGAAAATCCCTTTGTCACCGCGATGCACTGGGATTTATCCAACGCGCATGAAGAACGGCAGGTGATCCCCTTCGGGCCCGATGAGTGCGACGAGTACGCCGAACACGACGAGGGGCTGGGTCTTGGCAATTTCAAGCCGGAAGAGATTCCCGTGCCGCATCCGCAGTGCCTTTGCGCGCAGTGGGCGGTCATTCCCCGGGATTTGGAAGACATCGGCGCTCAGATCGGGCGCTGGGCTTCCGGTGAGCCGGATGCGGTATTGGACGAGTGGTATGACAAGTACGGCAGCCAGAATCCGAACGGGGACCCGCGCGAAATTTTGCGCGGAAATGGCGGGCGGCTATTGCAAAATGCCGCCGGAAGTGGTAGAATAAAAAGGGATGGAGCAGATCGAGCAAGCGAGCATTCTCAAAACTGGACGCACGCTTCATTATCTGACACTATCAAAAGGTTAGGGCTAACGCAAAAATCCGGTGTGAATGACACTGGGAAGATAATATACAGTAGACCTGATTCGAATGTAACTGTTGTTTTTGATACAAAAGGGAATTACTTCAGAGTGCAGGATAGCTCTATATCACCAAGGAAACGAAGTGCTTATTTAGACATTGACGGACGCCCCGCGCAAAACATTGTTGAAAACGGAAAAACCCGTGGCAGAACGAAAGATGAATTTCAAAGGGATACACACTTCTTAAATACAGATCAGGAGGAGGAATAATATGTCTACTAACAGATCTTTAATCGTTCCTATTGATAAGCAAGGCATGGCAGACTATGAAAATGACGTAACAAAAACGGATGGGTTAAAGCCGTTTATTCTTCCCGAATCCGAGTTTAATCTGTTATTCAAAAGCGGCTATTTTGCCGATCTTAATGCAAGATTTAACCTTTTGATTGACGATTATGAAGAAGAAGTGATTCCTCCTTCCGCGCTGGAATACGCAAAAAAACAATTGAATGAATTAACCGCAAACTGCCCGATATTCTCCGAAGCATTGAATTATGCTATACAGCAAAACACAGAATTGTGTTTAGAGTTTTAAACAACCGAATAACGAAGCCTGCCCGGCATCGGGTGGGCTTTTATTTTTGCATGATGGGAGGTGGATGCGATGGAGCTGTTACAGGGGGATTGTCTGGAGCTGATGAAGGGCATCCCCGATAAGTCGATAGATATGGTGCTGTGCGATTTGCCGTATGGTACGACGTCAAACGCATGGGACAAGTGCCTTGATTTGCAGCGGTTGTTTACGGAATACAGGCGCATCGTCAGAAGCGGCGGCGTGATGGCGCTGTTTTCACAAATGCCTTTCAGCGTGGACCTGATAAACGCGGACAGAAAGCACTTCCGCTATGAATGGATTTGGCAGAAATCGCAGGGAACAGGCTTTTTAAACGCGCATAAAATGCCGCTCAAATGTCACGAAAATATTTTGATATTTTATGACAGGCTGCCGACATATCACCCGCAGTTCACGCGGGGAAAGCCGTATTATGAAAATTGTAAAACAGGATCCTCAAATTATCGCGAGCTGCAAAAGCATATTAGAACCAATTCGAGCGGGCGCAGGTTCCCGCTGGATGTGATAAAGTTTGCGGGCGTCAACAATTCGGCGGAGCGAAAATGGCACCCCACGCAAAAGCCTGTTGATTTGCTGGAATATCTTATCCGGACATACACCGACGAGGGCGAAACCGTGCTTGATAACTGCATGGGTTCCGGCTCGACAGGCGTGGCGTGTGTCAACACGGGACGTGACTTCATCGGGATGGAGCTGGACGGGCATTATTTTGAGATTGCCCGGCAGAGGATCGAGGAAGCTTTGACCAGACAACCGGATCAAACAACTTTTCCGGGTGATGGTACAACTTTTTCCGGAGATCAAACAACTTTTTGAGGGCGAGGGTACAACTTTTTCGGGCAAAGCGGGACGTCCGGAGGCCGTCCCCTACAAGGCGCGATGTGTGAGCAAACACACCTTGTTGGATTTTGGGAGATTTTGAAAAATCTGACAAGCTGCAAGTTACCGACAAGTTGAGAAATGCCGGAAAATGGGGATTTGCGGCGGTTTTGGGGCTTGTCAGACGCTAAAATGCAAGTTAAATTCTGACAAGGTTCTACGCAAAAAAAACGCTTTTTTGCGTTTTTATGGAGGTTTACAAATGAGTTATATACCTGATTGCAGAAACGACGAAAGCTACAACCAGAAATTTCTTGGCGACAAAGGCAAGGAATTTATCCGCGGCTTCGACTGGTGCGCCGAAGAGGCGGTGGACAATTTCTTCGACAACCACTATGACGACGACACGGGCGAATATCTCGACCATATCCTGACACAGCGAGTGCCGGAACACCTGCGGAAAATGTACACGATGGAGCACACGTTCGACGACCGCGCCGACGAGGAACGCACGGTGGAAACCTACGCCGATCTGATTCGATTTGAACTGCTGCGCTGGATCGAGACGGAGCGCAACGAGCTGATTACTTACATGATCGACAGCATGAGCGATGAGGAATACGTCGAAAACGGCGGCGCGATTGAATAAAAACGCTTCATGATGTGTTTTAAACGCTTCATAGCGTGTTTCTGTCATTTCATGGTGTGTTTTCATGCACGTAAAAAAGCACTTGATTCCGGGCATTGCCGTTTCAAGTGCTTTTTGATTAGTCATTATAATGGCCACGGCAGGCGGCGATGATTAGACTGTCACCTTCCTGCTTGTAAACCAGTCGGTTGGTTTCGTCGATTCTTCGGCTCCAGTAGCCGTTATGATTTTTCAGCGGTTCCGGCTTTCCGATGCCGCTGAACGGATTTCTCTGCGCATCCTGTATCAATTGATTGATACGACGGAGCGTCTTTTTGTCCTGCAATTGCCAATACAGATAATCTTCCCATGCGCTTTCGTCCCACAATAATTTCATTCTTCCGGCACCTCGATCAGATCATGCTCGGTCAGTTGCGCCGTCCCGTTCTCAATGCGCTCAATCACGCCATCCAGGTGGCGCATATTGGAAGAATTGTAGAACGGGTCATGATTGGCGGTGACGTCAAACGGGATGCGCTGCTCCGATACGGCCTTTTTGGCAAAGATGCAAAAGGCCGTTGTCATTGTCATGCCAATATTATCGCACAGTGCGCCGAATTCGTTTTTTAAATCTTCGTCCATGCGTATGCTGAGGCTGGTTTGTGCCATACTATGCACTTCCTTTCTTGTTCATTGTAATCTATTTTTGGTGCATTGTCAATACATTATTCGTGTTTTATGAAAAATGTCCGATACGCTCACGACGTTAAACTGCGGCGGCTTTTACTTTAGTGGATAGTGGTCAGTGGACAGTAAGTGGGGAGTGAGGAGTGGGAAGTGGAGAGAAATACTAACCACTAACCACTAACCACTAATCACTGACCACTCAATCAGCCGACGGGCTTAAAACGGAAAGGAGGTTTTCCGACATGGAAAATCAGAATGCACAGAGTGTGCAGACCACACAGGCCGCCGCTTCCGCTGCCAATTCGCAGCAGACGGCGGGAAATACGCAGGGCGCTGTCACTGTGAGCGCCGAAGACATTGCCGCCGCTCTGGATGCACGCCATCAGCGCACCGAGAGGTCAGTCATCCGCTCCTTTGCCGAGCAGAACGGCGTGAGCGTGGAGGAAATCACCAAGCTCGTGAGCGATTACAAGGCACAGCAGGCGGCTGCCATTCCCGCCGACGTGCAGCAGCGCATTGACGAGCGCCTTCGCACGGCTGACAACCGGCTGATCTCTGCCGAGGTTCGCGCGGTCGGCACGGAGCTGCACATTATCGACATCGACGCGGCCTTCGCCCTGATGGACAAATCCGGCGTGAAGGTCGGTGAGGACGGCAGCGTGACAGGCGTGAAAGAGGCACTGGAAGCGCTGACCGCCGCCAAGCCGTATCTGGTCAAGGCTGCGCCGCCGCCTTCCGGCACGGGCAGCACCGGGAACTTCCCCAGAGGCACCGGCAGCGAAAACGCCGACTTCGCGGCACGTCTCGAAGCGGCACGCAAAAGCGGCAACCACAACCTTGCTACCGCGATCATCTCGGAGGCGGCGGCAAAAGGTATCCTTCTGAGATAATGCGTAATTCGGAATTCGGAATGCGGAATTTAGGCAGACACAGCCGCGTTCGCTGATCGCTCATGCATTACGGATTACGACAATTACGCATTACGCATTACGCATTACGAATTAATGATGAAAGGATGTTTTAAACTATGGCAAATGTAAACGGAACCGGAACGGTATTCAACCTTCCGAATTTTGCGGGGGAACTGTATTGCACTACTCCCACCGTCACGCCTTTTCTTAACCTGATTCGCGGCAGCGCCGTGAAAACCGACAATTTCCAATTCGCTACGGGAGTGGAGTATTCCCATGAGGCGGCTTCTCAGCCTGCCATTTCGGAAACCGCCTCCCTGACTGCGCCGACGGCGATCTCTTATGTGCGCAGCCAGAACACCAACGTGACGCAGATGTTTCATGAGAAAGTCTCCGTCACCTACGCCAAGCAGTCCAACAGCGGCAGACTCAGCGGCATCAACACCGCGGGGGCGCAGAACGACGCGCCGGATGAGCTGGAATTCCAGACCGCCCGCGCCCTCGAAAAAATGGCGCGGGATGTGGAGTACACCTTCCTCAACGGCGTGTATAATCTCGCCGGCGCTTCCAATCAGGCGAACAAGACGCGCGGGATGCTGGCGGCTGCCGGCACGGTGGTAGACTGCGAGAACGCTGCCCTGACGCAGGACTTTCTTAACTCCGCCTACAAAGCCGCATATGACGCGGGTGCGGATTTTACGGATATGGTGCTTATATGCAATTCTGCCGTGAAGCAGTATCTTTCCATCATCTACGCCAAGCAGATGGGATTCAACCTGCCTGACACACGCAATGTCGGCGGCGTAAATCTCACCACCATTGAAACCGACTTCGGCGCTCTGAGAATTATGCTTAACCGCTTCATGCCTGCCGGTGTGCTTCTCGGCGCGGACATCTCCTGCATTCGTCCTGTGGAGCAGGACGTTCCCGACAAAGGCAATTTCTTCCGCGAACCGCTTTCCAAAACAGGCGCCGCCGAGGAATATCAGATCTTCGGGCAGATGGGTCTGGATCACGGCCCCGGCTGGAAGCATTTCAAGATCACCAACATCGGCGCGGTCACCGTCGCGGGCGGCTCCGGTTCGGGAGGTAACGGCTAAAGGCGCTCGCCTGGAAAAAAGACGCTCGCTAAGAGAATAGTGAATAGAGAATAACGAATAGATAATAGTTTCGGAGCGCTTCGCGCTGGAATGAAGAAGGTGTTTTATTGAGCTATGTGCTTCTCGCGCCCGACCCTACATTTACCGGGGTGTGCAGCGGCGTGGCATTTGAAAACGGCGTGGGGGTCTGCAAGAGCGACTTCCTCGCCGGTTGGCTCTGCGCGAAGGGGTTTGCCGTCCCGCCCGATGCGGGACATACGGACGAACCGGAAGAGCCGACATCGGATATTCCTGATGATCTTGACGCGCTGAGTACCAGTCAGCTTGTCTCACTTGCCCGGACGCACGGCATTTCCCTTGCCGGAGTGAGAACGGGCGACAAGAACGCAATATGCGCTCGCATTCGCTCGCTAAAAGAATAGATAATAGAGAATAACGAATAGAGAGTAGATAGTCGGAAGGGCTGTCGCCCTTGTAATATTTATTTTTTTTCAAACCCGTCAGGGTTCATTTTCTATTATCTATTATCTTTTATCCATTATCTCTTATCTATTTTTATATGGAGGCTGATGGAATGGCTGATGAAAATAATTATTCTTCCCTGATACCGGCGTTGCGGTTCAATCTGCGGGAGACGGTTGCGGACAGCGAATGCGATTGTCCTTGCGCTTCGGGGTTCACCGACGCGGCGCTGCTGATGCTTCTCGAAAAGCACGGCGGTGACCTGCGGGCGGCAAGCTATGAAGGCTTGCTGCTGAAAGCCGAGGACAATTCCCTCAGTCTGCCGGACGGCTTGCAGCTTGCCGACAACCGCGACTATTGGCTGCGGCTGGCGAGCCTTTACAGACCGACTGTCGCCCGCAACATTCCCAGAGCGGACGAAGAATTCAATGCGTAATGCGGAATTCGTAATGCGGAATGAAAGGAGCGAGGGAACCAGTGGAAAATATGGGAAGAAAAATCAATCGGCTGCGGTGTGCGCTTTGCAGGAACGGGCTTTTGCGGTCGTACAACGTCTATGACGTGCCAATCGATGAATACGGCGCTCAGGGCACACCGGTTTTGTACACCACCGTCAACGGCTTCTATTATGCCAAAGGTTCCCGTCTCGGTTCCTTCGCGCTGGAGATTGCCGGAAACCTGCTCAAAGGCGGCGGTAAGACACGGCGGCTGATGACCTTTGACGATCCTGTTACCTGCAAGGTTGGCGATCTCGTGCTGATCGGCGGCGTGTTTTACCGTATGACCGCCATTGAGTCGGTCTATGACTTATATCATGTGATTGATCTGGAGGTGTATGCGGGTGGACATCCACATTAACATTGACAACGCGCTGAAAGGCTTGCAGGCGGCACAGGAGAAAGTGCATCGCGGCATCGAGCTATACGGACAGACCGCGTCGCTCAAAATGGAGGCATACGCCAAGGAGAACCGACGCTGGCACGACCGCACCAGCAGCGCCCGAAATACCATCAAGGGCGTCTCCGGATGGGGGCATATCGGCACCACCGAAACAACGCTCAAACACGTCAAAATGACGGAATACGGATGGGAACACGCGGTCAATACGTTTGACAATCCGAACACGGTCGGTCACGGCGATACCTTCACCGTCGGCGTCGCCGGAAATATGCCGTATTCCCCTTATCTGGAATACTGTCATTTCCGGCACGCGGGGGATTTGTCTATTCTACGGCCTGCCGTGAACGCCCTGACCGCCGAAACGCTGCGGGGATGGGCGGCGATGCTCAACGCGCTTCGCTAAGAGAATAGTGGATAGTGATTAGTGATTAGTAAATGAGAAGGGGGAAGATCACAAACCACTGACCACTAACCACTAACCACTAAGAAAGGACGTGACTATGACTTACAATGACATTGTGACGGCGCTGAAAGAGGCGGGCGTTGCGGTGTATCATCCCGGGGCGC
>CAMHMN010000057.1 GCA_946186245.1 uncultured Clostridia bacterium
GCTGGGAACCCAAGACCCTCGATCATGACCGCGATGTGGAATTCATCATTGACCCGCAGGACATCGACGAAACAAACCTTGTTACGGAAATCGCCAATATCCAGAATGTGTTCGAGGAAGAACAGGCGATTCCCGAAAAGGATTGCTACAGATTCAGCAAGCTCTATTCCGAAGCGGTAAAATACACCTCCAGCGGCGCACAGGTGGACAACACCGTCCTCACCGCGCAGAACATCCTCAACTGGTTTGACAACGTGACAATCTATATGGACGACAATTCCGTGCCGCAGGAGGGCAGAATTCTCTATTGCACGCCCGCGTTTGCCGCCCTGTTCAAACAGGCAGCCGACATCCAGCGCACCATTGACGCACGCTCCGGCGGCAGCCTTGACCGCAGAGTGACCGCCATCGAGGATGTGGAGATCAGGAAGGTGCCTTCCGCACGTTTGAAGACACAGTACGACTTCTCGGACGGCTGCGTTCCTGCTGACGGTGCGCTCCAGATCAACGCGATTCTCATTCATCCTTCCTGCCAGGTGTCCCGCGACAAGTACGCCTATATGAAGCTCTTCACGCCCGGCAGCGATTCCCGCACCGCCGACAATTACATCTACCAGAACCGCTACTACACCGGCACCTTCCTCATCGAAGCCAAGGCCTGCGGCATTGCCATCAATGTGCAGGCGGCAGCAAATTCCGGCACTGATACTTCGGGTACCAATTCCGGCAGCACTTCCGGCTCTGAATCTTCGGGCACAGAATCTTCCGGCACCGAGTCCGGCGGCAGTGAATCCGGGTCTGAATCAGGCGGTGAAACCACCGGAACGGGAGGTAATTAATTCATGAAAGCAGTCAAGGAAAACAAAGTCTACACCATCACCGAGCAGCAGCGGAAGGCCTACGTTACGCAGGGCTTTGACATCACCGACGATCGCGGCAGAATCATTGAATACGCCGCCGGAAAGACCGTTCCTTATGCGCAGTATGCCGCGCTTCTGGAAGAAAACAACCGCCTGAAAAAGCAGCTTGCCGCCGCTCAGAAGCAGCCTTTCCCGACTTCCAATCCCAAGAGGAAGAAGTGAGCCTATATGTATGAAAAATACGCCACAGCCGCCGATTATGCGCAGTACGGCAGCGGCGGTATTCCCGCCGAGGAGCTGGAAAAGCGGCTGCACAAGGCCAGCCGGAGCATTGACTCCCTGACCTTCAACCGCATTGTGGGGATGGGCTTTGACCATCTCACCGAATTCCAGCGCGAAATTGTAAAAGAATCCTGCTGTCTTCTCGCCGACTTCCTGCACGACAACGCCGATCTGCTCGACTCCGCTTTGAATGCCTACACGATCAACGGCGTGTCGATGCATTTCGGAGGCGTGTCTGTCGCCGTGATCAATGGCATTCCCATTCGGAAGGACATCTATTCGCTGCTGAGTCAGACGGGATTATGCTGCGCCAATCTGAACAGGAGGTTTTTATAAAAATTATGAAATATCCTCCTCTCGTCCCGGCTGCCGTGTGCAAAATTCCGGTCACGCTGACGGTTTACGCCGAAGAACTCAGCGAAGACGGCGCGCCGGAAATTGCCGCGACCTTCACCGGATTCTGCAATTATCAGGACAGCGCTCAGCGGGTTTATACAGACGACAAGCATTATATTCAATTGAGCGGCAAAGCGCTTTTTAACGGCGATATCTTCCCGGAGCTGCCGGTCATCGCGGAAGGAACGGCTGTAATCTTTGGCGAAACCCGCAAGATCTTCCGCGGCGCTAAGGCGAGAAACCCCGACGGCAGCGTGAATTATACGGAAATTCAATTGATGTAAAGGCGGTGTAATAAAAATATGCCCAATTACGTCAGCAGCTGGGTCAGCCTGAATTACGGCAGGCTCACCCAACTGGATAATCTCACGCTCGCGGCGCTGGAGCTGACCGCCGAAGCCCTTCACACCGAGGTGGTCAACGCGCAGGTAATGCCCTTCGACACCGGCAATATGCAGAACGCCCAGACCTATGTGGACACCACCGACCTGCAAAACGGCAACGTGTCCATTGTCACCGGTTCCCCGCAGGCAAGGCGGCTGTATTATCATCCGGAATACGATTTCCAGACCGTCAACAACGCCCGCGCGGGCGGCTTGTGGTGGGATTCATGGATAGACGGACCCTATAAGGATTTCTGCCCGAAGACGTTCGCCGCGCTCATGGAAAGAATGGGAGGTCATTAATTCATGGTATATCTCACCGATGTGCGTGAATGGGTCAAAACACTTGCCCTGCCGTTTCAGGGCTACTGGATCGGCAGGCTTTCCACCAAGAAGGACAACACGCTGGGAATTTATCCTCTCGGCAATTCTCACAATTACCGCGATTATTTCGCAGACAGCAGCAGAAGTTACGACGTCACAGGCGTCAATTTCCTCATTCACGGCAACAACAATAAAGACGAAACCGAACGGCTGGCGTGGGCGTTTTTTGACGCGCTCGAAGCCAACCGGTCGGCATTTATGATGAACCATAAGCAGGTGTATTTTATCCGGCTGCTGTTTGACGCTCCTATGGACGTCGGCAGCGACGGAGAACAGGGAGGAATATACGAATACACCATGCAGATTGAAATTTTTTCCGAAAGGATATGATAAAAAATGAGTACACCCATCACCGGAGTGTTTCCGGTTCACAACAATATTTTTAAATTCGGCGTGGGCGGTCTGAATTCCACCGAGCAGCAGATGCTCACCCCCTCCAATCTGGAAAATTTTTCGCCGTCGTTTGACAACACCATCGAGGAATGGTTTGCCATGGAAAACGAGGGCTGGAAGAGCGCTCTCCTCACCGGCAAGGGCTGGTCCATCTCTTTCAAGGGCAAGCGCACTATAGGCGATCCTGCCAATGATTACATTGCCGGTCTCATGCTGAAAGTCGGACGCGAAGCCTGCACCAGATTCCGCTGGATTCTGCCCGACGGTCTGACCATCGATCAGAATGTCGTGATCGCCGTGACCAACAACGGCGGCGGCGATACCACCAACGTCGGCGGTCTGGAATTCGAGTGCAAGTCCGACGGCAAGCCGACCGTCACCCTTCCGGAAGAAGAAACCGAAGAAGCAGGCGGCGAAACTTCCGGAGAATCTTCCGGTAATGAAACAGGCAACGAGACCGGAGGAGAAACTTCCGGCGAAACAACCGAAAATCAGGGAGGTAATTAACCCATGAAAAGCAGGATTGTCGATAAGCTGAAATACGCGGAGAAGCCGGAAATTGAGATCGCGGACGGCGTAACGATAAAAGTCAACAACAGGGCAATGGCGCTGCTGGAAGCCTCGGAAATCGTAGACAGTGGCATCAATCGCGCTTCCATCGTCCGACTGATGGAGCTGCTTTATTCTCCGGAAGACAGGGAGAAAATCGATGCGCTTGATCTGACGCTGGAGGATTTCATGACGCTGATTACCGAATCCGTCTCGGCGGCAATAGGCGGTACAGGAAAAAACAGAAAAAACTGAGCGGCTCTGATCCTTGCTATGACATAGCGGAGGATTTTGATTTAATCATCGCGTCCTTCCGCATGCAATACGGAATCCGCCTTACGGACGACGAACTTCCGTGGGGCGAATTTATTGCCCTTCTGGCGGGCATCATGCCGGAAACGCCCCTCGGGCAGGTAGTAAGCATCAGAGCAGAAGAAGATCCCGAAATCATCAAATGTTTCAATGACGAACAAAGAAGAATCCGCGACGAATGGCGCAGCAGACGAAGCAGCTCCATGAGCGCGGAAAATTACGACAAGGCAATGGCGCAGTTCAGCGCGTTTTTCCGGGGAATGGCAAAAAATGCCGAAAGGAGGTGACGGAATATGCCAATGAGCGTAGGCTCGATCATGTTGAATTTAGGGCTGAATACGGCTCCGATGAGCACCCAGATCAAGGGCGCGGCGGCGGGCGCTCAGACGCAGTTGAAGGGAGCATTCCGGAATGTGGGAGCGCAGGCAGCCAGAACAGCCGGAGGCATCGGCTCGTTATTCTCCGGGCTTTTCGCCAAGCTCGGCGGCATGATGGCGGCGGCCTTCGCCCTCGGACGCATCAAGGCGATGGTGTCGGAATGGCAGTCGCTCTACCGCTCGCAATTGGAGAGCGAAATCAAAATTTCCGTCACCATGCGCAATGCCACGAACGCCACCATGGAACAGATCCAGGCGGTGAAGGATTTAGCCTCCCACTACCAGCAGCTCGGCATCATCGGCGACGAGGTGCAGCTCGCCGGCATGCAGGAATTGGCAACCTACGTTTCGGAGGTTGAGTCGGTCAAAAAATTAATGCCGGTGCTGAACGACATGGTGGCGCAGCAGTACGGCTACGACGCGACAGGCGGCTCTGCCGTCGGCATAGCGACCATGCTCGGCAAGGTCATGAACGGAAGCACGACGGCGCTCAGCCGTTACGGGTATGATTTCACCGAAGCACAGGGCAACATCATCAAATACGGCACCGAAGCCGAAAAGGTCGCCACCGTGACGGAAGTCATAGAAGCCTCTGTCGCGAACATGAACGAAGCCCTTGCTCAGACCCCGACAGGAAAGATGAAGCAGCTTTCCAACAATTTTGGCGACATGAAGGAAGCGCTCGGCGGGCTGGTGGTCAATCTCTGCGCCCCATTCATCTCTATGCTGAACGGCATTGTGGTGAAGCTGACACAGGCGTTCAACGCCCTGTCGCGCTTTGTGGCGGCGATGCTGAGCATTAAATCCTTTTCCTTCCTCGGCCTTGGCAAATCGGCAGACAAAGCCTCCGGCGCGATTGACGGCATTGCCAAAAGCGCGGGAGGCGCGGGCAAGGCTGTCACAAAATCCCTCATGGGCTTCGACCAGCTCAACAAGCTCGACGGAAGCTCAGGCGGCGGAGGCGGCGGAGGGGGAGAGAACGAAGAAGATTCCCTGTTTGACCCGCAGGACATGGAAGCGCTTAATGAATTTACCGCAAAGGTAGAGCGCATCAAATCCCTTTTCGCCGAAGGTTTTAAAATAGGTTTTGCTTCGGCTGATTTACAGGCGATCAAGAATCACGCCGAATCGGTCAGACAGTCGCTGATCGGCATTTTTGCCAGCGACGAAGTGCAGAACGCTTCACAGAAATTCTCCGATTCCGTCATCAGAAATCTCGGCAAAATCACCGGCTCCATCGGCAGCGTCGGCGCGACGCTCGCGGAAAATTTCTTCGGCGGCATGGATGCTTTCCTGCAGAAGCGCGGCGATTTCCTCAGAAGCCGCATTGCCGAATTGTTCGACGTCCGCACCGAAATAGCGGACACGGCGGGAAACCTATTCGCGGCATTCGGAGAAATATTCAGCGCATGGAAGAGCGAAGGCGGCAAGGAAATCACCGCCTCGGTCATTTCCCTATTTACCGATCTGAAGCTGCACATCACGACCACCTTCTCCAAGCTGGGGCGGGATGTGTTCGGCGCACTTTCCAAGCCCTTCATCGACAACGCTTCCTCCATGAAGGAAACCGCCGAGAAGGTTCTGAAACCCATCGGTACCATCTTCTCCGTGATATCTGACGTATATCACGAGATGTGCAGCGCGTTTCAGGTGGGCTACGACAGCTTTATCAAGCCGGTGTTTGACGCACTGGGCGAAAAACTGAGCGGATTATGGAAATCACATTTGCAGCCCATGTGGGAGAAAATGGCCGGATTCCTCGGGCGGATCGGCGATCTTTTCAAGGCGGCATGGGACAAGGCACAGCCGCTGATAGAGATAATCAAGCCGCTTCTCGCCGTTCTGGGGCAGCTTTTCAAGCCCATCGTCAACCTCTTCGGTGATGTCGTAATAGCGGGCTTCGGCCGGCTGGCCGATACCATCGGCATGATCTTCGACGTGTTGAGCGGACTGCTGGATTTTGTAGCGGGCGTCTTCACCGGGGACTGGAACGCGGCGTGGCAGGGCATTCAGAATGCCGTTTCGGCAGTCTGGAACTGGCTGACAGCTTCGCTTGCTCCGATCGATCACCTTTTTGGGAACCTGTGGAACGGAATCAAGAACAAATCCATCGCGGCCTGGAATGCCATCAAACAGGCAGCGGGGGCGCTGTGGGGATCCATCAAGGCGAAATTCCAGGCGAACACCGTCGTCAGCTATTTCACCGGCATCTGGAACAGGGTCAAATCGGCGTTTTCTTCCATCGGCACCAAAATCGGCAGCTCAATGGCCTCCGCCATCAAGAAGGCCATTAACAGCGTGATCGGCCAGATTCAAAGCAAAATCAACAGCGGCATCGGCGTGATCAACAGCGTACTGAGCGTAGTCGGCGGGGGCAAGATTTCAGGTGTGAACCTGCCCCGTCTGGCACAGGGCGGTTATGTCCGGGCGAATACGCCGCAATTGGCCATGATCGGCGACAACCGGCGATACGGCGAAATTGTGGCTCCGGAAAACAAAATGACCGAGATGATTCTCACCGCGCTGAAATTGTTCAATCAGCAGGATCAGCCCAAAAAGCCGCACAATGAAGAAAACCAGCTCATCGAGCTGGTGGTCAATCTCGGCGACGAAACGCTGATGCGCAAGATTATTAAACTGCTGCGTGAAGAACAGCGCCGAGGCAATTATGAATTTTCCTTTTAAGGGGGACAGAAAATGACTCCGATTACAGTCAACGGCACGGCGATTCCTTCGCCGGATATGCCCTTCAAATGGTCACTCAATGACATTTCTTCCGAGGACAGCGGACGCGATCTGAACGGCCGGATGGACAAGGACGAAGTCGCCAAGAAGGTGACGCTGGACTGCACATGGTCGCACCGGACGACCTCGGAAATTTCCACGCTGCTCAATGCCGTCAAGCCGCACACCTTCGTGCAGGTCAATTATCCCGACCCGATGACGGGTTCTTATGTTACCAAGACCTTTTACACCGGCGATGTCAACTGCGAAATGGACGTCAGTAACGACGAAGAAATGTACTGGTCGGCCAAGCTGACATTCATTGAAAGATAGGTGAAAAAATATGTACGGCATTTCAAGAGAATGCTATGACGCGCTCCGGCAACCCTCCCGCCGGATGACGGCACGCGCCAATGTCACGACCTCAGCAGGGACGGTCATTCCGCTGACTGCGGCCGATTTCAAGCAGGGCGGCATCCGGCTCAGTGAAGCGACCTCCGGCGCGGGCAGCTTTGACCTCGGCGCGGCGGTTATCGGCAAGCTGACATTGACGCTTAATAATTCCGACGGACGTTTCAACGGCGTGCATTTCATCGGCGGGCATGTCAGCTCCATCCAGATCGGCGTGATTCTTCCCGATCAGTCAACCGAATGGATTCCGCTGGGAATATTTGACATTGAATCGGTCAAATATTCCGGCACGGCTGCCGAAGTGGTCGCCTATGATTGTTTGTCGAGAGCGGACATAGCGCTCCCGGCCGTCGCTTGCCCCGTGACGCTCGGCAATCTGGTGCGCACCGTCTGCACCCACTGCGGCATCATCTGGAGCGGTCAGCGCTTCCTCAACGATGAATACACGGTGGAAAAAATGCCGCAGTCGGCTACCTGCCGCGACGTGATTTCCTACGCGGCGGCGCTGGCCGGCTGCTATGCCAGGATGAACCGCGACGGGCATCTGATCTTCGGCTGGTACGGCAATCAAACGCCGCGCTGGGACTCCGAAGCATGGCTGGACGGCGGGATATTCACCGACATGACAAGCGGCGACGAATGTGACGGCGGCAATTTCCTCGACTACAGCAATGGGAACACGGAAGGCGGACGGAATGATTTCCGCGGCTTCTGCGTGATCGGCAGTCCTAAGAACCTTGCGGGAGACATCCCCCTTACCGTGACAGGTATTTCCTTCACCGAACCGGACGAGCAGCATTCCGCACTCGATGAGGACGGGAATGAAATGGTGGAAACCCTGCCGGGAAATACCTTCCTTTGCGGGACGGAGAAATATTGCTTTGATCTTTCCGGCAATCCTCTGCTCACGCATGACATTCCCGATGTGCTGGCAGCGCTGGGGGACAAGCTGATCGGCGATACCTTCCACCCTGTCAGTATTTCCTGCCCTTCCCACCCCGCGTTGGAAGCGGGCGATATCGTCAAGGCTTCTGATCGGCGAGGCAATACCTACACTGCGTTTATCACCCGGAACGAATATAAATTCGGCAGCCCGCAGCGCCTTTCCGGCGAAGCGAAAACGTCCGCCGAGAAATCGGCGGAAAATTATTCCTACGTCAGCCGACTGGGGCGGCGTATAAAGGCCGAAGCGGCGGCGGAATTAACCGCTTACGGCAGCCGGTTGCAGTCGCTGAATGATCTTATGCTGCATTCGATGGGCGTGTATAAAACGTCGGTTCAGAACACCGACGGCAGCGTTACCACTTATGCCCACGACAAGCCGACGCTGGCCGCCTCTTCTTATATTGCCTGCGAAACGGCGCAGGGCTTCGCCTACACCAACAGCGGATGGAATGAAGGTTCGCCGGTCTGGCAGTACGGTATGAGCGCCGACGGGAATATCTTATGTAATGTGCTGAGCACGGTCGGCCTGATTGCGGACTGGATTCAGGTAGGACGAATCCAGTCATCTGACGGGAGCTGTTATTTCGACCTGGACAACGACCAGCTCCTGGCATCCAAGATCGGACTCCCCACCAGATACATGTCGGCGGGGGACGTCAGCACTGACACGGGTGAAAGCCGCGCCGGAATTGCCTGCTTTGACTCGGAGCTCAGCCGCAACCCCTATTTCCAGCTCCGCCCTGTGCAGTCACCGACAGACAGCGCGCTTTATGGATTCGGCCTTGCCGACCAGCTGGGGCGTGTGCAGATTAAATGTTTTTCCCGCGCGGAAGACGCGGAGACTAATGGGGTGAGAGTCTACGGCTATGACGCCGCGGGCGGACAGCATGAGCTGGCAGGAGCCACCGCTGTGGCCGGTGGCTCCTGGTTGTGCAGCCTCGATCAGGGAAGTAAAGTGTGCGTTCTCGACAGCGGCATTTCTCTCCATCATAACGGCAAAAGCATTCTCGCGGCTGCTGCCGACCACACCTACATCCGAAACCCTGGGAGCAGCCCCGATTACTGGATATCTCTGGATGATAACGGCATAGCATTCTGCAAAGGCAGCACGGTTTTGCAGCGATGGTCATAAAGGAGGATTTATAAAAAAATGGCAATTCAATTAAGACGCGGAAACGAAGCGGATCTGGACATTTCCCAACTGAAACCGGGTGAATGTGCGGCCTGCCTTGATTCGGGCAAGATCATTGTAAAACTGAGTGGGAGCAATTATCTCACCCTCAGCGATATGCCGACGTTAATGGCAATTGTGGACGAACATACGCATACAAACGCACTGCCTTCTGAAAACGGTTCGGGCGGAGCGGACGGATTCATGTCGAAAGAAGACAAGGAAAAGCTCAATAACATTACCGTGATGACGGGCGCAACCTATTATTCAGACGGCAGTTCCGGGTTGGTTCCCGCTCCGCCCCGTCCAGGATTTGGAAAGTATCTCAGAGGGGACGGAACATGGAGCACCCCCGATCATGTGGAGAGCATGGCTCTCTTAAGCTCGGACGGGGAAGATTTTTCCGGAAATCAGACCTGGACATCATTCCTTCAGGACAGGGACCCCGATATTTCCGGATATGATTATCTCGCGGTCTTTTATAAACAAGGCGACGGCGTTTGTTGTGCTGTCGGCACTATTTACAACGGGGTTTCTAAGCCTATCCAGCTAATCGACTGGAGCTTTGATTCCGTAAATGAAGCCTTATCGGTTAGGACTGCTACCTTTTCTGCATCAGGCACTGATTATACCTTTAGCTCTGGAACAAATGATGTTTTTACCATTTATAAAGTAGTCGCTTATAAAATGCATTCGGTGGGGTGAGATTATGTCATTTCTTTACAATGGAGTTGAAATAGCAAGCGTAAGTTTTAATTCCCACCCGCTTTCGAGCCTGAAATTCAACGGCGTTGAAGTGCTGGACGATTGGGTGGAATATGAATTCCCGAACGCCAACGCTTATTTCAATGGCCCTGGCGGGATGTACGGGTTTACATCCGCACGCGCAATAGAAGATACAGGTGCCACAGTATACGCCGGCGAAGCGAGAATGCTTAACAACGTGCAGGGCAACTGCATGAGAGTCTCTACGTTAGGCGACCAATGGATAACCGTTGACTTTACTATTCCTGACGATTGGAATGACGCCCGACTGACATCTTTCAGGACCGACGGTACGGCGATAAGCAACACGGTTCTCCCGAGTTGGATAAATGTCTATGTTTCTCCGGCGTCCGAGCAAATCGGTGACAGCGGTCAATTTGTCCGTGTGAAACAATTGAGTTCGTCCACCAATCCGCCGATTAGTGATGTTTATTCTGTCAGTGATTTTGCTTCCGGTTTTAACCCCGCAACCATTTGCAAAACGCTCAGAATACGATTTATGCACAGCAGCACCTCAACTACGCGAAAAACCGTACGCTCGGGCAACTTCTATTTTAAATTTCTGATCAAGAAAAACGCATTAACAACATGGGCGACGAACTACAACGTAGCCCTCACATAAAGGAGCGTGAATTGTTTATCATGACTGAAAAGGAAATCAGACAGAAGGTGGTTGCAACCGCCAAGAAATACCTCGGCTGCAAGGAATCCGACGGCAGCCACTGGCAATTCATCGACCGTTACAATTCATTCAGCCCTTTGCCGCGGAATCACCGGATGACCTATTCCGCCGCGTGGTGCGCGACCTTCGTCTCGGCAATTGCCATTGAATGCGGGCTGACGGATATCATGCCCATCGAATGCGGCTGCGCTTACATGATTGCATTGTACAAGAAGCTGGGGCGCTGGCAGGAGAAGGATTCCTACATTCCGAAGGCAGGCGACGTGATTTTTTATGATTGGCAGGACGGCACAGATTATGCCGCCTCCGACAACAAAGGCAGCCCGGAGCATGTCGGCATTGTGACCGGAGTTTCGGGCGGCATTATCTCGGTGATTGAAGGAAACAAGAACGACGCTGTCGCCTTCCGCACGGTGACCGTCAACGGTAGATATATCAGGGGTTATGGCCTGCCGGATTATGCAAGCAAGGCGAAACCGGAAGCGGCTCCCGCGCCGAAGCCGAAAGCAAAATGCCCTTACGCGGAGCCGGAGAAGGCATTGCGGAGAGGATCTTCCGGCAACGGCGTCCGCTGGGTGCAGTGGCATCTGAATTCTTCCACAATCGGCGAGAAACTGAAGGTGGACGGCAGCTTCGGACCGCTGACCAAGGCGGCGGTGCTGCGCTTCCAGAGGAAGCAGAAGCTCGTGCAGGACGGCATTGTGGGTCCTAAGACGCGGGCAGCACTCAAAAAGGCGGTGAAATAATAAATTGAATATTGAAAAAACAACCATTCTCACAGCGGCGGGCGCATTCGGTGCGGCTCTTGTAGGGGAATGGGACGGCGCGATCATCACGTTGCTGATCTTTATGGCCGCCGACTGGTTCACAGGTCTGATCGTGGCAGGCGTATTCAAAAAGTCACCGAAGACGGAATCCGGAGCGCTGGAAAGCAATGCAGGATTAAAAGGATTATGCCGCAAAGGAGCTATGCTGCTTCTGGTGATTGTCGCGGTTCGGCTCGACCTGATGGCAGGGCTTCAGGGCATTCTTCGCACCGGTGTAATCGTGGCTCTCGTCTGCAATGAAGCACTCTCCATTCTGGAGAACGTCGGGCTCATGGGTGTGGAATATCCGCCCATCATAAAAAATGCCATCGACAAGCTCCAGGGAAAGAAAATCAACGAATAATAAAACTAGCATATGGCGATATAACTTTTAATGTACGGGGGACCTGACGGCGAGTTGGGAGCATCCATGCGCTATCTCAGCCAGCGTTATGCCATGCCGTATGCTGAATTAAAAGCCATTCTGACCGACATCGGCTCCGAGTCCCCTTGATTTGCCATTTTTTCGTCATTCTCACCGTTACCGTGATTTTCTTCGTTATTTTCGTCATTTTCCCTGTTGTATTTCTCGATTTCCGCCCTTCCCTGTAAAATTCGTGCCTGCCATTTTTCCGGAACGCATTTCAAGTGAACATCAATCGTCCGGTCTGCATGAACCACAATCCGGTCCACGATGTTTCGATAAAAAATATCGTCCCATTCCTCACCGGAAGAGAGGGAATGAATGTAGCCGCTGATATCCTCCATGAGTTTGGTCTTGTCCGCCAGCAATTGTGCGCGGGCTTTTTCTTTTGCCAGTTTTTCCTGAAGGGTAAGCTGTTCTTCATTCAGCCGCTGAATCCCTTTCTTGTACTCCGCCGTTTCGATATCGCCCGACAGACACATATCCAGCAGCTTTTGCTTTTTGCCTTCGATCTTTTGCAGCTCGCTCTCGAAGTAGTCGGCGTTGTCCTTCTCCGAACAGGATTTCAGCACGTCGCTCACCGTGCCGAGAACGCTTTGCAGCAGGCTTTCCCGATCCCGCATGACCTGCCCCACGACATATTGCAGAATGTCGCGGATGTCGCGGTCGTGAAGGTTGCAGCAGTTGCAGCCCACTTCATCGCCGTTGCCGATGGTGCGCTTTTTGCCGCCTTCCCGCTGTCTTCTGATGCAGCGCCAGACTTCGTAGGGCGAACCGTTGCCCGCCGTGCGCTGTATATGGACGAAGGTGGAACCGCATTCGCCGCAGATAATTTTGCCTGACATCGCATAGCGGTTGGCAAAGCCGTTCTTGGCGGCGTGAAGCTCGTGCCGCCTTTCAATCTCCCGCTGTGTCGCCTCGAACACCTCTCTCGAAATGATCGGCTCGTGGTGGTCGCGGATGGTGACAAATTCCATTTCGCCGCGGTTGTACTTCTTGCCGTGGGTGAGATAATCGGGGGTGAAGGTCTTTTGCTGCACCAGATCGCCGCAGTATTTTTCGTTCTTCAATATGCGGAGAATGACGGTGTACGACCATTCCTTCATGTAGGTGGAGGTGCGGATGCCCGCTTCACGAAGCTCGTGGGCGATGACGTGGGTTCCCTTGCCTTCGTCAAGGTACTTGTGGAAGATCAGCCGCACGATTTCCGCGCCTTCTTCGTTGATGTGAAGCTCGCCGCTGCGCACGTCGTAGCCCAGCATATCCCGCCCGAAGACAACGCCCTGTTCCATGCGGCGGCGGTGTCCCCATTTGACGCGCTCGGACGTGCGGCGGCTTTCCTCCTGCGCGATGGAGGACATGATGGTGAGCCGCAATTCCGAGTCCGCGTCGAGGGTATTGATGTTGTCGTTCATGAAAATCACGCCGATGCCCATTGCCTTGAGCTGCCGGGTGTAGCCGATGCTGTCCAGCACGTTGCGGGCGAAGCGGGAGATTTCCTTGGTCAGAATGAGGTCGAATTTGTGTTCCTTCGCGTCCTCGATCATGCGGTTGAAGGCGGCGCGTTTCTTCGTTCCGGTGCCGCTCACGCCCTCGTCCACATAGATTTCGTGAAGCTCCCACAGCGGGTTGCGGCGGATGTATTCGTTGAAATACCGCTGCTGGCTTTCCAGTGAATTGGCTTGGTCGAGATTGTCGGTGGACACGCGGCAATAGGCGGCTACTCTTTTAATTTGATTGTCAAATGAGTTGGTCAATTTTGATTGGCTCCTTTCATTGATATAAAAAATTTTCAAGAGCAATTATATCCAAAGATTTGATAATAGTTACCCCTAAATCGAAATTTCTTTAAAAAAGATTTTTTGATTTTTTTAAAGAAAGCAGGGTGACGGAGTGTTTTATAAAAATCTCCGCACCCTGCTTTCAGATGTTGGCGACGCACAGCTCATACTGGGCGCGGGTAATAAAACCCTTCTCCAGAAGAGCCAGAAACAGCGCCTTTTTGATTTCGTTTTCAAATTCCGTATTCCTGTTTTCATGGACGGATTCATTTTGCACGGCTGCCGGCTTTGGACTTTCAAAGATGATTTGCGTTTTCATCCCGATCGCCTCATCATAAGGCTATGCCGCGCTCACTTCCGTTATGAATGGATCGTCATTCCCCCTTGGTCACACTGGATTTTTGGGCTGTCAGAAAAAAATTGCATGAAGCAAAAACCTCCCGCTGCTGTATTTGGATTGGTACCGGTACTTCCGATAATAAGCATACAGCACTGGAGGAGAATTTTCAATAAATCTGGGAAGAGACTCTATTTTCGGAGGCAGATTCTCTATTTTTCGCGCAAAAAAACAACCGCCGCCTTCTTCCCGTGCATCGG
>CAMHMN010000058.1 GCA_946186245.1 uncultured Clostridia bacterium
CCGTAGAAGGGATCGAAGCCCTCCGCCCAGCCGCCGATTTTGCGGTTGTCCTCCGAGATTTTGTCCCGAAGCTGTTTATCGGTGACGGCAATAACAATGGCGGCCTGCTTTCCTCTGCCGTTGGCCGCGTAGAGTCCCGCCTCGATGATCTGCTCAATATCTGCCTTGGCAGGCATGTCGGGTTTGAAATTGCGTACGCTGCGGCGTTCTTCCATCGCTTTGATGATTTCGTTCATGGTAATTTTCTCCTCGTATAGGATATTTTAAAGATATTATACATAATGATTGTGTTGTTTTCAAGTAAATTTAGGAATTAGATCCATCAAAACTTTAACATTTTTTTATTATTTCATCCCATCAAATCTCTTGTCAAAGTGTATTTATTGTGATATAATACTTTCTCAAGATCGGAGAAGAGTACATTGCTATTGATTCATTGACAGAAGGAGTGATGCAGGAATGAAAAACAATGGAAAAAAAATTTCGAAATTGCTCGATAAATATGACCGTCTATATTTCCGGAGTATCCAATCAAACAGCAAAACAGAAATTAAGCAGGAAGGAAAACCTGATAAAAAGCTGGAAAAAAAGCTGAATCGCGCCGAGGAAATCTGTCGCAAGGCACTCGGACTTTGCCGCGAAGCCATTCCAAATCAATCCGCCGCTTTGGACGACCTGCTGATTCACTGCATTTTCAGACTGAGCGACCTTCTGCTCATCCGTGGAAGGAAAGAGGAAGCGGAGCAGTTGCTTGGAGAAATTTACGACAACAGAACCGCCTACCTGCACACCGTCATTTTCACCGAATGTCTCGGAAATTACGGAAGCATTCTCTGCGAGAGCGGAAGGTACGACCCGGCGGCTTCGGTACTGAGCGAAATGCTTACACGGCTGAAATCCGAGATTTCGGAGGGAATTTTTCCTGAGGAATTGATTCCCGGCGTTACACGCGCAGTTTCCCAGGGGCTTGGCCATGCGGCCTGTGCTTTCACTTATTCCGATTCAGGGGAAGGATTCCCGCCGGATCATTTTACCGACCCTGTTGAATTACTCGAAAGAATTGCCCAACACGGCGAGAATGTAAACACCAGCGACATCAAAAAAGCGGCTTATTACGCGGCAAGTCAGCAATTATTCCTGACCTGCTACGAAACCGTGCCCGGCGCGGACATCAGCAGCGTCGTGGCCTATGCAGAAAAGTGCGTCAATGCCTGCGAAAATAACGGAAAGTACGACCTTTTCTTCCCCGCCGCCATGCGTCTCACAGCGCTTGCACTGGCGCGGGACTGCCGGTTTGCCGACGCTGCCGAACTGTGCCTGCTGACGCTCGATCAATGTGCGCAATTCAGAGGGGAAGTGACACAAGCCCATTTCGGCAGCATTCAAAGCATTGCGGGAGATATCAATCTGCTGCTGGGCATATTGTACTTCCGCACTTCCAAAATCAGCGATTGCATCCGGTATTTCGAAGCGGCAATCGCTTCGTATGAAGCCGACGCGAAGGGAGTTCCCCTGCGTGAAATGGGCTATGCGGAGGCAGAGACGGAAATCCTCTATATGACAAACGCTGAAAAATGCGCCTTTGCCAGCAAATTCATCGGTCTTGCCAAGTTCAGCGAAAACGACCGGTATTCCCTCGATGAATGTGTCCAGAGCATGCGCCGTGGCATTGAGCTTACGGAATGCATCGATCCGGAAGATCCATACTTCCTGCTTGCCGGTTCCGCAGAATACCATATTCTCTCCCAGATGTGCGAACGCGCAGACGATAAGGAATCAGCCCAAAAATACGACCAACTGAGCAAGGATCGGGGAATCAGAGCGCTCACCGATCTGCAAAATAAACTGGGTGACAAGGACCGTTGGGCTGCCTACTATGAACACATACAGGCGCGCAGACGAACCGCTCTGCGTCTGGGGCTTCTGGAGCTCTACGGAGATTACACCCGATTTGAGATACTGCTCAGCGAACCGCCTTATTCAGAGCCCGATCACATACATCTGGCACGGCTCAATTTTGACATGGGTGAATACAGTCGCGTGGTAGGCAAAAACGAATCGGCAGTGGAATATTACGACGAGGTAAGAAAGCACTCATTCGACAGCGACGGAAAACCCTATTACGAAATGAGCGAAGGCAACATCTTTGAATTCTCGCTGGTCGCTTGCGCCTCCTGCCTGACGAAATGCAGACAGATGGCCAGGGCGCGCAGAATATTCAGAGAATTCTCGGACAGGCACAAAGATCAGAGTGGTACCACCGACAAAACCAGCCTCGTCAGGATCGCAGGATTGTCCCGCGAGGTCGGACTTGACCCTGTGGAATGCGCGGGGTATATGGAAGACGCCGCGCGCGCGTTGGAAGAAGAGGACGGCAGCTTTGCTGTGTCAGCCGAACTGTACAACCAGGAAGGAATCTGCTGGTACAACGCTTCTCCGGACGACGTTGCCGCCGGACATGATGCTTTCAGCGAATCCGAATTAAACCGGCTGGAAAAAGAATTCGCTCGCAATGAACTCCGGGCTTTTGAAAACGCCCTCCGGGTAATCGGCAAGTGTGATCCGGACAACGAGAAAGCGATGGATCTTCTGCCGTCGCTGCATTCCAACATCGGAGAATGCTACCTTCGCAATGAGGACTTCGCTCCCGCAACCGAGCATTACAACGACGCGGTGAGCGCCTTTGAAAGGCTGTTTGCCTCAGAGAAATTTGCACAAAAGTCAAAAAACGATCAGGAACCCTACTTCTTCCAGTATGGGCTGTGCTTCAAAGCACTGGGCGACATCTATAACCAGCTGGACGACAACCCAAAATGTGCCGAGGCGCTGACAAAGGCAATCGAAGTGATGGAACGGCTGGATAATCCGGCCGCACGCAATGAGCTGGCGTCATGTCTCAACGCGCGGGGGGTTGTGAATTTCCGTCTGGGCAACTTCAGAAAAAACATCGAGGACGCGACTCGCGCCATCTCCCTGAAAAAGAACCATGAAGGCGACGAAATCAATATGGCGATCATGCTGAAAAACCGTTCTGATGCATACAGGGAACTGGGCGATTTCAAGTCGATGCAGTCGGATCTCAGCGAGTCCATTCATCTTCTGGATCAGTCAAAGCTGCCCGACGAAATGCTGGGGAGCTTCTACAGCTCACACTGGTTTTCTATGGGCGTATGCCAGGAAGGGCTCAACAAAAACGGGAAGGCCGCCGACGCATACCGAAAAGCAGCCGGATATATGGATCAAAGCAGTCCCGGCGAAGATTCCGGCGCATACATGAAGGCGCTCTGTCACTTCCGAAGGGCAGTCTGTCTCTGCCGCCGTGAAGAACAGGAATATTACGGCGCGCTTTACGAGTACAACAAAGCCATCAAGCTGCTCGAAAATATGCCCGCTTCAAACGAAAAGAACGAAAACCTGCGGCAGCTTCTTTCCTCCCGAGGAAGCCTGTACGAAGCGTTCCGCGAAATTGACCTCGCCAAGGCCGATTTCAGCCGTGCCGAAAGCCTGAAGACGGTCAAGGACAGCCCTGAAATCAATCCTGTGTAAAACAACAATCAAAAGCCCCGACGATGCGGCCATGAGTTTTTCCGCAACGCCGGGGCTTTATTTCGGGCTTATTTCAGAAGAACGAAGGGCTTATCTGCAACCACAGCCGCAGCCACAGCCACAAATGCTGTCGTTGTCGCCCATGGTGCCGTTGCAGCGGCAGCAGCAATCGCTGTCGTTGTCCTGGAAGAGCACCAGGATGATAAGCAGGATAATGATCCAGCTGCAGGAAGAACCACCGAAGAAGTTGCTCATAGCGTTTTACCTCCTTTTCTTGATTTCTCTACATTATATGCAGGGGGACGGAAGGAGGTGAGTATGGAATAAATGGATTTCTAACAAATCAATAACCGTCAGATTACGCTCGCAGCAGGTGATCGGATATCCCGGATGCTGTGATGAACCCGTTAATCATCCGCACGGCACAGCGCCGCCATGTCTTCCGGCAGCTGCAATGAAAAATGCATGTGTTCGCCCGTTATCGGGTGACTGAAATCAAGCTGTCCGCAGTGAAGCGCCTGACGGTTGATCAGGTCGCGGGAGCCGCCGTACATATCGTCGCCGGTCAGCGGCATTCCGAGTGAGGTGAAATGCACCCGTATCTGGTGAGTCCGACCTGTTTCCAGGTGGATTTCCAGCAAGGTCAGGGCATATTCGTTTCCGTTTGCCGCAGTAACGGACACATTCTTCAACGCCTGCCAGTGTGTGACCGCTCTCACTCCGCCTTCACCGACTTCCCGCTGTATTCCGTGACCTTCCATGACCCGGATCGGCGCGTCGATGGTTCCGCTTCCGGTGAGCGTTCCCTGACAGACCGCGTAATATACCTTGTCGGTGCGCCCGTGAAGAAGCGAAGCGGCGTGGCTGTTCTTGGCGGTCAGCACGAGTCCGCTGGTGTCCCGGTCGAGACGGTTGATCACACGGAAGGCGGAATTCGGCTCGCCGTTTGCCAGCAGATGCGCCGAGAATGCGTTGGCGAGTGTATCCGCGACATGTTCGCGCGCGGGATGCACCGGCATTCCAAACGGCTTGTTGATTACGGCGATTTGTTCGTCCTCATAGACGATTTCAATCGGCAATGCAACCGGCAACGTCGGGTTTTCGTCCTCCGGAATATGAAGCGTCACTTTGTCTCCGCCTTGCAGAGGGTCAATGGTACGGATGTGCAGCCCGTTGGCGGTAATTCCTGAAGGAACTCGCTTGAGCTTCTTGATCAGTCGGTAAGAAACGCCGCATTTGGCACGAAGGAAGTTGTAAACAGATATTCCGTCGTTTTCCTGCGGAACGGAAAATAATAATACTGGCATTGGAAAGATTTCACCCTATGGATATAATATCAGAAAAACAGTCCGCTGTAACAAGGGCAGAATCATTCCACACTCATTGACAGCGGACAAAACAGTGTTAAATTATGGAAGAAAACAGAATGGTATAGTCAAGATATGCAGAGCCCGAATAGGAGCATAACGCAGCAAGACCTAAAACGGCACAGACGAAAATCAGCGACTGTATGAGACTTAAAATCAGTCCGACAACCGAAAGCGTCAATCCTGCGGTGGCAAGACCTCTGCCGGAAACGCCCACCGGTATTCTGTTTCTCGCTTTCACAGCAAGTACAATACCGATCAGGCAGAGGATAATTCCGTAAAAGGCGGGGACAAAGGGAATGGCAAACGCAAAAATTCCGATAAAGAGTCCGATTATTCCCAGTACCAATGACACTACTGCTTTACCGGTGGATTCCGGCGCGGCATTCTGCGGCTGCTGAGGATAATCCGTCGGAAAATAAGCGGATTCCACCTGAGACTGCTCCGGCACGGCAATGGTGGCAGATGCTCTTTCCTGTTTGCCGGATGCCTGGCTGACATTGAATTCTGTTTTGCATTCTATGCAGACAGTCGCGTTATCAGGGACGCGAGCGCCGCATTTGGGGCAATTTTTCATGTTGTTCACTCCTATGACTTGAATGTTTTTTTATTGCTTGATATCAAATACCAAAAACCGTTATGTTACCTCTGTCCCTTCGGAAACAGCCGTCTGCATGCAATTCTTTTTGCCGTTGACCGACCGGACAATAAGTATGATCATGACGGATACGAACAAAATCACACTGATCAACTGCGATGTGGACAGCGGTCCGACAAAGCCGCGAATCCTGTCGCCACGCAGGAATTCATCAAAAAATCTAATGACAGAATAGGAAAGCAAATAGACATATAACAGCTTCGTGCGCAGCTTTCTTTTTACGTAAAGCATGACAATAACCGCAAACAGTACAAACTCCAGCCCGGATTCAAGCAGCTGCACAGGAAATCTCGACACCCCGTTGGCGGCTGGTTCGAGCGAATGATGATAGATCACTCCGAATCTGCATTCCATGCCGTAGCAGCATCCGCTGAGAAAACAGCCTATGCGGGCAAAACCGTGAAAAAGAGGGATGCAGAATGCCATCACATCCATGTACGGAAAAGACGGCAGCTTTACCGCCCTGATATACATCACTGCTCCGACAATGGCTCCGAAAAGCCCTCCGTAAAAGACCATGCCTCCAAAAACAGAGACGAAAAGCATAGCATAATCCCCAAAAGAGTGCAGCAGGGAAAAATGATCCTTTGCCGCTCGGATCAGGATGCCAAAGTTGACTATTCCATAAAGAATATGAGCGCAGATAAAAAGACCTGCCATTGCCGCAAGCGCTATATGCGGCACATGGTTCTGATCTATGTCCTTTTGCTTTCTGGTGGCAATCCAGGCTGCAAGCCACATGGAAAAAAATCCGATGACTGCCATTAATGTGTATGACGAAATCTGTTGGCCAAAAGCGGTGAAGTAAGGCAACAAACGCTATACCTCCCTTTATGTCAGGCTTTCTCCGCTTAATAAACCGCTTCGCTGAGAACCGCTATACAAGTGGGAATGACATAGCAGCAGGTAACCAAACCGCCTTTTACACATCCGATAATCGAGCAAACCAGTCCGACAGTCGCTTTTGATCTCTCGGAAGAATTATCGGGGAGTCGATTCCTGGCCTGTACGCCAAAGACGATACCAAGAATACCCAGAATCAAGCCGCCTAACACAAGGCTCAGGATGCCAAGCACCATGGAGGCGGTAGCCTTGCTGTCCGTAGGTGTGCTTGCATACATCGGCTGCTGATAAGGCTGCTGCTGATAGGGCTGCTGCTGATAGGGCTGCTGCTGATAGGGCTGCTGCTGGTAGGGCTGCTGCTGGTAGGGTTGCTGCTGATAGGGTTGCTGCTGATAGGGTTGCTGCTGATAGGGCTGCTGAGCACTCGGGCTTCCCTGAAGAGGCATACCGCAAATAGCGCAAGCGACCGCTTCTTCGGGATTCTGAGATCCACAATTGTTACAGATTTTCATTTTAACATCTCCTTGAGAAAATAGTAATGTTATTCATCGGCAGGAATGGCTGCTTCCTCCATCGGTTTCTTTTCTGAAACAGACATCGGAACAGGCTCCTTCCTGCCTTTCATTGCCTTGTTGATAAGAAGAATGATAACGGTCACAAACATCAGCACACTGATAAACTGTGACGTGGAAAGCGGACCGACAAAGCCTCGAAGCTCGTCGCCGCGGAGAAACTCATCGAAAAATCTTATGACCGCATATGACAGCAGGTAAACATACATCAGCTTTCCGCCGCATTTTTTTCTTTTGTACAGTACCAGAATAACGGCAAACAGCGTAAATTCCAATCCCGATTCCAGCAGCTGCACCGGAAATCTTGACACCCCGTTGGCAGCTTCTTCCAAAGCGTTGTGATATACAATGCCGCACTCGGATTCCACGCCATAGCAGCAGCCGCCTAAGAAACAGCCGATACGGGCAAATCCGTGGAACAGCGGAATGCAGAACGCCATCACATCATAATACGGTGCAAAAGGAAGCCGTACATATTTCAGATAGATATAAGCGCCGATGATGGCTCCGAAAAGACCGCCGTAAAACACCATTCCTCCAAATATCCTACCCAAGAAAAACATCACGGAAAGCAAGGACGGGAGCTGGGAAAAACCATCGGCAATGGCCAGGAACAGCGGCCTGATATTCACAATGCCAAACAGAAGATGCGCTCCCAGAAACAAACCGGCCATCGCGGTGACTGCAATATGAGGAATGTGATTCTGGTCAATATCATTTTGTCTGCGTGTCGCAAGCCACGCTGCCAGCCACATCGCGAAAAAACCAATTCCAGCCGTAATCGAATAAGAAGAAAACGATGCGCCAAAGACAGTGATATACGGCAGCATTCAATAACCTCCATTTAATGAATATATACAACAATCCGCTGTAAAAACCGCGGGGATTTACAGCGGATTGCTTATTTCTAAAAGAATGAAAGGTAAATCACACGCGAGACGCCTGCAATTCATTCACCAGGCACATAACCGGTTGATTACCAGTCGTAATTTTCAAGCGCGCTGCGATATGCTTCATTATAAGCCTGATCAAACGCCGCATTGGTGCAGGCGTTGCAGCCGGAATAAGTACATGCACTGCATGCGGAACACAAAACAGCAAGGCCGACCAGCACAGTGGCAACGATCGAGCAGACAAAGCCAGCCGTCGCTACGCCTCTGCCCTGAGAACCGACAGGAATGAGATTTCTTGCCTGTACGCCCAGAACAATACCCACAATGCAGATAGCAAGCGCAATCAGATTGACAATAAACTGACCAACCGCCATGCTGCTGCCGGCAACACCCAGAGAAGCAACATTGGCTGCGCTGCCGCATACAGAGCAAAGGCACGAAACAACACATGAACCGATGGTGCCAAATACCAGACCGACAATACCGCATACCAAAGATGCGATTGCCTTTCCCCTGGCAGTAGCGTCAGAAGTCGCGGGCTGATGATAGATCGGCTGCTGGTAGGGCTGCTGATAAGGCTGCTGCTGATAGGACTGCTGATAGTCCTGCGCCTGATAAGGCTGCTGAGGAACCTGGCTGGCCTGAAGAGGAGCACCGCAGCTGGTGCAGATTACTGCTTCATCCGGCACCTGAGCGCCACAAGATCCGCAAAATTTCATGATTGAAAAGACTCCTTTTTGAAATAATCAATGAACACGACCAGCAGGTGACACTAACACGCTTGTCACAAACACAATCCGACAGCGCGGAACAACCTCAGGCCCTGCATTCTCATTCATTGTTGCTTAAATTATAGCATATATGTATCGTATTGTCAATAATCAAATTCGTCATTTTATCAATCTATGAACTTAATCCGAACTTATCATTAATACATTATTTCCTTTTTATTAAGAGCTTTTCCTCCTCATGCGCGTTCTGTTGATTTTATGTCGTCATCCGCTCTTTTATTGACAAAGCATAAGGTCAATGCTATAATTGAAATGATCAAAGGAGAGTGGACAGCAATGAAAAACATCATCTCATTTATAGAAAATAAAAAAACCGTGATCTGGGGCATGGGCAGAGAAGGCATTTCCACCTTCAACTATATCAGGTCAATTTATCCCGATATGCACCTGACGCTCGCTGACAGCAAGCAGATCGACATGACGCCCTATCCCAACTGTGAATTCTGGGACACTGAAGCGCAGGGCATTGACTTTGAGGGCTTCGACTGTATCTTCAAAAGCCCCGGCATTCCCGTATTCCATCCGGAAAAGATCATCGACCGCCTGACATCGCAGACCGAGGTTTTTCTGACCGCATTCGGCAGGAACACCTTCGGCATTACCGGCACCAAGGGCAAAAGCACCACTTCCTCCCTGCTGTATCACCTGCTGAAAAACCACGACGACAACACCATTTTCGTCGGCAATATCGGCATTCCCTGCTTCGATTATATCAACAGAGTGGATGACGGCACATCCGTCGTCTTTGAGATGAGCTGCCACCAGCTGGAATTTGTCAGGCATTCTCCCCATGTCGGCGTAATCCTCAATCTCTATGAGGAACACCTCGACCATTACGTGACAATGGAGAATTATATCAAAGCCAAATCCCACGTTTTCAGCTATCAGAAGGAGGACGACATTGTCATTCTCAACTGCTCCGATCTCGACACCCTTTCGGTTTATCCCAGAAAGGGCAGATTAATCACCGCTTGCGACGGGTTGAGCAGAAGCGTTCCGGCTGACATCTCGGTTAGCGGAAACACTGTCACCGTTCCCAACGGTTCCGTCGAAATTCTTCCGGAAAATACCTGCCTGGTTGGAAAGCACAATCTCTACAATATCGGCGTCGATTACTTCATCTGCAAGGAATTATTCGGCATGGACGACGGGGAATTCAAGGCTTCGCTCGCCACATTCCGTCCCCTTGCGCACAGACTGGAAAAAGTCGGCACCTTCGGAGGAATCACCTACTACGACGATTCCATCTCCACCATCTGCCGTTCGGCAATCAACGCCGTCAAATCGCTCGGCAACGTCGGCACCCTTATTCTCGGCGGCATGGACAGGGGCATCGATTACAACGATCTGGCGGACTTCCTCACGACCGCCGAAATCGACAATATCGTGCTCGTGGGTCAGACCACGGAACGCATGGAAGCGTTGTTCAAGGCGTACGGCATTGACAGGCGAATCAATATTTACCCCTGCTATTATTTTGACAAGGGCGTGGAAAAGGCAAAGGAGATCACCGCCGAGGGCAAAATCTGCCTGCTCTCCCCTGCCGCGTCGAGCTACGATATGTTCAAAAATTTTGAAGTGCGCGGCGACGAATTTCAAAAGCTTGTCAGGCAAAACTGAGAATAAGCTGCCTCTTTTGGGGAACAACAAAGATATCAAGAGTAAGAGGTGACAGGCTATCTTTGACACCACAAAACCGGTCGGACTTTTCTCACCGGAGCATCTATCGCTTCTGGCAGCGGCGGCCTTCTTCTGTGCGCTTGTCATTTACGCCGGAGGTCGACTCGGGCAAAAAGGAAGAAGAACTCTGCTGATCACACTCTGGGCGGTTTTCACCGTCATAGAGCTTTGCAAATACATCCATTTTGCACTTCACCCGGACGAATTCAACATGAAGACCGGACTCCCCTTTCATCTCTGTTCGGTTTCGCTCTTTACCTATCCGCTCGCGGTGTTTACCGATAACCGGATTTTCCGCAATTTCATCTATGCGGTGAATATGCCTGGCGCGGTCTTTGCTCTTATCACTCCCGATATCGGCAATTCGCCCATGCTGAGCTTCTACTTCATGCACCTCATCATCGCTCACACCTTCATCGTGATGATACCGCTCTATATGGTCTGCTGCGGATTTTTCCGGCCGGATTTCCGGATTCTGCCAGGGGTTGCGCTGATGCTGCTGGTAACGATGATTCCTGCCCTGCTGCTCAACCGCCTGATCGGCAGCAATTACTTTTTTATCAACGGTCCCGTAAGCGGCACCCTCACCGGTCAGTTTGCCGAATGGACGGGCGATGAAGCCTATCTGCTGCCCATGGTCGGACTGCTGATAGCTGTCTGGGCGCTGCTCTACGCCCCCTTCGCCGCTTACGGCGCAATCAAAGCAAAGGAGAATCTGTAAAAAATTGAAACGTGAAATCAGCATGGACACGGCTGAATTGCTTTACGAAAACTGGACAGGGCAATTCGATACTTTTTCCCATATGGAATTTGCCTGCGCGATACCGCAGTCGCTTTTTCTTATCTCCACACTCAAAGAAGACGGGCTCACCAATCTATGCTTCCATTCCTGGAGCTGCTTCGGGGGCGACGAGGGCGGATACTTCGCGGTCATGCAAAATGTATCCCATACTTCACACACCTATGAGAATATCGTTCGTGACGGCGAATTCTGCATCAATTTCGTCAGTGCGGATTATTATCCCAATTGCATCGCCACCATTGTGGAAAATTCAAACACCACTGACGAATTTGCTGTCGGACACTTTACTCCCGAAAAATCCAGGAGAATCAGGGTGCCTCACGTCAAAGAGGCTTTCATGTCGCTGGAATGTCAGCTCGCCTGCAATGTCGACCTGTCACGCAAAGGATTGAATTCCATGATTATCGGGCGAGTGCTTCACGCCTCCATCGAGGAAAAATACATAGAAGGCGTTGACCTGCGATACGGCAAGCAAGGCTTTATGTTCAACATACACGAGCCTGCCGATTATCCCACCGGCCGTCTGGAAGATACGCACGTCGCCGCTCTGGAAGTGCTGGGAAGCTATCCCGAAATGAAAAACAAGCCTATGGTATAAAAACACGCCCGGACATCATCGCAATGATGATATCCGGGCATTTTCATTTCTCATCACATATATTTGTACTGATCTGTGTTGTAATCGACGATGTATTCGCCTGTCGTCTCGTCAAAGCCTGTCACATATTTCCAGTTGAAAAACGCTTTTTCGGTTCTGAACATCTTCTTCAGCCTTACGCGATAGGGATTTTCTCTCCATTCCTTGGTGGTGGTCAGCCCCTGATTATAATCGACATAGAAGAAGGTATTGCAATTCGGATTGGAGGAGATAAATTTATCACGTTCCTCCTGCGCTACCGCACGGTCAAATATGGCAATCTCAAGCTTTTCGTGATTGTAAAGCGGAGACAAATCGTTGATTCCCACGCTGCTCCAGAAATTGACATACCTGAGATTTTTGAGATTTCTGAGCGGCTCAAGGGTCTTGACCTTATTGGTGGCGTTTATCTCAATAAATTCAAGGTCCTGAAGCTCTGAAAACGCCGCAATATCGGTGATTTTATTGTCGGTAAGTATGACCGCCCTGAGTTTTTTCAACGATGAAATAGCGGAAATGTCTGTGATCAGACTGTGTCCGAGATCCAGCGCTCTTAAATCGGTACAGTATTTGAAAAGCGGCGCATAATGTGCCTGGGTGTAAAATTCCTGTCCGTTGCTGTTAAGAGCCGCAAACGCAACCGCGTCCGTACGCAGATGCCATGGTCCGAAATGAACCACCCATACAAACTTGATGTCAGGATACGCGTCACACAGCTTCTCCATCTCTTTGTTGCTGAGTCCGCATCCGCACATGTCAATCTTTTTCAGCGATTTCATCTTTGGCACGGCTTTCTCCAGCGCTTCCTGCACCTGTTTGAGAGAATATTTCTTGCCGCGGAGATCCACAAATTCATCCTCTGTTCCCACGGTTTTATCCAGCAGATTCAAAGGAACACTGACCCGTATGTCGGGATGATCCTTCATAAACTGATCCAGGACTTCCGTGTTTTTGCACTCCACCACATTGACGGTCTTCAGATTGCGGAAAAATCCGAGAAGTTCCGCATCGCGTTGCGTCAGCTCGCCTTTCAGCTTGAGCTGCTCAATATCGGTCTTGTATTTGCTGCCGTTCAAGACAACGTTGGCAACGATTCGGCAGTCAGGGAATAATTCATAAGCCGATTTCAACGTATCGGCAGCAATATCCGCCGCCGTCATATCAATTTCTTCCAGCTTATCCAGCGCGACAAATTGCTTCAGGCTTTCAGGGTCAGCAGCATTCAGCTTGAGCGCTGTCAGTCCCGAATCATAGACCACTCCGTCAATTTCCACCCTGCACACCAGATGCGCGTTGGGAAGGCGCTTATAAAACTCTATGCAGTTCTCGGGTGAAAGCACGCGGTCAGCGAGTATCACCTTCTTGAGATTTTTGCAGCCATACAGATCGGA
Source organism: uncultured Clostridia bacterium (assembly GCA_946186245.1). GTDB lineage: Bacteria > Bacillota > Clostridia > Oscillospirales > Acutalibacteraceae > RUG762. The sequence continues at coordinate 13,181 of CAMHMN010000058.1, forward strand.
GAGTTTATAAAAAGGTGAATTGGTCAGATCTACGACTTCCAGCGATTTGAGCTTGGACAATTGAGAATAATCATTGTAATCACTGCCGCTGAGGTTTATTTCTGTAGTACCTGAAGAATAGATTTCATGCCTGCCGAAAAGCTCGCCCAAAATCGCATGTGTGCTGAAATAGACGACCGCAAGCGCGACAACTCCCAGAAAAACAGCCGCAGTAATGATTATTCCGCCCTTAACGCCCTTTTTATCCGGGGCATTTTTTTCTGATTTTCCGGAAGAAACAGGGACGGCTTCCGTTTTTTCCGGCTGTTCCGGAAAACGATCACGCGAAAGGTGATCGTCAGACGGTACTGCTGTCCGCTCATCAGAAAAAACATCCTCTTCAATGGTATGTTGGTTTCTTTTTTTCGGTTTTTCATTCTTGTAGGAGTCAAAAAGACCTCCGCTCTTGTTCAGCTCATTGGCCCGACCGAAGCTGTTTGACCTGTCGTCGGGATACAGCGGGAATCTGTCTTTCAATAAAATCCACCTCTTATCACAATTTAATATTTATTATACATATCACAATCATAAATGTCAACAAATCCAAATAATAACAAGCAACATTTATTTTTTCTTCATAATTCAATTCCGGAAAGCAACAAAAAAAGCTGTCATTCCTGAGAGGAAAAACAGCCTGGAATATTTGGAGCGGAATACGAGGCTCGAACTCGCTACCTCCACCTTGGCAAGGTGGCG
>CAMHMN010000059.1 GCA_946186245.1 uncultured Clostridia bacterium
TTGTGGGCGGCATATTGTCGGGTCTGAATGCGCGCAAAAACTCCCTGCTGGCGACAGCTGGGAGCATTGCAAGCAGTATTTCCGAAAAATTCCATTCGGTGCTTCAAATCAATTCGCCGTCCAAGGTGATGATTCCGGTCGGTTCGTCGGTCGCGGAAGGCATGGAGGTCGGTCTGATAAAAGGGTCCCACAGTCTGTTGGATACCGCATCCGCCATCAGCCGCGACACCGCCGAGGCACTGTCCGGCATTACGCCGGACGTACACGCCGAACTCTCCGGCGGCGCGGGGCATTCCGTGGAAGACAAACTTGACAGGCTGCTGGACGCGGTGGAGCGCCTCGCGGATGCCCGCCCCACCATGGAGATCGACGGCAGACCCTTCGGAAGGCTGGTGCGGGAATACGTGTAGCGCGCAGCTCCGCTTCGCTAAGAGAATAGAGAATAGTGAATAACGAATAGTGAATAGTGGTGGAAGCCCTGCGGGCTTGGAATATATATATTCAGCGCTTTGCGCTCCGACGTTATTCACTATTCACCATTCACTATTCACTATTCACTAATTTTACACATGGGGGTGATTCTGATGGGGGATGTGTTGCCTTATGAGGTATGGTATGAGAATTCACGCGGGGACGTGCTGCGGATGGATGAGGCGCCTGTGCTGGTGCAGACTTCGGGGCTGATGGACTACCAGTGGACGCTCACGGCGTATGACAGGGCGCTGCGCGACGGCGGCAGGGTAATTCACGCGAGGCGACCGATACAGGACAAAACCTTGGTGCTGGACGTCTTCGCGGACACGCAGGAGGAACACAACGCGGCGCTCAACCGATTGCACGACGTGCTCGACTACGACGTCTGCAAACTGACGCCGGGGAAGCTGTGGATCAACAACCGCTACATCCGATGTTTTGTGTCCGCTTCGGTCAAGACGCTTGACCGCGACTGGACGACCTACACGGTTGTCGGGCTGACGCTCAAGGTGGTCTCCCCCGCATGGACGGCGGAGGAAAAAGTGACGCTGCTGCCTGTGTCGGAGGAGCTGACGGACGCGGGAGCAAAGGCATATCCTAACCGCTATCCCTACCGCTATTCCAACGGGGGCAGCGTCTGCCGCTGGGTGAACACGACCGCTTCGCCCGCGCCGATGATTATCAAAATATTCGGCGCGTGCAGCTCGCCGTCGGTTTACGTCGGAGAAAGCGAGTATTCGGTGAGCGGCGATATCGCGGCGGGAACCTACGCGGTGATCGACCAGCGGGACAAGAGCATCTGCACGGTGGCGGCCAACGGCACGAAAACAACCATCTTCGGGCGGCGCAAAAAGAGCGTTGACAATTTCCTCTACGCGCCGCCGGGCGATCTGGAAATCACCTGCTCCGGTCTCTTTGCCGTGGAGATCACCTTCCTGACGCAAAGGAGTGAGCCCGAAGCGCTCACATTCGTTCGCTAAGAGAATAGAGAATAGAGAATAGTGAATAGTGAATAGTGAATAGTGAATAGTGAATAGTGAATAGTTTCGGAGCGCTTCGCGCTGGAATGAAGGAACGCGGTCGGTACTGCATCACTGACCACTAACCACTAACCACTAAGAAAGGGGCTTTGTATGGAGCTGATACACGCGGAGGCGGGGTTTCATGAGATCGGTGTGGTGGACTTTGTGCGGTTCGACGGGGTGATCTCGCTGAAAGCGGACATTGAGAACAACGACTGGGAGGTGCAGCTTCTGGCGGACGATCTGGCGCGGTACGGCATCCGGCTGGGGGATTATCTGTATTTTCCCGGTACGGAGTGGGGCGGCTCGGTGGAGAAGATCGAGCATATCTCCAAAAGCGGCGTGATCAAAATCAGCGGCGTGAACTGGCGCGGGATGCTGGCGCGCCGGGTCATCCTGCCGCCCGCCGGGACAAGTCACCTCGACCTGCGGGAAACGGAAATGAATGCCGCCATCGGGATGCTGGTGAGCGGCTTCGGCGGGCTGTTTGAAGCCCGGGTGGAAAGCAGCGGTCTGCTGTGCGGGAGAAAATTCCGCTATCAGACGGTGCTTGAGGGCATTCTGGATATGCTGGACGGGCAGGGACTGCGCCTCGAAGTGACGCTTGACGGCGACAGCGGGAAGGTGCTTCTCTGCGCCCGAACTGTGACTGACCACAGCGACGAGATCGAGTTTTCGGGGGATTACGACCTCTCGTACACCTCGACGCTCGGGGAGGCGCAGTACAATCACGTCATCGCGCTGGGAGGCGGCGAGCAGGAAGAACGCACGGTGAAACACCTCTATCTGCTGCCCGACGGCAGCGTGACGGAGGACGCGGGCGCGCCGGGCGTGGCGACAGGCTTGCAGGAACGGCAATTGACGTATAATTACCCGAACAGCGAGGACGAGGACGAGCTGGTCAGCGGCGCCAAAAAGCGCCTCCTCGAATACGCGGCGCAGAACACGATTGATTTTCAGTTTGACTCCGCGGATGTTGACCTGCCGCTCGGCGACAAGGTGGGACTGCGCGACCGGATCACCGGGATGGCGGACGTCAAAACCATCTCGCGCAAACTGCTGACGATTTCCTCCGACGGCATGGCACTGGAATATCAGGTGGAGTAGTGATTTAGTGATTAGTGGATAGTGGACAGTGGACAGCATGATGCGCTCGCCTGGGAAAAAGACGCTGCGCTAAGAGAATAGAGAATAGTGAATAGTGAATAGTGAATAGTGAATAGTGGTGGAAGCCCTGCGGGCTTGGAATAAAGAAATGTGGTACTGCATCACTAACCACTAACCACTAACCACTGACCACTAACCACTAACCACTAAGAAAGGGGTTATTTATGGGACAAAAGGCGATTACCATTTACACGCCGAGCGGAAGCACGGCGCATATTGCCGCCGAGGATGATGCCTTCATCCACCGCGCCTTATTGGGCGGCGTGAGCGGCATTCTGGGCGGGCTGACCTGCGTCAAGGTTGACGACAACACGGTGCGGCTTTCCGGCGGGGGCGCGAGCAACCGGGGGTATATTCTGTGGATCCCCGACGGCACGACGCTGGAACTGACGATTGACAGCGGAAACGCGGGACTCAATCGCGTTGATGTGGTGGCGTCGGAATTTGTGCGCGGCGGCGGGGAAACCGCTGACACGCACGCGATCAAAATCATCAAGGGAACGGCGGTGGCGGGAACGCCTGCCGCGCCCGCTATGGCGGCGTCAAGCCTGCTCAACGCGGGAAACGTCAACCGCGTGGCGCTCTATTATGTGACGCTGAGCGGCACCGAAATCACCGGCATTTCCCGGGTGGGGCAGCATTTGCCGACCTCCTCGGACGGCGCGCCCCATATCTATGTGCAGCAGTCGCAGCCGTCCGCCCCCTCCACGGGCGACCTGTGGCTCTGGTGATTTTTTCAATGCGTAATTCGTAATTTGTGTAGACACAGCCGCGTTCGCTGATTGCTCACGCATTACGGTTTACAACCATTGCGCATTACAAATTACGAATTAGATTTGTGGGGGTGTTTTGGGTTTGAGCATAAAACGATTTACGGGGGCGGCGTTTGCGGATGTGACGGTGCGCAAGCGGTGGGACGGCTCCGGCTGGGTGAATCTGGCATTCGGGCGGCGGTGGAACGGAAGCGCATGGGCGGATTTGTGGAGTGATTCCGATTCCGGCGGCGGTTCGGGCGGTTCGGGCAGTGCGTCCGGCACGCTGGTGAGCAAGGTTTCTTCCACCGTGGCGCGTCCGACGGTCAACTACGCCGCGACCTATGCCGCGTCCCGCTCCGGCACGGCGCTGACGGTGAATCTGACACTCGCGGCGTGGCTGAATTCCTCCGCTTCGTCGCTCGGCTCCGGCGTGAAGCTGACGGTGTACGCCCGCGTCAGGGGGAGCGCCGCGTGGTCGACGGCGGTGATCAAATCCGCTTCGGCGGTATGGCGCGGCGTGACGCGGCACAGCGTGAGTCTGAATCTGTCGGGGACGGTGAGCGGCACGGCGGCAACGGTGGAATTTTATGTGACGCGCTCCGGCTCGACCTACGGCGGCGGCGCCGGAACGCTCGGCAGCGCGTCAAAACCGAAGAGCTATACTTTCAACATAAGCTGAGGTGACAAAAAATATGCAGGATTATATCGAAAGAAACATTGACATCAACGTGAAGATCGACAAAATCACGGTCAAGCAGTTCGACAATGACAGCCGTTATCTGCATGTGACCATCCGGGACGACGATCTGCCGGACAGCGACGACAAGGCGTTCAACCTGACGGGATGCACGGCGGCGCTGTACATCCAGCCCGCCGGGGACGAAAGCGGCGCGAATGTGGCGTTTGTGGCGGGCGAGGTCGCGGATGAGGAAGCGGGTATCGTGACCTTTCTGCTGCCCGGCGGCGTGACGCAGGTCGTGGGGGACTACGAATGCGAAATCTGGATTTATGAGGGAAATACCACAAACCGCCCGATCATCTCCGGCAAGACCTTCCTGATGACGGTGGAGAAGTCCATCCGCAACACGTCCGCGATCATGGCAAGTCCCCGGTTTTCCGCGCTGGATGCCGCGATGTCCGAAATCGCGTCGGTGCGCAGCGAGGTAAATGAACTGGTTGCCTCCCCCGGCGGTTCGGGCGGCGACGCGGGAACGGAAGTGCGGAACATCCGCATCGGCTGGGACGGCTACCCCTACGACACCGCCGGTGACGCGGTGCGGAAGCAGCTTCGGGCGCTGTACGACCAACTGAATGAGACGGTCATTGTCGGGAAGAACGTCTTCAACCCGGAGACGGTGCTGCTCAATTACACGCTCGACACGACCGACGGGACATTGGTGTCGGCGGAAGGCGCGATGGTATCCGACAAGATATGGAGACACGGCGCGGCATATGCCATTTTCTCCTATCTGTCAAGCAACGGAACGCACGCCCCTCAGATGTTTATTATGGCGCAGTACGGGGCGGACGACAGTTTTATTTACTTTTCCAATTCAACGGTAAACGGGTATGATGCAAACGGCGCGGTCGCGCTTGACGGCGAATGCGCTTACATCCGGTTCTGCACATCCTCCGCGTTTGCGCAGCATCGCGACCGCATTATGGTGGAACTGTCAGACGGCAACACGATGTCGGATTTTGAACCCTATCATATGTACCTGAACCCGCAGATTTCCGTGAAGGAAGGGCTGGCGGACGAGCTGGCGACGCTCGACGAACTCGACGGACATTTTGAGGCGGGCAGGAATGTCTTCAACCCCGGCACGGTACTGCTGAATACCTCCCTTGACACGACCACCGGGGCGTTTGACGACACGCGCGAAGACGCGGCGGGTGCGATGGTGTCCGACAAAATCATGGTGCACGGCGCGGCGAAGGTGATCACGTCGTATGTATCGACGCAGGGCGTGCAGATGCTGCGGAATTTCCGTATCTTCCAGTACCGGGCGGATGATGTGTTTATCACCGTCGACACAGCTTCCATCGTGACGCCCAATCCTCGCTGCGCATACATCCGGATCTATGCTTCCTCCGCGTTTGTGCCGCATCGCGACCGCATTATGGTGGAGCTGGCGGATGGAAACGCGGCGAACTGCTCGGACTTTGTGCCGTATGCCCTGCACGAGCTGGCGGCCGACGTTTCGGTCAGGAAGGGACTGCGGGAGGAGTTGAAACAAGTGGAAAGCACGGGAAAGAAATTCATTCCCGGGAAGAATGTCTTCGACCCGGCGGCGGCGTTGATCGGGTACACGCTCAACACGACCACCGGGGCGCTGGAAGCATCGGCCGGTGCGATGGTGTCCGACCGCATCGAAACGGGCGGTGCGGGGTATGTGGTATTCTCCTATCTGGCAAGCAGCAGCGGGGCGCAGGGATTTCAGAATTTTCCTGTTTTTCAGTATGACGCGGACGGCAGGTTTCTCTCGGTGACGACGGGCAGCAAGGTGGCGCTGCGTGAAGACTGCGCCTGCATCCGCTTCTCCGCGTCCGCGACCTTTGCCGCGAAGAAGTATCAGATCATGGCGGAGCTGACCGATACCATCCCCGAAAATCCTTCTCCGTTTGAACGCTACCGCACGCGGCTGGCGGGGGATGTGGTGACGATGCTGCCGATTTTCGCGATTACGTCCCGCCTGATTCTGTCGCCTGCTACGGTTAAAATCAAGCTGCTTGGCGACAGCATCACCTTCGGCAAGAGCAGCACGGGCAGTGACGAAAACGGCGAGGGCTTTCTGACCTACGAGCGGACGGTGAACGGCGTGACGGAGACCGTGACGCGCCGGCGCAGTGCCGGGACGCATTCGTGGGCAGCGAGGCTGAAAGCGCGCATCGAGGCGGGGTACAACGCTACCGTGACCAACAACGCGGTCAGCGGCTGGCGCACCGATGAAGTGCTGCGTTACTGGAACCAGTTGATTGACGGCACGGAGGATATCGTGATCGTGATGCTCGGCACCAACAACCGCACGAAGGAAAACGGGCAGTGGCTGCTTTACAACGATTTGCAGACCATCAAGGACACCGTTGAAGCCAACGGCGGCGAGGTGATCTTTATGTCGGCGCCTCCGGCGGGTACGGACAACGAGAACCGTGAGGACGATGGAAGAAACGGCGCTATGCAATTCCACATGAACGATGTGGACGACATCATTGCGAAATTCGCCGCCGACAACCACCGTGAATACATCAGCCTTTACAAGAGGACGCTGCGCTACATGGAGGACACCGGGACGCCTATCACCGACCTGCTGGCGAATGAGGCGCACCCGAACTATCACCTGCATCCGAACGACCGGCTGCACAAGCTGATGTATCAATGGGTGATGGACGGACTTGGTCTGAACCGGGAAGCCGGATGCTGGGAGGAGGAATGACAATGAAACCGATGACACGGAGCGAAATCTTTATGGCGGCGGCGGCCGGGGAATATGACGGCGATCTGCCTATTCCCGTAACGCGGGAAGATCAGTACTGGCAGAAGGTCGTCCGGAAGATCGAGGACGGCAATGCCACGCCGGAAGAAATCGACGCGGCGATTGAGGCGTACCTGAATTCGCACGACGCGGACATTGTGACCGAAGCGGAGCTGTCTGACGCGCTCGCCGGGAAGGTTGACAAGGAAACGGGCAAGGGGCTGACGGACATCAACTATTCCGCAGACGAACAGGCGAAGGTGACCGCCGCTTATGAAGCGAGGCACACACATGACAACAAGGCGGTGCTGGACGGCATTACCGAGGCAAAGGTGCGGATCTGGGACGCGGCGCAGCCGAACGTCAACGCAGACTGGAACGCCTACAGCGGGGACGCGCGGATTCTGAACAAGCCGGATTTGAGCGTCTACGCACGGGAGGATGACATGACGGCGGCGCTTGCCGGGAAATCGGACGCGGGGCACACGCACGACGACCGCTATTACACCGAAAGTGAGACGGATATCGCGCTCGCGGCGAAGGCAGCGGCTTCGCACAGCCACGATGATTTATATTATACTGAGGCGGAAATGGACGCGGCGCTCGGCGGCAAATCCAATGCCGGACACACCCACGACGACCGCTATTACACCGAAACCGAGATTGACGCATTGCTTGACGGGAAGGCGGACGGCGCGGACATTCCCGATGTGAGCGCCTTCATCACCCGGGCGGTAAACGACCTGGTCAATTATTACACAAAGTCCGAAACCTACACGCAGGCGGAAATTGACCAGATGGTGAGCGCTATTCCGAAATTTGCCATTCAGGTTGTCAACGCCCTGCCGACGACGGATATTTCGCCCACCACCGTCTATCTGCTGACATCGCAGACGCAGGAGAACGGCAACCTTTACACCGAATATCTTCATGTGGGCAACGCGTGGGAGCTTCTCGGGTCGCAGACGGTGGACTTGTCGGGGTATTATACCGCCGCGCAGATCGACAGTCTGATCAGCGGTTTGCCTGTCGCGGGGCATACGCATGACGACCGCTATTACACCGAAAGCGAGATTGACGCAAAGGTGCAGACGCTCAACACCGCCATCGGCGGCAAGGCGGAAAGCGGGCACACGCACGACGACCGCTATTACACCGAAACCGAAACCGACACGCTGTTGTCGGGAAAAGCCAACACGGGGCACACGCACGACGAAGCGACACAGAGCTTGGCGGGATTGATGAGCGCGGCGGACAAGACGAAGCTCGACGGCGTTGCGACGGGCGCGAACGCTTACACGCACCCCGCCTACACAGCGAGGACGGGCAGCCCTTCCGCCAATCAGACCCCCGCGTTCGGCGGCACGGTGACGGTCTCGCAGGTCACATCTGACGCATCCGGACACGTCACAGGCATAACCGACAGAACGATTACCATTCCTGACGCGGCGGCGACACAGAACACGGCGGGATTGATGAGCGCGGCAGACAAGGCCGCACTTAACGCGCTGAAACCCGTAATCCTGTGGAGCGGGGCTTCTGTGGCGAATACGATTACCCTGAATGAAAGCGTCGCCGGATATGACATGGTGGAAGTCGTCGGAGCGTTAGATACTTCCGGCTTATGGTCTATGTCGGGAAAAGGAATTGTCAACAACGGAGAAGTTTCTTCCATCGGACTATGTGCCGTCAAAGGCAGCTGGACGGGGGTTGGAATCGACATCGACGGATGCCTTATCAACATCAGCGGCAGCACCCTGACACGCGGTTCCGCTCTACCAAGCAATATAGTGGGAGGAGACTCAAGAGAAATTCATCTGAACGCCATACCGTCCGGGTCAACTTTGGCGCTCACGATGAATACCGGCTCAAACGGCGCATATAGCATCACAATCCTCCGCGTCATTGGCTATAAGGCGGTGAGCGCATAATGGCGATTACAATCAACGGTACGACCGTGACCGGAGTCACTTTAAACGGCGCATCTGTCAACACGGTGACCTGCAACGGGACAACAGTATTCTCGGCTATGCAGGATTACACATTTCCAAATAGCAGTAAGCGTTGCACAAGCAACACGGCGACATATGGAATCAGCTTTAGCACAACAGGAACATGGGCAGGTTATCCCGCATGGAAAACAATGGATAACGACGCATCTACTTATTGGGCAGATTTTAATAGCCCTGATGTCATTACGATTACCATGCCTTTCGGCATTCAGCTCAATTCCGTTACCATCAAAAACAGAACCGGTAAAAACGCAGGTATGACGTGGGGGACCGTGTCTGTCACAACCTCCACCGCCGACAGCGGGTGGCAGCAAATTGCCATCTTTCAGGGAACACGCAGCGGAAACGCGGGGGTATCTACTACATATCCCTGCTCTATCAGTTCAACCAATATCCGGCGTATCAGGGTCAGGGGTGACGTATGGGCATCTACGGACGAGCATTCTATCGGAGAAATCGTTCTGGCGTTCAAAGCCCAAACAAGCACTCTACAGGCGTATGGATTGTTATAAGAAGGACGTGATTTTACCATGACAGAAACCGAACTCAGACAAAAGGTGGTGGCGACCGCCAAGAAATACGTCGGATGCAAGGAATCCGACGGCAGCCACGGGCGTTTTGTGGATGCTTACAACGCATTCCGACCGCTCCCCCGGAATCACCGTATGACCTACACCGCCGCGTGGTGCGCTACCTTTGTGTCGGCAATTGCCATCGAATGCGGTCTGACCGACATTATCCCCGTGGAATGCGGCTGCGCCTATATGATTGCGCTTTACAAAAAGCTGGGGCGCTGGCGCGAGAATGAAAATTACACGCCGAAACCGGGCGACGTGATTTTTTACGACTGGCAGGACGGCGCGAACTTTGCCGCGACCGACGACACCGGCAGTCCGGAGCACGTCGGCATTGTGACGGCGGCTTCCTGCGGGGTAATCTCCGTCATCGAAGGCAACAAGGACGACGCGGTTGCCTATCGCACGGTGACGGTGAACGGGAGGTACATCCGCGGATTCGGGTTGCCGGATTACGGCAGCAAGGCGACGGCGGACATTCCCCAGAAACCTGCGTCCGGGGGTTCCGGCAGCGCAAAGAAAAAATGCCCCTACGCCGAACCGGGCAGAAATCTCCGGTACGGCGCAAAGGGCAACGGCGTCAAATGGGTGCAGTGGCACCTCAATTATTCCGATTCGGGCGAGAAACTCTCTGTTGACGGTGCGTTCGGCGTGTTGACAAAGGCGGCCGTGCTGCGCTTCCAGAAGAAGTGTAAGCTCGTGCAGGACGGCATTGTGGGGCCCAAGACGCGCGCCGCTCTCAGAAAGGCGGTGATGTGATATGGCTGACATCGACTGGGCGCGGGTCATCCGGATGCTGGGTGCAGGTATCGCCAGCATTGTGACGTTCCTCTTTGGTGCGCCGGATATCTGGCTTTCCTCTCTGCTTGCCATGGTGGTGATCGACTACATCAGCGGGTTGACCGCCGCGTGCATCCATAACGAACTCAGCTCCAAGGTGGGATTCCGGGGCATCCTCAAAAAGATGATGTATTTCTTCGTGGTCGCTGTGGCGCACTGCATTGACGCGGCGACAGGCGCGGGCGGCGTGCTCCAGAATCTGACCATCGGCTTCCTGATCGCAAACGAGGGGATTTCGATTCTGGAGAACTGCGCCAAGTGCGGCATCCCTATCCCCGACAAGCTGCTCCGCGCGCTCGCGCAGATCAAGGGCGAAGATGAGGGAGACAAAGGGAAAATGGACGAATGAGCAGGACGGTTTTGTATATTACCTGTATATTACCTCAAAAAAAATAATCTAAAATCATGCCATAAGATTTTTAAAAAAAGCCCGAAAATACGCGATTTCGGCGAATGTAAAAATTGCTCGATTTAAGAAGTAATTAAGAAAGGAATCCCTTAAAACAGGGATTTGATGGCATTTTTGTATATTACGCGTATATTACCGCGATTTTAATGAAACGGGCTGCTGACTTCTTCATGGATCGGCAGCCCGTTTTTTTTTTTTTTAATTGACTTTTTTTAACTGTTCAGTGAGATAATCCACATCCGCATGGGTGTAATTTTTCACGGTAAAATTATAATTGCTGTGTCCCAGAATCTGAGTAATCGCCAGAGCGTCAACGCCTTCGCGCCCCATGATAGTGGCAAAAGTGTGGCGGGTGCAGTGTGGAGTCTTACCTGCAATATCAAGCTCCGTCATCAGTTCATCGAAATGCTTTCTATAATTCGTTTGACTAACGTGGGTGAGTTTGCCGAATGGTTCCGTGCAGGCGTCATATCTCGCTTTTACATATTTTGCAATTTTCGGGTGGATCGGGACAGCACGATCTCTTCCGGCTTCGGTTTTCAATCCGCCTGTAATGATGCCCGTAGTCAAATCCACATCACATTTGCGGATATTGAGAAATTCCTGCACACGGAATCCGGTGTACAGCAGGATCAGCACCGTGTCGGCATAGGGCAGGGTGTCGTTTTCAAAAAGACGCTGAATCTCAATGTCTGTGAAAATGGTCTTTTCCTTTTTCTCGTTCTTCCCCACTCGGATATACTGCGAATAATCCCGCTGCACGATGTCGTTCTGGATGGCGTATTTATACAAATAGCTGCACACCACTTTCATATTGGTACGGCTGGAATACCCTTTACCGGAGTCGTCGATCACACTCTGAATCTCCGCTGTCCGGATTTCGGTGAATTGCCTGTTGTGAAGCGGCGCAAGGTTGGCAAACGCCGCTCTGTAGGAATCATGGGTCTGGCGGCTGAGTCCTTTCAGTCCGCCGGGACTCCAATCATTCCACAAGTCCGCAAAGGTGAGCTTAGACTTTACCACCAGATGCGGGTCAACTGTGTATTCCGCAAGCGCCTTTTGTGCTTCCTTCCTCGTGGCATAGTACCCTATGTACTGGTAAAGCTGTTTACCGTCGATCCAGCCTTGGGTCACTCGGACGGCATAAGGCTTGCGGCGATGTTTGCCGAGATTGACGATGCCTCCGGTACCGTTTGCATTTTTCATAACTTCTTTCCTCCTTGACACCAAGGAAGAAATATGCTATCATAATGACAGACCTCGCCCTTGGTGTGGTTACTCTGTTTTCCTCTATCTGACTGTTTGGCGATGGACAGATAGGGGAAATTTTTTCAAAAAAATGTTGACAAATTTCACTCGATGTGATATAATTCACGCAGAGCTGTTACATACGGCTCGTTACAAAGATTATGCTCCGTCGGCTTCTGGCACCACCTGAGTCGGCGGAGCGGTTTTTTAATTTTTCAATACCAGCCAATTGATTACTGCCGAGATCGTTTCGTTTATCAGGTACGCAAAAAAAGCGGCAATCAAGTAATAGAGAAACATCAATCCGTTTTCAGTGATGGAAGCCATTGCTATACCGCCAACAATTAAAGCGATTGCGGATAAAACGGCAGAAATATGCCATGCTTTTGCTAAGCCCAAACATTTTTCTCGTGTGGATTCCATAAGGGTTTCCGGATTTTCATCTTCATCATCTTCATCATCTTCATCGACTTCATCGACTTCATCAACTTCATCATCCGGCGTTTCAATCAAAGAATCGATTGGCAAACGGTCATCCATTTCTTCACTTTCCGGATTGTATTCCAATTCATTCTCCTGATCGTGTTCCGGAAGATCATTATTTGTTTGTCCTTTTTCGATCATCCTATAGCCGCAATTTGTGCAGGTAAATCGTTTACGACCATCTTTGGGTTTTCGTTCAATTAAGTTTTCGCTCCCACACTTCGGGCACTTTTTCATTGAGTATACCTCCAAAAAAAATTCACGCCGATTATTGACAAATTTCACATGACGTGATATTATATTTTTGGAGCTGGCCAAGCTCTATAGCACCATGTGATTCCTCTGCCGCCGATCTGGAAGTTGAACGGCAGGGGAATCACAATCTTTTCTTACGCACAAAATCTACTACGATTATGCTTGTTTCTGAACATCAACCGTAGCTTCATCTTCTGTGTATTTCGGCATGCTGGCGAGATCGTCAGAGTATTCAATTAATGTTTTTCTGCCTTTTGTATTAAGTTTGTCAAAATTATGTAATAACCGTTGCTTTTCAAAATCGCTCTCACCGAGTTTTTCGGCGGGAGCTTTTTTTGTTGGCGGTTCTTCCAAGTCATCAAGTGTATATCCAAGATAGTGAACAACGGCACGAACACTTGAAAGATAAGGCTCTTTCGTTTGTCCTGAAAACAATTTATCAATAGTTGACTTTGGTATTCCGGTAGCTTCAGATATTTCTTTCGAGGTCTTGCCGGATTCTTTTTTCATTTCCCTAAGTTTTTTTAACCATTCCATGCGAAAAAATCTCCCCCCATAGTCAGTATATATCCGATTATCAGTTTTGTCAAGCAAAATATTTCCGAAATAAGCAATTTTTTTCTGAAAACCTCTTGACAATTGCGTAATTTGGATATATACTATACATGAAATTGCTTAATTCAGCAATTTAAGGAGGTGAGCTGATGAAAAACTTAATAGCTGAGATGGCAAGGTACGGAGTGAGAATTACAGATATTCAGAATCTATTGAATTGCTCCGAGCGAACAGTCAGAAACAAGCTGAACAATGAAAGAGATTTTACTATTCCCGAAGCGCTGAAAATCAGAAGCACTTTCTTCCCCGGCATGTCGATTGAGTACCTGTTCGCCACCGAGCCGCCGACCGAGGACAAGCCCGCGTAGAGACACAAGCAGACCGATGAT
>CAMHMN010000060.1 GCA_946186245.1 uncultured Clostridia bacterium
CCGTTCCAACGCTTCCCGAATGTCAGAGCGACCCAGGAAGAGCCGTTCCAGCGTTTCCGGGTTGAAACCTCCGAAAATGCTGAACCAGTGTATCGCTTAATGCTCATATAAAGATCACCTCACCAGAACCACAGATCACCCGTCGAAGGGCTTGACGGCTGCGCCTGCTGCACATAAATGCCCGGAAGGTTGGCGGCAGCCGTCTTTGGCTTTGCAGTCCCAATCTTTGTGGAAAGACCGGAGACCGCGCCGGAAGAAAATCCGAATGTCGCCAGCTGTAGCTCGTAGACGTTGCCTGTTACAGTAAGGTCCTGTTTGGTCAGCGTCGCGGAGGCGCGGGCAATGAGCGATGCGGTTGCCTCTCCTGATGTGTCAATTCTGAGGATAAGCTCACCGGCAGCGGAGGCAGTCACCGTCGAATTCTCCAGCGTGACCAGCGCACCGCCGGCAACAATACGGCCGGCAGCGACAGTAATATTCGCGCCCGACGAGGTAATTCCGCAACCGTTCAAAGCACCGTCTGTCAGTGTGGATTTCACCAACGCGATGAAGTTTCCACTTGACATCGCGTGTCCGTTCTGGGTAATCAGATCAGCCATTTGTTATAATGCTCCTTTCAGTTTAAGTCGTTTCGTTAAATCGACCCGGACTCCCCCGAAGATCAGCGTCACAAAACCGCCATTTTCGGTGTTTTTTCTGGTCGTTCCCGTCAGAATGGAATGATATGTTTTCCCATCCTTCAATATCCTCACCGGTTGCCCTATTTGCATGTCAGGAATAATGCCATCATTCGCCCGGAATGTCAGCTCGATCAGGTTTTCAAAATCCGCTTTCCGCATCAGCTCCGCCGATTTTTCCCGTGCCACATTGGCAAACGTCTCGCCTTCCTCGACGGTCACCTCTGCGATCCGTTGCACCACCGGCGCGGCATAGTCCGACGCTGTGAATGTCTGCGACTGGCTCAGATTATCCGCATTATAGATAATCACCTTATTCACGCTGCCCCAGGTATCACGGAGAGTAAATTTCTGCTCTGTCACGTTCTGTAAATCCGCTTCAATCGTCAACTCATTCATCGCGGACATATTCCGGATCACTGCCGTGATGGTCTTGTCCATCGGGTCAAATTCGCAGCTGATTGCGATTTTGGCTGATTCAATCGCCTTTCGCGCCAAATCCCAGAAAGCGTGGATATTATCCTTCAGATTCAGATCCACGCCGTCCGTGTGCGTCGGCACTAAGACGTTCAGCCCTGGAATATTCTGCACGCTATCCGACGCGGCGAAGACGTGGAGAATCGCGGAGCGAAGCCATCCTTCAAGGTCGGTTTTGTTATTATTGTAGTTTTTTCGATTGTAGAAAAACTCAAATTCAAACAAGGCGATCAGGGGAGAGAGATGCACGGTAGTAGTGCTCCTGTCAGTGTCCACGCCGGACACGAACCCCTGATAGACCACATGCGCCCCCTGCGTGAGATGACAATACCACCCGCGGGATATATCCGCGACTCCGGGTAGGATGATACTGGTCTTGTCCAATGTCAGATAATCAAACACAATCTCCGGCGCAGCAATCACCGAAAAGAAAGTGAAATTGAAATTTCTATCAAAAAACTCTGCCTTGTATGTTTCCACAGTTATCACCTCACACGGTATCAGAAACCTGCCTCACTTCAACCGTCACATCCAGCGCAGCGGAAGTCGAGTGGCTGAATATCAGCCGGCTTTCTCCTGTCGGAGCGAAGATAAACCGAGCCGTGTTGAAATCAGAACCTTGATAGAAATTGATCTCGCTGCCGGATGCCGTGACTTTGACAATCCTCATAGACTCGATGTTGGAATCTACAATCAGTTTTTCTCCGCTTGCAATGTTCACCGTCACAGCGCCGGTGGCGATCGTCTTGCCGTCCTGCCTGAGCACCCAGGAAGGATTAACGCAGGGTCCGGCAATCGTGATTCTGCATGGGGCGGGAGTGACCCGCTCATTTACAATCAGCAGCTCATTGTTGGCAGCGTCCGAAAAGACAAAGGGGAATACCAGCGGAAAGACGGTGTTTTCTCCTGTGAGATCAATTGTTTCCTTGGCGTTATCTTTTTCGTACCACTGAGAGAAGCACAGAAAATCAATCGCGCAGATCAGCCGCCTTGTCTGTCGGTCGATCTCGGTCTTGTCCAGCCGCTGAACCTCGACATTCCGGTAGTACCATTTTGTAAAAGCCTTGGGCTGATAGGCGATTGTCAGACCTTCCGAAGCAATAAACTCGCAGAATCCGGAATACAGCTCGTAGCTTTTGAACCGCATTTCGCCCTTGATGACCTGCTGATTCAGCTTGTTTTCCACCTGTGCGAATGCGTTTCCCACCTGCACCGAGCTGATGTTTTTCTGGAATCCCAGACCGTCAGGGGAATAGAAGGCGTGATCGAGATCACAAAGGTCGTATTCCGCTCCGACGCTGTTGATCAGCCGAAATTGCCTGTATCGGTATTTCTTATCCATTTCGCTCATATCTTCGCCCCCAATGCACGATCGAGCTGACGGAGAATCGCTTCACCGTCCCGCGCCGAGGCGCCGTTGAATGTATTGTCATATCTGATATTGATGGTCTTATTTACACTTCCGCCCGTGCCGGCATGGCCGAATCCGCCGGACGTGCCGTTGTCGCTCAGCCTTGCGGCCGCAGCAGCCGAAGCGGAGCGTATTTTTTCGATCATGGCATTGGTGGAAGCCGCCGCCTTCAGCGCCGCTTTCGCTGCTCCTTTTTCAAAACCGACTCCGACGCCTTCTCCCATCGGCATACCGACAAGATCGCTTGCTTTCTTGGACGGGGAATGAATGTCTGCCGCTTTTCTCGCGGCTTCCAGTGCCTTATTGACCGCATTGACCGCACTGGATTTAATCTGGCTTATTTTCCCGGATAATCCGGAAGAAATTCCGCTCCCGAACGCACCGCCTATGGACTGTCCCGCGCTTCCGGCCTTGCTCTCGGCAGATTTCATACCGGACACCGCTGCTTCTGCGGTTTTCTTTCCCGCCGCGTTGGCTTTTGGCTTGTGACTTTCAATGGCTTTCCGGAATGATTCTGCGTTTAATGTGCCTTTGGCTTTCGCGTCAGCTTCTTTAGACCCGAGGCCGTTTACCGAAGCATCGGCCACATCCTTGCCGGCTGTTTTGGCACTGTCTTTTTTGCCTTCCACTCCATCGGCATAAGCCTTGCCTGTGTCCTGGCCGTCTTTCCGGGCTTCTGTCTTCGACTCTGATGCGCCGAGCGGTCCGAGCAGCTTGTCTCTGAGATTCTGCCCGGCAGTTTCCGCTTCGGTGTTCTTTTTGCCCAGCCCATCAATAAATGTCTTGGCCGTGCTTTTTCCTTCCTCGGTCAAGTCCACCTTGCCGCCGTCTTTTAGAATCTGCTCGATCTGAGCCATCGCCTGATCGACAGTCAATGTGCCGTTTTCCAGACCTTCGGCAATGCTGTCGGGAATCTCGACGCCGACTTTCTTCAGCTCTTCTGCCGCCTGCCGGATGTAGCCAATGGACGCAGCGATCATCTCTTTGCTTCCGGTGTCGATATAGGCCTTGTGCATCTCGACTTCCTCTTTGAGCTGGTTGCCAAGATCGGTAATGGCCTGCTTCCTTTGGGTCTTATCGTAGCTCTCTGCGCGTTTGAAGGTTGCGTTTTTGTCGTCAAAGTAATTCTGCAAAACCCTGTTGGCCTCGGCGTATTTCCCCTCGTTTCCAAGTAAATACGCCTGCTCCACGGCATTGATCAGCTTCAGCGCCTTTTCCTCGGCTTTCGCCGCTTTTTCCCACGCGACAGCGCGTTTCTGTATCAGATCCGCCTGCTTGACAAAATCATCTTCCAGCCGTGTACCACCGGGAGAGGCACGCACTTCCTTTCGCTTCTCCCAATAGTAATCCGTAGTCTTCCCTTGTTTGTCATAGAGCTTTGATGGGTCAATATCTACCGTCCGAGCAAAACCGTACTTCCCGAACTCAGCCGTCTGTTCCTCATACGCCTGCCGCGCCTGTTTCGTTTTGTCGTGATATTTGGTTTTGTCCACCGAATACTTCTTGTATTCGCTGTCCAGAGCCGACATCTTTGCCTCATACTGCTTTGACGCGATGTAATCGGTAATCTGCTTATTCAGATCCTTGTAGTTCTCGATCAGATCACCGGTCTTGTTCAGCTCCACCTTGAATCCGTACTCGTTCAGCTTGCTGGTGACGGCTTTCAGCTCTTCCTTCTTGCCGACCAGTCTGCCGTTTTTGTCCACCAACTCATTGAGCCGATCGCGGAGCTTCTCGACCTGGTATATCTCCTGGTATTGGCTGTCGTAGGCGTCTTTCCGAGCCTTCGCCATTTCCCGCATACTGTCGGATGTCTCGTTGATCTGGTCATCCAGCTCCTTGTACTTGTCGCCGCTCTTGCCTAAAGTCGCATTCAGTCCGATAATCGCGGTCGTCAGCAGCACCGCGCCGCCGATCGCCAATCCCCACGGGTTAGCCATCATCACGACGTTCAATGCCTGAAACGCCGCACCGGCTCCCTGCACCAATGTCGTGACGCTCTTGACGATCTGAAACGCCTTGAATCCGGCATAACCAGCAGCCAGTACCGGAACCAGCACCTTCCCGGACTTTGTAAGCAGCTCCGTGCCTTTCGCCAAAATCGGAAAACCGACCTTCCCGATCTCCACAGCGACCTTGCCGGTGTTCAGCAGCAGCTCACCGCCGGCCTTGACGCCGCTCTTGAAGGAAGAAGAGGAAAGATAATCCGTGATTTTCTGGAATCCCTTAATGAAATCCGGCGCATATTTCGCGGCGATCTTCGCACCTTCTCCGAGGATGTTCCCGAACTGCTGCCCCACCTTCTTCACACCATCCTGAATCCGCGGGTCGTTCAGTGTGGCTACCGCCGTCTTGACGCCCTTGGTTAAAGGCTCCTGCATGGACTCATAAATGGTGATGGCCGTGCCTTCCAGCCCGGATTTCAAAACCGTGAGCTGCCCCTGAAGGTTGTCCTGCATTGTGTCCGCCATGCGCTTGGCCGCACCGTCGGCATTGTTGATGCTCTTGGTCAGCTTGTCGTAATCCTTGGAAGTGGCATTGAGCATCGCGAGAAGTCCCGCCTGTGCTCTCTGTCCGGCTACACGGTTGGCAAACGCAGTCTTTTCCGCGTCTGTCATGTTCTGCGTCTTTTTCCGCAGTGCGTCAAGAATCGTTCCCCATGCTCGCGCCTTACCGTCGGACGTGTAGAATTTAATTCCCAAATCCTCGATCGCGTCGCGTGCGCCGTTTGTATTGACTGCCAATCGAGTGTAGATGGAATTCAGCTCCGTACCTGCCTGACTCGCCTTGATGCCGGCGTTCGCCATCAGGCCGATGGATAGCCCGACATCCTCCGCGCTGTAGTGTAAAGCACCCGCAGCAGCACCCACATATTTAAACGTTTCACCCATCATGCCGACGTTGGTGTTGGCATTGCTGGACGCTGCCGCCAGCACGTCGGCAAAATGTCCCGCGTCGCCCGCCTTCATACCGAAGGCAGTCAAGGCGTCGGTGACGATGTCGGACGTCTTGCCCAAATCCTCACCGGACGCCGCGGCGAGGTGCATAATTCCCCCGATGCCGGATAGCATGTCGGCGGTTTTCCAACCTGCCATCGACATGTATTCCAGCGCTTCCCCGGCTTCCTTCGCTGTGAATTTGGTCGTGCCGCCCATTTCCTTGGCTTTCGCCGTGAGCTGCTCCATCTCGCCCTGCGTCGCGCCGGAAATCGCCTTGACTTTGGACATCTGGGCTTCAAACTCGCCGCCGATGTCAGCCGATTTTTTAATCACCGCCGCCGAAGCTCCGGCAGCCGCAGCCGACACGGCGAGAATCGTCTTGAACGCTGCCTTGAATCCGTTCGCGATCGGCTCCGCTTTCCGGCCAAAGTCGGAGAGCGTGATCTCCGCCGCCTCGATCTGCTCTTTGGAGAATCGGGTGCTTTCGCCCATCTCGCGGAGTTTCTTGTTGGTTTCCCCCAGCTCGCGCTGCGTGTCGTTCAGCTCTGCCTCGGCACGGTTGAGCGATACCTCCCAGTTTTTCGTTTGCTTTTCGGCGGTGGAATAGCTTTTCTCGGCTGCCTCCAGCTTCCGGGAAAGCTCTGCGACAGCCTTCTCCTGCTGCTGCACTTCCTCGGTGGTCGCACCTTCGGAGTGTTTCAGGCGGTCAAGCTCCTTCTCCGCGTCGCTGAGTTCGTTCCGGTACTTTTCCACATTTTCACCGGCAGCGGTGTACTTTGTGCGGGACTTCTCGACCGCAGTCTTAAGGATTTCAATCTTCTTACGCTGCTCCTCGGCGATTTTGTTGTACTGCTCAGACTTGGCTGTAAGAGCAGAAAGCGAATTTTCGTTTCCCTTGTATTCGCTTTCTGTTTTCTGCAGCTCCGAGCCAAGGACTTTCAGATCGGTGTTTATGGAAGATACCGCCCTCTTAAAATCCTTCTCGCCTTCGAGCCTTATTTCAGCCCCTATAACCGCATTAGCCATCGTTCCCGCCTCCTTTCATCCACAAAACGCGCCGGAGCGCCTTTTCCATTTCCGCCTTACGCTTGATCCGTTCCCCGATTTTCATCAGCTTCCGCACCTGCACGAGCTTTGCCTTGCATGATGTGCAGACGCCATCAGCATTAGACGTATTTCCGTGACAGTATCTACAAAAATGCTTTGCTTTTCCCATGCAGCCAGCTCCTTTCCAGTTCTACATCGGGATGACATCATCAATGGTCACCGGCGGCTTGTACTCACCGTGATACTTCTGGTATTCGGTGAATAGCAGCATCAGCTTCCGGAGCGTGAAGCGGTGAAGCACTTCCCGCTCCGGATAGCCGAGTAATGTTGTACCGATAAAGATCAGCCGGGCAATGTTCAGCTTTGCCCGGCTGCCGCTTCCGGGACGTCGTCCCCGTCATCGTCCGGCAGCGAAACGCCGAGCGCCTCCAGCACCCTCATACAGTAATAGTTGAAGTTGCGGATGTCGATAGCCGCGCCGACGTCCATCTCGTCAAATTCTTCGCCCTTGGCATCCACTGATTCATTTAGCAGCAGCGTCACCAGGAAGCGGACATTTCTCGCCGTCTGCTTTCCGTCCGCAATCATGTTGATTACGTCTGTGAGCGATGCGTCAAAATGCTCCTGCACCTCGTCGATGCAATTGAGCGTGAAAAAACATTTGTAAACCTTGCCTTTGTACTCAATTTCAACCGGCTTCGGATTTAAATCGCTCATCCGTTACCGCCTCCACCTGTACCACCGGAGCCGCCAGAGCCAGACGAACCGCCGGAACCGCTGCCGGAGGTAATGCCGACTTTGCTGTCCACCCAGGCAGCAGCCAGCGCCTCCTCGTCAAATGTTTTTTCAATTTTCCAATCGCCTGCGAGATTCTTTCTGATCTTACCGGGAAGGGTATGCGAGCCGAACGCGAGGTCTTTCTTTTTTGTTTCCATGCTTTCAGACGGCTCCGTGAAAATCACCTTGGGAAAGAATATCGCACGCCAGTGATTTACTCCGTTCACGATCTTTCGGGCATAGAACGCGAAACCAACATAAATGGAATTGTCCTTTTCATTTGCGACAATCTCGCCGTCGGTGTTAGTGGAATGACCCAGCAGAGTGGAATAGTTTTCGTCCGAAATATCGGACGTGTCAAGGCTGAGATCGCCATCCTGGACGCCGTGTTCTTCCTCCGCCACATCGTCATCAGCATACGCCACATTATCCGGCACATTCGGCGTATAGTCAATTTTTATTGCCTTGCCGAGCGCAGCCCCGTCGGTGTATGTTTCATTTCCGTTATCATTGTTGTATTTTGCGTATCTCGGATATTTAACACCAATTTTCAATTAAAAAACCTTCTTTCTTCAATTTTCGCTTAGCCCGCGGCATCGTCCGCGGGTGCTATGCATCTTGCTTCAATCACAATATGCTTGTACTTCGTATCCTCTTCGAAAAATAAATCCGTGAGGATAATGCTGAAATCATTCTGACGGAGCGTGCGCCGGATCGCCAGCTTGACGGGCGTCGGATTGCCTTTTGTGAAGCAATGCACCCGCACGGTGTCGATCTGTTCCTCCGGCAGGTCGTCGGAATACGCCGCGTCGCTCTCGGTGATGACCTCATGCACGATGTAATTTTCACCGCCTCCCCGGTGAAAATCCCGGTGGACTTCCATTCCCTGTTCGATCACCGCAGGGATCCCGGAAAGAATAGCCTGCAATTTCTCAGTGGTTGTCACTTACTTTCCACCTCCGCGTTGAATACCTCCCGCATTGCCTCGATCACGCTGCTTTCCGTCGCCGCGACAGTAGGCGCGATAATGGGCGTAGACGGCTGGTGAGAAGTGCCGTACTCCATGTACATCATCTTCTCCATGTTCCGCGTACCGCGTCCGTCACGCCCCGTAGGACGCACGACAGCGGAATGTCCGCTGCCTGTGCGCTTGGGCTGTGTCGGCTTGATGGAGCCGGACATCGCGCCGGTTCGTCTGTGCGAATCGGCACGCCTGACCGTTTCATCCTGAACAATAGGAATACCCGCGTCAATCATCTTCGGCGCGATCTCGTCCGTGTTCTGAAGCTTTTCCAGCCGCTTTGTCAGCTCGTCGGGAATCTCAAAACGAAATGAAGCCATTTTGAAGCACCACCCTTTTCGCGTGAATCTTGATGTATGCCCTGTCAAAATCACACGGGTCAATCCCGACAACGGCATATTCCAGGCCGTTATGCCGGATAAAGAGCCTATTGTCGAGTGCGACACGCCGGAACCGGATGGTAAAGACCATCCGTGAAGCATCAAAGGCCGCTTTGTTTGTCTCGGTTTCCTCTACACCGTCCGTCTCGGCCTTCGCCCAGGTCGAAAAAAGATCGTTATCTGTGTAGACCGGATAATCCTCAGAATCCCGCCCGGTTTCGGTTCTGACGAATATCGTTATCCGCTGGCTGAATTCCTTAATCCGTATCTTCTTCATAATTCAGCCTCTCCTGTGCCATCATCGACCGGATGATGTGCATGATCTTTCCGGAGCTTTGCCCCTGGAATTGCCGATTTTCATACAAATGACTTACCACGGCAAGCAGGATCATGTTGTGCTTGGGGTTTTTCGGCTCAAAAGCGCCGATGCCGTCGCGGATATAATCCTTTGCCGTGTCCATCATAATGCCGATCAAAACATCATCGTCCGGGAAGTCCACCCGGAGATATTGCTTTACGGTTTCCAGGCTGACCGGATATTTTTCCCCATCCGGCATCAGTCACCGCCGCCTTCACCGCCGCCTTCACCGCCGGAGCCGGAAGCAATCGGAGCGCCGCCGAGGAACGCGGAATAACCGCTGCCGTAGTCGCTCGCCTTGCTCAGATCGATACCGCCGTAAATGTAGGCGTCACCGTCCACTTCCTCCACATCAAGACGTTCAATGCCGCGGAAGAGCGTGCCGTCTTGCTCAAAGGCATTGAAGCCTGTAACGGCTGCCACATCTGAACGGCTCATGCTGAGCTGCTCACGATCAAAGAGCGTAATGCCCTCCTTCAGGTCGCCGATGATGATCGGAGCCACGCCTTCCACAGTCGGCAGGAATGCGTTCGGCACGTTCACAATCGGAATAACGTTTGCGCTGACGCGGAAACGCAGCTGCGCGGGAGCGGTCGGGTCGGG
Organism: uncultured Clostridia bacterium; assembly: GCA_946186245.1. Taxonomy (GTDB): domain Bacteria; phylum Bacillota; class Clostridia; order Oscillospirales; family Acutalibacteraceae; genus RUG762. The sequence goes on from CAMHMN010000060.1 coordinate 9,691, forward strand.
ATTGAGCAGCGGTCTGCCCTGACCGTCCACAAGCCCGTCAATGTAATTCAGACCGTCATCATTGACGAAAATCTTTGAAGTGGGCTTGTAGACGCTGCCAAGCGTTACGTTGAGCGCGGTTCTGATGTCGTTCATGCTGCCGATCTCAGCCTGCGTCTTTGTCTTGATCTTGTTGAAAATCAGATTGTTCCGGGTCACGGCAGAGTTGCGACCGAACCAGCGCATGATGATGCGGATGAGGTTCGCGTCGGTATCGCTGAGCAGCTCACGGGTTACAGGGATGATACCCGCGTACTTGGCAATCGTGTAGGTAATTCGCTCAAATTCCGGCTGGGTAATCCCGGGAATCGCAGTGCCTTCGCCGACCACCTGGAAGCCGGTGACGGTCTTCTTCTTCTGATAGGTTCTCTCGCCGCTCTTGGTGCTGACCTTTTCGACGTTGACGTACTGCGTCATGTCAAAAAATTCTTCACGGTAATTCTTCACCTGTGTGGAAATGTCATCCGGCACGGTGTAACCGCCATCGGCATTGGTGCCCTCGGTCATTGCGTTCTTGAATCCGGAACGAACCGCCGCCGCGAATTCCGCCATAGCGTCCTTCTTGCGTGCCTCCTGCATCCTGCCTTCTGCGCTGTTCTTTATATCTTCCTTTTCCTCGGCTTCCAGTGCCTCCTGAATGGCAATCCTGTTTTTGAGATCGTTGATCTCGTCCATCTTCGCCTGCGCCTCGGCGGTCTTGCCGCCGTCAATGAATCCCTGGCACTCGTTCATCAGCCCCGGAATTCTCGCTCTCATTTCCTGTGATTTTGTCATTTTTTTAATAAACCTTCTTTCTTGAAAATTAAATCGCATCGAGTTCATACTGCAATTTCATCAGTTCAAACTCGTTCTTCACACGCTCGATCGAGTCAGCCTGTGCCTTTTCGGGCCATTCATCAAATGCATTCTGCATTTTCTTTGCCTCCGCGTCCGCTTTCGCCGAGATCAATGTGCCGCCGATTGTGTCAAGCCCCGGCGTATTCCGGTATTTTTCAAAATATCCGGAAACGCACGCCGCAGCCGGAGCAACATCATCCACCGTCACATCAAAATACTGCGCAGCCTGTGTGCCCGTCATCCATGTCTCCGCGTTCACCATGTCTTCCACCGTGCCGCGTTCTACGCCGGAAAGCACTTTTTTCATGTAAATGTCCATAATCGACTGCTGACAGATGTCGAGCACGTCAGCCGTCTTCCTCAGCTCGTCCGCATCACCCATCGCCAGCGACCACGGGCGATGAATCATCATCTGAGCGGATGCCGGAATGATAATGTCATCTCCCGCCATCGCAATAACGGAAGCAATGGAAGCCGCCAAACCGTCCACATGAACCACATTCAGCCCCGTCCGGCGTTTCAATTGCTGATAAATCGCAAGACCGGCATGAACATCGCCACCGCCGGAATTGATGTAAATATCCAACTGCGCGTCGTTCGGAATCTCACTCAGAATGTCGGCAACATCCTGCGGACACTTCGCGTCGCGGGAAGTAAACTCCCATCTTTCCGAAACAATATCTCCGTAAAAATACAGCTTGCACCCGGATTGCGCTTTCGCCAGCGAAATCCTGCCGTTTTTCAGTTTCAATTCTCTATTCGTTATCATCACCACCCTTCGGCGCTGCATTGTCTTCATATTGCTTTCCGAGCTGATCGAGTGGGACGGAAGCCCCATTGCCGTAGATCAGCACGTCCGTGCCGGGAATGTAGGGTCTGTCCTCCTGCTCTCTCGCCTCAGCAGGCGTGAGCGTGCCGGAAGCAATCTCGATCTGATGCTGTTCGGCTCTCGTCTTGCTGTCGGCACGCAGGATCGCGTCGACATTGATTTTGAAATACCAACCGTCTTTCCGCTGGTCGGTCGTGAGGATCTTCCAATCAATCTCCTGTTCGTAGATAGACATCACATCGAGAAGCGTGTCCGTGTAGAACGCAATGTTCTGCGTCTCAATGTTGGAGTAGGTGGAGCGCTCCAGATCGTTGAGCTGGAAACTCTTTACGCCGAACGCGTTTGCGATATTCCGGGCATTAAGACCCTGCAATTCAAAAAACTGATTGTTGACCAGCCGCGTCTCGAGCTGCTCGACCTTGAAATCCGGCGGAATCGGAATGACCAATCCAGCTTGCTTGGCACCGCCCATCAATTCAAATTTCTTCTGAATCTTCTTTTCTTTCTCCTGATTCAGCTCACCGATGTACTGAACGATAATCGGGTCCTGTAAGCCCTTCTCGTACCGCTCTTTCAGCAGTTTTCCGGAATATAATTCAGAATCAATGCAGTCAAACAGGTATTTTTTCAGTGGCGTTCCGACAATGCCGTTTTTTGAAAACGACTTGAAATGACAGATTTCCTCCTCGGTGAAGATCATTTCCTCGCCGCCGCCGCTGTAAACGTAATACACCGCGTTCTTCACGCCGCCGAGGATTCCCTTGTCGTCAATATAAATCTGCATTTTCTGACTGTCCAGCGGGTAAATTCCGCGCAGCTTTCCGCGACCGTCAACATCCATGTACCAGAAGGAATCCCCGTATTCTATCCGCTGAAATTCCGTCGCGAATTTCAGGTCATACGCCGACATCCAGCGGTTCGGACGTGTCTGTAAAAGTTCGTTCAGATCGCTGTTGCGTATGTTGATCGAGCCGCGCCCTTGGTACTGCTTGATCTTGATCGGCAATTTCGCAAATGCACTGCATCTGATTTTCATGCACGCATAATACGTCGCCGAATTGAGTGCCTCCCGACCGCCTAAACCGTCGTTGTCCCAGCCGAAAAACTCCGCGATTTCCTCAGCGGAGGAACCGGAAGAAATGCTGTGGATCTCTCCGCTGTTCTTCATCTTTCCGGCTCCGCGCACCGGTTCCGGCTTTACCTTCAAAGGCGCGTCTCGTTTCCTCGCTGTTACCTTCACATTCATATGAATCACCTTCCAGTTTTCAAAAAATCGCAACCGTTTGCGATTCTGCCCTATTCACTATCCGGCTCCCTCTCCGAGGGAGCTGCATGTGTCGCAAGCGAACTACTGAGGGAGCGCTTCCGGTTAATCGCGCAGCAGCACCACAGCACCGCCGCATTCAGCACCAGCACCGCGCCGATCACCGCGCAAAAAATCAACTTCGCCGTCATCCGCTTACCTCCTGCCTGTTACCTGCCTTAATCCTCTCCATCTGTCGCTTGAGCTTCTCACTGATGATGTGCATGACGTCACCGGCGCAGCCTTCCAGATGCATGAGCTGCTCGCACATGATCAGCACGTCGGCGATCTCGCCGTAAAGCACCGCTTTGGAATTCATCTGCGTTTCCGCGTCCACGTCAGGATCAGCATAAGCCCTCCGCAGCTTCAGCGCCGCTTTCGCGAGCTCGCTGCATTCCTCCGCCGTCTGGATGAGCTGTTCATACTCGCCGTAATGCTCAGCGATGTCCCGGATGCTCCGCTCAAAATTCATGTCTATCATGCTCAAAAATCCCCTTTGCCTTGCTCGCAGCCTGGTGCGGATTGTCTGCCGGAACCAGAATCACCATATCAGAATCTGCCCGCCGCAGTGAATACATCCTGTCCCCGTGCGGCATCACGAGATAATCCCCGATTTTCTCAGCACCCAAGCACCCGTCAATCGGATGGTAATTCATGATTTTTTTAACCGCTTCGTCAATGTAGCTTCCCAATTCCTCACCTTCCAAAATTATCGCATCAATAACGCATCAGCAGTGTTTCGCGTTGCATCTGGCGCAGTCACCGCCGAATTTCCTGCACTTCCGACCGTAACGGTCGCGGTGCTTCCACTCGATCTTAGTCATCTTCCAACCTCGATTCTCGGAAACATGACGATGCAATCGTCGAAAAAAATGCTGTAAAC
>CAMHMN010000061.1 GCA_946186245.1 uncultured Clostridia bacterium
AGGAAATGATTTTGGGTAAGAAAGCAGATTTCATAAGGAGCCGCAAGGGTGCGACGATCATTCTTGCTTCCGCTGCCTTGGTCGGCTCAATATTCCTTTCATCGAATCTTTCAGTAGTAAAGGTAACCGACGGCGATCAGACCAGTAAGGTCGTCACGGTCAACAACAAAAGTTCCGTCGAAATTATCCGTCAGGCAGGTTTCGCGCTTTCGGACAACGACGCCTATTCCGTCAACAGCACCGACGATTCCGTCAAGGCGATCAGGATCATCCGGGCATTTGACATGAAGGTCGTGGACGGCGGCGTGGAAAAGACGGTTTCCGCGGTCAACGGCAGCGTGGGCGAAGCGCTGGAGAATGCCGGCATAGCTCTTCCCGGCAAGGACGACCAGATCAACGTTGCCCTCACGGATGACGCGCAGGAGAACATGGTGATCAGAATCGACCGCGTCAGATACGTCAGTGATACCAAGACAAAGACCGTTAAATTCAAGACCGTCACCAAGAAGGACAAGACGCTGGAAAGCGGCAAGACAAAGGTGTCTGTCGAAGGTGTGAACGGCGAGAAGGAAGTCACCACCACCAAGAAGTACGTCAACGGCAAGCTGGCTGATACCAAAGTGACAGAAAAGGTCACCAAGAAGGCGGTCAACAAGGTGGTTCTCAAAGGCACCAAGAAAGCCGCAGCCAAAAAGACGACTTCCAAAAAATCCGAAACAAAAGTAAATTCCGACAGCAAGACACTTACCATCAACGGCAGGCAGGTCAGCTATTCCAAGGTGCTTACCGGCTCCGGCACGGCATACACGGCCAGGAGAGGGGCGCGCACGGCCACCGGAAAGGCCGTGAAAGTGGGTCTGGTCGCCGTCGATCCCAGAAAGATTCCCTACGGCACCAAGCTGTACATCGTTTCGGCTGACGGCAGATATACATACGGTTACGCCGTAGCCGCCGACACAGGCGGAGCTCTCAGAAGCGGCAGAGTGCTTGTGGACCTCTTCTACAACACCGAACGCGAATGCCGCAACTTCGGCAGACGTCAGGTGAAGGTCTATATTCTCGACTGAGTGAGGCGTGAATCACGGAATAAACAAGAATACACCGTTTTGCAGTTTTCAGGGACTGCGGAACGGTGTTTTTTTGCTCTTGTCAGAGGATTTTTCTGTTTTTTTAGTGTAAATTTGAGAATGCTGTAAAATTCACTTGATGAAAACGAAGTTGTGTAGTATAATAAATCCAATATGACCGTAAACTTATTGTATTATGGGAAAGTACGGATTTCAAAGAGCCTGCCGACGCAACCCGGTGTTTGCCGGGAGAAACGCCGCAGACTCTGATTAAGGAAGGTTTTTTGTATGGATAAATTCTGGAAGAATTTCAAAAGCGGCACGGACATCCGGGGCGTCGCGGTAGACGGCGTGGAAGGAGAACCTCTCAATCTCACCGACGAAGTGGTCGGCAGTATGGCCAAGGCATTCCTGCTCTGGCTTTCGCAGAAAACCGGCAAGCAGCCGCATGAACTGGCTGTCGCGGTGGGTCACGACAGCCGCATTTCGGCAGACAGAATCCGCTCGGCCGTGGTAGCGTCCATGGTGGAATGCGGCGCAAAGGTGCTGGACTGCGGACTTTCGTCCACGCCTTCCATGTTCATGATTACGCTGGACAAGCAGCTGGACGGTTCCGTGCAGATCACCGCCAGCCATCACCCCTATCACCGCAACGGACTGAAATTCTTCACCCCCGCGGGAGGTCTGGACGGCTGCGACATCGAGGCGATTCTCGGCTTCTGCGCCGGGAATACCTTCCCGTCGCCTGCTGCGGGCGGTTGTTCGGAGCGGGTTGACTACATGAAGGAATACGCCGCGCATCTCCGCGACATCATCTGCAAGGGAATCAACGCCGCACATTACGACCGCCCGCTGGAAGGGCTGCATATTGTGGTGGACGCGGGCAACGGCGCGGGCGGCTTCTATGCCTATGACGTGCTGGAACCGCTGGGCGCCGATATTTTGGGCAGCGTTTTCCTCGAACCCGACGGCATGTTCCCCCATCACATTCCCAATCCCGAGGATAAAGAGGCCATGAAGTCCATCTGCGGCGCCGTTCTGAATTCACATGCCGATCTGGGCGTGATCTTCGATACCGACGTGGACAGAGGAGGAGCCGTTGACAATTCCGGCGCGGAGATCAACCGCAACAGGCTGGTTGCGCTGGCTTCCGCCATTGCGCTGGAGAACTGCCCCGGCGGCACCATCGTCACCGATTCCACCACTTCCGCCGGATTGCGCAAGTTTATTGAAGGAACGCTGGGCGGCGTGCATTACCGCTACCGCAGGGGCTACCGCAATGTCATCAACCGCGCCATCGAGCTGAACGGGCAGGGCATCGAATGTCCCCTTGCCATCGAAACCAGCGGTCACGCAGCCATGAGGGACAATTACTTCCTGGACGACGGCGCCTACCTTGTGACCATGATCATCATCAAAATGGCACAGCTCCGCGCACGCGGCGAAAGCCTCGCCATGCTGACCGCCGAGTTGGAGGAGCCGCTGGAAGAAAGCGAGCTGCGTTTTAAGATCAAGACGGAAGATTTCAGGGAATACGGCCAACAGGTGCTCGCGGGACTGGAGGAATACGCCGCCGCGCAGGAGGACTGGATCATTGCCGACGACAACCGCGAGGGAATCCGCGTATCCTTTGAGAAGGAAGCCGGCTGGTTCCTGCTGCGCCTGAGCGTTCACGACCCCATCATGCCGCTGAATCTCGAAAGCATGAAGGAAGGCGGCTGCAAGGCGATTGCCGTAAAGCTTTACAGATATCTGAAGGACTGTGACAGGCTGGATCTGACCGCCATAGAAAAATACATCGGCTGACCGAAGGACGGAGAATGCATTGAATAAAGACAACCATCAACTATTCATCATACGCATCGCGGCCGTTGCGGTGGCGGTGCTGGGAGTGATCCTGCTTGTGAGCGGCATGGTGCTTCACAGACTGGACGAGGAGAGCCGCAAGACTCCCGAAAAGGCGCAGATGCCGGAGGAATATATCGAGGAATTCTTTTCCGACGAAAATTACAAGCCGGATATCGAAGCGTATATCGAGCCGGAGGCGTGAGGAGGTTATCTGACGATTGGAAAACAAACTGTACGTGAGCACGTTAGCCGAGGGCGTCACCTTCCGTGCCGTGCGGGAAACCCGCTTTAAAAACGCCTGCATCGGCGTGCACTTCTTTTTCCCCCTGCAAAGGGAATATGTCACGGTCAATGCCCTGCTGACTTCCATGCTGCGCCGTTCCTGTGCCAGATATCCCGAATACAACGAACTGCGACGCGCGCACGCCATGCTCTACGGCGCCGAATCGGATACCTCTGTGTCGATCATCGGCAACTGTCAGATGCTTTCGGTGGAGATCGAAATGACGGACGACCGGTTCATTCCCGACGGGGAATGCGTTTCGGGGGAATGCGCCGAGCTGCTCAGTGAGCTGATATTCCGTCCTGCGGTAGGCGACGACGGCAGACTGTTCAGGCAGGAAGACCTGGATGTGGTTCTGAGAAACGCGGAGGAACGCATTCAGTCGCTCGTTCTGGACAAAGAGGCGTATGCTTCGCATCGCTGCTACGAAATCATGTGCGAGGGAGAGGCGGCAGGCGTTGCGCCGGGCGGATACCTGGAAGATCTGCCTGGCGTCACCCGCGAAGCCCTTGCGCAAGCGTGGCAAAGAATTCTGACCACCTCGTCCGTGGAGATTATTACGGTGGGCGGTATGGATCATGCGCCTGTCGAGCGGATTTTCAAAAAGGAATTCAATGCGACCGAGCGTCATCCGGTCAGTCTTCCCGGACGTCCGGGCTATAAGGAATCGCCGGAAGTCAGGACGGTCACCGAGAGAATTGACGTCAAACAGAGCAAGATGATCATGGGATACCGTCTGCCGGTGATTGAACCGGACGACCGTACGATGGCGGCACGTCTGATGTCTCTGATGTTCGGCGGAGGCACGTCCAGTCTGCTTTTCAGGAATGTGCGTGAAAAGCTGAGTCTATGCTACTACTGTTCTTCGTCCTACGGTCGCTCCACCGGACTGATGTTTGTCAGAAGCGGCATTGACGAAACCAATTACGACAAAGCGGTGGAAGAAATCAAAAAGCAGCTTGCCGTCATAGCCGGCAATGAATTCACCGACGACGAATTCAACGCCGCCAGACTTACGGCACTCAGCGCGTTTGACAACATCGGGGACTCGGTGAGTTCCATCGCAGAGTGGTATGCCAATCAGTATCTGGACGGCTGTGTACGCACCCCCGAACAGGCAGCCGAGAGAATGAAGGCTGTCACCCGCAGCCAGGTCGCGGAATGTGCTTCGCTCGCGAAGCTGGACACCGTCTATATGCTTTCGCCCGACCGGACAGAGCAGAGCGGCGATCTGCCGGAAGGAGGCGCGATATGACTGACAGATTCACTGTCTTCCATGACGAACTGACACAGGAAACGGTCTATTATACAACGCACCCCACCGGAGTAAAAATCGCGATCTGTCCCAAGCCTTATATAAAGTCGGCATACGCCGTCTTCGGCACAAAATACGGCTCGATCGACAATGATTTCAGCGTTGACGGAGGCGAATTCACCCGGGTGCCGGACGGCATTGCGCATTATCTGGAGCATAAGCTCTTTGAAAATGAAGACTGCGAGGCCTTTGAGCAATATGCGCAGATCGGCGCCTGTGCCAACGCCTATACCGGTTTTGACAGGACCTGTTATCTTTTTTCCTGCACGCGGGAATTCGATCATGCCTTCCGCATTCTGCTTGATTTTGTGCAGAACCCCTTCTTTACCGAGGAAACGGTGCGCAAGGAGCAGGGCATTATTGCGCAGGAGATAGACATGTACCGCGATAATCCCGGCTGGCATTTGTATTACAATCTGATGAAGGCGATGTACCGCGACCATCCGATTAGGACTGATATCGCCGGGACCGCCGAATCCATTTCACAGATCACGCCGGAGCTGCTTTACAGATGCTATGACGCGTTTTACAATCCCAACAACATGGTGCTGAGCGTCGCCGGCAACGTCAATCCCGACAGGGTGCTGGAGCTGTGCGACGAGCTGCTGAAATCCAAGCCGCAGCATGAGATTGTCAGCCGCTGTCCCGAAGACGACGGCAGCGTCATCCAGACATTTACCGAGTGTGAATACGACGTTCCGATGCCGCTGTTCCAGATCGGTTTCAAGAAAAAATACAGGAGGCTGACCGAACGGGAACGGGTCCTTCTGGGAATTGTACGGGCCGCCGTGTTCGGTCCGGTGTCTGATTTCTACAGCCGCATGATGAACAAAAAACTGATCGGCACCGACTTTGCCCCCGGATTCATCTATCTGAGGGGAGTGCTTGTTTCGACATTTCAGGGGATGAGTCGTTCTCCGGAAGCAATCCGCGACGAGATTTTTGAGGAAATCGAGCGGGTGAAGCGCGAGGGAATTTCTCCCAGGGTCTTTGAATGTCTGCGGCGCAGCAGCTACGGTGGACAGATCATCATGTACAACAATCCCGACGACATAGCCGAAATACTGCTGGGCGATCTGATGAACGGAACCAATGTCTTTGAAGGATTGCGCGCAGCCACAGAAATCACGGTTGACGAGGGCAATCAATTGTTTTCGGAGATGTTCGATATATCAAACAGTTCTCTGTCTGTGGTCAGACGGGGCAAGGAGGCGTAATGTATGGAAGTGAGTTTTCCCAAGCTGGGACTTGCATTTAACATTGACCGCGTGGCATTCAGTTTGTTCGGACTGGATATTTACTGGTATGCCGTGCTGATCATGACGGGCTTTATACTTGCCGTGCTCTATGCGTGGAGAAGTACCAAGACCTTCGACGTAAAGATCGATCCGCTCATTGACATCGTGCTTGTCGGTCTGTTCTGCGGCATACTGGGCGCGAGGATTTATTACGTCATTTTCCGCCTGAAAAGCTACAACAGCCTCTGGGATATGATCAATATCCGTGACGGAGGCCTTGCCATTTACGGCGGCGTGATTCTGGCGTTCGTTTCGGGGCTGATCATGTGCAAATATGTCGAGAAAGTCGAGATTCTGCCTGTCTTTGACATTGCCGCCATCGGATTTTTGATCGGACAGGGGATCGGTCGCTGGGGCAATTTCATGAACCAGGAGGCGTTCGGCAGTCAGACGAACCTTCCGTGGGGCATGTACAGCGCCAATACCTATTATTACAACATGGTGGACGGCGTTTCGCAAAAAATCGGCCCCACCACGGTACACCCCTGCTTCCTCTATGAATCCCTATGGTGCCTGACCGGCTTTGTGCTGCTGCATTTCATCAGCAGGAAGGTTTACAAATTCAAGGGGCAGATGTTCCTGAGCTATCTGGTGTGGTACGGTCTGGGCAGAGCTTGGATAGAAGGTCTCAGAACCGACAGTCTGTGGCTTGTGGATGACGTCGTAAAGGTGTCGCAGCTGCTTGCCGTTCTCTGCGTACTGGCTGCCGGCGCACTTCTTTACCTCGGCTGGAACGACAAGCCGATCAGGCTGCCGGGAATCAAACGCACCGGAAAGGGCAGCGGATTAGCCGGACTGGGCTATTCCGTGGAGCTTCTGAATGTGTATTTTCAGCCTACTAAAGTGTGGACGGCAGCCCATCCGGAGACAGAGGACGCGCAGACCTCACAGGAAGGAACGGACCGTCCGACAGAGATTTCGTCAGAGGAATCAGAACAATCATAATGATATTGAGGTGATCATGAATGGACAGCTTAAACAGTGCCGGATACGATTTTGAACCGGGCGGCAATATGGATGACTTTGACGAAGAAATGGCGGCATTTGAAGCCGAATGCGCCAGGGTTCTGGAGCAGGAGCATGAACGCCGCGCCAATGAGGAAAAGGCAGCCGAAGCAGCCCGGGCAGCCGAAGCGGCACGAAATTCCGCACCCCCGGAACCCGAGCCCGAGCCGGAGCCCGAACCCGAACCCGAGCCGGAACCCGAGCCGGAACCCGAGCCCGAGCCGGAGCCGGAACCCGAGCCGGAGCCGGAACCCGAGCCGGAACCCAAGCCGGAGCCGGAGCCGGAACTCAAGCCGGAGCCGGAGCCGGAATCCAAGCCGGAACCCAAGCCCGAGCAGAACAGCCGCAATAAGCACCGGGATGAGCTTGCCGCGATCATGCAGGCGGAATCGAAGGAGAGCCTCAAGCACGAATACACTGCCGAGGCAAAAGCCAGAAAGGAATATGTGGACGATCTGGCCAAGGACGTAAACAGCGACGAAGGAATGCCGGACTGGCTCAGATTGCTGTTTACGGCGCTGCTTCTAATTCTCGGCGCGATAGGCGTATATGTCATGGTGTTTATGGACTACCGTTCCTATATTTTTGACCCGTTCTGCTTTGTGGAAATCTCGGTGTGTCTGCTGACTGCCGTGGGACTCAACGCGTCTCATATTGCCTTCAGGGTGGGCAAAGAGGTAATCATGAGGCTGGGAGCCTATGTTCTGTTTGCCTATTATATTATTTTTGCCGCAGACCGGCTTTTTCTCAAAAGGCTGTTGGCCTACGGCATCGACAAGGATCACGCAATGGCGTACATCAAGACGAATGTCAATTTGGATATCATGAACGGTCTGACCGCGATGGGCAACAGAGGAATGCTGGGCTGCGCGTTGTTTGTGGCTCCGTTTGCGTTTTTGCTTCTGATGCTGTTTAAGCCATTCCGCAATGTGATTCTTTATCTGCTCACCATCTCGTTTTCGTTTGTGGCGGTCAGTCTGATCCGGGTACTTACCATGTCAGGGCCGTTTGTTCTCGCACAGGGATGCATGGCGCTTACCGGCGCGGTCGCGGCATATGTCATATTTGTATTTCCGCCGCTGCAAAGGCTGATCAGCGATGCCGGCCTGATCACGTGGGAATATGACGATGACGATGATTAAATAATTCGATTGAAAATAATGAACCTTTTGGAGATGATTCACATGGCAAAAATAATCGACGGCAAAGCGATTTCCGCGCAGGTTCGCGCCGATGTCGCCGCCGAAACGGCTGAACTGAAGGAAAAGGGCATTGTTCCTGGACTTGCGGTGATTATCGTGGGCGACGATCCCGCTTCCAGAGTCTATGTCAACAACAAAAAGAAGGCCTGCGCCGAAGTGGGCTTCCGTTCGGAGGAATTCGCCCTTCCGGCTGACACCGACCAGAGCGAGCTGCTTGCGCTGGTGAAGTGTCTCAATGACCGCAGCGACATCAACGGCATTCTCTGTCAGCTTCCCCTGCCCAAGGGACTGGACGACAAGGCGGTCATCAAGGCGATTGCACCGGAGAAGGACGTAGACGCCTTCAGCGAGGAAAACGTCGGCAAGATCATGATAGGCAAGTACGATTTCCTGCCCTGCACACCCGCCGGAGTGATCGAACTTCTCAGGGCGAGCGATATTGAGATTGCGGGCAAGGAATGCGTTGTGATCGGCAGAAGCAACATTGTCGGCAAGCCGATGGCCATGCTCCTGCTGCATGAGAACGGCACCGTTACCATCTGCCACAGCCGCACGAAGGATCTGGCCGAGGTCACACGCAGAGCCGATATCCTGGTTGCCGCGGTGGGCAAGGCGAAATTCGTGACGGCCGATATGGTGAAGGAAGGCGCGGTGGTCATCGACGTGGGAATGAACCGCGACGAAAACGGCAAGCTCTGCGGCGACGTGGACTATGCCTCTGTGGAGCCGAAGTGTTCCGCTATTACGCCTGTTCCGGGCGGAGTAGGGCCTATGACGATCGCCATGCTGATGAAGAACACACTGAAAGCGGCGAAGCTCCAGAACGGCATTAAGTAAGATGATTGATTAAAATTCATAACTCCCTGTGCGTTTCTGAAACTGCAAGAATCGCACAGGGAGTTTTCAATGACAAAATAAGCAAAAGATTTTACCAATCAATGCTTTGCACTGTTAATTAAGTAAATTAATTCCGGTATCTGCCGAAAAAACTTGACTTTAAGCCCGAAAATAACGTATACTGTTCTATGTTTACGACATTTACGAAAGGAAAATCGCCATGTATAAAACACCTTTTGTCACACTCGAACAGCTCAGGGAGATCGAAAAGACCTATCCCACGCCATATCACATATACGATGAAAAGGGCATCCGCGAAAACGCACGCCGCCTGTATAAGGCATTCTCCTGGAACAAGGGCTTCAAGGAATATTTCGCCGTCAAAGCGACGCCCAATCCCTACATCATGAAGATTCTCGCGGAGGAGGGCTGCGGTTCCGACTGTTCGTCCTACACCGAGCTTCTGCTCGCCAAGTCGATCGGCAACACCGGCAGCGACATCATGTTCTCCTCCAACACCACACCGCCGGAGGACTTTGCCCTGGCCCGCAAGCTGGGAGCCATCATCAATCTCGACGACATCACCCACATCGACTTCCTGGAGAAGGTGGCGGGAATTCCGGAGACGGTCTGCTGCCGGTTCAATCCCGGCGGATATTTCGAGCTGGGCACGGATATCATGGACAACCCCGGCGAAGCCAAATACGGCATGACCCACGAGCAGATCATCAAGGCGTTTAAGATTCTCAGGGAGAAGGGCGTGAAGCATTTCGGCATTCACAGCTTCCTCGCCAGCAACACCGTCACCAATGACTACTACCCCGAGCTTGCCCGTCAGCTCTTTGAGCTGGCCGTCGAGCTGAAGGAAAAAACCGGCGCGTCGATCGAATTCATCAATCTCTCCGGGGGCATCGGAATTGCCTACCGTCCGGGGCAGGAGCCGAATGACATCATGGTGATCGGCGAAGGCGTCCGCAGACAGTACGAGGCGATTCTCACTCCCGCCGGCATGGACAATGTCGCCATCTTCACCGAGCTGGGAAGATTTATGCTGGCTCCCTACGGACATCTTGTGACCAAGGCGATCCACCGCAAAGAAACCTACAAGCACTACATCGGCGTAGACGCCTGTGCCTGCAATCTCATGCGTCCGGCGATGTACGGGGCTTATCATTACATCTCGGTCATGGGGAAGGACGAACACGGCAAGCGCGTCATTTACGACGTAACCGGTTCCCTCTGCGAGAACAACGACAAATTCGCGGTTGACCGCGACCTTCCGGTGATCGACATCGGAGATTTTCTGGTGATTCACGACACGGGCGCGCACGGCTTCTCCATGGGCTATAATTACAACGGCAAGCTGCGTTCCGCCGAGCTTCTCCTTTGCGAGGACGGCAGTGTGAAGATGATCCGCCGTGCCGAAACGCCCGCCGATTACTTTGCGACCTTCGACTTTGAAGGCGCGACCATCAAGGTGGAAGCCGAGGACAAGTAAGGGGTTTCCATAATATCAGATACAACAGCGGTCAGATTCGATTATCGCGTAAATCGGATCTGACCGCTGTTGTATTGTCCGGAAAGAGTGTTTACTTTTTCTTCTTCTGCTTGACTTCTTTGAAGCTGTCACCCTCGACCTTGTAGGTGTATTTCTTGATGACCTTGCCGGTGTCGTAATCCTTCTTGCTGTAGGTGACAGTGCCGTTGCCTTCTTCGTCGCCCTTCCAGCTCACGGAATAGACGTAACGGACGCCGGATTCTATTTTTTCAAAATTGCCCAGATACAATCCGTATTCTCCGCGGAGCTTGAGCAGTTTGTTGCAGACATCGTCGGAAACGCCGTGATAGGACAGCAGATCATAATCTTCTTCACTTAAGCTGCTGATTTTTGCTTCGCGTTTGATTGCCTTGAGATAAGCCGCCGCGCAGGCGTCGCACTGATCGTGTAAACTGTCCCGGATATCGTCGTCGCTTCCCGCGGCTATTGCCTTTTTGGCGAGCTCGGCCGGGAACATTTTCTTGATGGAGGGGATGTTTTCGCTGCCGTCCAGAGCCTCCCTGGCTTCCTTGAATATGTACTTTCCGTTATCCGTTTTGTCAAACGTGATCAGAGTCGGAATGCAGAAGGAACCGGAATTGTCCACAAACAATCCGTCGCGGAACCCGTAGCCGATGGTAGAACACAAAGCATAGACGTCAACACTGTCGCCCTTGTCCGTGTATCCAAGCGTCACATGACCTTCGCCCAGACATTCGCTTTCAGCATAACGCTCGCAATCCCTGAGTTGGGCATAATGCTGCGTCTTTCCGTCCACTGTGATGTCGGACGGGGTTACCTTGTTCATGGAAAATACGCTGACCGCCACCGCATCGTCAAGATCCTTCGGAATGTCGGTGCTGAAGAACGAATTCGGTCTGCGGAAAACGATTGAAACCGCAATGGCCGCGACAATCGCGACTACGCCGATGCAGATAAAAACCGTTGCCGTTTTTTTGTTGTGTAGCATAAAAATTGACTCCCTTCACGGTCTGTATATTATATATTTTACTATATTCGACTGCAACTGTCAATCTTTTTTTCAATAATCCCACAATATCAGGGGGGAAAAAGCATCCGGAATATCCGCCAACACGCAAAAAGCCCGCGTCATTCGCCGGACTTGGTGAATATACGCGGGCATGATGGATGATACCGGGTCAGACTCTCTGTTTGAATGTGATAATTGCACCGCAGTTGGGAGTGGAAGTCACGCAGACGACTTCCCAGCCCTGCGCGTACATTTCATTCGCCTTGTCCTCGATGAGCCTGGCGCGCTGAACGGCGTCCTTTGTAAAACCGATAACGACTGTCCTATACATGATTCTTTCAACCTTTCCTTTTTGATGTTGGCTATAGTATAAAGCCGCGAGGTTTAGAAAAGGTTAAGAAAGGGATAGTTTGCCGTAAAGAATTTGTCAATAATTCCCCAGGAATTTAAAATAGCTCATTTCGGTGCTGAGGGAACAGATCAGGGCGCAGACGCGTTCGTCGTGAACGTTGCCGTTGAAGTCGAGGTAGAAGCGGTACTGGAAGTTCTGACCCTTGAGGGGACGGGATTCGATTTTGGAAATATTCATGCCGTTGGCGGCAAATCTCGACAGGACGCGGTAAAGGCTTCCCGTGCGGTGGGGAAGAGTAAAGGTCAGACTGATCTTGTCGGCGCCGTCGCGTATGACCATGTGCTTGGAAATAATGATGAAGCGGGTCTGATTGCCGTCGATGTCCTGAATGCCTTCCTCCAGGATATCCAGCCCGAACTGCTTGCCCGCGACGCTGGAAGCAATCGCCGCCTTGGTGGGATCGTTCCACCGCGCGACATTCTTCGCCGCGACGGCGTTGTTGCTGTATTCGTTGGTGTTGAAGCCGTGCGTCTGGGTGTATCTGGCGCACTGGGCAAGCGCCTGCGGATGGGCGTAGACCTCGGTGATGTCCTCGATTTTCGCTCCTTTGGGCGCCAGCAGACAATGATTGATAGCCACGTCCGTTTCGCCCACAATATAGAAGCCGTGGCGGGTCAGCAGGTCGTACACGTCGTTGACCGCGCCGGCGGTGGTATTTTCCAGCGGCAGCACGCCGAAGTCGGCGTATTCCTCCGTCACCGCTTCAAATACGTCCTGGAATTTCGGCAGGAAGATCGGCTGGGTGTCCTCTCCGAAAAACTGCTTGGCCGCCAGGTGAGAATAAGCTCCCGCTGCACCCTGGCAGGCGATCTTGGAGCCCTTGATAATCTTGCCGGCGGTCATGAATTTCTTGCGCAGCTTGCCGTCGTC
>CAMHMN010000062.1 GCA_946186245.1 uncultured Clostridia bacterium
AAGGAGTCTTGTCCATTGCCTCCATCACATCTCCGAGTGTGTGAATCTTCATATTTCGAAGTTTGAATTTTGCGGATAAGGGCAAACCGGAATCGTCTAATGTTTTCAGCAGCAGCGCAAGCTCATCGATGACTATATGGTCGCCTTTGTTGTTGAAAACGAAATCGCTAAATGATCAATTGGGAGGTTCACACTTTGCTGTGTTCCTCCCAATTTGCTCCCATTAGCCTTGACACAATCCTGGGCTGTTTCATGCCATTTTCAATGAGCTGTTTTGTGTCAGCCTATCGGAGCAGCGACAATAGTCCATATTGCATATTCATAGTGGTATAACATTTTATTTTCATCCCCTGTTTTCAATTTTTTAATTGTAGCACAATCGACCATATCCCTCCGTCACAATTTCACCTGTCCAGGTATTGATGCTGCCGAATTCGTAGATGTTGGTATAGCCCATGTCAAAGAGCTTCTGTGCCGCCTGCTTGCTGCGGTTGCCGCTCCGGCAATAGATCAGAATGATCTGATTCAGATCGGGCAGTTCCTTCGGCTGCTCTGTTCCGATGCTTTCGTTGGGAATCAGGATAGCTCCCGGAATATGCCCGGCGTCGTATTCGTCCTGTCTGCGGACGTCAACCACGATGTGCCCATCGTCCTTTGCCATCATCTCACTGGCTTCTTCCTGGGAGATTTGCGTATAGCTTTTAGCCGTGTCATTTCTACCTGTATTCTGATCAGACACAGAACAGCTGGTTACTACGCAGAGGATTGCCGCAAGAAATACAAGCATGATTCTTTTCATATTCACTCACTTCCTTATAAAGGCTTCGTCAGTCGGCTGCTCGTCGCTGACGTAACGCTCCACTTTCATGAGGAGATCGTACTTCTCACGAAGTGCCGCAATGGTTTCCATCATTACCGAAGCATGATGACTGTCTATGGCAGACTGATCGCGCCAGCTGTCAATAAGCAGAAGGGTTTCCTGGTCATTCATCGGGAAGAAGTATTCATATCTCAGATTTCCTTCTTCCGCACGAATGGCGGCCGCTGTGCCGGAGGATTCCATTTCCTCCGCAAACTTACGGGCGTTGCCGTTTGTTCCTGTGTAGGACAGGTTTTACACCTGGTATCGCGGAAATGTGCCGACATACAATAAGAACGACACACACTCCTGAATGACAAAAATCCAACCGCCGGAGCGGAAGAGCAATCTTTTGATTGCAGTACTTCCGCTCCGGCGGTCTTTTTCTGTCGTTCGGAATATTTCCTTCGGATCTTCCTGCGCCCGGCTGTACGGAAATCACGGAAGCGGTTGAATCTTGCACCTGCAGGAAAAAGCGATCATACGAAGTTGAACGAGAAACGGACGTCACCGGCGATGGCCTCGGCGAGCGGACGCATACTCTCCGAAACGGTTACAACCTGCAGACTGCTCATTTTTTTGAGCACGGAGAGATCCTGGATACCGGGATTGCCGGAAATGTCAAGATGCCATGTGAAGCTCACAGTCCCCAGCCAGCTGATGTCGCTCAGTCCCGAATTGTTCATCACCAGCCGCGAGATCTGTTTTCCGCTGACGTACTTCGAAAGCTGGGTACAGTCGGTGTCGTCCAGCCAGATATCGTTAAAGACGTTTATATCGCCGAGGAATGAGAGATCGACCGACCCGAGACGTCCGGCGTTGATCGTGACGCTGCGGCTGTTGTCAAACAGCAGTCCGGTGCAGAGCGGCGAAGTGTCTGTGATCGGATTGCCAGAAATTTGAAGCTCAACGATTCTGCTCTGATTGTGTGAACGTAAAAAGCTCAGATCGGAAATGCGGTTGTAGCCGATGAAAATCTTTTCCAACCCGGTCAGTTCGCCCAAGGCCGAGACATCCACCAGAGCGTTGCCTTGCAGGTCGATGGCAGTGAGATTCTTAAGAACGCTGACTCCGTTGATTTTGCTTATGCCGTTGTCCGAAAGGTACAGCACTTCAAGAGAAGAAAGGCCGTAAGCCGGTGAAGGATCATTGACCGAACAGCCGTTGAGATAAAGCTGTTTGAGTGAAGTGAGTGAACGCAGCGAAGAAATATCGGTGATCGGGTTGCAGGAAAGATCGAGAAATTCGAGCTGCGTCAGTCCTTCGAGCGGTGAAACATCCCATATTTTGTTTCTTGCTATCACAAGCTGTCTGAGGTTTTTAAGATACCGCAGGCAGCTTATATCGTCGATGCCGCCGTCCGCTATCTTGATCGGACCGCTTTTATAAGCAATGATATAGGGATGCCCGGAGATATAGCTGTTTACTTCTGTTTTTTCTCCGGACGGGTCGGCGGCATCTTTGGTGTACAGCGTATCGAACACCGTATCGCCGTATATGTAAATGCCGGTGATGCCAAGAAGCTCCTCTTGGGTCATGTCGTTGAGTCCCAGCATGGTTGACAGCGGCGTGACCGGCATGACCTCCCCGGATGTGTCAGAAAGGGGATCCGCCGCCTTGCCTCGTTCATACGCTACGCCGGCAAGACTTCCAAGCACACCGCCGATCATGAAGCAGACCGCCAGCAGTCCCGCAATCAGAGCACGCGGCGCAGGACGGCGGTTGAGCCGTGCAAGGCTCTTATGCAGTTCCTTTATATTCCGGAATCTCTTTTCGGGTGCGAATGACGTGCATTTCCCGATTATTTCACCCAGACAGCTTCCTTCTGTGCCGCATTTGTCCGAAGTGGTATCCACATTGCCGGTGAGCATATACTGCAGCACCATTCCAAGCGAATAGATGTCGGCGCGCTGGTCGGTTTGCCGGAAACCGTACTGCTCGGGCGGCGCGTAGGCGACTGTGCCCGCAAAAACGGTATCCACAGCACTCTGCTCATTGCGGATGCGTGAAATGCCGAAATCGATCAGCTTGATCTCTCCGCTGTCATCCACGATAATGTTCTGCGGCTTGATGTCGCGATGGATGACCGGTTCAGGCAGTCCGTGCAGATATTCCAGTACGCAGCAGATCTTCATGCCTATGCCGATAATGACCGGTTCGCTTATCACCCGTTCTGCCACATACCTGTCAAGCGGCTTTCCTTCGGCGTACTCACGTATCACAACGCAGGTGTCTCCGTCCTCCATATACTCGACGAGCTTCGGTATATCCGGATGATCGAGCTTGCGCAGGATATCGGCTTCTCGCTTTCCGCTTTTTCGCATGGTGCCGCTGAAAAGCTTTGCCACGCACTTTTTTCCATCGCTCTTTCTCTGCGCCAGCAGCGTCCACATACCGGGACGTTCGCTGATAAGCTCGGTCAGATCATACGCGGCTTCAAGACTGGCGGAAATAATCAGATTGCTCCCGCGGAATGCCATTTCAGCGTCTGTCATTATCTGCCGCCCCCAATTCGGTCATCTGATGCTGGTTGAGTTCATCCTGTATCTGAAAAATCGTATATCCTCTCTGTATCGCGTAGATGATAATGGCGTCACGCTTGATTTTCGGGTACAGACCGCCGAAGCCAGCTGCGCTCAGCAGTTTCTGCGTATCCTCAAGATCGAGTCCGAAGGCGACAGCCAGCTTAATGACCGTATCACGCGACGGCTTGCGAGATCCGCTGAACAACGCATAGCCGAAGCTGGTGCCGATGTCGGCTTTGTCCAGCGCCTTGGCTATGGTTATTTTTTTCTGTTTGCACAGCCGCGTAATATAGGCTGCAAATGTGGGAACCACCAGTTCTCCCTCATGCGCTTTGAGAAACGCCTCGATGTTGTCGGCTTTGAAAAGTTCGGAGATCAGCTTTTCGGTAGTACCGGGTTCTAAGTAGTTGGCAATATGCATTATGATTTCACCCCTGTTAATCCAGAAAATTATATAAAATCTTTAAATTTTCCACCAATTGTGGAGGAAATATAGATTTTAATATGTTATATTATACATAAATTCCGAAGTGATGTCAATAGATTATTACAGAATGCGGTTTATATTATCTTTTATGATGTAATCGTTGCTAAATTTTACGTAAAATGATATTTTATTCCATATTTTGTCCTCTTAAATCAATGGCCGTTTCCGGCGGATAAGCAATAGATTCAGTATTTGAGGCGTTCTATGGGTTGACTCACAAAAAAAGGAGTACCAAACATGAAAAAGATTTTGATGCACATGAATTTTAAGCGTTTCTTCTCTGTTGAACTCAAGGGGAAAAAAGATTCTTCCTCCGATTCCGGGACGCCGGAACTGTACTATGATACAAATAGGCTGCTTTATCCGGGAAGGGGAAAGCGTTGCCATTGGAGTGGTGGCGATCGTAATCGGTGTGCAGCTTCTGGTTCTTTTCAGGGACAATCACTATAATGACCAAGGCACCGGCGCGTAACGCAGCCAGACAGGTTCTCAGTGTGAAGCAGCGTGTGATTTGACGCCGCAACAGCCAGATATCTTTATGCAATTGCAGCTCAGGACAGTCTCCTGTTACTGAGCTGCTCTTACTATCTTTTTCTAAGAGAGGTCAGTGAAGTATGAACAGCCGCTTAACCATTAAATGTCCGGGATTTGATGAGAGTTTTAACTCAAACAGCATCCTTATGCTGCCGTTATCCTCAAAAAGAGATTTCAGTCATCCGATCGACGGTAAATTGATCAAAAGGCTTGATTCCCCTGTTGTCAACGCGATCCTGAAGCCGATAGTAGAACAGATCGCCGACTTCTATCAGGGGCAGATACTAGCCGCGGCGATTCCGGTCAACGCCAATTCTTTTTCCGAAATTGACAAGCTTGTCAATGAATGTGTCAGGACACTCGGCATCAGACGGCCTTATGTCGTCATCAGCAACAGTATAGGATTCAACGCTTATACGGTAGGCTCGGACGAGGAACCGCACATTGTGATCGGCGCGCATCTAGTCAAAGTCATGAGTTCACAGCAGTTGAAGTTTATAATCGGCCATGAATGCGGACATATCCTGATGGGACACGTTATGTATCATTTTCTCGCCAGCAACACAAGCGTGCTGGTCAAAATGATCCCTGTCATCGGGCCGGTATTAGCGCCTGTGCTCGATTCCACGGTAGGTCTTCTTTTAAAGGCATGGAGCCGCCGCTCGGAAATCACTGCCGACAGAGCAGGCTTGTTATGCTGCAACGATCTGAACGTCGCCAAAAGAAGCCTTCTTCAGCTGGAGGCGGGTTTCATCGACGCCGATAACGTGAATATTGATTCGTATCTGGAAAACAGCAGAAAATTCAGAAACCGCAGTATGTTAAGAAGAGTCGGCGAATACACCGCAGATCATCCGATGCTTTCCAAGAGAATAGAAGCGCTTGATCTGTTTGCCAGAAGCAAAAAATACTATAAGTTCCTCGGAACTTCCGCACCCTTGACGGCCATATCCGATCATCAGCTTGAAGCGGATATCGAAAAATTGTTAAAGATAATGTAAAGGAGAATACGATGAACGGATCATACAAGAAAATAATAGATTCATGTGAAAAGTTCAGCGACACAGCGCAAAGCGATAGGCTGAAGGCGTATGTCTCCTGGACACGTTCCGCTCTGGAGGAAAAGCACGTTCCTACGGCGGTGATCGCTGAAATGGGACTCGATGTAGCGGCTTTTATCCATTTCGCGTCAGTCTTTTGCGGTGACGAATCCCTGAAGCTGATCGGTGATAAGCTTCCTCATACGCAGATGTGTATTTCTCTGGAAAAAGGGGAGAAGCTAATGCTGTACAGAGTAACGTCTCACGGAACGGAGGCTGTCTCCGCAGGCTCACTGGCGGAATCGGCCGAGCTGACGGAACTCATCATCACAGTGCCTTCCCAAAAGCTCTCCGGCATGAAGCTGATCCTGATGATCGGGGTGGAGGATCCGGGTTTCTGGAGAGGAGTAATCGATCAGACCGATATCCTCTGCCTGAGGACGAACGCGACCATGGCGATGACGCTTGATGAGAAAAAGTGGATCGAAACCGTTGCCTCCAAAAGATTCGGCTCACAGAATTTCGGCGTATGGATCGACAAGATGAACCTGCTCAACAATGACAGCGACGTCAATGATGTTCTGGACGTCGTCAATGCAGTGGTGAGCAAGTTCCATACCATGGCCAAAAATCTTTGTTCCATGCAGGAGGCAATAGATTTTACAGGCTTCGTGGCATCGGATAAGACCGTTGATACGCTGAGAGAAAAGAGAATCGT
Organism: uncultured Clostridia bacterium; assembly: GCA_946186245.1. Classification (GTDB taxonomy): domain Bacteria; phylum Bacillota; class Clostridia; order Oscillospirales; family Acutalibacteraceae; genus RUG762. The sequence goes on from CAMHMN010000062.1 coordinate 6,164, forward strand.
CCGCAATCTGCTCAATGACTGCAGGGAAGAAATATCCATGATGCTCAGCAGCGACAGCCATGATTCCGGAGGAGCCGCAAAGGCCATTTCATCGCTTGAGTCGGCGAGAAACCGGATCGTCATGGCCGGTCAGATCGCGTCGCGGACGACATTCGCGAACGCCATGAACGAGCTGAGCCTGCAGGTTAAGGAAAGTGCCCGTGATTACAACACGCAGATATGCGGTCATATTCACGCCAAGATCAATGCCACAGGCGATAAGGAACTGGAAAAAGTGGCCGATCAGATAGAACCTTATATCAGGAATGTCTGGAGTTATTATTCGTCTGAGATTTCACGCGCGACAAAGCCTGAAATGGAAGCCATATTTGATAAGATTACAGCCCGAATGGAAGAAGACGCCGGCGCGCTGTATTCCATGTTTGACAACGATACCGTCAGGATTATCCAGCAATCGTTTGAGACGGTGCAGAAAGACTCGTGGAACCTGGGCGCGGTATCATTCGGCGAAGCAGGCATTGACGCGACAAATCCAATATACCGTCTGAAAAAAAGCACGCGGTTCAGTATGCTGCTGAGTGTTCCGTTAATGCTTGTCAATCCGTATCTTGGCGCGGCGTCCTTAGCCAGCGCGGGAATTATCGGCGGAATAAACCGCAAAAGGGCTGCGGCTGAATACAGAAGCCATCTCACCTCACAGGTCGACAGTATGTGTGACCGTGTGCTGGACAGCGTTATCGCCGTCATTGACGCAAGATTCAAAGACGCATCCGCACAAAGCGCAGACAATATCACCAAAGCATACAACGGCATTGTGGACATACTTGTCGGTCAGATCAAGGAAATGGAGAAAAAACAAGCCGATCTCCGGAAACGCCGTTCTTCACTGGAAGCAGTGGTAAACGACGCTATTCCGGAATTGCTTCAAAAATTATAAACGCAGAGGAGAAACAAAATGGATAACTACAGTAACGCAAAAGCACTTTCCATTCAGATGATCGATGGGCTGAATACGCTTGCCGATCTTGTCGGCAGCAAAGACAGCGGCAAAGAAAGAACCTACAGGTTTGTTCCGGGTCTGGAAATGAACGAAAGCGTGAAATTTCTGAATTCAACCGTGGAAAACATCAAAGAAGGCATATTCCAGGTAATGTTTACCGGCGCGTTCAGTTCGGGTAAATCGACGCTGCTCAACGCGCTGATGAAAAAAGACATTCTGGCTTCCAACATTAAGCCGGAAACAGCCATTATTACAAAGATCATATTTGGCAAAAGAGAAAAGAAGGTCATTGTCGTCAAGAAGGCCACCGATTCCGCTACCGGCGAACATCTCAGGGAGGAAATGTCTGTCGATGAATTTTTCCACAATTATCGCGTAAGTCAGGACGATCCCGAAAAATTTGTCAAAATGGTGGATTACGCTATCCTGCAGCTTCCCGAAGAAGGCATCGGCGGAAGCATGGTTCAGTTTGTGGATTCTCCCGGCACACAGAACTCGGCGGCTGACAATGACATTGCCCACGGATTCATAGAAGAAGCCGATGCGGTCGTCTTTCTGATAAACGCGGTTGAACCGTTCAATCAGGACGACAAGGCGTTTATCGCCAAGAACTATGCCGGCAAAAACATGACCAACCTTTTCTTTGTCATCAATCGTTTTGACTGCGTCAATGACAACGAGATCAGCAACCTGAAAAACCATGTGCAGGAACAGCTGAGAGACGTATTTACCCGTCCCGACGGAAGTTTTGATCAGGGACTGTATAATTCCAGAGTGTATTACACCAATGCTTACGGATCCCTGATGGCAAGAACCAACCGACCTATCAAGATAATGGGTCAGGCTATCAATATCAAGGATTCTACCACCGGCGTGCCGGATTTTGAGAAGGCTATTTCCAGATTCCTTACAGACGACGGCAAGGACAAGGCGGCGTTCAACAAGCATATGACCAAGCTGGCGAGGATCTATGTGGAAGCCGACGCCAAAATACAGAAAATCCTCGAACAGTATGAGAAAAGCAGCCAGGCGTTGATGGCCGAAAGAGACAGGATCGAGGTAAACAAGAAGCTATACGAGAGCTATATTTCCCAGATCGCCGACTGCTGTCATTCGTGCGTGAAAGGCATTATTGATGACGCCAAAAACGGATATGACAGCATGATCAACCGTGTGGATTCCGGCTGGACGGATCATTTTACCGAGAACCAGACCAAGCTTCCTATGCGCGACGTCATGGGTCTGATATTTGATTCCTTCAAGAGCGAGGCGGAAAAGCAAAAGTCCATGGAGAGGAGACTGCAGCCCCTTGCCGACGCCATTCAGGAATACATAAAGCCGGAAACCGAAAAAATGGCTGAAAATCTGATCCAGTGCTTTGAAGTGAGACTGAATACACTTGAAAGGCAGCTGACGGATATCAGCAAGGCGCTTAACAGTCTGGACGATTCGGTTTCCTTCGACGATGTGGCAAAGTCTCTGGCTGATTTTGGCAATGAAAACGTTAATGTCGGCGAAGGCCATGCGAATACATCACTGTTCCAGGTTATACTGGGCGTCATTTCGGGAGATCCCGAGACCGTCATAGGCGGTGTGGCAGGAGGCAAGAAAACCAGTTCCGTTGTCGTGGAGACCCTGCTTAAAACTGCTTTGGAATATATAGCCATCTATGTGGTGTCGTGGCCGGTCGGTCTGGCCATGCTGGCCGGAAGAGTCTTCATGATGGTCAAGCAGGGAAAAGCCAACCAGAGAAGCGGCGCGCTGCAGATCCTTGAGCAGATGAAACCCGGCGTTCTTCAGTCCCTGAGAGAGAACAAGGACAGATACGCCATGGAAATAGAAAGCAAAATGAGTGCTATCACACGCGGCGGCAACGTTGTTTCCCAGAGTTTCCAGAAGGAGCTGGATTCACATATCAAGCAGCTGAATGATACGATCGAGCAGCTGGAAAAGAACAGTTCCGCCTCCAAGCAGGAAAGAAAGCGCACAGACGCAATCAAGAAAAAGATGGTGGAAGTGATCAGCGGTATGAATCGCGCCATCAACGGCAAGTCGCTCAATGAAGACGGAATCAAAAAAATGGCCTGACACACAGAATGAAGGAGAATGACGAATGTATCAAGAAATTCTTAACGCCAAACGCGAAAACTTGGTTGCTGAGCTTCGTGTGGAACTGAATCAGAAAGCGGGACTTATGATGGTGGATCGGCTTAACGACTGGTACCAAGTAAAGGCGTTTCAGTTCAGAAGCATCAACTCGGTTGACCGTATGCAGCTGGAACAGGCCGGCTCCGAAGAATTTGTGCAGGATTTTCTCCGTACGCTCGACGCATTTTCATTTTCGGCTCCTGACGAAGCTTCTTTCAGAAAGGTGCCTCCCATGTGGCAGGGCGCGCTTCTTGGCGCGGCTGCGGCAGTGATCAGCTTCCTTGTTCTCAAGCCGTTTACGCCGCTGGCGTTTATCGTTATTCTCTCTGCCGCCGCATTCGTTGCCGCTTTAGCGGTATTTCACACCCACGTCAGGAAAAAGGCGGCGGAAAGCAATCAGACCGTGAAAAAAGAATATTATGTCAGCCAGCTTTCAGACCACCTGAAAAAATTATCAGTAGTTTGTGATAAATACGGAGTTAAATAGATGAGTATAGATTACTTTTACGAGCTGTATAAAAAAGTTGAAACAGGACACAAGGCCGTAATCAAAGCTAAGGAACAGGTCGAATTGAAAAAACAGAATCCGTTCCGGATCGTTTTTTGCGGTGTTTTTTCTTCGGGAAAATCGTCTCTGATCAATGCTTTGCTGCGCCGCGATTATCTTCCTACCGGTATCACTCCGGTTACCAAGGTGGTAACGAGGATACAGTACAGCTTTTTCAGGAAGTATTACTGTATAAACGGTGATAAGAAATTACGTATATCCAAAAAAAAAATGAGACGGATCGTCCAGGGGAAGGAAACGCTTCCGGAAGGGTATAACGAGATGCTGCTTATGCTGCGCTGCAGTATGCTCAAAAACAACGTGGAGTTTGTCGACACGCCGGGTTATCAGGACAACGCGTCACTGGAGGAGATCAGCCGCGCGGCCGTGATCAATGGCGATCTGGCGGTGATGTGTTTTAACGGCGTTATCTTCGGAAAGATGTTTGAAAAAGAATACCTTGACGAGTTGAACCGTTCATTTGGCAATATCTGCATCGTAGTCAACCGGATGGACTGCCTGAATACCGACGAGGACTATCAGATCATCAAGGAATACGCGCGGGAGCTTATTGCAGGGCGCGGAAATGCCGCAACGCCGGAGGATAAGGAAGGCAAGTGCTTCTTGACGGTCAGCTGCGGAAAGTATAAAAATCTCAACGGATTTGCCGAGTATATCAAGTCGGTATTATCCGATCAGCAGCTTATGCAGAGAATCAGGCAAACCTCATGTGACCGCTATGTGTCGTTTTTGAATGAAAAGCTGAAAACCGACTATGATATAGCGACCGACAGTATCCAAAAGGAGATCGAGCATTTTGAGGCGATACGCCAGACCGAAAAAGAGAAAGCGCAGGCGGAGTATGAGCTTCAGAAAAAGCTGGTAGAAAGCACCATTCAAAAAGTGATTTCCAGAGCCGATACAATGGCGAGCGACGCATTGGTATCGGTTGAGGCGGCGTTCAGACAGATCAAAGATGATTACTCAGCTGATTCTTTTGTGGGAAAAGCATCTGATGAAGCAAGAAAATGCGTGAACGAATTGATTAAAACCATTTCTGCTTACGCGGAAGAGCAGGGATGCGGAAATCGGGATTCTCTGCAAAACATAATCCGGCCTGATAATCTTAAGAAATACAGTGTGCCTGCTCCGGTAGGTCACACGGAAAGAAGAAAAAGCTACGGCGTGATAGGCAGAACCATACAGACCGCCTTCAATTTCCTCACCGGTTCATTTAAAATCGACGACGGATGCGTGAACGTCACGGTTTACAATGATTATGTACCGCCGGCCGTACAATCCGTAAAAGACAAACTCATCACGAAGGTGCAGGCGCAGTTCGAATCCTACCTCTTTAACCGGTGGTCTTACGAAGAAGATAAGAGACTTGTGGCTGAAATGGAGAAGAAAGTGGAGCAAAGCGTCGATACAGACACGGAGAATGAGCTGAAAAAAATGCTGTCTGATCTGCCTCGTTTTTCCACAGGGGTATAGCAGACTCTCGTATCAAGCCGGCTCTAAAGCCTTCCGGTTCTTTTGCCATGTCCAGGTTAAAAACTGTATTTTTAGTGTTGGTTGCATTAAAAATGCAGTTTTTATTATGCGCTGCAGCATCGCCTTTTGAATTTGTCAATAATGGTTGACAGAAAAAACTCGAGAAGTCGAAAGATTAGGCAGCGGAGGGAAGGTTTGAATAATAGAGCTTGCGCTTGAGCATGGGAGGAAACCCATCGTTGGAGGAAAAGATGCGGCGATTGTTCCAGTAGCTCATGAAGTAACGCCAGATCATGGAACGGAGCTGCTCGATGGTGTAATTCTGAGATTTCCGGTTTCTGGAGTAGAAGAGTTCCTCTTTCACCACGGTGTAGCAGTCGCCTGTCCGTCCAGATGATCGTGCGCGGCAGCATATAGCCTGTCGCGTCAAAGTCGGAATTTACTTTTACATAGACTCTTTCTGTTTTTCCTCTTTTCTCTTGCTGCCCTTGCATCCAATCACTCCTTTTTCTTGACTTTACATCTGATCACTGACCACTGATCAAGTCCACGTCGCGCAGAAAATTGCTCTGTGCGAAGGTCGGCGGCTCGGTTAATTCGTAGCCCTTCCACTTCGTTATGCGGAATTTGAAATCCAGCAGTTCCACAGGAACGCGCAAAACAGCGGCGGCGGAGAAAAAATCGCCTTCCTGCGCGAGTGTTTCCAACACTTCATCATCTTCAAGCAGATACTCCGCCGCAAAGAGATTCGCTTCCTTCTCAAAGCGCGACGACACGTCAAACAACCCCACGTCGTGAAAAGCGTGAATTCCGTTCCTCGCATGAAGCACGGAATGTCACAGCTCATGTCCCACAATGATTCTTTGCAGATCTTCAGACAAATCGGAATTGTATGTAATGGTTTTGATTCTTCTCTGTTCCAGAAAAAAGCCCATGATGGCTCCCTTTTGCGTTCCGAAGGATTGCGGCAATAAAATAATCCCCATATTTCCACAAAGTTCAAATAAGTTGTCTTCGTGATATCGTTTCTTCAGCTTTTTGACCGATTTTACTATTTCATCGCAAATCAAGCATCACCCCTCCAATCAGAAAAGATAAAAGAGTATGTATAGCTAATTGCTCAGAGCTTCTTGATGCCGTACTTGATCTGGGCCTGCTCACGGCAGGTCAGATAGGCGGACATGACGGCTCTGAAAAAAGCGTCCT
>CAMHMN010000063.1 GCA_946186245.1 uncultured Clostridia bacterium
ACCACATGCGAGAATCCCGCAATACCGGTAGCGAAGGTACGGCGCACATCGGTGTCAATGAGTGCCATTTCCGCCGCCTCGTAATAATATTTGTCGTGCATGTAATGAATCAGGTTGAGAGTGTTGACATACAGCTCCACCAGCCAGTCCATCATCGCGTCGAATTTCGCGATGACCTCATCGTAATCCAGCACATCGCCGGTGACGGGAAGACTCTGAGGTCCCACCTGTTCGCGGGTGCCTGCGTCAATACCGCCGTTGAGGGCATAGAGAAGGCACTTGGCGAGGTTTGCTCTCGCTCCGAAGAACTGCATTTCCTTACCGGTCTGGGTAGCGGAAACGCAGCAGCAGATGCTGTAATCGTCTCCCCAGACGGGACGCATGACGCAGTCATTCTCGTACTGAATGGAGGACGTGTTGATGGAGATTTTCGCGGCGTACTTCTTGAAATTCTCGGGGAGTCGGGAGGAATACAGCACCGTCAGATTCGGTTCGGGCGACGGACCCATGTTTTCCAGCGTGTGGAGGAAGCGGTAGTCGTTCTTGGTGACCATGTGTCTGCCGTCCACGCCGATTCCAGCCATTTCAAGGGTTGCCCATACGGGATCGCCGGAGAAGAGGGCGTTGTAGGAGGGAATTCTCGCAAATTTGACCATGCGGAACTTCATGACCAGATGGTCGATCAGCTCCTGCGCTTCCTTCTCGGTGAGGGTGCCTTCGTCGAGGTCGCGCTTGATGTAGATATCGAGAAAGGTGGAAATTCTGCCTACGCTCATGGCTGCGCCGTTCTGGGTCTTGATGGCTGCAAGATAGCCGAAGTAGAGCCACTGGACGGCTTCCTGCGCATTCTCGGCGGGACGGGAAATGTCATATCCGTAAAGCCGCGCCATCTTCTTCATGCCGCGGAGGGCGCGGAGCTGTTCCGCGATTTCCTCGCGCAGGCGGATGAATTTATCGATCATATTGCCGCCGCCGCAGTGGGCGAGGTCGTTTTCCTTCTGTTCCATAAGGAAGTCAATGCCGTAAAGCGCGACACGGCGGTAATCGCCGACGATTCTGCCTCTGCCGTAGGTGTCGGGAAGTCCCGTGATGATGTGGCTGTGGCGTGCGCGCTTCATTTCGGGGGTGTAGGCGTCGAACACCGCCTGATTGTGCGTCTTGTGGTATTGGGTAAATATTTTAACCAGTTCCGGGTTGACGGTGTAGCCGTAGGTCGCCGCCGCCTGCTCCGCCATCTTGATGCCGCCGTAGGGCATGAAGGCGCGTTTGAGCGGCTTGTCGGTCTGAAGACCCACGATTTTTTCCAGGTCTTTGAGCGATTCGTCGATATAGCCGGGGCCGTAGGCATTCATGCGGGAAACAACCTCTGTTTCACATTCCAGCACGCCGCCGCGGGCGCGTTCCTCCTTCTGCAGCTCCTGCAGTCTGCCCCACAGCTTGTCGGTGGCCTCGGTGGAACCTTCCAGGAAGCTCTCATCACCGTCGTAGGGAGTGTAATTTGCCTGAATGAAATCTCTGACGTTGACGTCCTCTTTCCAAATTCTGCCTTTAAAGCTTCTCCATGCGTTGCTCATCTCTCATTTTCCTTTCAAAAAATAATAAATGATTCCGTTGCAGTGTCTGTTATCTTACGGTTTTTCTCCCGCAATCCAGCAGTTTCTTCGCGTTTTCCACCCGGTCGGCTGTCGGCGGCAGCGTGTTGCCGAGCGAATAGCGGATGCCCAGCTTGTCCCACTTGTAGGCGCCGAAGGAATGATAGGGCAGCACTTCCACCCGCTGCACATTTGACAGGGATGCAATGAATTCCCCCGTGCGCCGGAGCCATTCGTCGTCATCCGTGAGCCCCGGCACCAGCACATGCCGAATCCAGACCGGCTTGCCGATATCCGAGAGATACCGCAGCATGTCGAGAATGTTTTCATTCCCGCTTCCGGTCAGAAAAATGTGCTTCTGCGGGTCGATGTGCTTGATGTCCACAATGAAGAGATCGGTCAGCAGGCAAAGTTCCCTGAACTGGGAGAGGAACGGCTCGTCACGGGAAAAGGGCTGACCCGCCGTATCAATACAGGTATTGATGCCGCGCAGCTTTGCGTTGCGGAAAAGGTCGAGCAGGAAGTCGATCTGCAGCAGCGGTTCGCCGCCGCTGACAGTGATGCCGCCCTCTCTCCCCCAGTAGCCGCGATAGCGTTCGGCTGATTCCAGAAGCCCTTCCGCCGTACATTCCTCGCCTCCGTCAACACTCCATGTATCGGGATTGTGGCAGTAGCGACAGCGCAGGCGGCAGCCCTGCAGGAAGATAACAAATCTCACGCCGGGTCCGTCCACTGAACCGAATGATTCTGTCGAATGAACCCTTCCTGTTATCATCATAAACCATTTCCCCTTTAAATTCAACGTCTATTTTGGTGACGGAATTAGAATCAGCCTTATCCACATTTGGAATTGGCTTTTATTGTTGTTTTTGTTGATTATTCAGGCAGAATGTATTCAGCGGGCAGCTTTGGCATTTCGGGGAACGTGCCGTGCAGGTTTCCCTGCCGAAAAGGACGAATCGGTGACAGAGGTCATTGCCTTCGGAAGGCTCTACGCATTCCCGCAGCTGCTTTTCCACCTTATTTGGGTCCTTGGTGCCGTCGGTCAGGCCGATTCTGCCTGAAATGCGGATGCAGTGGGTATCCGCGACAATCGCAGGCTTGCCGTAGATATCTCCCAGAATGAGATTGGCGGTCTTGCGTCCTACGCCGGGCAGCCTGAGCAGCTGTTCCATACTGTCCGGAACCCTGCCGCCGTGCTCGTCCCGAATCATCAGGGCGACATTTTTGATGTCACGCGCCTTTGTATTGAAAAGACCGCAGGGCTTGATGATTTCCCCGATGTCCTCCGGGGAGGCTTCACAAAGAGCCTCCAGCGTCGGGTATTTTTCAAAGAGAACCGGTGTGACCAGATTCACCCTTGCGTCGGTGCATTGCGCCGAAAGACGTACCGCGATGAGCAGCTGGATCGGGTCGCTGTAGGTAAGGGAACAGATGGCGTCGGGGTAGATTTCTTTCAGTCCCGCGACGGTCTGCTCCGCCAGTGTTTTTCTGTCGGTTGTGTTCATTGAGGAATTCCGCTCCTTTCGAGGCTTTGCCATTCGTAGCTCAATATGGCATATTGCAGCGTGTCCTGCCAGACCGGATTGCCAAGGAAATCCTTTTTGAACCAGACATTCTTCAAATGTTCCGCTTCTCTCCGCATGCCCAACCGTTCCATAAGCTTGTAGGAACGGTAGTTGAGGGCATTGCATCTGGCGATCACACGATGGGCATGCAGCGTACCGAAGGCATAATCCATCAGCGCGGAAGCGGCTTCGGTGGCATAGCCGGACATCTGCCAGCTCCGGTTAAAGACATATCCTATTTCATAGCAGTCAAACTCCCTCTTGCCCAGGAAGAGATTACCAATCAGCGTTCCGTCTTCTTTGAGGGTTACGGCAAAAAATTCGTCTGAATTGGAACGGAATTCCGCTTCCCGTTTTGTCTGCTCCAGCGTATAGGGTTCATACGGCTCGAAACGCACCACTGCTTCGTCTGAAAGATATTCGAAAAGCTCGGTGAAATCATCCGGCCGGAATTTCCTGATAATCAGTCGCTTGGTTTCAATGGGCTTGAATGTCATTCATAAACCTCCCTATGGAATTGAAAATTGCCTTGATAAAAAAGAAAAGCGCCACAATTGAAATACTGTGGCGCTTCCAAATGGAGCGGAATACGAGGCTCGAACTCGCTACCTCCACCTTGGCAAGGTGGCGCTCTACCAGATGAGCTAATTCCGCATACCTGAATTGCGATTGCCATATTATTATATCAAACGCAATCCGGTTTGTCAAGTGTTTTTTTCAGTTTTTTTCCGGGAAATCATTTCCGGCCGGATCACTTCTTTTTTCCCCTTGCGAGGAACAGGGCAACGCCAGCCATCAAACCAGACCCAACGTCGACAGCAGAATTTCCGCCGTGTGGTTCTTCCCGCCTGAAGGGGCATCCGGGGACGGGGGATCGTTCTGCATTGTTTCCTCGGACGAAACCGGAAGGGATGCAGAATCGGCATCCGAAACTGTCTTTTCCGTGTCGGATGCCGGAAGAGAGCTGCCGGCCGCCGCTTGCGACGAAATGTCCGGGTCTGTGCCGGGCTGCACTGCCTTGTCTGACAGGTCGGTATGCTCAAAGAAATCATTGACTCCCGGTGTATCGCTGCCCACGGTGGTGTAGGCAAGACCGAATTTGCGGCAGTCGTACTCGCCGTCTTCCTCTACCTTGACCGAAATGATCCGGCTCTTGTTGCATTCAAATCCTTTTTTGGCGCTTGCAGGATATTGGGAAGGGTCGTCGCAGATCCTCACCGCTTCGAGAATGGTCTTGGCATCCAGCATGTGCGCGCCGTGTCCGTATTCGCCCTTGATATCGTGGGCGAGAATGACCTTCGGTCTGAATATTCTTTTTCAGTTTTTTTCCTCCGGTCCGGATTCTTTATCATCTTTCAATTCACATTCCATTGCCGCAGGCGACGCTGAAACAAATCATACACACCGCCGATCATCATTATTTCAATTGTCAACGAAAGACCATTATAATTCTATTCTCTCGGGGAATGCCTGCTTCCGCATGATGCCCCACATCTTGTCGATGTAGGCGAGTGTATAGAAATTCTCGTAATGATGGTAGTAAAACGCACCTTTCAGGGTCATCCGGTAGACCCCCTTTTCCCGTCTCAGGAATCCCAGCCATTCCGCGAGCCGGAATTCCATGCCGTACTTTTTCCGCAGCGGCTCTCCGAAGAAGACTTCAAAATCCGCCGGGTCAAGCCTCGTGCTGTACAGCTTCCAGAAGAGATAGTAGATCATCCTCTGCCGCTGGGTGAAACGGATGGTGAGCGACGTGGGAAGTTTGTCCTCCGCCGTTCTCCCTTCGTATTCCCCGACCGAGAAAGTGTTGATCTTGAACTGGTCTTTGAGAAGGGTAGTTGCCGAGCAGCCGAAACCAAGGAAGTTGTCCCTGGTCATGGAGGAATACTTCGCCCCGGAAACAGAGGAAAACGTCCAGATGGAATCCCTCGTCAAGCCCTTGTCAAGGCAGTATCCGGTAATTCTGTCCAGAAGTTCCCGCTTCTGACGCTTGCCCATCGGCTTTACCTTGCCGGGGGTAAAGGTGAAGTCGATAAAGGGATAAATCGCCACATGATTCGCGCCGGTCTCAAACGCCCGTTCGATGTCCGAGCGCAGGTCGTCAAAGGTCTGCCCCGGCAGGGCGAAGATGAAATCCATCGACACGGTTTCAAACTCCACTTCCCGCAGAGCGGCGGACATGGCGGATGCATCGACCGCGGCGCGGCCGAGAATGCTCTGGTATTTCGGGAGGAAGGACTGAATGCCGATGCTGATTTTGGTGACGCCGGCGGCTTTGAGTTTCTTCAGCGTTTCGGTATTCACGTTGTCGGGATGAAGCTCCAGACCTATGCCTTCGGTGATTTCAAAGTGACGCTCCAGGGCGTTGATGATCTCGCTGATCCTGTCTGCGGCAAGCGCCGGCGTACCTCCGCCGAAGTACAGGCTGGTGACCTTCTTTTTTCCCTCGTGCCGGCTGCCCACAAGCTCGATCTCCCTGAGCAGCGCGTCGATATAGGCGTCGCATTTCTCCCGCGTATAGACCGTCTTGCAATAGGGACAGAAGGCACACAGGCTGCGGCAGAAGGGTATATGCACGTACAGCCCCAGCCCTTCGCAATCGGCGTAAGGCAGCTTTTCATCGTATTCAGCCGTAAAGGTGAAAGGCTTTGTAGTCCTTGTCAGCCACATACGTGTCAGCGTCGTCAGCAGGCTCATTTCAATTCCTCCTTTTTCCGCTCATATGTATTTGAGGTAAGTACGGAGCATTTCGGCCACAATGGACAGCTTGCCGCTGAAGATCAGGGTGTATTCCGCTACGAAGAAATAGCCGCACTTCTCACAGAGTCCCGGCACCTCAATGCAACGTCCGCAGGTGGAGAGCTTTCCGTTCTCCATGACCACGCACTGATAACAGGGCGTGGGAAATGTGTTGTTGATCAGATACGGAAATGTCCGTCTGAGATTGAATACCGGCGCGCCTTCCTTCATCATCTGCTCGATGTCACGGCAGCATTGCGCCTTTTCCTCCCGCGAAAGGGCAAGCTCTGCGGTGTCAGGATAGGGTGTGTGAAAATTGAAGGAAACTGCCCGGACATTCGCCGTATCTCTGGCCAGGGCACAGACTTCCTTCACGGCGCCCTTGTTGATCTGATTGATTGCCATATAGAAGCAGATGTTGTCGGCGGTGGCTTTGGCTATATTCTGCATGATGGTGTCATAGGTGTCCCCTCGGATCAGATTATGGCGTTCTCTGTCGCCGTCCAGACTCAGCAGAATCAGGTCGGCTTCGGGCAGGTCAATGGGATGGGTGCCGTTGGTAACCACGTTGACAATGAGGAATCCCATCTGCTTGGCTTCAATCACCAAATCCCGCAGCGTCTTTCCGCTGTCCTCCCAGAGGAAGGTTTCGCCTCCGCAGAAAAAGAGAATGCGGATGCCCATGTCGTATAGCTGCTTCATTTCCTCCTTGATCTGTCTGTAGGGGTGAATGACCGAAGTGATGTTGTTGACCGAACAGTGCTTGCATTTCAGGTTGCATCTGTCGGTGACGATGACCGTACCCAGAATGGGCTTTTTACTCTTACAAAGAACGGTCTTGATGCCGAAACCGGCAAAATATAGAAAGTCACGGATTTTCATTCTGTTTTTTCCCTTTCGTTCGCCACACTGATTATACTTTTACCCGAGTTGTTCGATGACGTTCAATCCCCAGTTTTTCGCGATTGTGCGGCATTTTTCCACATTGCTGTCATTGAGCAGCGCGGGATTGTGGCAGTCGGCGCTGATGATGACCTTGGCCCCGCTTTCCGCTACCTTCTCCCAGAAGAGGAAGTGCGGATAGGTGTAATGCATTCCCAGAGAGTCGGTCACATAGCCCCTTCGCACCCCGTTGGCATTGATCTCCAGCGGAATGTCATTCCTGACTGCGCTGTCGATGATGATGTCGGTCATTTCGTCCATATTCCTGTCCCACTCAAGACAATTGACTCCCACGATATCCGGGTGCGCCAGCAGGGAATAATATCCTGTGTCCAGCCCTTCGCTGACGCTTCGGGCATAGGTGACGCATTCGGCGGTATCGGAAATGTCATAGGCACTTTGCCAGTGGCCGCCGATATCGTAGAAATGCTGTCCCAGCACCAGGTATTCCACTCCGTATTTGTCGAGCAGCTTCTCATAATAACGTCGGTATTCCCGCATATACTCACTTTCAAATCCGAGCAGGACGGTGATTCTTTCGCTGTATTTCTTCTGCGCTTCACGCACTTCGGCGATGTAATCCCCTATCTCCGCAAAGTCCATGCGGTAGCCGTAGTCAAAATCGGGGTAAGGCACATGATCACTCATTCCCAGCACGCTGAAGCCGTCTATAATCGCCTGCTGGACATAATTTTCTACACTGCCTTCGGCGTGCTTGCAGCGTTCGCAATGGGTGTGATAATTGGTGAGCATTATTCTTCCTTCTTCCTGTGACGAATGCCGTCGGTATGAATGTTTTCTTGCTGGCATAGTAATAAAATTTTAGCACAATATCAAAATCATGTCAATATCTCCTCTGTTTTTTGCATTGTTTTTTCCTTCTCACGAAGATTGGGTATTGTATTTTTTACGGGATTATGGTATAATGATTATTCGATAAAGTGTGGATTGCTGATTGCTGATTTCATTTAGGAGGAACAACATGAAAGATGTTTTAAATAAGCTGCTGGCTGTTTTTCTCGCGGCAGGATTGATTGCCGCCGCTGCGACTGGATGCGGATCTGAGGAGATTCAATCCGGCGATACGGTCATCATTTCTTCTGATGCGCCTGCCGAAGTGTCCGGCACCGACACCGATCCGGACGTTGCCACAACACAGCCGGAATCTGAAGCTGGCTCTTCCCAAACGGAGGAGACCTCTCCCGCGACGACTTCGGTCAATGAAAGCGCGGAATATGCCGCATGGGGTTATGTGCATACTTCCAGCGGAGGCAATGCCAATATCAGGGCAGAAGCGAATGCCAACGCGGATATCGTGGGAAATACCAAAAGCGAATGCATGATCAGGATATACGACAGAAGCAGCGACAAAAAATGGTACAAGGTCAAATGCAAAGACCGGTACGGCTACATCGCTGCGGTCAATGTGATTGTCAAGAAATACGCCATTATCGTCTACAAAGGAGATCAGACGGTGGTGGTATACAAAAACGGCGATCTGAGCGAAGCGAAGGTTTTCAGATGTTCCACCGGAAGAAAGGGACATGCCACTCCTTCCAAGGATTATTACATCACCACCACCCTCAAGGGAAGAATTGCAAATTACACTTGGCGTGACTTAAAGGGGGGCGTTTTCGGACAGTACGGGACAACCATCAGCCCCTATTATCTCTTTCATTCCCTTCCCTACAAATCCAAGGGAAAGAACGCCTCGATGGACAAGAGCGGCTACCAGGCTCTTCTGGACGGCAAGGCGGATTCCGACGGCTGCATTCGTCTCTGCGTAAGGGACGCGAAGTGGATTTTTGAAAAATGCGACAAATTCACCACCGTCAGGATCACGGATGAAAAGAGCGGCAAGGAATCTAC
Source organism: uncultured Clostridia bacterium (assembly GCA_946186245.1). Taxonomy (GTDB): domain Bacteria; phylum Bacillota; class Clostridia; order Oscillospirales; family Acutalibacteraceae; genus RUG762. The sequence goes on from CAMHMN010000063.1 coordinate 8,711, forward strand.
CGAAATCTATCCCGCGCTGAAAAAGGGGCAGAACGCTGACGGCGTGAGCTACAGCGGCTGGGATCCGACCGACCCTGCCGAGGACAATCCCTACAGGGAGGACTAGCAGACAAGGCGGGGCTCCGTCGGCGGTATCTCCCTTTTGACGCGCAATACCGTATCTTATCTTTCTTTCAGAGGTGTTTATTCATTGATGTCAGCGAAAGGTTCTGTTTTTTTCAGAAGAGCGACCTCTTTCATTCTGCTTTTTTCGTTTGTTTTTTCCATGACCGGCATCACGGCGTTTTCAGACGGCGAAATCACGGCAAGGCTCACTTCCTCCTCCAAAACCGTTCACAGCGGCGAGGAATTTTCCCTCAGCGTGAAGCTGTCTTCTCCCGCCCGAAGTGACGTAGCCGCATCCGTCACTTCCGGAAAAAAGACACTGACGATCACGGTTCCCGCCGGAGAAACCGTCGGCACTGTCAAAACCAGAGCCGGCAAATACGGCAAGTCTGCCGTGGAATCCTATTCCCTCAGTGCCAACGCGGCTTTCGCGACAGAGGGCAAAGGGACGGTCGCCGTCACCGTGCTTCCCAAACCGGTTATCAGTTTCAATGCCGACTACATTACGGCGGTCGCAGGCAAAAAAATCAATGTGTATTTTAAATGCAAGAACGCTTCCGAAATGTCGGTTTCTCTGCCTGTCACGCTGCGGACGAATGAAGGAAAAATCCTTCAGAAATATACCATAGACAAAGATCATTCATCTTTTCAGGCTGCGCTGACAGTAGAAAAAGACTGGGTTCTTCCCTATGGACTTAATGTATTCAATGAAAAGACAGGCTCCTCCTGTGCAAGCATTCCCGTGATGGTAATCGATCCCGACAGGAAGGGCATTCGCAAGGTGAAAACAACCGAGAAAAAAATCGCCCTGGGATTCGACTGCGGATACAACAATGTCTATACCGACTATATACTCGACACGCTGGATGAATACGACGCGAAGGTGACATTCTTTGTCACGGGCTTTTTCTGCACAAAATTCCCACAGCAGCTCAAGAAAATCCATGACCGCGGACATGAGATAGGCAACCACACCATGAACCATCTGAGGATGAACAACCTGTCCGAAGGAGAAGTGTACAAGGAAATAAAGGGCGTCAACGATATGGTGTATAAAAACATCGGCATTTCCCCTGCCATCATGCGTCCTCCTTACGGCAATGCCAATTCCAACGTGGTGGCGATTTCACGTATGCTTGGCTGTGAAACGGTATTCTGGACCGAGGATTCCTACGACTGGGATCCGAAAAAATCCGCGGATTATATCATCGAACGGGCTACAAACGGGATGGATGAGGGCTGCATATTGCTCTTTCACAACAGTGCGCCCAAGACAAAACAGACGCTTAAAACCATTCTCGACGATTATAAAGCAAAAGGGCTGCAAATCGTTTCCATTTCGGAGCTGCTTTATGACGGACACTATCTGATTGACGCAAAGGGGACGCAGGAACCCGACCCGAATTACGAGCAGGCAAAGGGCGACGAACTTCTCGGCACGGGCAACTATGAAGTAAATGTAGCCGGAAATGAAGCCGAATGCCGGATCGCCGTTAAGCCTGTGTTTGCCGATGAATCCGTCTATATGAAAAAGAAGGATATTTCCAGAATTAAGAAAGATCCCTCGCTGATGACTGTAAAGTTTGATTTCGGCGAAACAGTGCCTGCTCCCGTGAAAACCGGCGACAGTCTGGGCAAGGCGACTTTCTCTTATCAGAACAAGGTATGGTTCACGGCGGATATGATTGCACAGTCGGATGTGGACGTCACCGGCAGAATTCCGACGGAGGAAGAACCGATTACCGCCGTTACACCATCTGATGTGACGGCGGACACCAAGCGGCAAGGAATTCCTCTCACCATTGCGGTGAATGCAGGTATACTTCTTCTGGCGTTTGTACTGATGCTTCCTCTGATCATCAAAAAGAAAAAATAAAAAACGGGCTTTCGCTCAGGAATGGTTGACGCATTCCATGAGCGGAAGCCTTTTTGGTATTCTGTGATTCATGCTATCTCACAAGCGAAGGCGCCAGGGTATTGAGGTAGAGAAGTCCGGCACACAGACCGCCGATCAGCAGAAGGGCAAAAACATCGCGGAAACGGTATTTCAGCACGTTGAGACGTGTGCGTCCCTTGCCGCCGGTGTAACAGCGGCAGTCCATGGCAGTCGCCAGTTCAAACGCCCTGCGGAAGGAGGAAATAAACAGCGGAATGAGTATCGGTATCAGCGCCTTTGCTCTCTTGATTACGCCGCCGCTTTCCAAATCCGCGCCGCGTGCCTTCTGGGCATTCATAATCTTCTCGGTTTCCTCCAGCAGCGTGGGAATGAAACGCAGCGCAATGGTCATCATCATCGCCAGCTCATGCACCGGCAGCCGGAAGAGCTTCAGCGGAGCCAGCAGCTTCTCAATGGCGGCAGTGAGGTCTGTCGGAGAGGTGGTGTAGGTCAGCATGGAACTGATAACGACGATCATCACCAGCCGCACGGCGATAAATCCGCTCTGCCAGAGAGCTTCCTCATAGAGGGTGATCGCTTTGTACTGAAACACTACATGCTCCCCTTTAATATACAGCATATTCAGCGTGGCAGTGAAGAAAACCAGAAACCAGATGGCTTTCAGCCCTTTGAAATACATTCTCACGGGAATACGGGAAACCAGTACCGCCAGCACCACAAAGCCCATCATCGTTCCCATTGAGAACAGGTTCTTGGCGAGAAAAATAAAGATGATGACAGCCGTCATGAGAATGATCTTCATGCGCGGGTCCAGCTTGTGTATGAAGGATTTGCCTGGCATGAACTGTCCTATGGTGATATCGGAAATCATTTCTCCCCGCCTCCTTCCTTATCGGTTGGGTTGTTTTCCCTTCCGGCAGCCGCTTCTCCGGTCGTTTCAGGTTGCTCCGGGACACTTTCGGTTGGTTCCCCCGCTCCGTCCTCCGGTTTCTCCGCAGTGGAGTCTGCCGGACTGCCGGGTTTGCCCAGAAAATCCAGTGCGATGCCCTTGGCAAATTCCATCGTATAGACATCGGTCCTCACGTCGGCACCCAAACGCCTGAGCTCAAGGAATACCTGCGTTACCTGCGGCACCCGAAGACCGATCTCGGCGAGGTGTTCGCCGTTTTTAAAGATATTCTTGGTTTCATCGAACATCTCGACCTTGCCGTGATTCATGACCAGCACGCGGTCGGCAACCCGGGCGATGTCCTCCATCGAATGAGAAACAAGCAGCACCGTGCTTCCCGTCTTTTCCCGGTAGGTGCGGATTCTGTCGAGAATCCTGTCTCTGCCCCTCGGATCAAGCCCTGCGGTGGGTTCATCGAGAATCAGCACCTTCGGCTCCATGGCAATCACGCCGGCTATGGCTGCCCTGCGCTTTTCGCCCCCCGATAGATCAAAGGGCGATTTTTCCAGCAGCGATTCCTTCAGTCCGGCAAATTCCGCGGATGTTCGTATGATTCTGTCCAGCTCATTCTTGTCCTTGATGCCCTTGTTGGTAGGGCCGAAGCCGATGTCCTTGTAGACCGTTTCTTCAAAAAGCTGGTACTCCGGGTACTGGAACACCAGTCCCACTTCAAATCTGACGTTTCTGATTTTCTTGGGCTTTGCCCAAATGTCGTTGCCGCTGAGCAGAACCTTGCCCGATTCCGGCCGCAGCAACCCGTTGAGCAGCTGAACAAGCGTGGACTTGCCTGATCCGGTATGTCCGATAACGCCGATGAATTCGCCCTGTTCAATGGAAATGCTCACGCCGT
>CAMHMN010000064.1 GCA_946186245.1 uncultured Clostridia bacterium
AATCGTCGTCGTCGTATTCTTCGTATTCCTCGTCGGAATCGTCGTCGTCCTCGTATTCTTCGTCTTCCTCGTCGGAATCGTCGTCGTCCTCGTACGCTTCGTCTTCCTCGTCGGAATCATTTCCAAAATAGAAAATATCTTCCACTTGCGGAGAATAAACCGCATCATTCTCAGAGGCAAGCTCAAAGAGATCGATCATCTCGCGTTCTTCGTCGACGCCGCCTTCCAATGCGCCGTCGTTTCTTTTTTCGCCGTCGTTTGTAGGGTTCATTAACAAAATATCTCCCTTCAGACACCAAAGATATACCTATTCGGTCAAACATGATGTTTTATTTAGATAGTATATCACATGCGGACGGTAATGTAAATGATTTTTGTCGAAAAAAAGAACAATCAGTTAGTTGTATAAAATCGACAATTGCTTCATATTATTATTAGCTAATATAACGATCACGAAGCGATAACAGTCACATCATCAACAAAGCGGGATATCGTCCACATCGAAAAGTTGCCTTCGATTTCATCGCCGTTGCCTATTTCCCTGCCGAATATCAGCGCTCTGTTATTGAGTGAATCGGAATCATTGACGATGAATGTCGTAGAATCCTTAAACCGTCTGTATCCGTAAATCACATAGCAGTGTCCCGAAACGCCGAAGGGTCGGTCGCTGTACTGGGCAAGAACAATGCTGCCGTTATCAAGGGCGGCTACAATGTTTTCCATCGTTGCGTCCTCCACCGTATACGGCACATCATATGCCGAAAGACCGCAGCGAAGTTCAAAGGCAGTCCACCCGTCGGAGTTGGTGCTTGTCTCACGCATTTTCTTCACAGTGGCCTGGCTGCCGCTGTTATGCCAATGGGCTGCCATCGTCGCTATGGAAGGCATACAGTTGACAGCCGAATATTCGCCGGTGTTCTTCTGAGAATAAAACCAGTTGTAATCACGGTCGTTCATCACGGTCTTCACTTGAAAGTCCCTGTCGCTGTCCGTGCGATCGCTGAAATACTCCGCCAGTTTTGCGGCAGAAATGATGACGTCCTCATTGGTATAGTTCCCGTCCCATTCATAATTGACAGAATACGCCCAGTCATTGTACCTTGCATTCAGGTAGCATTTGGCCGACGAAATCGCATTGACCAGCGTTAATCCTTCTGCCGGCGCAAAGAGGGTCGAGTCGCCGTAATAATTCATGAATCCGTGAGTAACAGCCCTGCGAACCCATATGCTGTCATACGCATCTTCCACCCGCTGCAGATTGTGATCGTTGTATTTCAGGGCAAATTTTGGCCCTGTTTTCGTTATTCTTCCCACAAACTCCGCCGCGTCGCGCCTGGTGAACGGTTTTCCTGTCATTTCCATCGTTTCCAGAATGGCATCCGTATCCACCGTGGCAAGCTCGCTCCATTTCTTTTCAGAACCTTCCACGTCTTTTACCCGCATCACACTGTACAGGAAGCGCAGCAGCGAGGCGAATTCTTCGCCGGTAACGGTCTCGCTCTGTCTGCCGTAAACGTCACGCTCTATGTTGGTGAGCATCTGGGCAATGAGTTCCGTGGTACGGTAGAGATTGGCATTTTCATCAAACTGATAATCCACATCCGTTACGTAATCGATCAGGCTCATCAGATATGCCTTTTTCATCAAATCGTCACTGCCGACCGTCACATCCGACACATCAATCTCTTTGCCTGCCAATCCTTCGTACACCTTCAGGAATACTTCCACGGTATTCAGCTCGGTTGAATTCTCTCCAAGCTGAGCGGTGTCAACTTCTATCCCCAAACGCTGCAAATCAAAAACACTTTCGGCAATCTCCGCAGAATGCAGCCATGCAATGTCATTGGCATCGGTGGCCCGCACCGTGTCAAAGCCTGATATCTCCACGGTTTTGAGCACCATCGAATCGCTCTCGTCCGACAGAGACATCGTGATCCTGTAAACAGGGTGGAACAAGCCGCCATTGACTTCCGTCATCTTGTATTCCACATGAAGCCTGCCCTCGGAATCTTCGGTAACGCTTTTCAGCTGCTCGGCCGCAGGCAGGAATTCATTTTGCAGCTTCTGGTTGATGTCGGCATTCTTGATGAATCCGTTCACCACAGGTACCACAGCGTCATTACCTGCCGCCGTCGTATCCATCGCCGCTTTTTTCATCAATGTGCAGGAAGAAAGCGCCACGGAAATCAGCATGGCACACAGCACGATTACAGCCTTGACTCTCATACCTTCAGACTTCATTTCCATCAGACCCCTCTTTGTTTTGCTTTAGTTCATTGAACAATCCGGCGGCTCTGGCTTTCAGTGCCTCTCCGGAATTTGTCAGCGATTCGTCGCAGACTTCGCCCAGCAACCGGTGAAGAACGGTGCCGATCATCGGCCCCTTGGGAATTCCCATCGCCATAAGGTCTCCACCGCTGATTTCCAGACTTTGCAAGGTGGTACACGCGCTTTCACCGGCCAGCCCGTCAAGGATTTGCCCGGCGTCGTCCAGCGCCGCAAGCCTGTCCTTCTCGGGGACTTCCAGCTGTCCTGTTATGTCTGCGCGGTTCAGGGCAAGCAGCTGCCTGAACGGTTCCTCGCCGTACCTGGCAAGCCGTCGTCGTATGATTTTTCGCTCCGGAATGATCGGCTCATCGTGATGAGCCACCAAAAACAGCACCCGTTCCTCTGTGCGCCTGTCCGTTCTGAGGTACCCGGCAAAGATTTCACGGGAAATTTCCTCGCCCTTTGCGGCATGACCGTAAAAGTGCCCTATTCCCTTTTCGTCGGAGGAAAAGCAGGAAGGCTTCCCGACGTCGTGAAGCAGGGCCGCGAGGCGCAGGATTCTCTCCGGAGGAGCCGCGTCCACGACACGCGTCGTATGCTCCCACACATCGAAATCGTGGTGAGGATTGTGCTGCGCAAAGCCAACCATAGAAGCACAGGGCGGAATGATTCCGGCAATCACATCGGGGTACTGCCGCAGCACACGGCCGGCATTTACGCCGCAGAGAAGACCCAGCAATTCCTGTGTGATCCGCTCGACGGCAATTTTCCCCAGCAGCTTCCTGCAGCGATGAACGGCTTGCGCCGTGTCCGGCTCGATATCAAACCCCAGCACAGAGGCAAATCGCAGCGCACGCAGTATTCTCAGCGCGTCCTCGCCGAATCGCCGGTCGGGATCGCCGACGCATCTGATTATTCCCGCGCTTAGGTCGTTCATGCCGCCGAAAAGATCGAGATAACCCCTTCGGGGAGAATACGCCATTGCGTTGACCGTGAAATCGCGGCGGCTCAGATCGCTCCGGATATCGGAGGCAAAACGCACGCTGTCAGGGTGCCTGCCATCGGAATACGCCCCGTCCACACGGTAGGTAGTCACTTCCACAGGCATTCCACCGGCGATAACCGTCACGGTGCCGTGCTTCAGTCCGGTGGCAATCACCCTGAAGCCGTCGAAGACCGCGATCACCTCATCGGTCAGGGCGTTGGTGGTCACGTCGTAATCCTTCGGGAAGACCCCTCGGAGCCTGTCCCTGACGCAGCCGCCGACCAGCCACGCCTCATAGCCTGCGTTTTCAAGCATCTCCAGCACACGCAGCACGCCGGCAGGAAGATCATTTTGTTTCGGTGGTGATATCTGACTGCCCATATTTTTCCCTTCATTGATACAAAAATAACCTTGAAAACCATTCATTCATTGCATATAATAATTATACCACGATTACTTAGTAATTACAACAAATATTTTGCATCAATCTGGTGATTATCACGGACAGTACCAATCATATTGACAAACAAAGATTTAATTATGCGATTAGCATAGTTCGGTCGTCTGAAAAGGCCGGAATGACAAATTCCATCGGCACTCTCAAGGAAAAATCCCTTCATGCGGTGCTGAAATGGTACTATGAACCCGACGGCAGCCGCCACGAAATTCCGGTCGGGGATTACATAGCCGACATCGTGGGCGAGAACGGCATTATCGAAATCCAGACGCGCGGACTTTCCCACCTCAAGCCGAAGCTCTCCGGACTTCTGGGACTCTGCCGGGTGACGGTGGTGCATCCCATTATTGCCAGCCGGCGCATCATAAGTGTAGACGGGAATACCGGAGAGGTCATCTCCGTCAGAAAATCTCCGAAGCACGAAACCATTTACACCGAAATGAGGGAGCTTTATTCCCTGCGCGGCATGCTGGCAGACAGCAATCTGACACTGAAATTTCCCATTCTCACGACCGACGAATACCGCACGTTCGGGGTAAAAACAAATCGGCGCAAAAAGCAGCGCACACGCCTGGGAGAATACATTTCCGACATCGTTCCCACCGAGCTCACAGGTGAAATCACCCTTTCGGAAGCAACGGACTATTCGCTGCTGCTTCCCGACGGTCTGCCGGAAGTATTCGGCGCGGCGGAATTCGCTTCATCGGCAGGCACCGGGGCTGCCAACGCACGCATGACCATCAACCTGCTGATCAACACAGGACTTGTCAGGAAAACGGGAAAAGAAGGCAACCGAATCCTGTACTGTCTCCCGCAGGGAACAGAGTCATAATAAAAGATTTATACAATTGACCCAAATTATTCAATATTTTTTGCAAAATTACATTGATTTTCCCTTTTTCATGTGCTATAATGTTTGCAATCAAATGTGATGACGCCATTTTTGGGCATCGCAAAAAAACGGAGGTACCTTCAATGAAAAAACTTCTTTCAGAATTCAAAGAATTCGCACTCAAGGGCAACATGCTCGATCTCGCTGTCGGCGTTCTCATCGGCTCGGCTTTCTCGGGTCTGGTCACATCTTTGACCGACAATATCATCCAGCCTATCCTCAACTGCTTCGCTGCGCCCGGAGCTGACGGCGCAAGCAAGCTCTCCATTAAGGTATGGCGTCTGGACATGCCCATCGGCCAGTTCATTTCTGACATTCTCAACTTCATCATCATGGCTTTCGTCATCTTTATGATCGTCAAGGGCATCAACAAGCTGAGATCCATCGGCAAGAAGCCCGAGGAAAAAGCCGCTCCCACTACCAAGGTCTGCCCCTTCTGCAAGTCTGAAATCTCCATCGAGGCTGTCAAATGCCCCCACTGCACCAGCGATCTGCCCGTAGAGGAAAAGGTCGAAGAGGAGAAACCTGCTGAGGTTAAGCCCGCAAAGAGCGGCAAGCAGAGAAGAAGATAATCATATTACTCCAATACAGGCATGAAACAAAACTACTTAAAACAAATGCTAAGCCGTGATAAACATTACCGCAGCGCGTTTGTGCTCGCCGTCGCTGTGCCGCTGATTTGCGCAGCGGCGGCAGCTTTGATATTACGGACAATGAACGGATTGGATCTGTCTTTCTTTAAGTGCAGCATCAAGCAGGTCACCGGTTTCCACTGCGTATCCTGCGGCGCGACACATGCCACATTCGCCCTGCTGCGGGGAGACATTGCCGCAGCTGTGTATTACAATCCGCTGTATATTGTTTTTCTGTGCTGGCTTATGTATCTGTATGTCAGACTGGTCATCTCGCTTTTCATACGCCCTTACCACAGATACGTGCTTAAACTGGACTGGAAAAGCGCGATCATCATCGCCGTTATCATTTTTTCTTTTACTATTATCCGCAATTTTCCCTTTTATCAGGCATTATTTTACTAAAAAGGAGCTTTTAAGAAAATGTCCACACCAAAAAAGAATTTACACCAAAAAATCAACCCCCAGCCTCACAAGTCTCCCGCCGCTTCGTCTTCAGGCAGAAAGAAGCTGACCGCCGCACAGCGCAAGGAACTGGAACGTCAGCAGCGGGTCACTCAGGCGCTGATCATCATGGGAAGCATTATTGTCGCCGTTATTTTCATCATCATTTTCCTTTCGCTTTACGACAACAATGCCACAAAGGACCTTACTTCCAATACGGCAGACACCTCCAGCAAAGCAACCGCTTCCACCGTTGACAGCTCCGTATATCCCGCTTCGGAGGATTTCAAAGTCGCTCCGGACGGCGAACAGCTCAAGAAGCCCTCGAAGGGGGAGGAAGTCGCCGTTCTGGAAACCAACATGGGCACCATCAAAATCCGCCTCTTCCCCAAGTACGCTCCCACAGCCGTGGAAAATTTCAAAAAGCTCATCAAGGAAGGCTATTACAACGGTATCATATTCCACCGCGTCATGAATGATTTCATGATTCAGGGCGGCGATCCGACCGGCACAGGCACCGGCGGCAAGTGCGCATTCGAGGGCTATGAAACCTTCGGGGACGAATTCGGACGCAACCTCTACAACTTCCGCGGCGCGGTATCCATGGCCAACACAGGCGCACCCGGCTCCAACAGCAGCCAGTTCTTCATCGTTCAGACCAAGAACGCTCAGTATTACAAACTCGGCGATAAGGAAGGCTTCCTCTCCAACGGCGGTGCGAAGTGGGCAGCCGAGCAGTACGAAAAACGCGGAGGAACGGCTTATCTGGACGGTCAGTTCAAGAGCATTACAGGCAGCGGGCACACCGTATTCGGTCAGGTCTATGAGGGACTCAAGGTAGTCGATAAGATTGCCGCCGTTAAAGTCAACAGCAACAACAAACCCGTCAAGGACGTCGTAATCAAGAAGGCCTATCTCACAAAGGTGAAATAATCTTTTCAAGCATTCACATCAGCTAAATAAAACCGGACTTGCAGCTTTGAAACAATCAGAAGCCGCAAGTCCGGTTTATTGATTCAGACACTTATTCTTCGATGCCGTCTGCCTTTCTGTCCATGATCCGCAGCATTGCAAAAAGCCCGAATACAAACACCACGGTAATCGCTATGTTGACATACATCAGGTTTCGGAAGACAAGCATCAAGCCGATAAAGCACCCGCCGACGGCTGCCGTTGTCAGGTAAAAGCGAAGCGTAAACCGGCATTTTCTCCTGGCGTACCTGCCTAGCGAGAAAAGAAAGACATAGTATAGCATCAGTGAACCTGTCAGCATGAGCATTTTCGGCAGCAGCGATACCTGCTGGTTGCGCATGAATTCCAGCGAGGTGGTGATGTTGTTCAGGGCAAAAATGATGAAGATATGCATCAGCATATAGCCCAGTCCGTTGGTTTTCTTCTCGCGGTCTATAATTCTGTCGTAGAAATACCCGTAGCTCAGAAAGAGTCCTACGACAATCAGGAATCCCATCAGTGAAAAATACAGACTGCTTGCATTCAGTTTCCCTTCAAAATAACCCGCCATGGCGATGATCATCTCGCCGAAGGTGAAAACCACATAAAGCATTGCCCGTTCCGACAGATGGGGGAAGTCCACCAGACCGGAATGGCTCTTCCGACCGGAGAAAAGCGTCACGCCTATTCCGAAGAGAATCGCCACCGGCGTGAGCAGCGTGGAGCCTGTCGCGTTGTATACCGGAATACACAGCGCGACAATGACCGCCTCGGTCATCACAATGGCAGCCATGCGGGTGATGCGCCGGATATGTTCGGGCTGTTCCCGGTGGCGGCGGAATTCAATGACGTACTGCAACCCCACATTTGCCAGAATCAAGGCCCATGCGGCGTGATACTGGGTGTGAAATGCCTGCCAGTTTTCCCGCGTGCCTTCTCCGATGAAATAGAGCAGGAACATATTGACAAACAGAAAGACATGATCTCTCACACTGTTTCTGCCGTAGAGATTGATGTAATAAATGGTGAAATTCCAGATCTGAATGACGGCAAGCGTGCAGAGGACATACGCCGCAAATACGCCCGGTTCCACAAATCCGTTGGGGACATGGTGCAGCAGCGAATTGTTGCGTCCGATGATGTAAACGAATATCAGGTCGTAAATCAGTTCGATGTACTCGACCTTCTTTTCCTTGCTGTCAATGCCAAACAATCCATTCATAATGATTACCCGCCTTCTTAACTTGCTTTGTATATTTATTATAACATTTCAAAGAAAACAAGTCCACAAAATATTTTTCTCACGAAATTTTCGCAAAGCTATTGTCTGATTGGGAAAAGTATAGTATAATCATTCAATCGACAAAAAAAGAATTCAATCGACAAAAAAGAAAAGGACTTAATCGCAATGGAAACAACCCAACAACTGACAAAAACCAAAACCGCCAAAAGAACGCGAACAACATTTCTGACCGACATAACGGCAAAAATAAAGGCTTTTATCAAAAAAGAGCCGATGCCGTCATTTCGGTGGTTGCCGCCGTTATTTCGCTCTTCATCACGCCGCCATCCGTCAAGCTGTTTGCCGGCATTGAATGGCACACGCTGGCCACCTTGTTCATGATGCTGACCGTGCTGGAAGGCTTCAAGAGCGAGAATATCTTCCGCCCGCTGCTGAAACTGGCGGGTGGAATCGGCTCGATGACGGCGCTGTCACTCTTTCTGGTGTTCTCGGTGTTCTTCTCCTCCATGTTGGTCACCAACGACGTTTCACTGATCATATTCGTGCCGCTGACAATTATGCTCTTCCGCGCGGGGGACAAGGAGAAATACATACTTCCCGTAATCACGCTGGAAAACATCGCCGCTATCCGCGGTTCGCTGCTCATGCCCTTCGGAAGTCCGCACAATCTTTTCATTTACGGCAAATCGGGCGTATCGGCCTGGGAATTTGTGAAATTCATGTTTCCCATATGGATTCTGTCCGCCGCGCTGCTTATCGTATTTGTGCTTTTGCTCTATAGCAGGGACATCAAGCAGTGCACCGGCATCAATGATCTGTCGTTTACCGGAACATGGGAAAAGGACAGGTCCTTTCACCGCATGGCATACGTGACCATCTTCGCGGTCGTGCTGTGGACCATCGTCAGCCGCTCATCCCTGTGGCCTCTGGTGGCGGCAGGCGTCGCGGTCGCGGTGTTTTTCATCGACCGCAGGATACTCGTCAAGACCGACTATCTGCTGCTGCTGACCTTCTTCTGCTTCTTCGTGTTTTCCTCCTCGATCTCTTCCAATCCGGCGATAGCGGGATTGCTGGCAAAGGCAGTCGATGGTCATGAGTATGTATGCAGCATTCTTCTCAGCATGGTCATTTCAAATGTGCCTACTTCCATCGTGCTCTTACCCTATGCCAAGAATCTTGGCGCGCTGATCTACGGCGTCAATACGGTCGGTCTTTGCTCCATTATCGGCTCTCTCTGTTCGCTGATCAACTACCGCATTTATGTCAGGGAGTACCCAGGGCAAGGCGGTAAATTCCTGAAAACCTTTATGCTGATCTGCCTGGCGTTCTTTGCGCTGGTGGCAATCCCCGGCTATTTCCTCAGCCTGTCGGGTATCTGAAAACTTCTTCCATGAAAAACGAAAAGTCCCGAAGCGCTTCGCCATGAAGTTCTCCGGGACTTTTAATTTACGGGAAAAATCAGCTGATAGCCGCTTCAATCTCTGCTTCCGTGCAGAACCCGAGCGACGCGCCGTTGAATCCGATCTTGATGCCTGCGAATATCACGGCTCGTCTGAGCGAGTCCTCTGCGGAACAACCCTTGACGTAATAATGCAGGAACGCGGAATAAAGAGAATCTCCCGCCCCCACCGTATTGACCACCTTTGCACAGGAATAAGCCGGAACGGCAGTCAATTTGTTGGTGTCCGCGTCGAGCAGTAAGGCTCCTCTCGCGCCCATTCCGATGACGATGATGCGGTTGTGATAGCGTTCGTGCAGCCTTTGGATAAATTCCTCCGCCGCGCAGGGAAGCGCTTCGTCGCTGAGGAACAGAATGTCCGCGTTCTCCATGAAATCGCGGTTGTAGTCGTCCTCGATATTTCCCAGCACATGCACGTCGGTCGCGGTCAGTTTCTTCATTTCATGCGCTTTCTTGATGAGCTGACGGTTGAAATTGATGTTGCAGATCGCAGCCGCGTCCACGGTGGAGAGCGTGTATTCCATTTCTTCCACGTCAAGCGACTGTTCCTGAATATCCTTGAGGTCGCAGTAGACCTGGCGTCTTCCGTCCGGAGCGAAAAGAATGACCGAAGTCGGCGTCTTTTGCAGCGCCCAGCAAATTCCCTCGTCGGAAATGCCGCAGTCCGCCAGCTCGGCGCAAATCCGCCCGGCTTCGTAATCTTCGCCCAGGAAGGAAACAAGCGCCACGTCGTCGTCCAGCGTGCGCAATGCCTTTGCCACATTGAAGCCAACGCCAGCTACATTGGAATTGACTCCGAAGAACGGGTAGTCAATAGGGTAATAGTTGATCGGAAAGCCGCGCACCGCAACGGTGGTTTCGATATTCAGCAGTCCGGAAACCAGTATTTTCTTCGGCATTTTTCATTCACAGCCTTTCCATATATCATTGAATGTCAATCTTCTTCGCCGCGAAGGATTCTTATGGCGGCTTTGTATTTTTCTTCCCTCCTGTAATCCTGCTCCGTCATGCTGTCAAACCGGCTTCGGTCGCTGTTGTGCGCAAGGTCTGCCAGTTTGACCTTGATCGCAACGGGATTCGTCCTGATTTTCCTGACGTAATCCAGATAGGGCACGTCTTTTCGGTGGGTCAGAAGGTCGAGCACATCGCAGACTTCCTCCGAAAAGCCCATTTCACGCAGATCGTCAAGGGTATAAGGCGTATCCTCCACCACATCGTGCAGCAGCGCGGCAACGGTGGAAATCTCGTCATCCATCTGTTCCGCCACATGGAAGGGGTGGAAGACATACGGCACGCCGCTCTTGTCCCATGCGTCCCTGTGGGCTTCGAACATGAGCCGCATTGCCTTTTTGGTTGCGGGTGTGTAAATCAATTGGAATCCCTCACTTTATCGCCTTGACGGGACATGCCATTTTGCATTCGAAGCAGAGAATGCATTTCGTTGCGTTGGCACGTTTGCGGCTTTTTCATTATTATTGTCCATAACGGAAGTACACATTCCTTTATTGTTTTTTCAATAAAAGGGTATCACGGTTTACTCGCCTGTTCAAGCCGGTTTCGGCAAGCTGCACTTTACCGGGGAGCACTTACAGGTCGGTCAGGTCGATGTCGGGTGTGATGCGAACGGTGTAGTCCGGATATTGTGCCGTGATTTCTTCGCGCAGGATTCTGACGGCTTCTCTCGGCTGAATGTCAAAGCTCACCACCACGTCGAAGCGAAGGGTCTTGCTCTCCGTATCGACGTAGAATCCGTGCATCTGCAAGGCCCAGTCGTGCGACAGAACGGTTTGTTGAACGGAATTGCGGAGTTCCACCGCTTCTCCCGTGCCTGTGTTGTGCGAATAGACCCCCACGCCGGTGAGCACAACGCCCGTCGCGAGATACACCTTTGCTTCCACCCGGCGTGTGAGGCGATCCAGTTCTTCCACCGTCATGGTGTCGGGCAGCTCCATGTGAACCGAGGCGTAATTCTTATTGGGGCCGTAGTTGTTGATGACAAGGTCATAGGCGCCGATCACTTCCGGTTCCTGCGCAATCAGCGACTTGATTTCCCTGACAAGCGCCGGTTCGGCTCGCTGCCCCAGAATGTCGCTGACCGTTTCACTCATCATCTCAATGCCGGCCTTAATGATGACAATGGCAATTATTACGCCGACATACGCTTCCAAGGAAATGTGCCATATCAGATAAATGGCTGCCGAAGCCAGCACCGACGCCGACAGCACCGCGTCAAACAGCGCGTCCGAGCCGGAAGCCGTCAATGCGCCGGAATTCGCCTTTTCGCCCTGCTTTTTGACATAGCTGCCGAGGATCAGCTTGACGGCAATGGCAACGCCTACAATTACAAGCGAAGCCGTTCCGTAATCGGCTTCTTCCGGATGAATGATCTTCTTGACCGATTCCACGGCGGAAGTGATACCCGCATACAGGATGATAGCCGCGACAATCATCGAGCTTAGATATTCGATCCGGCCGTAGCCGAGCGGATGCTTCTTGTCGGGCGCCTTCCCGCCGAGCTTCGCACCGATGATCGTCACCACCGACGACAGAGCGTCGGACGTGTTGTTGACCGCGTCCAGCGTGATGGCGATGGAATGGGAAATGATTCCCACGGCAGCCTTGAAGCCGGCGAGCAGAAGATTGGTGACAATGCCGACGATGCTGGTTCTGACAATGAGCCTTTCCCTGTCGGCTTCCAGCGCTTCCAGCGGTTTATTATTTTCAATCAACGTATGGTTGTTCTCCATGTTATATCACTCCACCCAGAAAACTCTGCCTTCCTTGCGTTTGGCGGGAGCAGGGATCTCGCCGTCGGCATATCCCACGGCGCAGTGACCAATGCCGAGCCATTCGCCTTCCACGCCGAGATCTTTGAGAAGCTGCCTGTATTCGTCGGTTTCAAATTCCTCCCTTGCGCGGTGAATCCAGATGCTTCCAAGCCCCAGCGAATGAGCCGCGAGCATCAGGTTTCCCATCACAAGGCTGCCGTCGTGTACGGCGGTTGGCCAATTCTTGTCGGCCAGCACAATCAGTATGACAGGCGCGCCGTAGAAGGGATCGAAGCCCTCCGCCCAGCCGCCGATTTTGCGGTTGTCCTCCG
>CAMHMN010000065.1 GCA_946186245.1 uncultured Clostridia bacterium
AATCCATCACCACACAGGGCTTGCAGAAGCTCTATCTCGGCGAGGACGACGCCGCTGAGATGAAGGGCAAGAAAGTGGTTGTGCTTGACGATGTGATCAGCACCGGAGGTTCTTTGCAGGCAGCCGTTGCGCTGGCGGAACAGGCCGGCGCGGACATCGTGGCAAAATGCGCTGTTCTTTCCGAGGGCGACGCCAATGACAGAGATGACATTATCGTGCTGGGTAATCTGCCGCTCTTCTTTAAATAATTCTGACATATCACATATTATTTAGAAAGGAAGCGGGTCACATGAAGCGACCTCTTGCCGTTTTCGGTTTTACCTATCTGGCAACTTCCGCCGCCGCTGTCTGCTTCTTTCCCGAAGTCAATTTCATACTGTGCGTTATGGCTGCGATCTCCGCGATCGCAGCCGGTTTTATTTTTCGTGAAAAATTGCGTGATATTCTTCTCATTCTCTGCCCGATATGCGCCGCGCTGCTGGTGATCGGCTGCTGTCAGCTGCGTGCCAATCACATTTCGGAAGAGCTGAGCGACCAATCCTGCGTGATTTCGGGCGAGATATGCGAGATTCCCCACAGGCAGTACGGGCGCTGGCGATACACCATCGAAACCGACCGCATCGACATTCCCGGAGTCACACAAAAAATCCGCATTCTGATGACGAGCCGCTCATCCATTGAGGAAGCAAAGGAAGGCGACCGCATCACCTGCGAGGTGCAATTCCTCCAAAGCAGCAGCGAAACCGGCAGCCACGAAGTCGGCTACAACAGCACCACCTCTCTCCGCGCCGACGGAATAAAGGCCCGCTGCTGGTACAAGCCCTATTCGGCGTACCGCCTCACCAAAGGCGGGTTCCGTCTGAGGTACCTTCCCCAAATCATCCGCCGCGCTATTGTCTCCGGCACACGCAAAGCGCTGCCGAAACAGGAGGCCGCTATGCTGTGCGGTATGCTTCTGGGTGACACAGGAGCCATGGAAATCACCACGGTCGAAAATTTCCGCATCACCGGAATTGCCCACCTGCTTGCCGTTTCAGGGCTTCATCTGACACTGCTGACAATGACCTTGATGGATTTCCTCCGGAAGCTGCGAGTCAATCCAAAGCCTTCCTGGATCATTTCCATCTGCTTTATTCTGCTTTTTATGGCGGTGACAGGCTTTCCTCCGTCGGTGGTCCGCGCCGGAGTAATGCATATTCTGACGCTGATAAGCAAAATCATCTTCCGCGATTCCGACAGTTTCACCTCCTTATCGGCGGCGGCGCTGGTTATCTGCCTTTTCAACCCGTGGGCTGCCGCGGACATAGGGCTGCAGCTTTCGGTCTGCGCAACGCTGGGTCTGCTGCTCGCTTCCAATAGAGTCTACGCCGCTATGGTAAAACGGACAAGACAATGGCTCACCGCAGCCGGAAAAATGCCTCAAAGCACAAAAATCAAAAGATCGGGCAAACGCGTCATTCGTCGGCTGGCAAGCACCGTGACCGCCAGCCTTGCCATTCTTCCGCTCACCGCCATACACTTCGGAAGAGTATCCCTTATCTCACCTCTGACAAATCTTCTTTGCGTTTACATAGCTTCGCTTTTCCTTATGATCGGCATCATCGCGACCGCGATCTACTGCATTCCGCTTGTGGGATGGCTGATTTCGCTGCCGCTGCGATTTGCGGCGGCAGTACTCTGCGCCTATCTTGAAATCGTCACCGGCGCGCTTGCCAAGCTCCCCTTCTCCGCCCTGAACACGAGTTTCTCCTACACGCCCGCTCTGTTTCTGTTTATCTTGCTTCTGGTTGTCTGCGCGTTCATCATGAACCGGTATATGAACAGCGAATCATTCGGCAAACGACTGCGAGGCTTTGTGCTTTGCGAAATAGCGGTGCTTCTCTTCGCGGGGATGCTTTCCCATCAGCTCTTTTGCAGGAGCGCGGAAATCGTCGTCTTTGACACGGGAAACGGAGGCATGTGCGTTTGTGCCAGAAACCGCACACACGCCTTTTTCGCCGACGTCGGCGGGGATTCCTACGTGCTGTCTGTCATTCGGCAAACCCTGCGCTCCGAAGGGGTGAGGAAGGTGGATGCCGTCGCTGTTTCCGACGAATCCGCCCAGCGAAGCGGAAATATTTACCGTATACTGGAGCAGTATCCTCCGGATTACCTGTTCACAGACATCGATTTGTACAGGGACACCGCCGCCGGAATCATTCAGCCTTTCGGGGGATGCGCGGAATTAAAAGATCCGGCGCTGGGTCTTGAAACCTTTTCCGACAGAACCGGCGGCAAATGGCAGCGGCTGACATGCGGAGAGGCAACCGCCCTCATCTGTCCCGAAACGGGCAACTGTCTTCTCCTGCCCGATGATTGGCGAAGCTGCGACGCCGTAATCGTCGGGAAAGAGATCAACGGCCTTGCCGCGATGAATGTCGGGGCAATCATTACCACCGCGAAAGAATCCAAGGCCTATGCCCTTTGCAACCGGCTGAAAAGCACGGGATTCGGTCATGTGTACGGCACAGCCCAAAGCGGAACAATTTCGCTTTCCGTCAAAGACGGCAAACTTCGGGTGCGGACAGACGAAAGGTAATTTCAAATGACAAAAACATCATCAAAAAAAGGCGTCACCGCTATGGAAACGCCTTTTTTTGATTATAACAATTTGTAAACACTGTCGGGCGTAATGGTATCCTCGGACGTCATCACGCGCCAATCCACGATTTCATCATAACGGCATTCCCGCATGACGCCTGACACCATGCCGCTCACATAGAAGGCATCCTGCGTGAGCGTCGCCGAAAAACCGTCGTCCCGCATCTCGTCCGCCTGGAACCAGATGTATTCGTACTGGTCTTCATCGAAACCGTGCTCCGGGTCAGGCTTCAAGCCGATCTTGACAATGATCTCTTTTTCCGGAAGCTCGTTGTATAATCTTTTCAGCCAGTCCACACGCTCCTGGGCCAGCGCTTTCATGCGGCGTGTCTCGGAGGATGGTTTATAGAATATCGCGTTTTCGCTCAGCGCGTCAGCCCACTTGACAATGGGAGTGAGCTTGCCGTCAAGCTGATCGTCCTCGTTTTCGTAGAGATAGATGACGCCCGTGTTTATGCTGTGTTCCTCATCGCGGTCGGATGGCCCTCCGACGATCTTTTTCGGAAAGTCCCTGAACGACCATTCGCTGCGCTGCCATGTGACCACAATGTCCCTGCCGTCACCCGTCTTGCCTACCAGCTTCGGCTCCATCTCGTCGATAAATCTGTTGTCGCCCACCAGCCTGTGCGCTATCTGATCAAGCGCATTTCCCAGATCACGCCAGTTATTCAGATCCGCTCCCAGAATTTCCAGCTCGATGGTGCCGCAGCGAGTCAGTCCGTGCGTATGGAGCCATACGCTGCTCTCCCCGTTTTGCTCGTCATTTGTCGCGTGAATGATGAACATACAGTCAGGCGAAGGCGCCACCTTCGATTCGGCCGTCATTCTCGCCCACTTGCCGGAATAGGCGCGGTAGCCATTGAGGTCCATCAGCGCAACCATATCCGGCACAAGCATATACAGCAGCTTCACCTGAAGATGGAAGGAATCCATATTGTTGTCCGCAAATATCATTTCCACGCCATAGGCATGATCCGAATCCATCACCGCTTCCTTCTCCCGGTCATTCAGCCACGAGAGAGAGGGATCGTCCTCAAAGGAATCGAATTCCACGGCTGCGGTATCAAATTCATATTGTATGCCCTTATAGGTCACGGTAAAGGGAGGTTTCGCGGTCTGCCCGAAGGTCAGTTCGTCGGTATCGTGAAGCCTTTTCCAAAAAATCTCATGGTTTTCAAATGCCGCCGGATCGGGAGAAACGGCAAACATTCTCGACGTCACCCGCTCTACGGTACCGGAACGAAGCGCATCGGGATTTTTACTCTTTGATTTTCCCGAAAGAAACATTTTTCAATATCATCTTTTAAACAACGTCAGCTCTCGAAATACCTGAAATACTCCATCACCATGGACGCACAGGTGGCAGCCGCCTTTGCAGCGAATTCGGGATAATCCATGTGCGCCTTCTCGTCCGCGGAGTCGGAAATACAGCGTACCGCGCCGAAGGGAACGCCTGCCAGGGCGCAGACCTGCGCGATTGCACCGCCTTCCATGTCACAGGCCGAGGCGTTGAAACGCTCGTGAATCTTCTTGCCGGTCTTTTTGTCGGCGATGAACTGGTCGCCGGTGGCTACGGTGCCGATATGGGTGCGTGCCTTATTGCCGATAGCCGCCTTGAGTCGGGAGGTGATGCCCTTGTCGGTATCGAAATACACCTTGTTGATGGTGGAAACAAAGCCCACCGGATCTCCGATGGCGGAAGTGTCCACATCGTGCTGCACAAAACGCTCCGCTATCACGATGTCATTCTGCTTGATTCCCTTGGCTACCGCCCCTGCAACGCCTGTATTGATCATCTCGTTCACGCCGAATGTGCTGAGCATGATCTGTGCGCAAATCGCCGCATTGACCTTTCCGATTCCGCATCTGGCCAGCACGACCGGTCTGCCGTTGAGCGTGCCGATGGAAAAGGGAATGCCGCTGACAACTTTATGTCCGACATTCTGCATGTTTGCCGCTATGCTTTCCACCTCAACGTCCATTGCTCCGATGATACCCGTAATAATGGTGTCTGCCATCTTCAAAACGCTCCTTTTGTAATCATTGGCTATTAAATGATGAGTAAATTCATCAATTTTCGATAAGATTTCAGCCGTTATTAATAATAACACATATTTGTATCATATTCAACCAAATATAGGCAATTTTTGTATCGTCATTTTGCATATATTTTTATCAAAATTCACTATATCTTCATTAAAAATACATCTTGCATGAACCGACTGTAATATTTTGTCAAAAACGGTAATATCAACCTCTTTTAACGGCGGGTTTTCAACAATTGGTGGAAAGCACGGTTAAAAACCGCCTGAATCCCGCCATATTGCCCCCCATTTTCGCAAGTTGCAGTGGAAAAGTCGGTGGAAAGCGTGGATAAGTAGAGGCTTTGCCCTCTTTACGAATTGTAATACCTTCTTAATGAGCACAAATTCTTCATAGAAAAATAATATTCGTCCGTGAGTAAATCATTGTGTTTGTGATTCGGTTATGGTATAATAAACGGGAGGTGACCTATCATGATAAGACCCATTGTAAAAGACGTTCTGTTTCTGGGACTGAAATCCTCCCCCGCGACGCCGGACGATATTCATGTCGCGGACGACCTGCTGGACACACTGAGGGCACATTCCGCCGAGTGCGTCGGCATGGCAGCCAATATGATCGGCGTGAAGAAGTGCATTATCGTCGTGGATCTGGGCGTCATGGCCATGGAAATGTTCAATCCCAGAATCATCAGCAAATCCGTCGCCTATGAAGCCGTGGAGGGCTGCCTTTCGCTTTACGGCGCGAGAAAAGTCACTCGCTACAAGAATATCAAGGTCGAATGGAAAACCCGTGATTTCCAGACCAGAACGCAGACCTTCACCGGGAATATCGCCCAGATCATCCAGCATGAAATCGACCACTGCAACGGCATCATTATCTGAACAACAAGGAGTCTGTGAAACATGCTATTCATCTGCTACCCCAAATGCTCCACCTGCCGGAAAGCAAAGGCATGGCTTGACCGGAACGGCATCCCTTACCGACTGCGCGACATCAAGCAGGAAAATCCCACCTATGACGAGCTTGTCAGCTGGTACAGGGCAAGCGGTCTGCCGCTGCGCAGATTCTTCAACACCAGCGGCACCCTCTACAAGTCGCTTTCACTCAAGGACAAACTGCCGAATATGTCAGAAGAGGAACAGCTCCGCCTGCTCGCCTCCGACGGAATGCTGGTCAAGCGTCCGATTCTTGCGGGCGAGGGCTTTGTGCTGGTCGGCTTCAGGGAAACGGAATGGGAAGAAAAGGCCAAGTAATCCCCCCGTCAGCAATCGGGTTTAAGCGGCGTTGTAATTTTATTTAAAAATGACCGCTCTTCAAAGTGTGAAGTAGGCAAATAGCCGAATATGCGATTTTTGTGTTTTTCGGCGTTTTTTTTGGACTTTGTCTATTGCAAAGAATCCAAAAGCGTGATAAAATAATTAGGTTATTTTATATTTTTTCATTCTACTATTATACGAGAAGAGGTTATTCAGAATGTCTACCAAGTACATATTCGTCACCGGCGGCGTTGTTTCGGGATTGGGAAAAGGAATTACAGCGGCATCTCTGGGCAGACTGCTCAAAGCCAGAGGCCTGCGCGTCACCATGCAGAAGCTCGACCCGTATCTCAATGTCGATCCCGGCACGATGAATCCCATTCAGCACGGCGAGGTGTTCGTCACCGACGACGGAGCCGAGACCGATCTTGACCTCGGACATTACGAGCGCTTTATCGACGAAAGTCTCAACCGCAACAGCAATGCCACATCCGGTAAAATATACAACAGCGTCATCGCCCGCGAACGTCACGGCGATTACAGAGGCGGCACCGTGCAGGTCATTCCCCATGTCACCCGCGAGATCATCGACATCATCGCCATGAACAAGCAGGACGTTGACGTCGCCCTCGTGGAAATCGGCGGCACGGTCGGCGATATAGAGAGCCAGCCCTTCCTGGAGGCAATCAGACAGTTCTCCACCATCGTCGGCAGGGAAAACTGCCTTTACATCCATGTCACGCTGCTGCCATACCTCGCGGCAAGCAAGGAACACAAGACAAAGCCCACACAGCATTCCGTCAAGGAGCTGCTCAGCGTCGGCATTCAGCCCGACATCATCGTTCTGCGTTCCGAGCTGCCCTTTGACCCCAAAATCAAGCAGAAGATCGCTCTCTTCTGCAATATTCCCGAGAAGCACGTCATTGCCAACCTCGACGTGCCGCTGCTCTACGAGGCGCCGCTCTTCCTCAAGAACGAAGGGCTTGACACCATCGTCTGCGAGTATTTCGGCATAGACGTCAACGGTCCGCAGGATCTCTCCGACTGGATCGAGATGGTGGAAACCGCCAAGAATCTCACCGAATCGGTCAGAATTGCGATGGTCGGCAAATACACCGCCCTTCACGACTCCTACATCAGCGTCGTGGAAGCTCTCAAGCACGGCGGCATCGGCAACAAGGTCGATGTGGACATCAAGTGGGTGGATTCCGAAAAGCTCACGGAGGATAACGCTGCCGGAATGCTCGGCGATGTGCATGGCATTCTCGTTCCCGGCGGCTTCGGCGACAGAGGCATCGAGGGCATGATCGTCGCGGCCAAATACGCCCGCACCAACAACATCCCTTACCTCGGTATCTGTCTCGGCATGCAGATCGCGATGATCGAATACGCCCGCAGCGTGCTCGGCTTCAAGGACGCCAACAGCTCGGAATTCAATCCCGATACCACCTATCCGGTCATCGACCTCATGCCCGAACAGCGTGAGGTGGAAGATATGGGCGCTTCCATGCGCCTCGGCAAGTATCCCTGCGCCCTCAAGCCCGGTTCCAAAGTCAGCCAGTGCTACGGCTCCGAGCTGATTGAAGAACGCCACCGCCACCGCTACGAGGTCAACAACACCTACCGCACGGAATACGAGAAAAACGGCATGGTGCTTTCGGGACAGGCTCCCGACGGTCACGTAGTGGAAATGATCGAGCTGCCGGAGCATATGTGGTACGTCGCGTGTCAGTTCCATCCTGAATTCAAATCGCGTCCCAACCGCCCGCATCCGCTTTTCAAGAGCTTTATCGAAGCGGCGAAAATGAACAGGGATAAATAATTCTGCACCTTCAAATGATAAATTGCAAATGCGGGATTTCTCAGATCAGCTCGCATTTGCAATTATTTATAATGAGTTAAAAACAGACGGAGCGTGATGTTTTACTATAATGGAAAACACGACCAACCATATCAACGGCAATGAGATCAAAGAATACTGCCAGCTCGTGCGTTCGGTGATGGAAGCGCGTCTGGACGGCAGAACGCCGCTCGCTTTCACGCACACCTACGGCTGTCAGGGCAATGTTTCGGACGGCGAGAGAATCAACGGAATGCTCTCTGAAATGGGCTTCGGCTTTACCGACGATCCCGACAGCGCCGACTTCATTCTCTACAATACCTGCGCGGTCAGGGAACACGCCGAGGACAGGGTATTCGGCAATGTCGGGGCGCTCAAGCATGTCAGGAACCGCAATCCCAATCTGATCATCGCCCTATGCGGCTGCATGGTGCAGCAGAAGAGCGTCGCCGACAAGATCCGCACCAGCTATCCGCACGTCAGTCTGGTGTTCGGCACCCACGTCATCAGCCGGTTTCCGGAGCTGCTTTATCGCACGCTGACCGGAGGAAAACGGGTCTTTGAGCTGTCGCAGGCGGACAATTCCATCTGCGAAGAGCTGCCGGTGCGGCGGGACAGCTCCATCAGGGCATGGCTGCCCATCATGTACGGCTGCGACAACTTCTGCACCTACTGCATCGTGCCGCATGTGCGAGGCAGAGAACGCAGCCGCGACGCGGGCAAGGTGCTGACGGAGGCAAGGGACATTATTGCCGCCGGTTACAAGGAGATCACCCTTCTGGGTCAGAACGTCAACAGCTACGCCGTCAAGAACGCGGTCAGTTCCGACGGCGAGGACTGGAATTTTCCCAAGCTGCTGCGTGAAATCGACAGCATCGACGGCGATTACGTGCTGCGATTCATGACCAGCCATCCGAAGGACTGCACGCCGGAGCTGCTGGACGCCATGGCACAGGGAAGGCACACGGCGCACCACCTTCACCTGCCGGTGCAGTGCGGTTCCAACCGGGTGCTCAAAGCCATGAACCGCCGCTACACCCGCGAGAAATACCTGGAACTCGTCCGCATGGCAAGGGAGAAAATGCCCGACATTTCGCTGACCAGCGACATCATTGTGGGCTTTCCCGGCGAAACCTACGAGGAATTTCAGGAGACGCTTTCGCTTGTACGCGAGGTGAAATACACGTCGCTTTTCACCTTCATCTATTCCGCCCGCGAAGGAACGCCGGCAGCG
Organism: uncultured Clostridia bacterium; assembly: GCA_946186245.1. Taxonomy (GTDB): domain Bacteria; phylum Bacillota; class Clostridia; order Oscillospirales; family Acutalibacteraceae; genus RUG762. The sequence continues at coordinate 9,017 of CAMHMN010000065.1, forward strand.
AAGATGCACGACCCGGTTCCGCACGCCGAAAAGGCAAAATGGATGAAGGAGCTGCTGGAAACGCAGGAGGCAATTGCAGCCGAACGCTGCGCCTCCATGATGGGCAGCCGTCAGCGGGTGCTGGTGGAAGGCGTGGACAGCCGCGACAATTCCCTTTTCTGCCGGACGGGCGCGAACATTGTGGTGAAATGCATGGGCAGCGCCGACCTGGTGGGCAGCTTTGCCGAGTGCGAAATCACCGACGCGAAAAACTGGGTGCTGCAAGGCAAGTTTGTGAATTCATAACAAAGCAACCATGAAAGCCGCGGCGCCGCATAACGGGATTCAGGGGAGCGAGATTCCCTGGCAGGAGAGTGAGCCTGGCTTCACGGGTTAAGCGATCCGAGCGAGCAAGACGCGATCGGACAAACACAGAGTCAGGGGAATACGGAAAGCATTAAAGCCTGCTTCCCCAACAATAATTCACGCACTATTACAATTCATATATTCCACAATCATTTATTTCAAAAGGAGACAAAGACAATGACAATCATTGAAAAAGCAAGAGAAATGGGTAAGCTCATTCAGGAATCCGACGAGTACAAGGCTCTGATGGAGGCAAGACAGGCAAGCGACAACGACGAGGAACTTCAGAAGCAGATAGGCGAATTCAACCTCGTGCGCATGAAGATGGAAATCGAATCCTCCAAGCCCGAACCCGACCAGGATAAGATCGGCGAACTCAACGAACAGCTCATGAGCATCTACACCGCCGTTATGGAGAGCGAAAACATGGTCGCCTTCAACAAGGCAAAGGATGTCGTGGATCATCTGATGAACCACGTAACCGCCATTCTCACCGCCGCCGTCAATGGCGAGGATCCCGACACCTATGATCCCGACGCCGCCTGCACCGGCGATTGCTGCTCCTGCGGAGGCTGCCACTGATTCTTTTTTTACAGAAAGGAGCAACAGACTCCAAATGTCAGGCAAAAAGAATAAGAAATACATCGGCATTCAGAATAAACACCCTTCCCAAGGCGGACAGAGCAGCACGGCTGTTCATCAGAATCACAGCGGCAATCAACGGACGCAGAAAAAAGCCTTACCTCCTTCACCCCTGTTTGACAGGAACAACCTGATGGAGATTTTCGCCCGTGTCTTTCTGCTGGCCATGGTGTTCCTGTTTCCGCTTGCTATGGGTCCGGAAAAATACGCAAACATTACCCACTACAAAAACTCCGTGTTTTATGTGCTGGCGGCTCTGGGACTGTGCTCCGTCATCGTCGCCATGATCGTCAGAGTGCTCTCCACACCCTCCGACCAATTCAGTGTGGAACTGCCCAAATTCAACCTGCCGGATATGGCGGTGCTGCTCTACTGGGGATTCCTTTTTCTCTCGGCACTGCTGTCCCCCTACAAGGACGTGGCTTTCAACGGCCAGGGAGTCCGCAACGACGGTCTGATCATACAGAGTTTTTATGTGGCAGTGTATTTTCTGATTTCTCACCTGCTGAAACTGCGCCGGTTCGACCTGAATGTCTACTGCTTCGGGGCCACGGCAGTCGCCGGACTGGTGATGATTCACTTCTTCGGAATAGACATACTCGGCACCGGTTTTTCTGATCCAAACTGGAAGAGCGGGCTGCTCTTTATGGGACCGATGGGAAATATCAACCTTACCTCCTATTTCGTGACCGCCGCGCTGGTTCTTGCCGCCGGCATCTTCGTCACGGGACAGCAGCTGAAATCCGACAGGAACGGAATCATCATTCTGTGCTGCTTTGCCCTTATGCTGTGGGCGGAACTCAATCTCAACACCGACGCGGGAATCGTCGCGCTCGGCGTCGTGCTGCTCGCTGCGCTGCCGCTCATGATAATTTCCTTTGATCGGCTGGGCAGATACCTTGCCGTATTGTCTGCGGCATCCGGCGTCATTGCCTTCAACAGGCTTGTGGTCAGGACGTGGATTCTGGAGGAAGAATTCGGCGCAACCGGATTTCTCCTGATAGCCGCCGCTGTTCTGTTGGGCGTCCTGTCGGCTTTTATCTGCTGCGACTTTTCTCCCGTGTTGAATCCTGCGGTGAATTCTACGGTGAATAACACAAAAGAAAAGCTCAATCTCGCTCTTTCCCGCCCCAGACTGCTGATAGCCTCCCTTTTCGTCAACGGTCTGGCGGTACTCGGACTTCTCATCGCTTCCTTCTTTGCCGCAAAGAACGGCAAAAGCGGCGTGCTGTACGAATTCGGGCAGATACTCTACCACGACAATTTCAACGACAAGTTCGGTCACAACCGCATGTTCACCTGGAAACGCACCCTGAAGCTCGCTGGCAAAAAGCCGCTTTTCGGCAGCGGTCCGGACACGTTCTGCACCGTATTCAACGAGGTCTACGGCGAGGAATCCAAAAAATTCTTCGGCGGAAGAAATCTCGACAAGGCACACAACGAATATCTTCAGCTGCTGATCTGTTCGGGCGTCACGGGGCTCGGCGCTTTCCTTGTCTTCATTGGCAGCCTGGTCGTCAACGCTTTCCGCCGCGCCACCGACAATCCGTTGCTGGTCTGCTGCGGCGCCGCTGTGATGGCTTACGCGGTGCATGCCTTCTTCGGGTATTCCCTGCCCATCAATACCCCCCTTATGTGGGTGCTGCTGGGACTGACCGGGGCGGCTGTGCGTGTTGAATCGCCGCAAGAATGATTTACAGTATTAAACTTAAACGGCGTGTTCCGAATTTCATCGGACACGCCGTTTTTTTGCTGCATCTTTTTATCATAAAACGGGTATAATACTGTAATAGTACAATATCATAATTGTTATAATTATCCAAGGGAAAAAGATGTAAAATATTGACAATGCTGAAAATTAATGCTATATTTATATTAATCCTATACCAGCGTATTCTTTATAAAAACGGAGGATAAAGCCATGACCAGAAGAGAGTATCTGACCGCGCTCAATCAGTACCTTGTTACCATGAGCGAGTCGGAAAAAACCGCCATTCTGAAGGAATATGACGAGCATTACCGCAGAGGATTTGAGGCAGGCAAGACCGAGGCACAGATTTCGGCTTCGCTCGGCTCCCCTTACGATGCGGCCAATGAGCTGCTTGCGGGCCGCCGTCCGAAAGTTCCCACCTATCCGCCCAAGCCGCGTCCCGAAGCCGCGCAGACTTCACAGAATTCCGTACAGCGTTCCGGCAGCTATCAGCCCCGCACGCAGACCTCCCCTGGATATCCGCAGTCCGCGCCGCAGCGTCCTCAATCACAAACCGGTTCGCAGGGCTATTCCGCGCCGACGTATTCCGCGCAGCAGCAGAATTATTCCGCGCCCGGCTATCCCGCGCAGCAGCAGAATTATTCCGCCCCCGGCTATCCCGCGCAGCAGCAGAATTATTCCGCCCCCGGCTATCCCGCGCAGC
>CAMHMN010000066.1 GCA_946186245.1 uncultured Clostridia bacterium
CATCCGGCTCTTCGTCGAATTCTCCGTCCAGGTCATCCTCGAATTCCTCATCCGGCTCTTCGTCCAATACTTCGTCCGGATCGTCCTCGAATTCTTCCTTCTGGTTATCAGTTTGGGGGCTTTTCTCATCATCAAGTCTGAAATTCAGTTCATCGTCCAAGCTGAAGTCGGCGTTGTCATCAAAGAAACCACGGATTTCTTCGTCATGTCCATCACTGAGATGATCGCTGAATTCATTGACAGACTCGCTGCCAAAGTCAAAATCAAATCCGGCGTTCTCATTCCTTTCCACGCTGAAAAACGGTAATGCATCCTGCTTATAATCGTCATCCGATTGGGTTTCCTTTTCTGTTACTGTTTCGGCTTCGGGCAGCGACTTGCTGATGGTCACCAGATGCAGATACAGATAGATCGACGACCCTAGCATGAAGCCAAGCGAGATTCCCATCATTATGTAATTCTGAACCATCAAAAGCGCATTCATCTTAAATTCGCAATAAACCGCCACTGACAGTGCCAAGACACAACCGCCCCAAACACCATACTGAATCCAGGCGGGTTTATGGATACGGCAGATTTTAACCGAAATAAGGATGGTGGCAGCAAGGGCCATCACGATGCTGATAATCTGACTGATGCGCACAAATCCAAGCGTAACCATAAAGAGCGAATCGTTGCGCATACTCTCCAGTATCGTCTGTGAATAGCCGTATACAAGCATAAAAGCAAGAGCGCTGCAGCCTTTCCTTAATCCCGGGATTTTATACCGATATTTCAGAAAAAACAGGAGCAGGGACAATATGAAAGCCGCCACGGCAAACAGTCCCTCAAAAAATCCAACCCACAGAATCCATGAATGATCCCCTTCCGACCAGATGGCAAAGGGCAGATGGGAAGCGCTGTTTCCTGTCAGTTCAAATCCGATATCGTCACCGCTGACATAGCCGGCAAATCTACCTATTGCAACCGCAAGAGAAACCGCGGGAGCCGCCGCATCCACAAGCGGAAGCACCGACTGCCGGAAAAAATAGGAATAGGCTGCCAGTACGGCTGCAACTCCCATCAATGCACCGTAAAAGGCATATCCTCCCTTTGACAAATCCATGCAGTCAGCTAATCCTCCGGCAAAAGAAGCCCTGGCAAACCAGCAGTAAAAAATCCTTCCGAACAGTAATGCGGCAGGCATACCGGCCAGAGCAACGGCTAATCCATCCATATAGCTGTTGCCCTGCAGCTTCCGGAGAAATGAAAACAACACAGCGGCCAGAAATACCGCAGCCGCAATAAAAACGCCATACCAATATACGGAAAAACTTCCGTATTCCAAAAAAACTACGTTATCTGACATTCAGGTACCTCCAAGTGGCGCAGCGTCTACTTTTTCCATTCGGATTCCGGCACGGAAGTGGCAAAATACAAAATATCCGTCATGGTTCGTTCCCCTCCGTCTGACACCACATTGTACAGCTTATTGTGAAAGACCATGGTCGTAGACTGTCCCCCGTCCATATTGTAAGCAATGATACACTTTTTATCCGCCATAATAACCGCCAGTTCATTCGTCGTAACACCCGACGAAACATCCGAACGGCCATCTATCGCGCACACCAGATAATGCAGCTTCCCGAGCTGACCGATAGCGGTACGCGGATTTTTGGCGCGGGGGCCGCAGGCGATGCTGTTGAATTTATCGAGCTTTTTCACCGCCTTGCCCTTTTCCACAATCACCGGGCCGAATACGACGGTCTGATAAATCTCGTGTTTCTTGAAATACTGGGTATTAATGGCGAGATAATCCTTCATGACACTGAAATCGCCGTATGAATCAATAAAAAGCGTATCTATCCCAAAAGGCTTTTTTCTGTAGACGGTTCCCTGACGGATGATGAGTCCTTCCGTACGGCAGTTGTAGAAATCGGCGTTGACTGCCAGCACCGCGTTATTGGCAGCCGCCATTTTTGAAGCGTGCGTGCGCTTGGACGTTCCGTATGTACCTCCCGCAAAGGCAGTCCGCAGCTGTGTAGGGTGTACGATGGTGACGTCGGCAAAATTTGCCGTCACCGTTCTGTCCTTCAGCTCAATCCTTTCGCGCCAGCACTTGACGGTAATGGTGTCATCACTGTAGCTGTCTTCGGTAAATTTGGAAGGATCCGGCTTCGGCGCAGGCGATAGGTCAAGCGGCAGGGTAAAAAACTTGGGCAGCTCAAAGATTTCATTGTTTACATTTTCATTGATGCGTATGACCGACTCCGCCATATCCACATACAGCTTCTTCTGGCTCAGCGCGGTATCTGATGAATTGATGATCTTGTCAGATGACGGCACTAAAAAAACGGTGGCAAAAGAAAAGGCCGCCAGTAGCAGGAATAATATTGTACCCTTGATTACGGATTTGTCCATTCTCTTTCCCCTCGTCAGTTCGGATAGCCTGTGAGCGCTTTATAAAAATCCTCTGTCATAATCACTTTCCATTTTCCTTTTACACTGATGAATTCGATCCTGTATTTTTGCGTAGTGTAAAAAGACTGAGGGTCTTGCAGCAGCTTTGTCTTTATGCCCTCAATTAATTCTTTTGTATCTTTTTCATTTTTGAATACCTTACCCAGATACTGCTTTTCTTTAACTTCCTTTACTGCCCTCGACGCAAGCTCCTTTTGAAATTTTGAAATATCAAATGACGTATATTCCACCGTAACCGCGCTGTTCAGGTCATCTTTCGTATAATCGCTCTGGCTGACAACGCGGCAGCTCCTGCTTTTCATCAGGCAATTCATCACGGATGCATCCGAACCGCTGACGGCAATTCCGTTCACGGTGTATCCCCCGCTGTCCGGATTGCCCTGCGGCTTGCAGGAATTCCATGAGTAATTATAAAGCAATTGGTTGGCCGAGGCGTCATCGCCATCCAGAACGGCTTGAAAAAAAGCATCGAACGTATCAGACGGGCTTCCCGGATCCGTCATGTTATATGTTTTGATTTCGCAGGCGGTCAGGGCAGCCACACAGATCAATGCGGCAGCCATCACAAGCAAAAGGGTGCTGCGTTTCATTTTACGGGACATAGATTCACACCTTCATTTCATATCCTGCTCCTAAGGAGCGATATCTGTATTGTATCATTTTCAGGGACAAAATACAATACAGTTTATTTCAACAGAACGTCCCGGACATCATCTTACAGATTTCTCCGGTAATGCCCCAGCATTCCCTCCAGCGTGCCTCTGACCCGTTCGGAAAGCTCCGGCGGGAAGATCACCGACACGCCGCCGCGCTGTGCCAGAATCCAGCTCACCAGCCCGTCATTGACGGAAGCCTTGATGCGCACGGTAAAAAAGGTATCTCCGTATTCTTCGCAGACAATGTCATTTCCGAAACGGTCGATCAGGTGTTCCAGACAATCGGTGCTGCATCGAAGATAGACGAAGTCCTCACTGCTGCCGGCGTACATTCCGAATACGCCGCTGATATAATCGTCCTCGTCAAAAATCTCGTCGTATTTGCTGAACTGACGGAGGGGACGCGCCGATTCGGACAGCACTTCCACCTGCCTGATGCGATCCAGACGGTAATGTGAAAAATTATCGTATTTTTCGTAATTGGCGACCAGATAATACTTGCCTTCATTCCATATGAGCGCATAAGGACTCACCGTAAATTCATGTGATTTCTGAGGAATGATCCTCCCGTTGCGTATCACATGCCGGTAGTATGAAAAATGCACCTTGCGCTTGCTCTGAATGGCGTAATGCAAGCTGTCAATATTGTAAAAGATACCTTCATTGCGATTCTTCGGACGCTCGGTAATTCCTTTGATGCGTTCCAGCTCTTTCGCCTGATAGACGCTGGTAAGATGCTGGAGCTTTTCTATCATCTCATCGGTCTTTTTATCGGTAATGAATTCCGATGATTTGATGGAATCCACCAGCATTCGCAGTTCCGGCATTTCAAAAAGCCTGATTCCCCAGAAATATCCCTGCGGAAACGACGACTGCAATATGTCAAACCCGAAGCTGACGAGAGATTCTATGTCACGGTAAATCGCCTTTCGCTCGCAGGTTATACCGTTTTCGGCAAGAAGCTCCACCAGCTGAGGTGCGCTGAGGGGATGATTTTCATCCGTCTGCTCATAGAGAATCTTCAGCAGCATGAGAAACTTCTGCTTTTGACTGCCCGCCATCGTTTCATCGCTCCTTTCGGGTCAGAACGTCACCATAACAAAACACCCACCGTACCGTCATAAAGCATGCACCGTACAGTGGGTATAATGTGAAGAATTAAAACGTCAGACAGCTCTTGTGACCTTGCCTGAACGCAGGCAGCGGGTACATGCGTGTACTCTCTTGGGAGTTCCGTCAACGATAGCCTTCACGCGTCTTACGTTGGGCTTCCATGTTCTGTTGCTTCTTCTGTGTGAATGGGAAACCTTGATGCCGAAGGATACTTCCTTACCACAAAAATCACACTTTGCCATGCAAATGCACCTCCTATTTGTTGCCGCCCCAGAGGGGTGAATCCTTGATCACCGACGCGGAAATCCGCGCCGCTCTTGCCTTTTTTACAATCAGCACTAGCTAATACTATAAATTATTTTACGTCAAATGTCAAGAGATTTTTTCAAAAAAAGTAAAGTTCTCCGGCCAATTGATAACAATATTTAAATATACGATGAATATTCCCCAAAAACTGTAGACAAAAGCAAAGAAGAGGTGTATAATAAATGCCGTTGCAGCTGAGGCTTTTATTCAAGCCGCAGTATCTGTATATTACTTTACATTCATTATTATATTATTATCTAGCGAAGGGTATGGTTTTTTAATGAAATTGATCAAAAAGGCAGCTGCCTCCGTCGCAGCTATTTCTCTTGCGCTGTCGTTGACGGCATGCGGTACAGACGTCAGTTGGGCGGCTAAAGTCGGCAAAGATACTTCCGTTCCCATCGGCATGTACATCTATACGCAGGCGGTAAATTTCCGCGCATACGCGCAGAACGGACAGCTCAACACTTCGACCGCGCTTGATAAGCAGACCGTCAAGGTCTCTGATTCAGACAAAAAAGCCACCGATTATCTTGACGAAGAGGCTGTGAAGACGGTCAAATCCTATGCGGGCGCATGTATTCTCGCCAAGGAAATGAAGCAGTCGCTCACTGACGAAGAAATCGCTTCCGCCGAATCGAGCGCAAAAGAGCAGTATGACACCGATAAAGAGGTCTACGAAAAGAACGGCGTGGCGCAGAGCTCTATCACCGAATACTACAAAAATCTCACTCTCCAGAACAAGCTCTTCAACGCGATCTACGGCAAGGAGGGCACACAGCCCATCACCGACAAGGAGCTTAAACAATACATCAAGGATAATTACGCCACTATCAGCTACATTCAGCAGTACTACTACAACGATGACGGTTCCATGATGGCCAGTGCAGCAAAGGCCAAGGTCAAGAAGCAGTACGAGAAAATTAAAAAACAGGCAGAAAGCGGCAAAATCAAGTTCTCTGACAAGTGCAAGGAATTCGAGAAAAACGCCACCAGCTATAAAAGCGGCTCCACAAAGTACACCAGCGTCTGGGATCTTTCCACGGATGACGGCAAGAAAATAATGAGTCTCAAGGAAGGTGAGCTGGCGTTCCTGGAAACCGATTCCGCAATCGTGCTACTGCAGAAGCAGAAAATCGACTATAACGACGCCGGTCTTAAAACATACCGTGATTCCATTCTTCTCCGTTACAAATTTGACGACTTCACCAAGGATCTCATTGCGAAAGCGGAAAGCGACAAGACCGTCAGCTTCAATCAGGCTGCTTTTGACAAGTTCGGCTCTGCATCACGCGATTTCAGCAACCTGTCAATTCCGTCCAACTACAACTACTATTAATTCTCTATGATCAACAAAGGCGCTTCGCGCCGTGCAGGGCAATCGCACGGGCTGCGAAGCGTTTTTGAATATTCAGCGCATAGATCTCATAAAACTAGAATACAACACCCAACACACAAACAGAAAGGATGCTTTTACTATGTTTCATCAGATTGACCCAAAAGAGCTTGACTTCAACCCCTTCAAGGAAATAGGTGACCGCTGGATGCTCATCACCGCCGGCGATTCCGGCAAAGCCAACACAATGACAGCCAGCTGGGGCGGTGTCGGCGTGCTGTGGAACAAGAATGTCGTCACCTGCTATGTCCGTCCGCAGAGATATACGAGGGAATTCATTGATTCCCACGAGTACTTCTCACTGAGCTTCTTCCCCGAGGAATACCGCAAGCAACTGGTCTACTGCGGCAGAGTGAGCGGCAGAAACGAGGACAAAATGGCCGGTTCCGGTCTGACCGTCTGCCACGACAGAATGGCTCCTTATTTTGAGGAGGCCGATACCGTGCTGATCTGCAAAAAAATCTATGTCGGCGAAATCAAGCCGGAAGGCATTCTGTTCCCCGAACTCGACTCCGCCAATTACCCGTCCAAGGATTACCACATCATCTACATCGGTGAAATAGCGGAGACCCTCAAAAAGTAATCGTTTCGGCAGAATGTATTGATAATTCAAACGCCCTGTGTACTTCACGAATTTCAGTGACACAGGGCGTTTTGTTTATTGGTTGATATGTCATTTTGTCTGTCTGCTATTTCTGACTTTCTTATTAATGGCTGTCAGGAATGTACCTATCAGAAATGTAACCAAGCTGATCACAGCGAAGATACAGACGCCTACTCCCCAGCCCCACAGCAGAAAGCCGTACCAGTCGTACCGGAAGGGATTTTCATCCTTTCCCATGATAAGATTATAAATCAGATAGACTATAGCATAGGCAAGCATCGGGAGCATTGCGCCGGCGCAGTTTTTTATGCTGATGTCACGCTCATTCAGGAACACCAGTTCTCCCATCGCCGCCAGCGGTATCAGCAGATGGAACCACAGATTGGCGCTTCTGAGCATGGCAATATATCCGTAAAGAGGGCCTAAAAAGACCATGACAGTCATAAAGGTCAGTCCGAGGCAGACAGCCGCCGTGAATTTAAGAAGGTCAATCGCGCGCGGAACCTCTTCTCCCCTGCCGACGACCGCAAAAGCCAGCCACACCGCCGCCATTGCTCCTCCGAAGGCATTCGACAGCACGGTGAAGTACTTGAACGCCGCAATTCCCTTTGCCAGAAGCAGTCCTTCATTTCTGAAATACATCAGATAAAAGGCAAAAATCGTTGCCGCCAGAAGAAAGACGTTAACCGCCAGTTTAAGCCGGCTCATTTTAGATGATGTCATATTCAATGCTCCTTGTCAAGCAATTTCTGTTTGTCTGACCGTCAGATATCATTGTTCCATGTCAATGCTCAACCAAATTCAGCCTGGTCGATACAGGAAAGGCGATCACCAAGCAAGCCAGCCTATTTTCAGTTGCCGCTTTGCCTTTGCCTTCATGGATTGGAACGGGAAAGCAGCGCCACCGTCTCGACGTTTGCGGTGCGCGGGAACATATCCACCGCCGTGTAGCGTTCCACCTGCCATCCGGCATTTCTGAGCCTTGCCACATCGCGCGCCAGTGTCGCCGGGTCGCAGGAGATATAGACCAGCCTTTCGGGTGAGATTTCATTGATCAATGCAATCACATCGGAAGAGCAGCCCTTTCTCGGCGGATCAATCACAACCACGTCGGGATTGATCCCCTGGCTGCGGAGCTGCTGCGTTCCCTCCGCCGCATCGGCACAAAGAAAATGTGCCTTCTCAGTCCCGTTAAGCTCTGCATTGTGTATGGCGTTATTCACTGCGTCAGGAATGATTTCTATACCGTAGAGTGCCTTTGCCCCGGATGCCATGGCGAGTCCTACCGTTCCGGTGCCGCAATATAAATCAAATAATATCTGGCTTCCGTCCAGACCGGCGTATTCGGCGGCTTTCAGATACAGCCGCTCCGCCTGTGCCCTGTTGACCTGATAGAAGGACAACGGAGAAATCTCAAAGGTCACGCCGCAAAGGACGTCCCGAATCGTATCGCTTCCCCATGCCGTACGGCATTTTGAACCCATGATCACATTTGTCTTTTCTCGGTTGACATTGATCACAATGCTCTTGATTTCCGGAGAAACGGCGCGTATCCTGCGCACAAATTCGTCTTCCCGCACAAGCCCGTTGGCATTCACTACCGCGCAGACCATGATCTCTCCGGTGGCAAATCCCCTGCGTATGTACAGATGACGGAACCGCCCCTTCCCTGTGGTTTCATCGTAGATGTCATTGGGGGTGTCATTCAGAAAATTAGCCGTCGCCTGGGCTATGGCGCCGAATATTTCCGGCTGGAGAAGGCAGTCGGAAAAGGAAATAATCCTGTGGCTGCGCTCAGCATAGAAGCCGAATAGCGCCTGTCCCTTCTCACATCCGAAGGGAATCTGCGCCTTATTGCGGTACCTGTCCGGTTCGTCTGCGGCAATCAATTCGTCCGCTTCCCGCCCGATTCCGCCGATCCGCTTCATCGCGTCGTTCACCCGCTGCAGTTTGATGCGGCATTCCTCTGCGTAATCCAGATGCCGGAAGGTGCAGCCTCCGCATTTTGGGTAGGAAGGGCAGTCCGGCTCGCATCTTCCCTCCCCCGGCTTGACAATCCGCCTGATCTTGCCGACCGCGTAGCTGCTTGTCACTTTGATTACCGTCAATTCCGCTATATCACCGGGTGCCGAATTCGGCACAAAGACGGCCATTCCCTCATAATGTGCAACACCGCTGCCTTCGGCAGTCATGCCGTCTATCTCCGCCTGGATCACATCATTCTTTCTGAGCAATGCCACATCAATCATTCCCTTTAGAAAAAGATAATTTTATTCTATATCAAAATCCCGTAATAATCAATACACCTGACAAAAAAAGAAAAGGAATTCACGATATAAATCCACCGGCGAATTCGCTCGCTCACCGGCACATTTATCATCGAAAATTCCGTAACGAATGACAAGATATTCAATTGACTAAAAACATATCAGTACTTTCAGAGCGATATCTCTGCGGCAAAGCGTTCCTTCAGCCTGCACGTGGAAGACGTGCTACCGTTTCCCTGCCCTATGCCGTAAAGATACCACACAATCCAAGCATTCGCTTTCTTACAAAGAAAACAATTACCGATCCTCGGCAAAACCGGACATAACCAAAGCGACCAGGCTCTCAACTGAATCGTTCTCATCAGGACCGTCAGCGATGATCTTGATGTTCATGCCGCCTACGATACCAAGGGAAAGAACGCCGAGGAGAGACTTGGCATTCACTCTTCTCTCTTCCTTCTCAACCCAGATGGTGCTCTTGAATTCGTTTGCCTTCTGGATGAAGAACGTAGCCGGACGTGCGTGAAGACCCGCCTGATTCTGAACCGTTACTTCTCTAACATACATTGTGAAACCTCCTTGCGGAAAGAATGAAAAATGTAAATTTAAGTAATTGAGCCGATTAAATAAAAACACCATGCCTCGAAAGTCACGAACACGTGCAGATTCATCAACTTCAATTGACAATGATATTATACCACAATATTTTCATTCGTCAACAACTATATTGCATTTTTGGCTCGATAAACAATAATGACCACTTTAGCACGTCATCAAGTTGTACATAATAACCATTTGTCAAAAGAATTTGAGTAATATGCGACGATTTTTCAAAGGCAACTAGTGCATTTTGCATAAGTTTTAAGGCACAAATTTCACGTTTAGAGCAGTCAGCCGCCGTAGGCCGTTCCGTTTTTCCGAAAAAATTTTCTAATTTGTAAAAGCTAGTGTTAAGGTACGATTAACAAAATTTTGTATCAAATCAGGAATACAATTGTCAGTTTTCAACATAAAAATGAATATCCTTCAAATTCGTGAAAAAACATATTTTCTTGCACTATCCGACCAAAGCAGATTCTCACAAAAACATCAGAACAGTTGTTTGTCCTTCAGATAATCTATTTCCTTTTGTGAAAGTGCTGCGTCTTCCAGAAGATCCGGACGGTATTTTGCGGTCTGCTCCAGAGATTTCAGCCGCTTCCAATCGGCGATTCTCTCGTGGTGTCCGGAAAGCAGCTCCTCCGGAACGCTCATGCCGTTCCACACGGGAGGCCGCGTATACTGTGGATGCTCCAGCAAGCCCGAAAAATGGCTTTCCTCCTCGAAGCAGGCATTCTCGGCAAGCACGCCCGGCACCATCCGGCAGACAGCGTCGGTCACAATCAGCGCAGGCATTTCGCCGCCGGTCAGCACGTAATCTCCTACCGAAAGCTCCATGTCCACCATGCTGTCGATGATCCGCTGGTCGATTCCCTCATAATGCCCGCAGAGAAGGCAGATGTTTTCCATCTTGAGCAGCTCGCGGGCGATACCCTGATTGAAAACCCGTCCCTTGGGCGACATGTAGATGAGAAAAGGACGCGAGGAACACTGTGCGGAAATCGCGGTGAAACAGGCTTCGATCGGCTCCGGCTTCATCAGCATTCCCTGTCCGCCTCCGTATGGCATATCGTCCACATGACGGTGCTTGTCGTCGGAATAATCGCGAATATTATGACATTCCACCGAGATAATGCCGTTTCTGCGTGCCCTGCCGATGATGCTCTCATCCAGCACTCTTTCGCACATCTCCGGGAAAAGCGTCATGATGTCTATTCTCATCAGTCAAACAGACCCTTCATCTTGAATATTTTTACGCAGCCTTCCTCAAGAGATACTTCCCTGATTACATCGGGAATGACGGGAATCAAAAACACCCTGCCCTCGTCGGTTCTGACATGATAGACGTCATTGGCGCCGGTTTCGCTCACGTCGTCCAGCCTGCCAAGCCGTTCGCCGGTATCGTCGTCAATCACATCCAGCCCGATGAGATCCTGGATGAAGTAGGCGCCTTCCTCCAGCTCCACATCGTCGCGGTTCATGTAAAGCACCTTGTTGCGCAGAGCATCTGCCTGCTCGACGGTGTCAATCCCCTTTATTTTCATAATAAGCATGTTCTTATGAACGCGTGAAGATGTGATCCCGATTTTTTTGGCACCCTTATCGAGATACAGCTCGTCGAATTCCGCCAGAAATTCCGGCGAATCAGCCCAGGGCTGCACACGGACTTCGCCCTTCAGCCCGTGAGTGCCGGTTATCTTGCCTGTTTCCAGAAATTGCTTCAATCCCAATTCACCTCTTCTGTTTGGAAATAAAAAACGCAGCTCTGCCGATGAATCGCTTCATCCGCAGCTCTGCGCGTAATTAATAATCAGTCGATCTCAACCATAACCCTTTTATTTTCACGGGTTGCGGCGGCACGCATGACTGTGCGGATAGACTTGGCTATTCTGCCCTGCTTGCCGATAACGCGACCTTTGTCTTCCTCATCGACAAAGAGGGTGAATGTGATGGTGCCGTCCTCGGCAGGTTCACTTTCCTCTACTCTGACGCCATCGGGATTCTGAACCAGACCGCGTGCAATTACTGCGAGCAATTCCTTCATTTAGACATACCTCCTCGCCTGTAAAATGGGTGAAAACGATACGGCAACCCGTCAAACGGCGGATTGCCGCACACCCGAAGGATTTTTGATAGTGATGCGCCTATACTGCGTACCGATTAGAGAATCCCCTCTTTTTTGAGCAGATTCTTGACTGTATCGGTGGGCTGAGCGCCGTTGGCGATCCATGCCTTTGCCTTGTCCGCGTCAATCTTGACGGCGGAAGGATTTGCCATAGGATCATATGAACCGATCTCCTCGATAAAACGACCGTCTCTGGGATATCTGGAGTCGGCGACAACCACACGGTAGAAGGGATT
>CAMHMN010000067.1 GCA_946186245.1 uncultured Clostridia bacterium
AGCCCTTGATAATCTTGCCGGCGGTCATGAATTTCTTGCGCAGCTTGCCGTCGTCCCCGTAGAGAAGCATCTGCTGATAGGTGGAGCTGATGTCGATGATGGTCGCCATCAGCGTGCGCGCCCCGCCGCCGAATTCTCCCGCGTTGCGTTCCACGCGCTCCAGAATCTGCTGTTCGCGTTCAGGGTGGTAAATGGGCGATCCGTCACGCTTCTTGATGGCGGCAACCTTTTCCGCGACATGCATTCTCTTTACGAAAAGGTCGAGAAGCTGTCTGTCGATGTCGTCAATTTCCCGGCGGACGTCCGACAGATCAAAATCATCAGGAAGCTCCGGAAGATTTGAACTATTGGAAAAACTCACAGCTTGCCTACCTCCTTCATCAGGTCGGCAAGTCCGATGGCGACAGCCGATTCAATGGCGGGCAGCGCACGGGGTACGATGCAGGGGTCATGTCTGCCGCCGACGGTCAGAATGGCGTCGCGCTGTTCCTTGAGGTCAATGGTGTGCTGCTCCTGCGAGATGGAAGGCGTCGGCTTGATCGCCGCGCGCAGGATAATGGGCATTCCGTCGGTGATGCCGCCGAGAATTCCCCCGCAGACGTTGCGGGTGGTGATGACGCGGTTGCCGGAAAGGGTGAAGGGGTCGTTGGATTCGCTGCCCCGCATGCGTGCCACGTCGAAGCCCGCGCCGAATTCCACTCCCTTGACAGCCGGAACGCCGAATACGATGGAGGAAAGCACATTTTCCACGCCGCCGAACATGGGCGAACCGACGCCGGCCGGAACGCCTACCGCGGCGATTTCCACAATGCCGCCGACGCTGTCCCGCTCGGAACGCGCGTCCTCAATCCTGCGGCGCATGCCTCTTTCGGCTTCGGGGCGGTTGAGGGCGAAGAATTTCTCCTGCAATGCGAGAAGCTGGTCGGCGTTGACCGATACGGGATCAAACGGGTCGTCATACATATTGCCGATGGCGTAGATATGACCGCCGACCGTCACGCCGCGTCTTTCCAGAATCTGACGGCAGACGGCTCCCGCGAAGGTGAGCGGCGCGGTGAGTCGGCCGCTGAAATGACCGCCGCCGCGCACGTCGTTGTAACCGTTGTATCGCACCGCGCCGGTGTAATCGGCGTGACCCGGACGGGGCAGGCGCTGCAGCTTGTCGTAATCCACCGAGCGGGTGTTGGAATTTTCTATGACGGCACACATCGGCGCGCCGGTGGTGGTGTCGCCCAGAATGCCGGAACAGACCTCGGGCATGTCCTCCTCCTTGCGGGGCGTGGAAGTGGAATCGTTGCCCGGCGCGCGGCGGTTCATCTGGAACTGAATCTCGTCGAAGTCCAGTTTTTCGCCCGCCGGCAGTCCGTCTATCACAACGCCGATTCCAACGCCGTGGCTCTCGCCGAATATCGAAATCTTGATGTTATTTCCCCATGTCGATGACATTTGCTTTACCTCCAAGAGAATTGTATACTTCAAAGAATGACGGATAGCTTTTGTTGACGCTGTACGGCGTGGTGATGGTCACCTCACCGTCGGCACACAATGCGCCGACCGCCGCCGACATCACGATTCTGTGGTCGCGGAATCCGTCCACCGCGCCGCCTGTGAATTGTTCGACGCCTTGAATGATCAGCCCGTCGTCGGTTGCCTGAGCGTTTCCTCCAAGCGAATGGATCATCGCGGCGGTGGAAGTCAGACGGTCGCTTTCCTTGATGCGGAGCCGTTCGGCATGGTCGATGATTGTCGTCCCTTCGCAGAGCGCCGCGCATACCGCAAGGCAGGGAACCAGGTCGGGAATCTGCTCGGCGTTGATGTGCTGCGCCCTTCTTTTGCCGGGACGCACCTTGATTTCTCCTTCGCCGACGGATATTTCCGCCCCGAAACCGCGGAATAATTCAATCGCCGCCCTGTCGCCCTGCGCAGAATCCATCCGCAGTCCGCGAAGGGTCAGTTCGCTGCCCAGCGCGCCGGCCGCGAGGAAGAATCCCGCCTGCGACCAGTCGCCTTCCACGGTGTAATTCCTCGGTGCATATCTCTGATGGCCGGGAATGAACCAGCCGCTTTCCTCCGGAATGACCTTCACACCGAAGTCATTCATGCAACGGATGGTCATATCGACATAAGCGGAGGACTGCAGCGGCGTGGTGATCCGGATAAAACTGTCGCCGTCGCAGAGAGGCAGCGCCATGAGCATTCCCGTGATGAACTGGGAGCTGATATTGCCCGGCATTTCGTATTCACCGGACTGTAATTTGCCTTTGCAGACCAGCGGAAGTCCGCCTTCAGAAGCACATTCCACGCCGGCCTTGGGCAGAAGCTCGCTGTAAAGACCGATCGGACGTGTCACGAGCGTTCCTTCGCCGATGAAGCGCCCGTTGATTCCCGCGGCGCAGGCGATGGGAATGATGAATCGCAGCGTCGAGCCGGATTCAAGGCAGCGGACGTCCACAGGCTCGCCCGAAGCGTCGCCGGAATGACCTCCGATGCCGTCAATGGTCAGCGTATCGCCCGAAAGCTGCGCTTTTGCCCCCAATGCCGTAATCGCGTTGAGGGTTGCCTTCATGTCGTTGGAAAGCTCGATAGGGGAGAGGACGCTCCTTCCGTCGGCAAGCGCAGCGCAGAGAATCGCCCTGTGAGCGGCGCTCTTGGAGGGGGGAATGTTGACCGTTCCCCTGAGCGAACCCCCGCCGGGTATCATGCATATTGAAGTAGTTGTATCGCTCATACGTCCATTCCTTTCCGGACAAAATCAAGCAGATCGGCGCATCTGATCTTATGTACGAAGGAATCGCCGATCGCTTTCAGCAGCACAATGTTCATGGTTTCGCCGCGGCGCTTTTTGTCGAGCATTGCCGCTTCGCAGATCTGTTCATGCGTGAATGGGCAGGAAGTGGGCATGCCGCATTTTTCCAGAACGGCCAGGATTCTCGCGGAAGTGCCTTTCTCGGTGAGTCCGGCGGCTTCTCCTGCCCGTGCCATGATGAGCATCCCGATTCCCACAGCCTCGCCGTGGGCAATGCCGGTGTAATGGGCGCATTTCTCGATGGCGTGTCCGACGGTGTGCCCGAAGTTGAGCAGCATTCGCTCGCCGGACTCCTTTTCGTCGCGTTCCACCACGCCGGCCTTGATTTCAACGGAACGGGCGGTCAGCTCTTCCACCCTGTTCATGTCGGTGCCGTGTGCTTCAATCAATTCAAACAAGTCGGCGGACTTGATGCATCCGTGCTTGATGATCTCCCCGAAGCCGTCGGTGACGTATCTGGGCGGAAGTGTATAAAGCGTGTCCGCGTCGGTCAGCACCAGACAGGGCTGATGAAAGCTGCCCACCAGATTCTTGCCGCATTCAAGGTCGATTCCGGTCTTGCCGCCTACGGAAGAGTCGTTCTGTGAAAGCACCGTCGTGGGGATCTGCACGAAGGGAATACCGCGCAGATAGGTCGCCGCCGCGAAGCCGCACATATCGCCCGTCACGCCGCCGCCAAGGGCTACGGCAAAATCGCTGCGGCTGAGTTCGGCCTGCGTGAATGCCTCGTACATACCCACGATGGCGGGAAGCCGCTTGTTTTCCTCTCCCGCCGGAAAAATACTGACAGATACCTTGTATCCCGCCGCTTCCAGTGATTGTTTCACCGTGTCGGCATAAAGCGGCGCGACGTTGCTGTCGGACACAATCACGCAGCTCTCGGCTTTTGGCAATACTTTTTTGACCCAATAGCCGCATTGATTTAAAACACCCCGTTCTATGATTACGTCATACGGCTTTCCCGTGTTGACGTGAATGGTTCGGGAAAAAGATGAATTATCTGAAAAACTCATTCGCCCAGTTCCTCCTTGACCATGCGGCCTCTGCCGAGTATGGTTTCCAGCGTTTCGCGGTCGCCGGCTTTGATGGCGTCGCACATTTCGGTGATATTTCTGATGAGCAGATCGAGCTCCTGCGTCAGCGCGTCGGAATTCTGCAGGAAAAGCTCCGCCCAAAGGTGTTCGTTCAGCCGGGCGACGCGGGAGACGTCGCGGTAGCTTCCCGCCGAGAAGCCGCGGTGATGCAGGCATTGAGGACTCTGCACGTAGGCGTTGGCCAGCACGTGGGGCAGCTGGGAAGTGAAGGCGATCATTCTGTCGTGTTCTTCGGGAGAACAGACCACCTGCATGCCGAAGCCGATCTGCGCGGCAAAGTCTTTCAGCCATTCCACCTGTCCGGCGGAGGAACCGTCGGTCGGAGTGATAATGAAGCTCGCGCCCTTGAAGAGCGCCGCCTCGCTGTTTGCGTAACCGCCCTTTTCCTTGCCCGCCATGGGATGTGTGCCGACAAAGACAAAGCCGTACTTCTCGGCAATGGGCGGCATATTCCGGCATATGTAGCGCTTGATGCCCGATACGTCGATGACCAGCGCGCCCTTTTTGACCCTGCTGCCGATGGATTCCATGTATTCCACGGCTTCTTCGGGATAGAGACCCAGAATGATCATATCCGCCTGTCCGATATTGTCGTCGGTGAGTTCCTCATGAACGGCGCCGTCTTCGATGGCCTGAAGCAGCGTCGCACGCGTGCGGTTGCGTGCCGATATGTGATAATCGGTGTGTTCGGCAATCGCCTTTGCCAGCGAACCGCCGATGAGTCCCAGACCGATGACCGCTATGTTTTTTATCTCTGTCATCATGTTTTCGCCCCTTGAATATGGCATTTGAAAAATGTGTATATTATCCCTTATCTTATCAAATTCCGGAGTGAATGTCAATACACTTTACCCGATTCCTGTGGAGTTTTTGCAAATGCTGCCGCCCGATCCGGGCGGATTTGCCCGGAAGATGATTTCCTTTATGCGTCGGTATCTTTTTCGGAATAATATGCGGTATCAGGGAAAGAATAATCATAGCATTGAAAAAATAAACAGGGCGGTGTCATTTATGCGGGTGGAAATAACCAACCGGTGTTCGGAAAAATATACGCTTTTGCTGAGGCTGTACTGCGGCATGCTGGCATTTATTGCCTTATGCGCTTCGGTTTCGCTGAGCCTGTGGCATCTGACGGCGGCGGCAATGGCGGCGGGCGTGCTTTGCGGGGTCATGTGCTGCGTACTGGCGGTCGTTCCCTTCTGGTTCGGCAGAATCAGCTATATCCGCAGCGGAGCAAGCCTGAAGGTGGAAAAGGGATGGCTGTTCCGTCGCACGCTGATTGTCAACCGCAGCGATATCCGGTGTTCCGAAATCAGGAACGGCCCATTGCAGCGGCGGCTGGGGGTGTGTACCGTGATTTTTTTTACCGGAGGAAGAAAGGTCAGACTGAGAGGCATCAGCCTGGGCGACGGAAAACTGCTCAACCGTGTGATGTGCGGAGAATCTGCCGCATGAGCTGTCCGGTACTGCGTTTTTCACCGCATCCTTCGGGAGCGTGTCATCCGTCGGTTCTGATTGTCTTCGGCACGGGCGTGGTGTACGGTATCATTCTTCTGGTGAACGGTCGCCCGGATCGGCCGGCAATCGCTCTGTTGTCGGCGCTGATTATTCTCCCGTTGCTCGCGGTGCTGTGCCTGCTGCACAGATATCGGCACACCGTTTGCGAAATCCGGCGGGATACCGTCAGCGTCACTTCACCGCGCGGAGAGAGAATTCTGAAACGCGGCAGTCTTGACCGTGTGGAGGTGTGCAGCGGCGTATTGTCCGGTATTCCCCGAATCCGGAGAGTCAGGATTTATTCGCACGCTGCCGGAAAGGCATGGCTTTCCGTATGGCTGTCCGGAAAGGATTCCGATGCGCTTATCCGGGCGCTTGTCCCTCCGGGCAGAGAAACAGGAAGGACGGTTTCCGCCAGATATTCCTCCGCCGCCTATGCGCTTGTTTCAGAGAACACGGTCCTTCCTTTCCTTTTTTCGCTGGAATTTACCGTGCTGGCGGGCGACAGCCTTGTGATGATGACGGCTGCCGGCGGCATGCTCGCCCTCTCACTCCTGAATATGCTGGCCGCTTTGGTTTCGTCAGGCGGAATGTCGCTGACCCGCTGGGAGGACGGCGGCTGCGTAATCACAGGATTCCGGGGCTTCAGAAGGGCGTACATTCCCGGAAGCTCGGTTGTGGGCGTGACGGTACGACGCAGCCCGGGAGAGCTTCTGTGCGGGACGGGGAGCGTGTACCTCATGACGGAAAGCGGCAGAAAAATCCCCTGTATGAGAATGCTTCCCGCCAGGGATATATTGCCGGCGGTTTGCGGGATGCTGGGCGTGGGAGAGAAAAACGCCGTTTGCTTTTCGGGCGAAAAGGCGGCGTCCAAAGAATACGCGGTCGGTTTTGCGGCGTCGTTTTTTGCGTCGTTCCTTACGGCGTTTTTTTCATGGAGTGCGAAGGGAGCTTCGCTGCGTCTTGTGCTGTGTCTGGCGTCTGCGGGGTTTGTTTTCGTCGCAGTCAGGAATCTTGCGGGGGAGTTCTGCTCGTCTGGGACCGGGCTGAAAGTGTCCGCCTCCTGCTGGTTTTCTGCGGGAACGGCAGGATGCAGCTGCGTTTATCTGTGTCTGAAGAGGCAAAAAGTGGCCGGCATACGGATCAACAGCCCGTTGCTCGGACGGACGGACGATTTGTGCAGCGCCGGATTGCTCACAGGTTCGGGAAGGTCGTGCGTGTGGAACCGGTGCGTTCCGTACGGCGCTATACAAGGATTTGCAGGCAGATTTTGCTGAATTGACAGGCTGATTGTTAATAAAATTCCCGTGAATTCACTCGGAAAGAAAAAAATTCATATTTATTTTTAAATACTTTTCACTTTTTTTCGTTAATACTCTTGACATTTTGTTGAACATGTTATATAATGTCCAAGAGTCACAGCAAGCAGGTGGCTCTGCTAATGTGCGGAAGGAGGGAAAGTTAAATGTCATCTGAAATCAGAGTCAAGGAAAAGGAATCTCTTGACAGCGCACTCAGACGTTTCAAGAAGTCTTGCGCCCGTTCGGGTATTATTCAGGAAGTCCGCAAGAGAGAAGCTTACGAGAAGCCCTCTGTACGCCGCAAGAAGAAGTCCGAAGCAGCCAGAAAGCGCAAGTATAAGTAATTCCGGCGTTCGGAAACTGCTTAGCCAATTCTGAGAATCAAGTGCAGGCATTGCCGGTTCCGTTCGGCGTGCCTGCATTTTTTCATACTGATTGTCTATTTTCAATCGACAATCCGTATCATATCGGAGGACTGAAATCAACGTGGCTTTATTCAAACCCGACATGCGTATAGGCAAAATAATCGACATCACCCCGGAAAGGATGCGTTCCCTGGGAATCAAGGCGCTGCTGCTGGATATAGACAATACCATGACCACACACAACAATCCCCTTCCCGCCGAAGGCGTGCAGGAATGGATCGACCGCATGAAGTCGCAGGGCTTCCTGCTGATGGTGGTTTCCAACAACAACGGCCAGCGGGTGCGCAAATTCTCGCAGCTTCTGGGGCTGGAATTTGAAGGCGCGGCGAAGAAACCGCTCCCGGTAGGATTCAGGCGTGCCTGCAAGCGGCTGGGCATTCAGCCGAAGGAAGCCGCCGTGGTGGGCGACCAGATATTCACCGACATCATGGGGGGCAATCTGCTGGGCGCCTACACCGTCATGACGGAGGTTTACGAGCCGGAGCCCATGGTTTTCTTTAAAGTCAAACGCGCCTGTGAGCGTTTTGTTATGAAATTCTGGAAGGACTGATTAATAAAATGTCTGACCCAAGATTCGGCCCTGCCGGAAGCTGCGAACGCTCGGCAGCCGAAAAAATCAAATCCACCGAGAAGCTGATCGAATGGCTTGCCGCGCAGGGGCTCAACGCCTTTGAATACCAATGCGGCAGAGGCGTGATGATCAAGGAGCCGAAAGGCAGAATCCTCGGTGAAAAGGCGAAGGAATGCGGCATCAGGCTTTCCGTTCACGCGCCTTATTACATATCGCTTGCCTCGCCGGAGGAGGAAAAGCGGCTCAATTCCATCCAATACATCTTCCAGAGCGCGCAGGCTGCCGACTGGATGGGAGCCGACAGAATTGTGGTTCACCCCGGCGGTCTGGGCAAAAAGAGCCGCGGGGAGGCAACTGCCCTTGCGAAGGAAACATTGACCGCGGCCCAGAAGTTCCTTGATGAGCAAGGATTGGAAAAGATTCACATCTGCCCGGAAGTCATGGGCAAGATCAACCAGCTGGGCGATCTCAGTGAGGTGCTGGAATTCTGTACAATCGACGAGCGGATGATTCCCTGTGTTGATTTCGGCCATCTCAACAGTCGCATGCAGGGGACGATGGATTACGTCAAAGCACTCGACGAAATCGAGAATAAGCTCGGCGTTGACCGTCTGCGCGGCATGCATATTCATTTCAGCAAGATCGAATACACCGCGGGCGGCGAGAAGCGTCATCTCACCTTTGCCGATGAAATATACGGTCCGCCGTTCGAGCCGCTGATCGAGCAATTCATCCGCCGGGGCATGAGTCCCACTGTGATCTGCGAATCGGCAGGCACACAGACGGATGACGCCATTACGATGATGAAGTACTACCAATCACTCACGGGTCTTCTCTGACGGAAAACGGAAGATTTACGGAATAATAATGAATCAAGACGGAAACGGCGGTTGATGGAAAAATGCCCAAGCTGAGAAAGACCTTGCCGAAGGATTTCAAAGAAATCGTCGCTTCGGGCGATGCGGAAGAAATCAAGGCGGCTCTGATGAAATGCCAGCCGGATGCTTATGAGGATAATGCCGGCAAAAAATCCGCACTGATGTGCGCCGATCTTCCCGAGGAGGTCATCCGCTGGCTGGTGGAGGAATACGGCGCGGACGTCAATTACGCCGATGTCTACGGACATACGCCCCTCAGCGAAGCGGCTGTCCGCAGACCGGAGAAGATAGACCTTCTGCTCTCACTGGGCGCGGACATCAATTTTCAGAAAGACAGATATCCCACCGCCCTGATCTTTGCCGCGATGGCTTACTGCCCTCACGGCGTGCGCAAGCTGGTGGAAAGCGGCGCGGATATTCATAGGACGGACGGCTATTCCGGCTTTAACGCCCTCGATGAAGCGCTGATCCGCTGCCAGAATGTCGATATTCCCGCAATGGCGTTGATTGCCGGTATCCTCCTTGACGCCGGTATGGAGGTCACGGAGGGCAGGAAACGGCTGGTGACACAGATCGGCAAAAATTTTGAATTTTACCGCGGCGGCTTTTCTTCCGATTACCTTCCGGCCTGCGACGCCGGGCTGTCCGAACTGTACCGGCTGTTCGGTGTACCGCCGGTGCCTCATCTGAAGAAGTACGACGGCGGCGAGCCGATTTCCGTCAAGGGAAGGACTTGGACGCAGCAGTACAACGAACTGTGGGACATGCTGGTTCCCGGCAGCGGCAAGGCGGCATTCGTGCAGGGCGAAGCCATTCGCATCATCGGGCGGCTGAGTCATGAAATCCTCGACAACGGCGCGATGAATTGGGACGGGGATTTCCGCGCCATGCGGGATTCTCTCGCCGCCCTTCTTTCGGAAGGCAGCCCCGCCGATGAAAAAATCATTCGGCAAATCGGAAAAATCTCCCCGGACACCGACGAAAATACATTCAACGCCATCGCAAAGGCCGTCGTGGCATGGATTCTCGCCAATCCCGTCCCGAAGGCACTCGGCGATGTTTCTTACAGCAGATAATTCAATTCATAGCAAGCAAGGAAGCGAATACGATCCATGAAAAAGATCCTGATCATTAACGGACCGAATCTCAATATGGTAGGCGTGCGTGAACCGGGCGTATACGGAAACGAAACGCTGGAAACCATCTGCGCCCGGGTGAAGGAATACGCCCTTTCACTCGGACTGGAAGCCGAATTTATCCAGAGCAACCACGAAGGCGTGATTCTCGACAAGATTCACACCGCCAAGGGGGAATATGCCGGGGCGGTCATCAACGCCGGCGCGTGGACGCATTACAGCTACGCCCTGCGCGACGCGATTGCGGCGGTCAAGCCGCTGCCCTTCGTGGAGGTGCATATGTCCAATATCCACGCCCGCGAAGAATTCCGTCACCATTCGGTGATTTCTCCGGTGTGTGCCGGACAGATCTGCGGATTCGGCTCCTACAGCTATATTCTCGGCGTGCAGGCGCTTGCGGATATCATCAATCAATAGAAGGAAGTTTTTACAATGGCTAACAAATTTCTGTGGCGTACCAATCAGCTTCTCTCGATCATTCCGGAGGAATACGACGGTGCGCTGATCATCTCGGAAATCAACGGCAAATACTTCACCGGATTCAACTGCGACAACGGGTATTTTATTGTGACCCGGAAGGGCTGTGTCTATGTGACCGATTCGCGCTATACCGAAGCGGCGGGAAAGGCCATCGACTGGTGCGAGGTGGTGGAATACAGCGGACCTGAAATGAAGGAAACCTTCGGCGGCATTTCGCAGAAATACGGAATCAGGACCCTGCTGGTGGAGTCCGACCGCATGACCCTTACCCAGTGCAGAATGATGTCTGAAGTGCTTGCCCCGACTGTCCTCGCCGATGAAGGCGGTCTTGACAAGCTGATAGAATCCCTTCGCGTACATAAGGACAGCGACGAGATCGTCTGCATGAAAGCAGCTCAGAATATAGCCGAGCAGACCCTGACACATCTGTACGGCATGATCAAGGAAGGCGTTTCCGAAGCCGACCTGGCCTTTGAATTTGAATTCTACGCGCGCAGACTCGGCGCGGAAAGGCTGGCGTTTGATTCCATTGTGGCTTCGGGAGAAAACGGCTCGATGCCTCACGCCGTCCCCGGTCAGCGCAAAATCCGGAACGGCGATTTCATCACCTTTGACGTGGGCTGCGTGGTGGGCGGCTATCATTCCGACATGACCCGCACGGTGGCTTACGGCAGTGTCAGCGACGAGCAGCGCCGGATCTACGACATCGTTCTCCGCGCTCAGCAGAACGCCATGGATTATCTCTTTGCGGGAGGCGAAGAGCTCGCGGAATGCGACGCGGCGGCACGCGACCTGATCAAGGCGGAGGGCTACGGCGAATACTTCGGACACGGCACAGGGCACGGTGTCGGTCTGGAAATACACGAATTCCCGTCGGTGTCCTACAGAGGGGGCAAGATTCCGGTCAATTCCGTGATCACGGTGGAACCCGGCATTTATCTCCCCGGTCAGTTCGGCGTCAGAATCGAGGATATGCTCTACAAGACCGAAACCGGCGCGGTGGATCTTGCGTCCCTGGACAGGGAACTGTTGATTCTGGGATGATGGTTCATGCCGTGATGTGAAATTCAAGGCAATTTGCATAATATTTTAAAAAAATTTAAAAAAGAATGTAAAAATGACTTGCAATTATTAGATTTTTATATTATAATACAAATCGGTAAGTTATTTCATGGAGGTTAAGACTAAATGATAGTAGCAGGCGATTTCAGAAACGGTGTTACATTTGAAATGGACGGCGCCGTTTATTCTATCATCG
>CAMHMN010000068.1 GCA_946186245.1 uncultured Clostridia bacterium
ATCGTTGTTTTCATGAACAAGGCTGACCAGGTTGACGATCCCGAGCTTCTCGAGCTCGTCGAGATGGAAATCCGCGAGCTGCTCAACGAGTACGAGTTCCCGGGCGACGATGTTCCGATCATCACCGGTTCCGCTCTCGCAGTTCTCGAGTCCAACAGCACTGACATCAACGCTCCCGAGTACAAGTGCATTCTTGACCTCATGGATGCTGTTGACGAGTATATCCCCACTCCCGAAAGAAAGTCCGATCAACCCTTCCTCATGCCTATCGAAGACGTATTCACGATCACCGGTCGTGGTACCGTTGCTACCGGTAGAGTTGAGAGAGGTCAGCTGAACCTCAACGAGGAAGTTGAAATCGTCGGTCTGTCTGACGAGAAGAGAAAGACTGTTGTTACAGGTATCGAAATGTTCCGCAAGCTCCTCGACTATGCTGAGGCTGGCGACAACATCGGCGCTCTTCTCCGTGGTATCCAGAGAACAGACATCGAAAGAGGTCAGGTTCTTGCAAAGCCCGGTTCCATTCATCCGCACACCAAGTTCCATGGCCAGGTTTACGTTCTGACCAAGGACGAAGGCGGCCGTCATACTCCTTTCTTCAACAACTATCGTCCTCAGTTCTACTTCAGAACCACTGACGTTACCGGCGTTATCGCTCTGCCCGAGGGCACCGAGATGTGCATGCCTGGTGATAACGTTGAGATGGATGTTGAGCTTCTCAAGGAAATCGCTATCGAGCCCGGTCTCCGCTTCGCTATCCGTGAAGGCGGCCGTACCGTCGGTTCAGGCGTTGTTACCGCTGTCAACGAGTAATTCCATTACTCGGAGTAATTTCATTACTCTCCCCTGCCGGAAGGCAGCATCATTCTTTGAATGCAACCGACGGAAGACCGTAATAAGCATTTACCTTCGGAAATCGGCTTGCTTTTCAGATAATTATTGTCACTTAATATATTCAAACCGCGTACGCTGTCGAAGAAAGACCGTGTGCGCGGTTTTTTCTTTTTGTTCGCAATATGTACTTGATATTTTTAAATCTGTATGTTACGATTATTTTTGCAGTTCCGATTTACGGAGGTATATATTAAATGAACAAAAGACAAAAGGAAATTATAGCCTCGGCATTGGTAAAGGTGCTGGCGATCGTTTACATTGTGATTTTTATCATTGGCTTTGCCAAGATCATTGCCAATGGCAGCCTGACAGGCAGCATCCCGGAGATGATCTTTCTCATAGCCGTGCCGGTTTTGGTTTTTTTGTTTACCCGCAGTCTGAAAAGCGTCCGCTTTCCCACCCGTATCGCGGGAATGGAGGTTCGTGCCGAAGGTACCAAAAACGCCCTGATCGGAAGGATTCAGGCCTACATTCTGGACAGTCTGCCATTGGCAATCGTGACGGCGTTATTCATCGGCGTTTCGGACATGTGGCAGGCCCATCGGGAAGGACGCATGACACGGCTGGGCAGCTGGCTCGACGCGATAGGCTCTATGCTGGTGGAATGGATTGTTTTCTTCATCGCGTTTTTTGCCATTGATTATTTCATGTTTGAATATAAGGCGAGAAAATACCGGGAACAGCAGCAGCGCAGGGAAAAGCGCAAACAGGCATATGAAGCGACAATGGGATACGGTGAGGATAATGAAGACAACTGATTTCGAATACGACGCTCTCTGGGACATTTATTCCGCCGAAATTCCTGCCTTCATCACCCGGCTGGCGGAAACGCCGCCCATGCAGCGCTTACGGAAGGTGGGCATGAACTGCGGCTGCGAATACGTCGCGCTTCATCAGAACGACATGTGCCGCCGATATTCCCGGTTTGAACACAGCGTCGGCGTCGCGCTGATTGTCTGGCACTTCACACACGAGGAAAAACAGGCGATGGCCGGCCTCTTCCACGATATCAGCACGCCTGCCTTCGCCCATGTGGTGGACTTTCTGAACGGCGACCACCTCACGCAGGAATCCACTGAAAGCCGCACCGCCGAAATGATAGAGAATTCCCCCGAAATTCAGGCGATTCTCGCGGAGTGGCATCTCACCACCGCGGACGTCTGCGACTATCACCTCTTCCCTATCGCCGACAATGCCTCGCCGCAGCTTTCCGCCGACCGGCTGGAATACACCTTCGGCAATTTCATTCAGTACGGCGTGTGCGGAACGGAGGAAATCGCGCGGTTCTACGGCTGCCTTGCCGCCGGAATCAACGAACACGGACAGCCGGAAATTCTCTTCCAGAGCCCCGAAATCGCGGAGGAATTCGCCCTTCGCTCCATGAAGAATTCCTATGTGTACATCTCCGATTCGGACAGATACACCATGCAATTCCTCGCGGTGCTCCTGAAGGAAGCGATTGACTCCCATCTGCTGACTGCCGACGACCTCTACACCACCGAGGAACGTGTGATACGGAAGCTCAAAAGGTGTCAGATAACGGACAATGCGTGGTATACCTACACCAAAATCAAGGGCGTGCAGCGCACTTTGGAGCCGGTTCCGGACACCTTCTGCGTGAAGGTGAACGCCAAGCGGCGGTACCTTGATCCGTATGTGACGGAAAAAGGGCGAGTATCCGCTTACAGTGAGAAATACCGCGCCGAAATAAAAAAATTCCTCGCGGTCAGCTTTGAGGAATGGCTGAGCGAACCGAGATTTTTATAATCATTGACACAGACAACCATCGGAAGCACGCCCCTGAACGGGCTGTTTCCGATTTTTTTTCAGAAAATAAGTAAAAATAATACAAAATACCGGTCCATTTTGAAAACTCCATGCGTTTATACAGTGATGAGGGTTAATCATCCCTGACAAAGGAGGTTTTTGAGAAAAAATGACAAATGAAGAAGTAATCGAAAGATACGCCGAGCTGGTCATGACGCTGGCCAGGGCGAATGTGACCCTGCCATCGGACGCGGAGGACGTATTTCAGGAGGTCTTTCTCCGATACATAGACAAGAAGCCGACATTCCGCGATGAAGATCACGCGCAGGCGTGGTTCATCAGGGTGACGATGAATATTATCCGCAGTATGTACCGCAAACACGAATTTGCCAAGCGCACGGACATCGAGGATGAGGCGGTGAACTGGGAACAGTCGGCGCGGACACTCACGGGCGAAAGGGTGCTGGACGAGCGGTTTGCCGAGCTGATGGACGGGGACATCGACTTCAATGACGTCATGGCGCAGATGAAGCCGGATTACAAGGCGGTGCTGATGCTGCAAACCATTCGAGTTTGAACGGGTTGCACAAACGTCCGATGAAGCATCTGGCCATCTTATCGTCGCAGGCTATAACGGCGACAAGGAAGTGATGCGGTTCAGATTGGACGAGGGATTATGTGCAACATTAAACGATGAAGAGTGGGAAGGTGGATTTGCCCGAATAAATAAATTCACAGTCTCTAAAAATCCTTCTAAAAGGCATTACATTGACAATTACTATCATAACAATTTAGACGGCAGCTTTGACATAAAGTTTAATGAGGATATATCGCAATGGCTGAATCCTGACGCGGATGATACCATCATGGACTTTAACAGAATATGTCAGAATTTGGGCGTGGATCATCTGAAAATCATCGCTGCTGTGACTTATGTGGAATTTTATGATAAGACCATAGAAACAACCGACAAGTCACTGGCTTTAAAGCATTTAAATAAGGATCCCATAGGAATTGTATGGGATAATACGGATGATACCATCAGCTACGAAATAAGAACCGGCGTAAAAAGGTATACCTATGTATCCGTCAATCCCCAATATTACAAAAATGGATTAAAACTGAAACCTTCCTACCAGAGTGTCCCTCATTACATTACCAAAACAGAACCCACCTTCTGGACTTCCCTCTACGCCCCCGAAAGGAAATGGACAGCCGAGGAATTCACCTTTGCGGTAAAATAACCCCATAATTCCAAAGAGCCGACAGCTCGTATTGCGACAAGCAGACGGGTCGCGGCTCTTTTTGCGCGCGGAAACAATTGTCAGAGAGATTTTCTGGCAGGTCACCCGCGGATACGGCAGGTTATCCTTTGAAGTATTGCAAATAAAAATTTATCTGCTATAATAAAACCATCGAAACCGGTTAAGAAAAAAAAAGAAAAAAAGAAACAAACCAATTCCTTTGTAAAAATTCAGGAGGTATTCATCATGGTCAAAGCATTCTTAGGACTCGCCATTCTCTCGGAAATCGCCCTGCTCGTTTACTGCTTCGTCAAGAAAAGCCGCTCCCGCCTGGAAGCCCGCATCTGGTGTCTGGCACAGGCGGCCGCGATCGCGCTCTACTATCTGCTCTCCCCTCACTCGATGATGTTCCAGTGGTTCATGCTCTTCGTGCTGATGTTCATCTTCATCCTCTTCGGCACCTTCGGACTCGTCAAATACCTCCGCAAGAAGGATGAAGCGAAATTCAGCAAGGGCAAGGTCATCGGCAGAACCGTATTGAAATCCTTCCTCTGGCTCTTCGCCATCGTGCCGCTGCTGATCTTCCCGCCCTATAAAGACATCGCCACCACCGGTCAGTACACCGACATCGGCCGCAAGGTCTACACCTGGACGGACGAAAGCCGCGTGGAAACCCTCGACGATTCCGGCAGCAAGCGCAACGTCACCGTCACCTTCTACTATCCCGAAGAAGCCACCGGCAAGTGCCCGCTGGTGATCTTCTCACACGGCGCGTTCGGCTTTGAGAAGTCCAATTATTCCTCCTACGCGGAGCTGGTTTCCAACGGCTATATCGTCGCCAGCATCAGCCACACCTATCACGCCTTCTTTACCAAGGAAGCCGACGGCACCACCAAGATCGTCAACAGCACCTTCATTCAGGAAGCGGTTGACGCGACCAACGGTCAGTACGCCATCGAGGACGAATATGAGCTCACTAAGAAGTGGATGGAAGTCCGCATGGGCGACGCGAATTTCATTCTCGACACCATCATCAGGAACTGCAACGAAGGCAAGGATGAATTCTTCCAGAAGATCGACCTCGAACACATCGGCGCCTACGGACATTCCATGGGCGGCGCCACCGCTGTGGAGCTTGGCAGAACCCGCGACGAAATCGACGCGGTGGTCGTGCTGGACGGCACCTTCCTCGGCATGTACACCGGCGTGGAGAACGGCGTGTATACCTTCTATCAGGACGAATACCAAAAGCCGCTCCTCAACATGATTGCCATGGATCACTACGACAACAGCGTCAAGTACACGGAGGAAGACGGTCACGTCTATGTCAATTTCTACACCGTTGAACACGCGAAAATCGGCAAGAACGTCGTCATCGAAGGCACCGGTCACATGAACTTCACCGATCTGCCGGTCTTCTCTCCCACACTCGCCGGAATGCTCGGCACAGGGAACCGCGACGCCCGCGAAGCCATCGAAATCACCAACAACTGCGTGCGCGAATGGTTCGACTGCTACCTCAAGAACGACGGACGCACCATTCCCCAGATTAAGAACGTCTATTAATGCGCTCGCTAACTGAAGACTTAAGACTGAAAAATGAATAATGAATCATAAAGGAGCGCTGCGCGCTGGAATGTACAAATTTAAGGCGCAGCGCGCCTTCCGACATTATTCACTATTCACTATTCACCATTTATTATTCATTTAGCACGCGCCTGCGCGTGCGCTAAGGGGCATTTTGCTATGAAAACCGTGATAAACAAAATATCCGACAAAGCATACGAAAAAATTACCATCGACTGCTGCGAGGTCACGCAGGAGATCATCAACCTGCGCAATCACGCCGAAAGCGTCGGCGGAAGCATCTGCGGAATTACCGACGGGAAATCCGTCATTCTGCCGCTGTCGGACATTCTGTATTTTGAAGCTGTGGACGAGAAGGTCTTCGCCTACACCGAAAGCGACGTCGCCGACGTGCGCGGCAGGCTCTACGAATATGAGGAACGGCTCTCGGACAAGGGCTTTGCGCGGGTTTCAAAATCCATTCTGGTGCATATCAGCAAGATCAAAAGCATCTCCCCTTCACCGGGACGGAAATTTGAAGCCGAACTCTGCAACGGCGAGCGCGTGATCATTTCGCGGCAGTACGCCGCCGACCTCAAAAAAATTCTGCTGGGAGGCAAGGTCAATGAGCTTTAAGGAATATTTTTTCAAAAAGATGATCCCCAATTATTTTATGATCGTCACTTTTATCACCATCGGCATGGCGGTTTCGGGCATTGTGTTCTACGGAAACATTGACATCAGCATGGTGACGCTTTTCGTGCCGCCGCTCTTCGGCGTGCTCGGCAGCCTGCCCATGCTGCTGGACTTCGCCTTCCTCAAGGTGAAAAGCACCGGTCTGGGGCTGCTTCTCTACAATGCCGCCGAGCTGGTGCTGCTGGAAGCCGTTATTCTCACGGCGGCTTACTTCATCGGCATGATTGATTCCGCCCTTACCGCCGCGATCACCGCCGTGATGGTGTTCGCCATCTTCACCGCGGTGGGAGCCATCATGTACATCCAGGACAAGAAATTCTGCGACGATCTCAACGACGCCCTCGCGGAATATTCCGAAAATGCAGGCAATTAAACACACAATAACCTCCGGCTGAATGCATCCCCATTTCAGCCGGAGGTTATTTCATGAATGATCTGATTGAAAAAATCAATCCTTGACCGCCAGACGCTTTTCGATGAGGGCGATGACCTCTTCCAGCGTGCGCAGGCGGGCGTATTTCTTGTCGTTGGATTCAATGATGATCCAGGGAGCGCTGGGAGTATTGGTCTTTTCGATCATCTCGTTGACCGCGACCTCGTATTCGCTCCACTTCGCGCGGTTGCGCCAGTCTTCGTCGGTGATCTTCCACTGCTTCGACGGGGTGTTCTGACGGGCGGTGAATCGGACAAGCTGCTCGTCGCTGTCGATTTGCAGCCAGAATTTCACCACGATCGCGCCGAAGCTGGTCAGGCTGTATTCAAAGCGGTTGATCTCGTCATATGCCTGCTTCCATTCGTCCTCGGTGCAGAAGCCTTCGATGCGTTCCACCAGTACTCTGCCGTACCATGTGCGGTCGAAGATCGCGGTGTGTCCGTCCTTGGGCAGACGCGTCCAGAATCGCCAGAGGAAGTGACGCTGCTTTTCGTCCGGGGTCGGCGAACCGATGGGCAGCACTTCATAGCCTCTGGGGTCAAGCGCCTGCGTGATGCGGCGGATATTGCCCCCCTTGCCGGCTGCGTCCCAGCCTTCATAGGCGATGATCAGCGGGATTTTGCGGCGGTAAAGCTCGTTTTGCAGCACAAAGAGTCTGTCCTGCAGGGCTTTCAGACGCTTCTTGTAATCGCCGTCCGACACCTTCAGAGAGAGATCAACGTCGCTCAGGCTGACGGAAACCTGCGGTCTGGTGGGCGATGTGATTTGGATTGGATCCGGGTTGATAGGCAATCCCCTGGTCTTCTGTTCGAGCGCGCGTTCCATTGCCGCGATCATGACGGAATACATGGTGATGCAAGCGGTGTCCCTGTCGGAGGTGTTGATGACGTGCCACGGCGCGGCGGCTGTATTGGTGCGGTCGAAAAGCTCACAGAGCATGCGGTACACCTTGACGTAATTCTCGTTCTGCTTCAGATCCGACTTTTTGACTCTCCAGGCGGTGGACTTGACGGATTTCAGTTTGTTGAAGCGTTTCTTCTGCTCGTCGCTGGAGATGTGCAGGAAGAATTTGATCACCAGATAGCCTTCGGAAGTGAGCTGGGATTCAAAGTCGAGTATCCGGTAGATTTTCTCGTTGTCCTCTTCCTTGAGCTTCTTGCCCTCTTTGAAGTCGATGCAGCGATACCAGCTGCGGTCGAACACGGAAATATTGCCGTTCACCGGAATATTCTGCCAGTAGCGGTGCATCACGGGGAATCTGCGTTCCTCGTCGGTGGGCTTGGTCATGGAATAGACCTTGAAGCCTCTGGGGTCGAGCGAACGGATCAGCCTGCCGATCATGGTGCCCTTGCCGGACGCGCTCCAGCCCTCGAACACCACGACGGTAGGAATGCCGGCCGCCTTCATCTCGCGCTGGAGCTCAGCGAGTCTGACTTCCAGCTCTTCCTGTGAGGAATAGACCTCGCGCTTGGCTTCCTCTACGCCCTTGTCGAATATGTCAAACATTTTTTCTTTTCCTCCATATGTAATAATGATTGGATTACTATGTATTATACAGGCTAATAATCTTGTATTCAACATGGATATTGTTAAATTTATATATATTTTCAATTTTTTAGATGAGTTTTTGATGTTTTTTATAATTTTTATTTTCTTCAAAAAAAATAACAGAAACCTATTGACAAATCAGGAAAAACGAATATAATATTAAAGTCGCCTGTAAGCGATGACAAGTAACTATTGCGGAATTGTGTAAGGGTAGCACGACAGACTCTGACTCTGTTTGTCTGGGTTCGAATCCTAGTTCCGCAGCCAAAGCAAAAATCCTGTCGATGTTAGTCGACGGGATTTTTGCTTTGTATTGTTCATTTTTAAGTTTTAAGTATTCCGTCTTCCATTACAACGACAGGATTTTCTAAAGAAGTAACCTCTTTTGCCACTTTGGCAGGAGAGGTTTTTTCATTTGTTTCTCGCGTCAACAGGCTAAATTCACTAATTATTTCCGTTCTTTGAAGAAAATCATAGGGCAAATCTATTGAAAAATCCCGAATCCCGGGGTATAATGGAAAAGTATTCTGGCATTCATCGCAAGGAGGGAATTCAAAATGGCTGACTATGCTCCAATCGTTTCGGACGTCCGGCAGGAATTGCGGAAGCTCGCCGGCAAGAGCACGGATTTTACGAAAAAGATTGTTCCCGGGTCGCAGAATGTGCTCGGCATCCGCCTGCCGGATTTGCGGAAGCTGGCTAAACAGATCGTCCGGGGCAACCCACGGGAATATCTGGAAGCCAACCCGCAGCAATATTATGAGGAACGCCTTCTGCAATGCTTTGTGCTGGGCGGAATGAAGGACGATTTTTCCTATCTCCTGAATGAATTCCGGAAGGAAATTCCCTTTGTTGACAACTGGGCGGTGAACGACGCCCTTTGCATGGATTTCAAAATCTGCCGCAAGCACAGGGAAGAAACATGGCGGGCCATCGAGCCGCTGTTTGATTCCCATCAGGAATTTGAAGTCCGGGTCGCGGCAGTCATGCTGCTTTGTCATTTTGTGACGGAGGACTGTCTGGGAGAGGTGATCTCCGCACTGGATAAAATGGACACTTCCGCCTACTACGCGATGATGGGGGTCGCTTGGGCGGTGTCGGAAATCGTCATCAAGTTCCCGGAGGCCGGCATTGACTACCTGAAAACCTGTCATCTTGACGCAAAAACCAAGCGGAAAGCGATCGCAAAATCCCTTGACTCCTACCGTGTCAGCGAAGAAGACAAGGCAATTCTCCGCGCCATCCGCGCGAAAATCAAATGATTTCTTTATCTTCAAATTCACATCTATGGAGGGATAAAAATGCAGATGGAACCAATTCATCTCGAAAAAATCACGCATGACAATGTCGGTGAAATAGTCCGTCTCCGGGTTGCGGAGGAACAGAAGAATTTTGTTGCAAACAATGACTGGAGCCTGATTCACGCCTATCTGTCCCTGGCGGAAGGAAAACCGGTCTTTCCTTTCGGCATCTACTGCGGCGAAACCCCGGTCGGCTTCATCATGATCGATTATGACAATGCATAGGAAGGTTATGAACACGACGCATGGCTCGCCAGCGACGATTACCGTTTTTACAGGGACAAATACTATTATTACATCTGGCGCTTCATGATTGACGAAAAATACCAGCATCGCGGCTACGGCAGAGAAGCACTCCGATTGAAAACGGGGTTGGGCGCAACAGATATGGTAAAAGGTAAAAGACGCCTTGCCCCAAGTGGAGAAAACGCTCCCTCTTTAAGCCTCCAAAATCCCGTGTTTTCGATGCTTTTCGAGTTTTGCAATCGGCTAAATTCAAATACACAAAGGAGAATGCGAAAACCATGAAATTCAAAGATATGCCCTATACCAGACCGGATCCCGAAAAGGTAAAAACCGACCTTGCAAAGCTGACCGAAAGGCTCCGCAAAGCGAAAACCTACGAGGAAGCCCGCGCCGTCTTCCTGGAGAAGGAAGAAAAGGAAAAGGAAATCTACACGCTGTCCACCCTTTCGCTTGTCCGTCATACCATCGACACCCGGGACGAATTCTACGACGGCGAGCAGACATTCTGGAACAGCTTCCAGCCAGAGCTGGGGGAATACAGCCAGGCGTGGCTGGAAGCCATGCTGGCCTCCCCCTTCCGCAGGGAATTTGCCGCCGAGTACGGCGAGATTCTCTTCCTCAACGCCGAGATACAGAAGAAAACCTTCTCGCCCGACATCATTCCGGAAATGCAGAGGGAGAACGATCTGATTCAGGAATACGACAAGCTGCTTGCCTCCGCGCAGATTCCCTTTGAAGGCGGTGTTTACACGCTGTCACAGCTCAGTCCCTTCAAGACCGACCCGGACGACGCGCGCCGTCTGGCGGCTTGGAAGGCGGACGGCGGCTGGTTCAAGGAGCACCAGGAACGCCTCGACGCAATCTATGACGAACTCGTTCATCTGCGCGACACAATGGGCAGAAAGCTGGGCTACGACGGCTTCACGCAGCTGGGTTACTACCGTATGCAGCGCAACTGCTACACAAGCGCTGACGTGGAGAAATTCCGCGCCGCCGTGCAGAAATACCTTGTTCCGGTTGCCGACGCCATCAAACGCGAACAGGCGAAACGCCTCGGCAAGCAATACCCGCTTTCCTTCGCCGACTCGGCGCTGGAATTCAGAAGCGGCAACCCGCGTCCGGTCGGCACGCCTGACGACATTCTTGCGCAGGGACAGAAATTCTACGACGCGCTTTCTCCCGAAACGAGCGAATTCTTCCGCACCATGACGGACAACGGTCTGCTCGACGTGCTTTCCACCGAGGGCAAGCAGAGCGGCGGCTAC
>CAMHMN010000069.1 GCA_946186245.1 uncultured Clostridia bacterium
TTCCACGCCCTGACCGATGCGGATCGGGCCGGAGCCGATGACCATGACCTTCTTCCTGTCGGTGGCGGGATCGACTTCGTTCTCGCTCTCATAGCAGGAATAGTAGTAAGGCGTCTCCGCGTCGAATTCGGCGGCGCAGGTATCGACCATCTTGTAGGCTACTTTGATATTGTTGGCGTAGCGAAGCTCGCGGATTTCATCCTCCTCCTTGCCGCAGATCTCGCCGATCACCTTGTCGGTGAAGCCGAGGTACTTCGCGCGGCGGAGGGTTTCGACCGAGAAATCGGTTTCGATCTTCTTCTCTGTCTCGACGATGGAAGCAATCTTATCAATAAACCACAGGTCGATTGTGGTGATCTGGTTGATTTTCTCCGGAGAGTACCCTCTGCGAAGAGCCTCGGCGATGACGAAGATTCTTCTGTCCTCGACAAGGTTCAGTGCCTGCGCCAGCGATTCGTCGCTCAGCGCCATGACTTCCTTCATGCGGAGGCTGTAGATGTTGGTTTCCAGGCAGCGGATGGCCTTCATGAGGGCGCTCTCGAAATTCACGCCGATGCCCATGACCTCGCCGGTGGCCTTCATCTGGGTGCCGAGCTTTCTCTTGGCGTAGACGAATTTATCGAACGGCCAGCGCGGAATCTTGACCACGCAGTAATCGACCGTCGGCTCGAAGCAGGCGTAGGTCTTCTTGGTGATGGCGTTCTGAATTTCGTCGAGGTTGAAGCCGAGTGCGATCTTGGAAGCCACTCGGGCAATCGGGTAGCCGGTCGCCTTGGAAGCAAGAGCCGAAGAACGGCTCAGACGCGGGTTGACCTCGATAACGGCGTATTCAAAGCTGTTGGGATTGAGAGCGAACTGCACGTTGCAGCCGCCGGAAATCTTCAGCTCTTCGATAATGGCAAGCGCAGCGCTGCGGAGCATCTGGTATTCCTTGTCGGCAAGGGTCTGGGAAGGAGCAACCACGATGGAGTCGCCGGTGTGAACGCCGACCGGGTCGACATTTTCCATGGAACAGACGGTGACACAGTTGCCTGCGCCGTCGCGGATGACTTCAAATTCGATTTCCTTCCAGCCGCCGATGTATCTCTCGATCAGAGCCTCGGTGACGCGGCTGACCTGCAGGCCGTGACCGCAGATTTCTTCCAGCTCGTTCCTGTCATGAGCAATACCGCCGCCGGTGCCGCCCAGCGTGAAGGCCGGACGAACGACCACGGGATAGCCGATCTTTTCGGCGAATGCCACGGCGTCTTCGACATTGTGGACAACCAGACTGTCAGCGCAGGGCTGGTTGATCTTCTCCATGGTGTCCTTGAATTCCTGTCTGTCCTCCGCCTTGCGGATGGTCTCGGCGGTGGTGCCGATCAGACGGACATTGTGCTCGGCAAAGAAGCCTTCTTCCTCCAGCTCGACCGCGAGATTCAGCGCGTTCTGACCGCCGAGGGTGGGAAGAACGGAGTCGGGCTTTTCGGCAAGAACGACCTTCTTGACGGTGTCGGTGGTAAGGGGTTCAATATAGACCCTGTCGGCGATGTCCTTGTCGGTCATGATGGTCGCGGGGTTGGAATTGATCAGAACGACCTCCACGCCTTCTTCTTTCAGCGCACGGCACGCCTGGGTGCCGGCATAGTCAAATTCCGCGGCCTGTCCGATGATAATGGGACCGGAGCCGATCACGACGACTTTGTTGATATTCGGATTCTTCGGCATTAGTTTTTGCCTCCCATCATAGCAAAGAATTGATTAAAGAGCGGCGCGGCGTCATGAGGACCGGCGCATGCTTCGGGGTGGAACTGCACGGTGAAGACGTGTCCGTTCTTGTAACGTACACCTTCGCAGCTGCCGTCGTTGACATTGGCAAAGCTCATCTCGGCGATTTCAGGGTCAATGCTCTTCTCGTCCACGACATAGCCGTGATTCTGTGAAGTGATATAGACTCTGCCGGTTCTGAGTTCCTTCACAGGGTGATTGGCGCCTCTGTGACCGTACTTCAGCTTGTAGGTGTCAAAGCCGCTGGCAAGGGCAATGAGCTGGTGACCGAGGCAGATGGCGAAAATCGGCATCTTGGTGGCAATCAGCTTCTTGAGTTCCTCCACCACGGCACCGCACTGCTTGGGGTCGCCGGGGCCGTTGGAGAGCATAATGCCGTCATGTCCGGCGGCAAGAATCTCTTCCGCGGTGGTGCTTGCGGGATAAACGGTCACGTCGCAGCCCAGGTTGACCAGCGACATAAGGATATTTCTCTTGCAGCCGAGATCAAGAAGAGCGACGTTGTATCTGTTTCCGTTGCTCTTGACAAAATACTTCTGCTTGCAGGTGACGGTGGGAACGGTTTCGGGAAGGGTGAATGCCTTGATTTCCTTCATGCACTCTTCCATATCGAAGCTCTCGCCGAAGGTGATCATGCCCCGCATGGTGCCCGATTCTCTCAGGTGCTTGGTGAGGGCGCGTGTGTCGATGCCCTGTACAACCGGGATATTGTTCTCAATGAGATAATCGCGGAGAGAACCCTCCGAACGGAAATTGGAGTCCATTCTGTTGAGCTCGCGGACTATGTAGGCTTCCACCCACGGTCTGCGGGACTCCGTGTCCTCCATGCATATGCCGTAGTTGCCGATGATGGGGTAGGTCATTACGACGCCCTGTCCGGCGTAGGAAGGATCGGTAAGAAGCTCGCGGTAACCCGTCATCGAGGTGTTGAAAACGATCTCGCAGACGGTTTTTCTCTCTGCGCCGACGGATTCGCCCTGGTATACTCTTCCGTCTTCGAGAATCAGCCATGCTTTCATTTGCTGTTCATTCCTTTTCTAGTATTTTTTGTAACGGAGCCTATTTCAAAAAGCCTTTTGCTTTTGCTCCGGGAACATATTTCTATTTATTTTAACACAAAAATATGCTAAATTCAATATGCGTCGATTTAATTTTAGAAGAATGTTATTTCATATTTGGCTCAAATTATGGTCAAAAAGCAGACAGCTTTCAGGCGAATGCCTTCTTGATGCGCTCGATGGCGGCAACGGAATTTTCCAGAGAGCCGAAGGAGGTCAGTCGGAAATAGCCTTCTCCGCTGGGGCCGAAGCCGGAACCGGGCGTGCCGACCACCCCCGCCTGATGGATCAGCTGATCGAAAAATTCCCATGAAGTCAGTCCGTCGGGCGTCTTGAGCCAGATGTAAGGCGCGTTCACGCCGCCGTAAGCCGTGAATCCCGCCTCGGCGAGTCCTTCGCGGATGACCTTGGCGTTATTCAGGTAGTAGGCGATGGTTTCCCTGATCTGCTTCTGTCCTTCCTCGGAATAGACTGCCTCCGCACCGCGCTGGACAATGTAGGGCACGCCGTTGAATTTGGTGGTCTGCCGCCTGTTCCAGAGGGAATGGAGCGACACGCCGCCGCATTTCAGTGCCTTGGGAACCACGGTGTAGCCGCATCGTGTGCCCGTGAAGCCCGCCGTCTTGCTGAAGCTGCGGAATTCAATGGCGCATTGCTTCGCGCCTTCGATTTCAAAGATGCTGTGCGGGATGTCCTCGGTGATGAAGGCTTCGTAGGCAGAATCGTAGAGAATGACCGATTCATTCTCCAGCGCGTAATCCACCCATTTTTTCAGCCCTTCAAAGGTAATGGACGCGCCCGTGGGATTGTTCGGGAAGCAGAGGTAAATCATGTCGGCACGCTTTTCGGGAAGGGAAGGCGCAAAGCCGTTCTCCTCCGTGCAAGGCATATAAATGAGGTTGCTCCACCGTCCGTCGGAACCAAGCTCTCCGGCTCTGCCTGCCATCGCGTTGGTATCGACGTAGACGGGATAGACCGGATCGCAGACCGCCACGACATTCTCTTTGCCGAAGATATCGCCGATGTTGCCCGTATCCGACTTGGCGCCGTCGCTGACGAACACTTCATCCGGCTGGATGTCAATGCCCCTTGCGCGGTAGTCGTGCTCCACAATCGCCTCCCGCAGGAAGGAATATCCCTGCTCGGGACCGTACCCGCGGAAGGTAGCTTCCTCCCCCATCTCGGCGCAGGCCTTCTGCATAGCCTCCACCACGGCGGGAGCAAGCGGACGGGTCACGTCGCCGATTCCCAGCCGGATGATCGTCTTGTCCGGGTTCGCCTCGGTAAAGGCGGCCACCCTGCGGGCGATATCCGAAAAGAGATAGCTCTGCGGCAGCTTTACAAAATTCTCATTGATGCTGAACATACTCATTCCTCCGTTATTATTCATTCTTAAGTTTTAAGTCTTCAGTTTTCAGTTAGCGAACGAACGTGAGCGCCGTCTCTCCTTCAAACACAAAGGTGGCTCCGCCGGTCATGTAAATCACGTTGTCCTTCCGGTTCCATTCGATGTGAAGGTCGCCGCCGCGCAGTTTTACCGTCACACAGTCGGATTTGACAATACCGTTGAGTATCGAAGCGACCGCCACCGCGCAGGCGCCTGTGCCGCAGGCCCATGTTTCGCCCGAACCGCGCTCCCAGACCCGCATTTTGACCGTCGTATCATCGACAGGCTGGACAAATTCGGTATTCACGCGCTCCGGGAATAATTCATGATGTTCAAACGCAGGGCCGATTTTCTCAAGGTCGAGACAATCCACATCCTCCACATAGGTGACGCAGTGAGGATTCCCCATGGAAACCGACGTGACATACCATGTTTTCCCGCCGACCTCTATCGGCTCATTCACCATGCGTTCTCCGTCGAATTTCACAGGAATCCGCGGCGGTTCCAGGACGGGACTGCCCATATTCACGCGGATGGACGTGACATCACCCTTTTCCACCGTCAGCCATGCGGTCTTGATGCCCGCGAGGGTTTCTACGGTGAGTACCGTCTTGTCGGTCAGACCCTTGCAATAGACGTATTTGGCAAAGCAGCGGATGCCGTTGCCGCACATTTTGCCTTCCGAGCCGTCGGCGTTGAACATCCTCATGCGGAAATCGGCTTTGTCAGACGGACAAATGAGAATCATTCCGTCCGAACCCACTCCGAAGTGCCTGTCGCTCAGGGCAATCGAAGTCTGCACGGGGTCGAAGTCTATGCCATTCATGCAGTTGACGTAAATGTAATCGTTGCCGATGCCGTGCATCTTGGTGAATTTCATGTGGGTTTATTTCCTCCTTTTATCGTTCGCAGACATGTGGAATTGGTTAAAAAAAAGGGAATAGCAAATGAATTGCTACCCCCTGACGGACTAACTTTGAAAAAGAACTGTAGAATTTTCGATAATTGAAAACTGTGACATAAAATGCATTTATAAAACTCCATTCAGAATATTCATCGCTACGCTTACCAGCGACTGACCGCTGTTCATGCTCTGCTTCTGCAAAAAGCGATGGGCTTCGGGTTCGGACATGCCGTTTCGCTCCATCAGCAGCGCCTTTGCCTTGCCGATGAGCTCCCTGTCGCTTTCGCTGCGGCTGTCAGGCTTGACAAAAACCGGCTCATGCGTATCCGTGAGCATCATCAGTGTATCAATCAGATCCCTGCGGTTGAGGGGAATATCAAGACTAAGCATTCCCTCACCGTCAAACACCGCACGCTGTCTCGCTGAGAGCAGCACCACCATTTCAAACCCGTCCGGCATAATGCGGAAAAGCTCCGAAGCGTTCATATCACTCAGTGCATACGAGCAAAGCAGCACGCCGCGTTCACCGTAATACCTGGCCGCCTTTTGGAGGGCGGAAGCGCCTTTGGTCGCTGTTCCCACTACATCTATTCCGGCTGCGGAAAGCGTGTGCGCCAGTTTGTCACACATCGCGCTATCTTTACAGGCAATAATAACGCCACCCAATGCCAAGACCTCACAAGCGGGAATACTATTGACCGCTCCCTAAACAATTTATCAGACTAAAACTTATATACAATGATATTTTAAAGGGTTAAAGTCAAAAAGTCAATAAGAAATTTACTGCGTTAATAAAGATAGTCCATACGAAAAAAAATTATTAAGTCTCCGATAAAACGGTTGTGTAATTTGTATAACCGCCATCACAGCAGTGCCATAAGGAGTGCTGCCAGAAGCACTACACCCGCGGTAATCCCAAGCGCAAGACCTACCATTCTTCCCAGCCTGGCACTGCTTCCGTCGTCTGCCACGCGGGCAATGACGACGGTGATATTGTCGCCGCTGCCCTTGCGGAGGGCTTTCTCGACAATCGTATCGGCGATTTCCTTGACGGGACGGCTGGAGCTGAGGCTCGCATAGATCGAATGACTCGGCAGGGCGTCGGTTACTCCGTCGGAGCAGATCAGCATGATATCTCCCGTGTGAATTTCCACACAGCATTCATTTGGCTTCAGACCCTTGGTATTTTCCATGCCCAGGTATTTCGACAGCTGATTACGGGCAAAGGAAACGCTTGCCTGACTCTGGGAGATGGCCCCCCTGTCCACCAATTCCTGGGCGAAGGTCTGCGGCTTGCTCAGCCGTTCCATGCCGTAACGGTTTTTATGATAGATTTCGCTGTCCCCGAGATTACAGGCATAGAGGAATTTCGACGTCACGGCCAGCATGGCAAAGGTCGAACCCATCTTTTTGCCGAGCTTTTTGCTGCGCTTGATAATGCGGTCATTGGCCGCGCGTACCACCCGATTGGCAATATAGGATGCGTCGTCGAAGGTGCGGATCTTCTGCAGCTCTTCAGAGAAATCCGAGAGCGTGGTCACTCCCATCATCGCGGCGACGTCACCGTTGGGCTGACCGCCCATCCCGTCGCAGACCGCAAGCACATGCACTTCCTCGGCGTCCACTGACTCAAATTTCTCCGCCGTGACTTTATAATGGTCTATGAATGCGCCGTTGACAAAGAAATTATCCTCATTTCTCATGCGGCGCTGTCCGATATCGGTTACGGCGGCGATCTCCAGCGTAATCGGAATTCCCTTCATGTCGGATTCCTCCTTTCCGTTTTCATTCTTCATGATAAATTTTTATCAATATGACATTATACCACCTGCAAAGCGGATTTGTCAAGTTTTTTCATTCCGGTCAATTCAGCACCGAGCGGAGATTCTTCATTTCCTCGGCGGTCTGTTCGCTGTCAAGGTAAGCATAGGAATACAGTACGAAGCCGCTTGCGTTGATTTCCCCGCTTCGG
This sequence comes from uncultured Clostridia bacterium, assembly GCA_946186245.1. GTDB lineage: Bacteria > Bacillota > Clostridia > Oscillospirales > Acutalibacteraceae > RUG762. Next base: position 7,089 of record CAMHMN010000069.1, read on the forward strand.
GTGTAAAGCACCTGGTTCATCATGATGTCGTCGGCTTTTTTCCACTTGCCGCGGTCGTCGTCCGAGCCTGCCTTATAAAGCGCAAGTCCGATGTAGAGTCTGACGCTCTTGGAAGTGACAAGCTCATTCCACTTCCGGCAGGTCGGCTCAAACGGCGCAATGGTGTTATCGCTCGTCCAGTAGATCTGCGGGATGAGGTAATCCACATATCCTTCGCTGCTGCCCCATGTCCTGACATCCGCGCCCATACTCAGGCAATTGTCGATATTTCCCGCCGGGCTGATGCCGAACAGACACTTGCTGTCAGCGGCTTTGACGGCGCTGTAGACGGCTTTCACCAGCTCATTGATATTGGACCTGCGCCAATCGGCAAGGGACAGACTTCCGCCCTGCTCTGTGTAGGCTGCATAGGAGGCGCTGTCGTCAAAGCTCTCGTCATAGGCGGGATAGAAATAATCGTCCCAATGCACACCGTCCACATTGTAACGCTCCACGATTTCACGGGTGCCGTTGACAATCAGTTCCCGCACTTCCGGAATCGCAGGGTTGTAGAACTTTCCATGCTTGTAGTCAATCACCCAGTTGTCGTTGTCGGGATTGTCGTCCTTCAGCCAGACATTGTAGGGATTGTCATCGGAAAGCGACGGAGGATAGACGCCGCTCGTCAGCATGATCCGCAGGGGATTCAGCCATGCGTGAAGGGCAAGTCCTTCGCGGTGGGCAGTTTCCACGGCGTAGGCAAGGGGGTCAAAACCGTCCGCCGGCGCTTCTCCCTGCTTGCCGCTGACAAGATGCGACCAGGGATAATAATCGGATTTATACAGCGCATCGCCGAACGGACGGACGTGAAGGAAGATCGTATTCATTCCGTTCGCCTTGGCATTTGAGACAATGTCGTCTATTTTTTCTTTATTTACGTCGTCCAGCGAAAGATAAGCCACCCAGACGCCGCGCATTTCTTCTATCTCGTCAATCTGTCTGCCGTACCGGTCCACCCCTTCGCCGTTGCGGGGATAATCTCCCGCTTTCTCCCCGGCGGAAATGACGTCCCCCTTCCGGCTGCGTATGTAGGGAAGCGACGCCCCGACGGCAATTCCCACTGTAAGCAGGGCGATGACAATATAAAACGCCGCGTTTTTTGCTTTTGAAGTTGATTCTTTTTTGATCAAAGCTGTTCCCTCCGACATATTGGATTTTTTAGCCGATGGTAAAAGTTGAAAAACAGCGTAAATCTGAGAACCAGCGAGTTGGAATTGGCAAGTTTTTTCTCCATCGAGGGGAAGGAAAATCTTTTGCCTTTACCATATTCGGGGCGCCCAAGACTTTTTTCCAAGCGTGCTGCTGCGAAGGGCGCTGCGCGCTTTCTTTTTTCTGTTTACTTTTACAATCGCCTGATTGGATTTTACAAAATTCGACTTGACTTATGATAAATATTATAATACTATTGTATGGTACAGTAGTGTACGAATTGTTAATAAGGAGTTGTTCCCCCTCATGGATCTCTTTTCCGGCTCGTTTACCGACATTGTGTTAAGGTTCTGTTTCATCATCCTTGGCATTCATCTGGTACTTATCAGCATTTTTGCCGTTTATCAGACTGTACGCGATAAGGCGCTCTCCAATGTGCCCAAGGATTCTCCGTCATACTGGCGTATTCCCGAAGCCCAGCTCTTGCTGATCTCCGCCCTCGGCGGCTCCGTCGCAATGTATCTCACCATGCAGACCATACGGCACAAGACACAGCACCCGAAATTCATGATAGGCATTCCCGCCATTATGATCGCGCAGCTTGCGCTGATTGGTTTCATCGTCTGGCTGAGAGTGTTCTGATTCTTATATTTACAAAGAATATTCGGCTTTTCACCGCAGTATTCCTTATTCACCCCTGGGAGTCTGAATTGATCAATGAAAAAATTTAAAATTGGACTTGACGTGGGAATTGATCTTGGCTCTGATACGGTCAAAATCTTTACTCCCGGCAAAAAAATCGCACTTGCGGAGCCTTCTCTGGTTGCCGTCGACATGGACACCGACGAGATTCTCGCATTCGGTTCCGACGCACGCCAGATGCTCGGGCGAACACCGGAACACATTACCATCGTCAGCCCCGTGCAGCACGGGCGCATTCACAATTTCAGCCTGACTGAAACCATGCTCACCGCCTATGTGCGCGAGGTCTGCGGCAACAGAATCTTCATGCCGCGGGTCGTGGTCTGCGTTCCCGCCGGCGTTTCCGAGGTGGAAAAAAGAGAAGTCGTGGAGTCGCTTCGGGCAGCCGGCGCGCGGAAGGTCTGCCTGATTGAAACCGTGGTGGCTGCCGCTCTCGGCGCCGGTCTGGATATTTCGCAGCCGCTCGGTTGCATGGTCTGCGATATCGGCGGAGGTACCACCGATATCGGCGTCATGTCCATCAACGGCATCGCTTCTTCTCACTGGATCAACTACGCGGGCAATGCCTTCAATCAGGCGCTGATTGAATTCATCCTGCACAAATTCGACCTGGTTATCGGCCCGCAGACCGCCGAGCTTATCAAAACGCAGATCGGCTGCGTCATTCCCCGCGAGGCTCTGCTCACCGTGACGGTCAAAGGAAGGCATTTCAAGACCGGCATGCCGCACATGATTCAGCTCAATTCCGAGGACATCATCGACGCGTTTGAAGAACCCGCCGTCAGAATCTGCCGTGCCGTGCAGCATACCCTGGAGGAAACGCCACCGGCGCTTGCGGGCGATCTGCTGACCAACGGCGGCATTATGCTCACCGGAGGCGGCGCGAAGCTCTACGGAATGGACCGGCTGATAGCTGAACGCACCAAGCTCAACGTCGCGGTCGCCCAGGATCCGGAATACTGCGTGGCTCTCGGCACAGGCAAAGCCATCAAATTCATTGACACCCGCGACAGATTTGAAAGGGAAACCTCTCCTCTCGACGTCTTCGGGGCGTAGTGATTTACATCTTTCAGAATAAACAAAATGACCGCATAGGCAGCGATGATCACATTCTCCTGCCTATGCGGTTTTGGCTTTCTTAATATGGCTCACTGACGCCGGTGATATACCACTTGCCGTTCCTCCGTTCCAGATGCACGGTGACGGGAATATCCTTGCCGCCGATGGAATCGCCTTTTATCGTATACTGATACTTTGCCTTGGCGGTTCTGAAATTGTGCAGTACGATGGGGAAAGAATGATAATTGACCTCCCATTTATCATCGTTTCCGCAGGAATAATCAAGGCACTGATAATTGATTCTTCCGATCTGCCCGGCGCAGCTTTCATAATCACGGCCCTTGCTCAGGAAGGACGATTCCACCAGAGAATAAACCCGACAGCTGAGATAGATGGATGTGGAAAGATACGCCGTCAAAGGGATTGCCACTGCGATCATCACAGCGATCAGCGTTTTTTTCAGACGATTGCTTTTCATATTTGATGTCATTTCCCTTCTTGCCCTGTCACTACAATTCAATCTCAAACAGCTTTTTGTCCTTCAATATTGTCTCATACAGCGCGCACATCTTGTCCGAAAGGCAGACGATAACGGCTTCACGGCACTTTGGAATGCGGGTGATTGTCAGCGGCCACATATGGCTGATGATGATATTGCGTTCCTTCGGATTGAGTTCAAAAAGCGCCTCCGCCTTTGCCAATGCCCTGACCGGGTGCCTGAAGCCGTGTAATCCTTCATTGGAAGTCGGGTCGTGCCAGTCGTAAAGGTAAAAATCGTGCAGGAAGGCGCCCCTGATCAGGCTTCGTCTGTCGGAATGGGCGTGAAGCCGTTCATCCACCCGGCAGCTCATGCACACCACATTGATCACATGGGTGTAGGTGGTGATGT
>CAMHMN010000070.1 GCA_946186245.1 uncultured Clostridia bacterium
GAACGGCGGCGTTCTGCCGATGATCACCTCCTGCTCGCCCGGATGGGTCAAGTTCTGCGAAACCTATTATCCCGACTTCATTCCCAACCTCTCCACCTGCAAGTCTCCGCAGCAGATGGAAGGCGCTACCATCAAGACCTACTACGCCCAGAAGAACGGCATCGATCCCAAGGACATCGTCGTTGTTTCCGTCATGCCCTGTACCGCAAAGAAGTTTGAGGTCGGCAGAGACGATCAGAGCGCGGCAGGCGTTCCGGACGTCGATATCGCACTCACCACCCGTGAGCTTGCCAGAATGATCGAGCGCGCAGGCATCACCTTCACTTCCCTGCCCGACGAGAAGTTCGATTCCATCCTCGGCGATTCCACCGGTGCGGCTGTTATCTTCGGTTCCTCCGGCGGCGTTATGGAAGCGGCTCTCAGAACCGCTGCCGACTGGCTGGAAAACAAGGATCTCGAGAGCGTCGATTACCACGAGGTCAGAGGCATGGACGACGTCAAGGAAGCCACCTATCACGTTGGCGGCATGGAGGTCAACGTCGCTGTCACTTCCGGTCTTTCCAACGTTGCCAAGCTGCTTGACGCTGTCAGAGCCGGCGAGAAGAACTACCACTTCATCGAAGTCATGTGCTGCCCCGGCGGCTGCATCAACGGCGGTGGACAGCCCATCCAGCCCGCTTCCGTCCGCAACTTCGTGGACGTCAAGGGTCTGCGCAGCAAGGCGATCTATGAAGCCGACAAGAACATGCCCATCAGAAAGTCCCATCAGAATCCCTCCATCAAGGTGGTTTATGATGAGTTCTTTGGCAAGCCCGGCAGCCACAAGGCGCACGAGGTTCTGCACACCTCTTATGTAGAGCGCAAGAAGTATTAATTGGCTGATTCCCGCTCCACATTGGAATAAATAAAAGAATACCCGTTGGTTTCCAAAGTCAAACCGACGGGTATTTTTGATTATTGGGATTTATGATGCATCGTGAGAATCTATGACACAGAATCCCGCCGCTCTCAGCAGCCGGTTGTAGACCGCCATTCCAACCCCTTCGGTGGAGGGGCATCGGGCGCAGACCTTCTCCGCGCCGCGTTCATCCAGCTCACGCAGGGCGGTGAATAATCTGTGGGATTGGGTGAGGGAATCTTTCTCCCTGCCGTAGGTGACGCAAGGCAGAGAAATGCTTTCTTCCTCTCCGTCAAAGCAGAGGGCAAATCTTTTCTTGTTGTCCCCTGCCCTGCACAGTGTTTCTGTGTATTTAATAAAATCATCCAGACTGCCCTTGACAATCGTGATTTCGGCTTTCGGACTGTAGTGCTTGTACTTCATGCCGGGAGAAGCGGCTTTGACGCCTTCTTTGAGCTGCCCCATCACCGCGTCGTCAATTTCGACTTTGCCCAGCACCTCGCGCAGTTCCTCCGGCGTGACCGCGCCGGGACGAAGCAGCCTCGGAATGTCGGTGGCAAGGGTGACCACCGTGGACTCCACGCCGAAATTGCATTCCCCGCCGTCGAGCACCGCGTCAATTCTGCCATTCATGTCGTCCATCGTATGACGTGCGCAGGTCGGACTCGGACTTCCGGAGAGATTTGCGGAAGGAGCCGCCAGCGGAACGCCCGCCGCGTCGATAATTTTCCTCGTCGTGCGCATGGAAGGAAAACGAACGGCAACGGTATCCAGTCCGGCGGAGACTGCTTCGGGAATGATGTCGCTCTTAGGAAGAATAATGGTCAGCGGTCCCGGCCAATAGGCCTCCGCCAACGCCATTGCCTTGTCGGGAATTTCGCGCACCAGGCTTTTCCACTGGTCGAGATGGGAAATATGTACGATCAGGGGATTGTCCTGCGGGCGTCCCTTCGCCCGGAATATGCCAGCGACTGCCGCGCCGTCCAGCGCGTTTGCCGCCAGTCCGTAGACCGTTTCGGTCGGAATCGCCACAAGCCCGCCGCCGCGAAGTATTTCTCCGGCGCGGGCTATGTCTTTTTCTGTATTTTGCAAAAGTAATGTTTCCATTGATCTGAATCCTTAATTTTTTTTAAATAGCGCGCCGTCGGCAAATTCTCCGAACCAGATAATATCGGAGGATGCCTCCGCGTCAAATTCGATGCCGCTGTCGGTGATCCGGAACACATAATGGTATTTCCCGTCGGAGGTTTCCAGCGTCAGCCGATTGCCTCTGACCGTGAAAGACCCTATTCCAAGATAGCTGCTGATGGGAGAAAAAACAAATTCAAACGACCCGTCCTCATTCAGCGTTACCTCTGAGAAATTGACACCTTCCCCGAAGGTATAGGTGCCACAGAGTGATTTATCATTGCACGAGCATAGAATGGCCGCAAATAGAAGGATAGATGCTGCGATCAGAAAGAATTTTTTCATTTGACAAAACCTCCTTGCTTGTTGTAGTTCGGGCTGCACTTGCTTGTGGTCGGAGGTGCTTCGGAATTCGCATGACATTTTTGATCATCCAAGCACATCTTGCTCGCTCGCCTTCGTCTCGCTCGTGGGACGCTGCCCCCAGACCCCTGTCAGGGAGCATTGCCCCCTGCACCCCATTATTGGGGCTGCGCGCTTTTCTTTTTCTTTCTTCTCTTACTGCTTAGCACTTTCGTCAATCGACGCCTTTAACTGCTCCGCCCTCGCCGACGTGATCAGCGCGTCGAATATCTCGTCCAGATCGCCGTTGAGTATCGCGTCCAGCTTGTAAAGCGTCAGCCCGATGCGGTGATCCGTCATACGTCCCTGCGGATAGTTATACGTGCGGATTCTCTCCGAACGGTCCCCCGTGCCGACCTGCAGCTTACGCTCCGCGGCAATCTTGCTGTTCTGCTCCTCCATCGCGGCTTCGTAAATGCGGGAACGCAGAATCTTCATCGCGCGGTCTTTATTCTTGTACTGGCTGCGCTCGTCCTGGCATTCCACCACAATTCCCGTCGGAAGGTGGGTAATGCGGATGGCGGATTCCGTCTTGTTGACGTGCTGCCCTCCCGCGCCGCTGGAACAGAAGGTGTCGATTTTCAGATCAGTGGGATTGATCTCCACATCCACTTCATCCACCTCCGGCATGACCGCCACCGTCGCGGTGGAAGTGTGGATGCGTCCCTGCGTTTCAGTCTCCGGCACACGCTGTACACGGTGGACACCGCTCTCGTATTTCAGCTTGGAATAAGCCGCCTCGCCGTTGACAATGAAGCTGATTTCCTTGTAGCCGCCGAGCTCGGTTTCATTGGCGTTGACCACCTCAACCTTCCAGCCGCTGCGCTCGGCGTACATGGAATACATGCGGAAAAGCACCCCGGCAAAGAGTGCCGCTTCCTCTCCCCCTGCGCCGCCTCTGATTTCCATCACCACGTTGCGGTCGTCGTTCGGGTCCTTGGGCAGAAGCAGAATCTTCAGCTCGTCCGAAATGACGCCCAGCTTTTCCCTTGCCTCGTCAAGCTCGCTCTCAACCAGCTCGCGGAATTCCTTGTCGGCGATTCCCTCGTCCAGCATGGATTTTGATTCGTCCTCAATCGCCTTGGCGCTCTTGTATTCGCGGTATTTTTCCACCAACGGAGTGAGGTTTTTGTATTCGCGCATGGTGTCGCGGTAGAGCGTGTTGTCGTTGATCAGATCAGGGTCACAGAGCTTTTTGCTGAGTTCCTCATATCTTACCTCTGCCGCCGAAAGTTTGTCAAACATATTTTCTTCATCCTTTTCTTTTGGTTATCGGTGTCCATTGTGAAACTGAAACCGATCACGCTATTCCTCGTCCTCACGGAGAATCTTTTTGATATTTTTTTCGATCTTGGCACGCGCAGCCATGACCTCATGGCCGCAGCCCTTGCACTTGATTTTGAAATCCATTCCCACGCGCAGCACCTCAAATTGCTTGCTGCCGCATGGGTGAGGCTTTTTCATCTCCAGTATGTCGCCCACTCTGACGTCCATTTTCGGATTCCTCCTTTGACTGCATACAAATTTATTATAGCATTTTACGGATGATATTGCAAGAGCAATATCAAAAAACCCGCAGATTCGGGAATTTTTTGCAAAGTTCCCAAAATCCGCGGGTATTTGATTGCATCAGATGGTAATCAGGCCAAGTGTGCTGGCAATGGAGCTTGCCAGAATGATCATGAGGAAGAAGGGCGCGATGTATTTGGTGACCACATAATACATAGGCTGACGGTTGAATTTGGAGGAACGCTTCACTTCCTCGGCTATGCCGTCGAAGCCGATCACCTTAATCACCAGAATGCAGATGAAGAAGGCGGAAATCGGCATCATCAGTGAATTGGTGAGGAAATCGAAGAAATCCAGTATCTGCATACCGAATATTTCTACAAAGCTCCAGATTCCGTAGCCGAATACGCTTGCCGTTCCCAGCAGAAGCGATACGGCCAGCACGATCACGCTGCTGAACGTGCGGTTCATTCGCAATTCCTCCGAAATGGTGGCGGTGCAGGTTTCAAAGAGGGAAATCGCGCTGGTCAGCGCCGCGAACAGCACCATGATGAAGAACACGCTGCCGATAAGGTTGCCGAAGCCCATGCTGTCGAACACCTTCGGCAGGGTGATGAACATGAGGGAAGGGCCAGCCTTCAGCGTCTTGATATCGCCTCCGGTGAAGGCAAAAACCGCGGGAATGATCATGAGTCCTGCGAGAATGGCGATTCCCGTGTCGAACCATTCCACACGCGTGGTGTTCTTCTCGATGTCGGAATCCTTTTTGAGATAGGAACCGTAGGTGATAAGAATTCCCATTGCCAGTGACAGCGAATAGAACATCTGCCCCATCGCCGCGACCACCGTCATGATGGAAAAATCCTTGAAATTCGGTACCAGGAAGTATTTGACGCCAGCCAGTGCTCCCGGACGGGTCACTGAGTAGATCGCCGTAATGATCGCCAGAACCACCAGCGCCGGCATGATAATCTTGCTGACCGCCTCAATGCCGTTCTTGACGCCGGCGACGATGACAAAGAAAGCCGCCAGCACGAACACCACAAAACAGATCTCCGAAACAAGGGAATTGCTGATGAAACCGCCGAAGAATTCATCTCCCGCCAGCGCGTCAGCCTGTCCTCTGAGATATTCCCAGCAGTACTTGACCACCCAGCCGCCGATGACGCTGTAATAGGGCAGTATCAGCATGGGAATGACCGCATTGATCCAGCCGCCGCATTTCAGCCATTTCTTGCTGCCGAACGAACTGAACGCGCCGACCGGGCTTTTTCCCGTCATGCGTCCTATCGCCGTTTCGGAAACGATCATGGCATAACCGAAGGTCATCATCAGTATGAGATAGACCAGCAGGAAGATGCCTCCGCCGTACTTCGCGGCAAGGTACGGGAAGCGCCAGATATTGCCCAGACCGACTGCCGAACCGGCCACGGCGAGGATATAGCCGATATTGCCGGAAAAGGTGGTCTTTTGCTTTTGGCCGTTCTCTGCGGACGGCAATGGGTTATTCTTATTCATTATTTCCTCCCAATGAGATGATTAATGCATTTCCAGGCCGAATTCGATTCGGATATCCGTCACCGTATCCGTCTCTCCGTCCATATAAAAGATCATACTGTAATATTCGCCGATATAGTCGCTCTTGTCGGCATTCCAGTTGAGCGGGGGATAATAATAGTACTCCATCATGTAGGTATTGTCTTCATCCTGTCCGTAGCGATTGAAGTAGGCGCAGTAGATTTCGTCCGTCGGCTTTTCTTCAATGAACAGGGAGCCGTTGGTGTGGCCGTAGATGTAGTCGCCGCATGATTCCTCGGTGCCCTCAAAATAAAGCGGTTCGGGATTTTCATCGTGGGGAAAGACCTTCAATACCTCGTCCTTTGTGCAGCCCACATGCAGACCGCCGACAAACTTGATTTCGGGCGAGGCGGTAAAGATGGTGCCGAGCGTCAGATCGTCGCCTTCATTGACGTCATAGAACGACAGGCTCAATTCGCCGTAGAGATAATCAATGCAAGTGCCGTAAATGAAACCGTCGCCCGTTCCGTCCTCCACCTCGTCAGGCTCGCCGAGAATCTTTTTGACCTGTTCCTGTGTCATGCCGATTCTGACGCCTTTCACCGTGGCGTCTTCCACACCGAATTGATGCGGAGTGAATGACTCGGTTGGTACTTTGCCGTCCTCCGGCACCGGATGAACGCCCCAGTCGCAGGAGGCAAGGCTGACGGTCAGCATGACCGCGGCTAACAGCAGACTGACTGCATGAATGAATTTTTTCATTTTTCTCATTCTCCTTTGCTCAACAGTTTTGTGGTTTTTACGATGTCAATCTGGGTTACCCTGACATCTCCCGGTGTGGTTCTGAAATACAGGGTATAATTTGTGATTTTGTATGCCGTTCTGTCTGCGTTCCACACAGGCGGCTCGCAATAAATGTAAACCAGCGGAGCGATGTCGTCTTTATAATCCGAACAGTACGCTTTCTGTACCGGTTCATCTGGCCAATCGGGATCAAAACAGTCGGGAATAAAACGGCTGCTGCTATACACATAATTCCAATCATCAGAGAAATCGCTTTCCGAGCCGAAGCGGATGCGATGGGGATTGTCAAAGGCATTGACTACCTCATTCAAGGTATTGCCGATATGAAGTCCATTGGGAAGCGAGATGTTATCCTCTCTGAGATAGATGTGCGAAAGCCGGAATTCTTTATTCTCTTCCGGGTCGAAGCTGAGCGTCATTCCGGGGTATTCAAGGCCGATATAGAAGCCCTGAATCTCATCGTCAGAGACTTTATACTCCGAAATCGGCTTTCCCAGAAGTTCCTTGACCTCTTTCACGGTCATGCCCGGCTGAATGCCGTTGACCATGCAGTCGTCCGGCCCGAACCAAGGTCCTTGCACATACTCCGACGATACTTCCCCGGAGGAAATGTCAGCGGCATCGGTGGGGGTGACAGCCTTTTCCTTTTCCACGTTCTTTCCGCACGAGGAGGCGAAAAGCATTCCGCAGACCAGTGCCAGCGCCAGGAACCGTCTTGTTTTTCTTCTCACCAGGATCCCCCTTTCTTACTGAAAATCCTCACCGCTTTCGGTGAGAATTCTCTCGCGGATTATTTCGCATTGGTCAAATGCAAGGGAATTGGCATTCCCGAAGCCCTTGAGAATAATACCGGGATTGATATTCACGTCATTTCCGGCGGGAAGCTGAATGGTAAGCACACAGCTTTCACCATCGGATGCAACGTCATAGGATAAAATATGAGGTTTGACGTCCATGTCAACCAGCTGCTTTTTCTTGTTCTTCTTCTGGACGATCACAGAATCCTGCGAAAGATATCTGTCCATCTCATCGCGCAATTGCTCTCCCGAAAAGCCTTCCGCCGTCAGGGTGATCTGATAGACGGCCGATTTGATGGCGGTGGCCTTCTGTCCCTGGTAATCCACCTTCGTGACGTAAATTCCTTCGCAGAGGGCGGAATTCAGGCGGCTTTTAACTTCTTCAAAGGGCATGTCGGTCGTCATGCGCACGTCCATCGTCTCGCACATGCCCGATGTGCCGAGTGACAGCGGCATGGCGAAGGTCATGAAGGGATGTGGGTTGAATCCTTCCGTGTACCAGATCGGCACGCCTGCCCGGCGGATCGTCCGTGTCATGCAGCGCATGAGATCGAGATGGGACATATACTTGGAGGGACCTTCCTTGACAAAGAAAACCCTGATCGGCAGGCAGAGCGTGCCCTGAATATCAACCACGTTTTTCATTCCGGTTCTTAAAGACACTGCACACACCTCCTGTCAGCTTTGCCGCGCCGCAATTGGCACATTTCAGGCGGCAATGCGGCGTTGTTTCGGCGGCAAGCGCCTTTTTGTGTTCCCTGATGAGGAATTCCTTGGTTATGCCGTAGTCGAGATGATCCCACGGGAGAATCTCATCGTAGCTCCTGCGGCGGTTGGCATAGAACGCCGGATCGATACCACATTCTTCAAATACTTCCATCCAGACCGGCAATTTGAAATACTCGTCCCAGCCATCGAACCGGCAGCCCTTTTCAAAGGCACGGATCAGCACATTCATCAGCTTGCGGTCCCCCCGCGCGAAGACGGCTTCGAGGAAGCTGGTGTCCGCGTCGTGCCAGTTCAGGGTGATCTTGCGGCTGCGGACGCTGTCGCGCAGGTGCTGCTGTTTCCTATGGATGGTGTCGATGTCGTCCTGCGGTTCCCACTGGAAGGGGGTGAAGGGCTTGGGTACAAAGGTGGACGCGCTGGACGTGACGTTGACGCCCTTGCCCTTTGGCTTGTTCGGGTTGCGGTAGAATTCATCCACCACCTTCTGCGAAAGGTCGCCGATTCCCTCGACGTCCTCCAGCGTTTCGGTGGGAAGACCGAGCATGAAGTAGAGCTTGACGTTCGTCCAGCCGCCGTTGAAGGCCGTGCGGCAGGTATTGAGCACTTCTTCCTCGGTAACGTTCTTGTTGATGGCGTCGCGAAGCCGCTGCGTGCCGGCTTCAGGGGCAAAGGTCAGACCGCCGCGGCGAACCTTCTTGAGTTTTTCGGTGAGTTCGTCGCTGAAGCCGTCGATTCGCAGCGAAGGGAGCGAAATGCTGACCTTGCTTTGCTCCGTCCAATTGAGCATATTGTCCAGCAGCTCCGGAAGCTCGGTGTAATCGCTGGAACTGAGGGACGAAAGGGACACTTCATCGTAGCCGGTGGTGTCGCAAAGGCTGCGGCTCTGGGCATCCACGGTGCCGTAATCCTTTTCCCTGTTCGGGCGGTAGATGTAGCCCGCCTGGCAGAAACGGCAGCCCCGTATGCAGCCGCGGAAGATTTCCGTAACCGCGCGGTCATGGACGATTTCAATGATCGGCACCACGAAATTCTCCGGATAATAGACCTTGCTCATGTCCTGGATAATGCGCTTCTGAATTCTTTCCGGCGCGCCGTCCTTCGGCGTGAAGGACGCGATTGTGCCGTCCTCATGATAGCTCACTTCGTAGAGCGACGGAATGTACAGCCCCGGAATGTCCGCCGCTTCCCGCAGGAATTTCTTACGGTCGAAATGACCGCTCAGCTTATGCCTGCGATAGAGATCGAACATCTCCACGCTGACTTCTTCCCCCTCGCCCAACGAGACAATATCTGCCAGATCGGCAAGCGGTTCGGGATTGCAGACACAGGGACCGCCCAGCACGACAATGGGGTCATCATTCGCCCGTTCGGCGGAACGGAAGGGAATGCCCGACAGATCGAGCATGGTGAAAATATTGGAATAGCTGAGTTCATATTGCAGCGTGAAGCCCACGAAATCGAATTCCTTGAGGGAATCGCCGCTTTCCAGACCGTAGAGGGGAATGGAATGCTCCCGCATTTTCGCCTCCATATCCGGCCAGGGAGCGAAGACCCTTTCACACCACACATCGGGAATGGAATTGTAAAGACCGTAGAGGATTTTCATGCCGAGATGGGACATGCCGATTTCGTAGACATCCGGAAAGCAGAAGGCAAAACGGATATTCACTTCCGATTTGTCTTTGACCACACTGTTGGGTTCGCCGCCGACGTAACGCCCCGGTTTTTCCACGCTCAGCAGGAATTTTTCAATATCGCTTCTGACCAAGTTGATTCCTCCGTTTATGCAGAAGATTTTTTATTATTCGGGTATCGGTATATGTATATTTTACAATACTTTGACGGAATTTGCAACATAAAAAAGGACATGCCTATGAAAAAGCATATCCTTTTGGAAATTTCTGTCAAAAAAGCAATCAGCTGTTTTTATCAACGGTTTTGAAATTCTTGAGATTGCCGCTTTTGAGGCTGCGTTTGGCAAGCTCGGCGTAAACGTCCTCCAACGGAATGCCGCGCTTGACCATCAGCACCATCAGATGATAGAGAAGATCGCTGATTTCGCCGACAAGGTCGCTGTCGCTGTCGTTCTTGGCGGCGATGATGGTCTCGGAGCATTCCTCGCCCACCTTTTTGAGAATTTTGTCAAGACCTGTATCGAGAAGGTAGCAGGTATAGGATTTCTCCTGGGGATTATCACGGCGTTCGATGACGGTATCATAAAGCGCCTGTAATACGTCGATGTTTTCGTTTGGCATAGTAAAATCTCCTTAATAAAAATAGGAAAGCGCGAAGCGCAGAATAATGGGGTCCAGGGGCCCACCGGTCCCTGGCAGGGGTCCGGGGGCAGCGCCACCGGCGGGAGGGTGAGGGCAGAGTCCTCACGAGGGAGGCGAAGCCGACCGAGCAAGACCAGAATGGATATGCAACAGGCATGGGCGAATGCAGACGGAAGAACCCCATTCAAGCAAAACGCACTCCGATATTAAG
>CAMHMN010000071.1 GCA_946186245.1 uncultured Clostridia bacterium
CCTGTCCGCTTCGGAGGAAATTATACCCGCTCCTTCAAAGAAGTTTACATGACCGCCAAACGCAATGGCTCTATTATCAAATCCATATAGTTCGCCGCGCCGGATAATTTTCCTGAGTCCATTTGGCGCGGTTTTCTTTCTCTCCATCGCGGTTTATTTGACGCTTACGATTAATAAAAAGGCCAGCCACTCTGCGAAAAAACCATCCGGAACGGGAAAGCCGTCTTTCTCCGTCAGGATGGTTGTGTGGCACGCGTTATGCTTCTTTCAATCAGAAAATATCAGTGGAGCGTTACGGAGATAACGACCGGGTTATGATCCGCATTTTTAAATCCCAGATCTAATGTTTCCAGATGATTGATCGTGATGTTTTTGCCGGTGATAACACCGTCAATCATATAATACTGGAATGTTTGCTTGTCGATGCCGGAATACGCCTTGGATAATGAACGGCAGGTCGGCGTTTGGTCATCCATGCCGAATGTGAAATCGGGATAATCGTTGACGTCAATGACAGGGCATTCCCATTCGTCGATTTTGGGATATTTGGAAAAATCAGTATTGGAAAACGTCTGGTTAAAATCCCCAGCGGCAATCACATAATTCCCCTTCTGAGATTCTTCCTTCATGATGTCCATGATCTGCTTCAGCTGTCTGACCTTGCCTTCACCGTCATCGTATGCCTCCAGATGCAAATTGATCATGACTAATTCCTTGTCGCTGAAGCTGACAGGGCAGCGGTTGACCAGCAGACATCTTTTGAGGTTGATCATGCTCACCGGCCATTTGAAAGGAATCGGAAGCTGCACTCTTGTGGAGGAGGTGACCCGGAATTTGGAAAAAGTCGAAATGCCGGCATTCACCTTGCCTGTCGGGTTATACAAAGGAATAGGGACAAACCCTGTTTTAAAATTGCAAGCAAAGCTGTCCTGATAGGTATTTTCGGAAAAGCTCTCCCGAAACGCGCTGAGCTCATCCAGATAGTATGACCTTTTTGAATCAAGATCAATTTCCTGCAGACAGAAGATATCGGGGTCGATCTCTTTGATTTTATTCCTGATGGCGTCGATATTCTCCTGCACTATCTGAGAAGATTCGCCGCCAACGCCCTTTCCGCCGTCAAAATAGCAATCCTGTTTCTCATCGAGCGCACCGTAGCCGATGTTCCATGTCAGAATCCTGATTTCCCTGCCGGTGTCAACCTTCTGCGCCGAAGAACCATGAATTTCCATCGCCTCGGTGTCCTTGACCTCCAGCGTGGTTACGCTCCAGAAAATCAGCATTCCGCCCGCCAGCAGGATCACCAATGCTAGCAATACGCCCACAGACACCAGAATTCTTTTGAACACTTTGTTTTTCATCAGAACAGCTCTCCTTTCTATTTGCAGCGATGTGCATAAAAGATATTATCATATTATCATTTTAACATAATAATATCAAAATTGCAAGTACAAAATCAGAATAGTTCTGAGAAACGCCGCGAAAGCAAGAATCTTTATTTTGCCGACTCGGTAATGCGTTATTATGTCCTGATGAAAGCCCGGAGGGCTTGCCAGATCTTCCGACAGCGGTCAACGCGGCAAGGAAATCATTACCTGCTTCACTTCCGGCTCCATGCGCTGAACCGTCGGGCATTCAATGTGCCCCTCGTATCTGTCAGCATGACGGAATAAACGGCTTGAAAGCTGTGGGGAGGGCATATTGGTCACGCAGCTGCGCCGGCGTCGCCCACTCATACATCTCGGAAGGCGCAGCAACCCACACCTGAAAGCCCTTCATGAACCAATCCAGATGGGTGAAAACGTGCTTGGCGTCTTTGAGGAAGGTGATTTCCATCACCTTCCATCCGTCCGCTTCCAGCCGGGAACGAATTTCGCGCTCTGTCAGAAAGCCGTCGAAATTCGGAAGTTGGTACATTCCCGCCAGCAGGCCTTTTGAAGGGCGTTTTTCGACAGCGGTTCTGCCTTTCTCATCTGTCAGCAGAAGCACGGTTCGCTGCTCCTGTCTGCGCTTCATCTGCTTTACGCGCACGGGAATCTCCGGGGTCAGCCCGTATCGGAACGCCGCGCAAATGTCACGCAGGGGGCATTCCCCGCACTTTGCCGCGCCGCCCGGAAGGCAGACCGTTTCGCCCAGCTCCATAATCGCCTCGTTGAACGTGCCCGCGTCATCCGGCAGAAATTCCCGAAGCCGCGTTTCCATCCGCTTCCTGACCGTCGGCAGCAGAACATTTTCCCGGCTGCCGGTCACACGCGCCGCCACCCGAAGCACATTGCCGTCCACGGCGGTCACCTTTTCATGAAAACAAATGGAAGCGATCGCGCCCGCCGTGTATTCACCCACGCCCGGCAGCTTGATCAGCGAAGAAAATGTGCGGGGGAATTGGCCGCCGCAGTCGCGCACGATGAATTCCGCCGCCTTCCTGAGATTTCTGGCGCGGCTGTAATACCCCAGTCCTTCCCATAGCTTCAGCAGCTTCTCTTCTGAAACCTCGCTGAGACTCTGTACATCGGGCAGCGTTTCAATAAAGCGGGCGTAATACTTCATAACCGCTTCCACACGGGTTTGCTGAAGCATGATTTCCGACACCCAGACGTGATAGGGGTCCTGATCCGTGCGCCAGGGAAGCTCCCTGCGATTCAATTCATACCAAGCCAGCAGGGGCGCGGCGATCTTTTGCAGTACGAATACCGCGCCCGCGCCGCTTCCGTCTTCCTGAATGTGATATTCAGCAGATTTCCGCATTGGTTTCTGTTTCCTTTCTGAAATAAAACTGACTGTCGGGACTTTCGGAATGCGACATTGACACCGCCGGCATCAGAGAAAACGCAAAGGACTCCTTCCGATGAGAATCGGCTGGCCCGATCATTTTGCGTTATCAACATTTAATAGCCGGAGTTATCCTATTATCATAATAGGTAACAAAAATCCGAATGTATTCTCATCATTGTCGGAAGGCAGCTCAATCCTTCTCAATCGTCATCATCCGACATTGTTTCCGCTATTTCATCTGCAAATTTCCGGATCGCAAAGGCCGTTTGCGCCTGTTGCTCACTCGCCGTAATCGACGCCTCGCCATCATCGGACTGAAGATGGTAGCTGTCAAACTGCGAATGATTGCCCCCATTCATCACGATTTCGGTGAAAAGAGGGGGAAATAACGGCTTCGGTTTTTCATATGCCTTGCGATTCAGCACCCCGTCTTCCGTCCCGTAAATTGACAGAAGGCCTGCCGCATCATTCATCTTCTCATTCGGATAGGCAGCCAGCAACACGACGCCATCCACCTTATCAGGGTGTTGCGCGGCATATCCCGCGACCACCATACCGCCCATCGAATGGCCTCCGAGCAGCCAACAGTCATAGCTGTAATGAGAAATAAATTGGTCGGCGGCATTTTTATTCAGAAGCGCCAGACGCAAAGGCATATCGGCAAGGAAGCAATCCACGCCGTTATCGGCGATTCGCTTCATCAGCGGGAGATAGGCCTCCGTATCCACTTTCACGCCGGGATAAAATATCATGGCAACTCTTTCTCCAGGGCCATCCACCCTATAGCCGCCGTCAATTTTCGTGACGGTTGCTCCGTCAGGATCAGAAAGGACAGCAAGCGCTTCCTCTTCCGCGGAATAATGAATGTTCAGATAAAAGAATCCGGCTACAAGGCAGAGCATCACGCTTGCCAACAGACTGATGATTATGTGGAGTGAAAACGGCATTTTGTTTTGCAGCCTTCTTCTGACCATTCCTGTCGCCAGAAAGCTGATGCCAAATAACACCGTCACCGTCACAATGGTTAGCAAAATATGATTCATGTTGATCACCTGTTATTGAATAACGCAAGGGAATCATTCCTTCAGAAATCAGCGGCAAACGCGCCCTATCACCCGCATATGCCGAAGTGAGTGAATGAACCCTCTCATGCGGAAACCGCCCGCATGAATCTCAAACAGGCTTAAATCGAGCGATTTAAGCCTGCTGAGAATCCGATTGCAAGATATTGATTGGTCCGCCCGGTTCAGCTTTTCAGAACTGGCTCGTAAAAAGGTATCCGATAACAGGTCCGAAAAAGATCGCAACATAAATAAGTGTGATCCACGGCTGATAGTCAAAATAGAATTCTTTCCACGACAAACTCCACGGGTGCTTGATAATGACCCACCCGAACAGATCAAACACAATACATATACCCGCCCATATAATGCCGGTGATAATCGCTTCACCCAAAGACGGAGCCGGTAATCCTCTCATATATAACCAGCCAAAGACAGAAAAGCATACCAGATTATAGAGAGGATGCCACGGCTTGGTTTTTTCATACCCCTCCCCCATATCGGGACTGTCTTTCATCGATTTCATGTGCAGGACAACAATATTAAAAACAGTGTGTCCTATTCCTATCATTGTAACAATGATATAGCTCAGCCAAAACCATAGCATAGATAATCCGAAATTCTGCATACGCCCTGCTTCCTTATGAAGATATTCAAGTGTGCTTTATTCAAGCCACATTTTCATACTATCACACCCGCAGGACAAAGTCAAGTCAATCACGTTTTCCTTCCGGTTGAAAATCGCAATGGAAATGCGATAAAATTCTTTCTTCTGTCAAACGGTATCATGATCCACAAAACCGGAGAATATGCGACGCGCCTCCAGAATTATTGCGGGATTTAAGGATTTTTTAAGAAATTCCCTGCTACAATGACATTGCAAGGTTCACAAAGCGGGGAATCTGTGATACAATAAAAGCCAAAGGAGAGAGATTATGTTTTTTGACATTCTCATGCGCGACTTAAAGCGCAAGAAGACCATGAATCTGATCATTCTGCTGTTCGTGGTGCTGTCGGTGATGTTCATCGCGTCGAGCGTGAACAATCTGCTGACAGTCTCCGGTTCGCTGGAGGGGTTCTTTGACAAGGCGGGCGTGGGCGATTACATCGCCTTCGAGCGGAGCGGCGGCAGCGTCACCGTAAAGGACGCGGCGGCAAGGGCAAAGGGCGTGCAATCGGTGCGACAGGAGGAATGTATCTTTCTCTCGCATCACGAATTTGAATCCGGCAGGCTCACGCAGGAAACGCAGTCCGCCAACACCAGCCTTGTAAGCTGCCTGTCGCACAAAATCCAGAACTATTACGACAGCCGCGACAATGAGATCACCGAGGTGGCGGACGGCGAAACGTATGTGCGTCACTCTCTGCTGGAAAACAGCGGGGTCAGGGTCGGCGACCGGGTGACGCTGACCGTCAGCAATGTCAGCCGCACCTTCGTGGTGAAGGATTCGCTGAAGGACGCGGTGCTCGGCTCCCGCATGATGGGCAACGCGCGGTTCCTCATCTCCGAAAACGACTACAAGGCGTTTGAAAAGGCAGAACCGCTGGAGCCGTATCTGTTCTATATCACCTTCATTGACACGGACGACGTCGCTTCCATCCAAAAGGAGATCATGGCGTGTGACGCGGTAGCGTTCAGCGGCGACCGGGAGATGTTCCGCTTTACTTACATCATGGAGATGATTGTGGCGGGCATTCTGTTGATTGTCAGCGTGTGTCTTATCATCATCGCGGTGGTGATCCTGCGGTTCACTATCAGCTTCACGCTCAGCGAGGAATACCGGCAGATCGGCATCATGAAGGCCATCGGCATTACCAACGGCAAAATCCGCTCGCTCTATCTGGTGAAGTATCTGGCGCTGGCGCTCTTCGGCGCCGCCGTCGGGTTGGCGCTGTCCTTTCCATTCGGCGGAATGCTGCTGAACGTGGTGTCGGAAAGCATCATCATGGATCACGCAAGCGGCGCGCTGCTGGAAACCGTCTGCTCCGCCGGCGTGGTGGGCATTATCCTGCTGTTCAGCTTCCTCAGCACCCGCAGGGTCAGGACATACACGCCCGTTGACGCCATTCACAGCGGCGAAACGGGCGAACGGTACGGCAAAAAGGGCATCCTCCGCCTCGGTCAGAAGCCGGTTCGTCCGGTGCTCTTTATGGCGGTCAACGACATTCTCAGCAGTCCGAAGCGCTTTCTGACCATGCTGCTGACCTTCTTCGTCGGCGTTTCCATCCTGATGATCCTGCTGAATGTTTCCTCCACCCTGCAAAGCGGCAAGCTCCTTGCGTGGCTGAACATGGCGGATTGCCACGCGGTGATTTGCGAAAAGAGCGCCATTGAGAAATACATGGTGGAAGACGGTCGAGAGAAGCTTGACAGACGTATCGCGGACATCAAAAGAGCCCTTCGGGAAAAGGGCTGGGAGGCGGACTGCTTTGTGGAAACGCTCTCTGGCGTGCAGGTGTCCTTCGGCGGGAATACCATCCGAACCCCCGCCGTGGAGGGCGTCGGCGTTTCACCCGCGGAATACGCCTATCTCGAAGGCACCGCCCCGCAGAACAAACGGGAAATCGCGGTGTCCTACATCATCGCCGACAGGCTGAACGCCGGCATCGGCGATACGGTCAGCGTCATCACAGCGGAAGGCAAAACCGACTGCATGATCACCGCCACCTATCAGTCGATGATGTCCATGGGCGACAGTATCCGCCTGTATCCCGGACAGACGCACAGCTTCCGCACTCTGACGGGGCTGAACGATTTTCAGATCCGCTTCACCGACAGCCCCGACGCCGCCGATATCGAACGGCGTATCGGAAGCCTCCGCGAGATGTTCCCCAACGACAAGGTAATGAACGCCGACGGTTATGTTGATTACATGATAGGCGGTATCAGCGGCATTCTTGACGGCGTGACCGCGCTTCTGCTGCCGGTCATCATCCTGATCGACATTCTGGTGGCGGTGCTGATGGAAAAGAGCTTCCTTGCCAAGGAGCGCGGGGAGATCGCCATGCTCAAGGCGATCGGGTTCAGCAACCGTTCCATCATCGTCTGGCAGACGCTGCGCATCGGCATTGTCATGACGCTGGCGGTGGGACTTGCCGCCGCCCTTGCCGATCCGCTCGGCAGACTGGCAACCGGCGGGCTGTTCGTGATGATGGGCGCGAAGAATATCATTTTTGACGCGGACGTCCTCAGAACCTACGTATTCTGTCCCGCCGTTGTGCTGGCGGCGACGGTGTGCAGCGTATTCCTAACCGCGCTGTCGGTACGCAAGGTCAATTCCAATGAGATCAATTCGGTTGAATAAAGTATAAAAAAGGAGAATCGCTATGGCAGCCATCTTAGAGGTCAAAGACCTTTGCAAAACATATATCACCAACAAACGGCAGAACAACGTGCTGCGCAATGTCAGCTTTTCGGTAGACGAGGGAGAAATGGTGGCGGTGATGGGACCGTCCGGCTCGGGCAAATCCACCCTTCTCTACACGGTCTCAGGCATGGACGGCATGACCGCCGGTGAGGTGGAATTCGTCGGCAGGGACATTTCCAGGATGAAGCCCCGTGAGCTGGCGCGGGTACGCCTCAATGAAATGGGCTTTATCTTTCAGCAGATGTATATGCTCAAAAATCTCAGCGTTCTCGACAATATCCTCCTTCCTGCGCGGCAATCGAAGGCGGGCAGGCTCTCGCCGAAACAGAAACTGGAACGGGCGAAGGAGCTGATGCGCCGTCTCGGCATTATTGAGATCGCCGACAACGACATCAACGAGGTGTCAGGCGGTCAGCTGCAAAGAGCCTGTATCTGCCGCAGCATGATCAACCATCCCAAGATGATCTTCGCCGACGAACCGACCGGCGCGCTCAACCGCGCCAGCTCCGACGAAGTGATGAAGGAGCTTTGCGCCATCAACGCGGACGGCACCACCGTCATGCTCGTCACTCACGACGCGAAGGTCGCCGCGAAATGCTCCCGCGTCCTTTACATCGTGGACGGCAACATTCAGGGGGAATTCCGGCAGTCCGGCAGCGATGACCGCCAGCGTGAACGCGCTCTCAACAACTGGCTTCTCGAAATGGGATTTTGATTTTTTAAAAAAAAAAGAGGCGAAGCTACCATGACCGACATTCTTGTCATTGAGGATAATCCGGAAATGTCCGCGCTGCTGTGTGATTTTCTCCGGGCGGAGGGGTACTCCGTCGCGCACTGTCCCGACGGAGAAAGCGCGGTGAAGACATTTGAAATGAACGGCGCAAAGCTGGTGATTCTCGACGTCATGCTGCCGGGGCTGGACGGCTTCGCCGTCTGCCGCAGGATACGCGAGAGCGCGAACACGCCCATTCTCATGGTCAGCGCGCGGACAGGCAGGGACGACAAGCTCAACGGTCTGCTCCTCGGCGCGGACGACTACATTGAGAAGCCCTACGACATCGACATCCTGCTCGCCAAGATCAGGGGCATCTTTACCCGCCGTTACCAGAACAACGTGCTGTATGACGGATTTCTGAAGATCGACAAAAGCAAGCGCACCGTCTGTAAGGACGGCATTCCGCTGGAGCTGACGCAGAAGGAATTTGACCTGCTGCTTCTGCTGGCGGAGAACGCCGGCAAGACGCTGAGCAAGGATTTTCTGTTCAACCGCATATGGGGCTTTGACAGCTTCTCCGAGCAGCAGACCCTCACGGTGCATATCAAATGGCTGCGGCAGAAAATCGAAGCCGAACCGAAAAAGCCTTCCCACATTCTGACCGTGTGGGGCGTGGGTTATCGCTACGAAAGGTAACGCATTATGATCAAAAGCTATTGGAAACTGACGGCTTTCGTCATCGCCGCGCTGGCGCTGCTGTTGACCGGCTCCAACCTGCTGCTGCGTCACACAGACCGGGACAGCGGAAGAAACCGCCCTTACCGGGTGGAAGCGGAGCGCATCGCCCTTCGGATTGAAAACGGCGAAGCCTACGACCTCGCCGATTATCCCGCCATTACCCGTGTAGAGATTATCGCCGACGCGGACGGATACCGGAGCGACAGCGATTATCTGGTGAAGGAAATCGGCGGCAGGCTTTACCGCTTCGATTATACCCTTCAGGCCGGCAGCGCGGGAGAAACCGGACTTTTCAATATCCTTTCCGGCGCGGTGTGCGCGTTTGTCCTCGCGCTGCTGGCGTATGTGTATTTTGCGATCCTCCGCCCATTCGCCAGAATCAGCGATTACCCCGCGGAGCTTGCCAAGGGGCATCTCACTTCGCCGCTCAGGGAAAGCCGCACCAAATACTTCGGTCAATTCCTCTGGGGGCTTGACCTGCTGCGGGAGAAGCTGGAAAAGGAAAAATCCGCTGCGCTGGAGCTGCAAAGGCAGAACAAGACCATGCTGCTCTCCCTTTCCCACGATATGAAAACGCCGCTCGGCGTGATCGAGCTGTACGCCAAAGCCCTTGAAAAGGGCTTGTACAGCGACGAGGAAAAGAAGCGGGACGTGGTGCGGAGCATGACCGCCAAGTGCGAGGAAATCCGCGGCTATGTGGATGAAATTGTCAAGGCGTCGGGCGACGATTTTTTGAATTTTGAGATCAAGCCGGGAGAATTCTATCTCTCCGCGCTGATCGGGCAGATCAGGGATTTTTACCGGGATAAGCTCGACCTGCTTCAAATCGGCTTCCATATCGACAGCTTTTCGGACTGTCTCCTTTCGGGCGATGCGGAACGCGCGGTCGAGGTGCTCCAGAATATCATCGAGAACGCGGTCAAATATGGCGACGGCAAGCGGATTGAGATTTCCTTTTCCCGTGAGGAGGACTGTCAGCTTGTGCGGATCAGCAACACCGGCTGCACCCTCTCTGACAACGAGCTGCCCCACATCTTCGAGAGTTTCTGGCGGGGGTCCAACGTCGGCAGCACCGGCGGCAGCGGTTTGGGACTGTATATCTGCCGCACGCTCATGCGCCGCATGAACGGCGATATTTTCGCGCAGACCCGCGACGGGAAGATGACCGTCACGGCGGTATTCGCGCTGGCGTGAGAGAATATTCATTCACCACCTGATCATCCTGTAACAAATCCCCGCTGAAAAACACTCATAGGCAGAAGGAAAGAAGGGAGGCAGGACGCCCGATGGATTTTGAAAGCATTTATAAAGCATACAGACAGGATGTCTTTCAATACATAACCAGCCTGACGGGTGCGAATTCGCTCGACGCGGCGGAGGAACTATCTGCCGAGACATTCTTCCGGGCGTTCACCGGCTTTCATTCCTTCCGTGGAGAGGCAAGCATAAAGACATGGCTCTTTTCCATTGCTCGCAACGTCCTTTATGAGTATCTCAGAGCCTGTTTAGAATCTTTACAAAAGAGAAAAAAGGGAGTAAAATAAGGGAAAA
>CAMHMN010000072.1 GCA_946186245.1 uncultured Clostridia bacterium
GCTTCTATTTTATCACCCTTGTCAACTGCCTTATACTTTTTTTGGATTGCTATAATCATATTTGATTTCTACTCACGCACCCCGCGAGAGGTGCGACAACTGTGTGAAATGTACGACCCGCCTTCTTTTGTATTTCTACTCACGCACCCCGCGAGAGGTGCGACCGACGGCTGGAAAAACGCCTGTAACTTGGACTAATTTCTACTCACGCACCCCGCGAGAGGTGCGACTTCTCTATGGCACTTGCTTATATCTATGGGAGATTTCTACTCACGCACCCCGCGAGAGGTGCGACTAACGATTTTCAGATCGACACGCCGTCCGCGTACGATTTCTACTCACGCACCCCGCGAGAGGTGCGACCGGTAGTGCGATGCCGTTGCCCCACATTTTGTAATTTCTACTCACGCACCCCGCGAGAGGTGCGACTACATTCCCCTATTTGCCTGCTCACGGCAGTTCATTTCTACTCACGCACCCCGCGAGAGGTGCGACATAATCCAATAGAAAACATAAACGAAGTATATCATTTCTACTCACGCACCCCGCGAGAGGTGCGACCGCTGGCTCCCTCCGTCGGTCACACGCCCAATTACATTTCTACTCACGCACCCCGCGAGAGGTGCGACGGTTGTACGCCGCAGGGCTTAATAAGCGCGCCGCATTTCTACTCACGCACCCCGCGAGAGGTGCGACCAATTAGCCCTATCCCGCGCCCAAGCCCCATTAATTTCTACTCACGCACCCCGCGAGAGGTGCGACAAAATCGACTATAACCCAGTAATCGATATACGCATTTCTACTCACGCACCCCGCGAGAGGTGCGACGATCCCTTTGGGTATGAAGTAAGTAGGACGGAGATTTCTACTCACGCACCCCGCGAGAGGTGCGACCGCAAAATGTTGTGCTTTTGCGGTCTGACACCACTACTTGGGGCGGACATTTGGGATTAACTGCTTTAATATCGTTGAATAGTGACTTGTTATAGGATTTTTGCACGGCGAACCTCCCCTGATAATTGCCATCGCTTGGGGTTCGCCTCAGATGATCAGCACACCTTCCGGATTATATGTCTGCTTCGCGCCGAAGTGTTCTACCCGACGTTCCCAATTGTTTCCGAGATAATAGAACCGCAGACTGTCTTTCTCTTTGTCTATCATCTCCAAAAGCCTTTCTTTCAGTTTCAGAAATGCCGAGTAATCCAAATCCGCCTCAAATACAGAATTCTGAACCCGCTGGGCGTGGTTCTGGCATTCTTTGGCGACCTTTCTCAATCGCTTTTTTCCGGCAGTATCAGACGTCGACACATCATAACTGATGATTACCATCATTTTTTTCACCTACTTTAACAGAAAGCACGGATATTCCGGAATATCGCCTCTGACGTATTTTGCCAGCAGATTGCTTTGCGCATAGGGAATTAGTCCGAACTGAATCTTTTGCTTCAAATAGGGATGAAGATAATCCGTGCGCTTCTTCTCCTGCCATTTGGTGAGTACTTTCTTTCTTCCGTCGTCATTCAGCCAGACAGCCCCGGAAATCTGCTTGTCAAAATCCTTTGCCGTGATCACGCGGAGATTGATAAGTGTCAGAACGAACCGATCAGCCAGACACCTCGCTTCTTCCACAAGGTCACAGGCAAGCGAATTTCTTCCGCTCCGCAGTGTGTGGCAGAATCCTATGTAGCTGTCAAGCCCCACCGTTTCCAGCGCGGCGGCAAATTCATTGGTCAGCAGCGTATAGACAAATGACAGCGCCGCGTTCACTTCATCCAGCGGAGGTCTTTTGTTCCGGTATGCAAAATGAATGTCCGCATCCTTATTGGTTATCATCCTGTCAAATACCGAAAAATAACTGTGCGCGCAGTTTCCCTCTATTCCTATGATCTGTTCTATGCTCTCTGCCGTCATCAATTCTTTTGCGCCTTCTGTCAGAGTGTCGATGGCTGCCTTGATTTCTTCATCTTCCCTGAGCGCAGGCGTATCGTGGAGCGTTCGTCTGATGGTCTGCACCGAATTGCAGAATTTCGCTGCCATCGTATTGCGCGCCAGCGGAAGCCCGTTCTCGCGGAAGCGGTCTATCTGGGCAACCCTCAGAAAGACATTTCCCCTCGTTTCCCCGCAGACCTTTGCCAGAAACTTCCCCTGAGGGGAAACGAAATTGATCGGAATGCATTTGCTGACACATTTGCCCATCAGCGCGGGCGAACAACCGAGATAATTGAAGCATACGATATTTTCGATATTGTCGAACGGAATCCGGAATTTGCTTTCTCCATCGACTTTGCACACCAGATTTTCACCGTCCAGCGTCAGATAAGCGTCCTCATTGGTGATATACAGAGTGTTCAGCAGTTTTCTCACGGTTCTTCCTCCAGCAAAGTTTTAATCAACTGACAGACGCCTGTTTTGTATGAATAGTTCGGCATACAAATATCCTTCATGGAACAGCCGTTGCAATACTGCCCCTTCCTCACAGGCGGAATCACGCCGCTGGCGATATGCTCTCTGATATTGACCAGAATCTCTTTCAGTTCGGAAAGAGATTCGTCGTAATTCTCCGACAGCGGAAGCCTTACCCTTTTTTTGACGTCCGCGTAATAAAGATATCCCACGGAGTCGCAGCCGAAGACATTATCCACGCAGAGCTTCTGGGCGAATACCTGCATCAGATCCTCGTGACGGAAGCCTTCCGCCTTGGGTCTGGTGGGCTTGTACTCCACAATGGAATACAAGCCGTTTTTCACTTCCAGACAGTCCGTTACGCCGTACAATTCCAAGCCGGGAAGATCGCAGTAAACCGTGACCGCCGTATAGCATTGCTTGTCTTTGGAAGAGTAAGCCCCTTCTTCATGTACCCTGCGGTGAAGCAGGTCCGACCTTGTGACAAAATAATTTTCCGCCCACGCGCAGTCCAGTTCCATCAGCCCCCAGCGGTGCGGGCAGTAGAGCCAGTGCTGCACCGAACGGATGGCTATGCTTCCGGTTGTCATAGCTTTTCAATCAGTTCCACGCCTTCCGGCATATCCCTGTCAATCGTAATTTCATAATCGCCGATGCTTCTTGGAACAGGCGATGTCTGATGAATGGATATTTTATCAAACAGAATATGGGATGGCGCGCTGCCAAGCACATTGTCATGTCTGAAAATAATCAGCTTTCTCATGCACATCTTTCCTCTGGCGGCACTGTGGTCCTCCTCAAACATATTGATGATCGCGTTCCAGAGAAGCTCCAGATCTTCCTCGGAAAGATCGGTCGTCCGGTTGGCGAGCGCCGCGGAAACATATCCCTCCGCGCGGTACAGCGCATAGGGAATGATGCTCTTTTTTCCCATCTCGGTGCTTCCTGTTTCCATTCTGTCATTGGTGGTACGCGCCTGCCGGGTAATGGTGACGTCCTGGATGTTGATGGGGGAAATGCTTCTCGCAAAATTGATCTGCACAGGACCTCTGACGATGCCGCAGGGGTTGTCGCCTGTCGACATCACCGCGCCGAACAGACGCACGTCATAATAATTCCGGCACATATAGTCGCGCGCGACTCTCACGTCGTCGGTATTTTTTCCCTTCTGCCCTTTTATCAGATTGTTCGCGTCGTAGGCTTCTTCAAACTTGGCATTGAGCGAGCGATCCGCTTTCACCAGAATGGAAAATCCTGCTTCACCATCCTTGACCAGTTCCACATAGTTCCTGATCTTGCGCTTGAGGCATACGTCCGTGATGTAGCCCAGACCGCTTTCCGCGTCGATTCTGGGGGCGTTGCCGGCGTCGGGGTCGCCGTTGGGGTTGCCGTTCTCCACGTCGAACAGCATGACAAAATCGTATCGGTTGTTAAGTGCCATAATGATTAGTCCTCCTTGGTTGTTTCACTGTTTTTTGTATAGAAATCCTGATCCTGCTGATAATAGCCGATCATGAATTTTCCCTGTTCTGTCAGAAGCAGCGTATCGGGAAATTCGCCGCTCAGCTTGCCGATGATTTCTTCCACCAGCTTGTTGAAATAGATCGCTCTGCCTTCGCTCAGTTTTTTCATATGATTCTGCGAAAGGGTGAGCAGCTTCGGAAAGACCAGCGCGGGTTTGGAAGCGGCAGACGCGAAATAGGAATCCTTGATGGTGCGGTTGAGCTTCGCGCCCCCCGCGGCGTTTTCCTGAATCTTTTGCAGCACGGCAAACAGCCTGCCGCAAAGATATGCCTGATTGGTGTTTTGCTTGTCAAGTGCCATGGTTAACTCCTCCTTGTTGTGATGTATTCTATCGTACCGGTTGATACAAGCCCTGACCGCTCCCGCGCGGACGGAATTGATGCTTCTGTCGGTCTTGATCCGCATGACCAGCGTGGAAAGAAGATAGACGGGGTAGGGCGTTCCGTTGACGATCGATTGGAAGATGGCCGCCAGAAGCGACGCGTCAATCTGTTCGTTTCCGCTTTTGGGCGATTTCAGTTCATTTTTCAGCCGCCACAGCGGAACCGCCCTGACTTCACCGCCGATCTGCATATCCTTCTGATGCTGTGCGACGCAGGAAAGAATCTGCCCCAGCCTCCTTCTGTAGAAGAATTTGACGGACAGGCGGGCGGCATTCGGCTTCATACCGAGAATGTAGAAATTGACGTTTTCGTCTGTCACTTCTGTCAGACGCAGTTTTTCCTCCGTGACCGCGCCTTCCCGCACCTTGCCGAACAAGCCTCCGAGCATCTGATCGACCTGTTCGGGAGTGGTCTTTTCGTTGCTGCCGAAGAGGAAGGCATTGAGAAAGTCGACACATTCCTCATCGCCGCCTGAAGCCCAGTAAATCACCGTGATATCGTCTATGGTCTGACGGTGATTCCTGTCCGCAAGCAGCGTGTTCAGCGCGAAGGAATATCGCTTCATGGCATTCTCGGAAATGTTGCTGTTGTAGGACTCCTTGTGGTCGTATGACCAGCCGGATGAATACTTGAAGCCAACCAGAACCGTCCCCGAAGCCTGCCCTCCCGGAACGCCCTTGATCTTGTTGTGTATTCTGGCGATAGGCGATGTCTCACCTGTCACAGCGCATTGTGAGATAACGGAGCCGTCCTCGACGCTCTCGTTGAGAGAGCTTTCCCATTTCTGCCTGATCAGCGGATCCTCATGCAGAAGAATATCCGGTCGTCCGCTCAGGCAAAAAGCGAAGTAAGCGGTTTTGTAGGCCTTTCCCAGGTCTTTCAGATAAGGATTTTCGGTCTGTTCCTCCGGCACCCAATTCAGAAGGAAATTCCGGTAGGCTGATATGATAGGGGAATGCAGACCCTCGATGAAATCCAGATTTGCTTTGCGGAACGCCTCGTGGGATTTTTCGGCCTTGCGGGTCTTGTCCTGACTCGTGAAGGCGTTCGCGTCATAATGCAGCCCGAAAATATAGAGCGGACGGTGTTCGAGGATGTTGGAATCAATGCCGGGCTTTTCCGTTCGCAGCGGCAGCAGCACGCTTCTCGGACGCGGGACTTCTTTGACCTTGCCGTTCTTCTGCGGGATGTTCTCCCGGATCTGCCAGTCGATCACGCCGTCAATATTTCCCTCGGGCGTCAGGCTGATGAGGTAATGGACGCCCTGCCTTGAATACCCCTCCGGCACCATCCTGCCCTGTTTCTCCAGTTCTTCGTAATACTCGCAGAGCGCGTTGATCAGCATTTCAATCCCTCCCGGTATTTCGCAACGTCAATCACGCCGCCGATCATGTGGGGACGGTAATACTCGGTGGTCGCCCTGTCGGAGAATTCCGGATGCTCCCAGTCCCCGTTGATCGGCTGTCCGTTATCCTCAAACGCCACCCGGTAGCTCATGAATCCCAGATCGCAGTCACCCATGGCGAGGATGGCGTCGTCAATCTCCGACAGATCGAATTCCCCGACCAGTGTCAGCTTTTTCACGGGAAATTCCGCGCAGCCGAAGCAGGGCGTGCGGAAGTGCTGCCCCTTTTCCAGACGGCGTCTGATGATGTTGTAATGCTTCTTTTCGCTCTCGTCGTCCTTTTCGCTCCGGTTGCCCGTCAGCTCAAAGTGGAATTCAATGCCGTACTTCACATCCCGGAGAAGCATGGCGGCACGCTGGGTGCGGTCTTCCGATGTAATGACGCTCGGATCGCCGCCTTTTCCGTTCATCTGACTTTTCACCGCCTGATAGGAAACCTTTTCCTTCACCTCGTTCCGGCGTATGTTGACAAATTCAATCGGGTGGAATACGATGATCCTGTCGATCACATAGCGTATCGCCGGCTTCCAGTAGACGCTTTTCAGCATCCCTTCCAGCGCGCCGGGCGGCGGAACGTCATAGCTGACGCGCTCCAGCTTCATCTCCGGCCGGGTGAAAAGGGCGTAATCCCCTTCCGCCACAATCTTAAAACCTCTGCTCATTGTATGTGTATACCTCCTGTCAGATATAGTAGTCGGTCGCTTCAAAGCTGACGCCCTTTTCCCGGCTGTAATAATCGGAATTGGTCAGGCACCAGACCCCTCCGTATTCCGTTACAGCCCCCTGCTGAATCAGCTGCTGAAGCTCATAATCGTACACTGTGAAGGTGTATTTCTGCAATTTTCTGTAATTGGTACAGCCTGTTATCCTGAGCTGCTCTGTCAATTGTCTGCTTTCTTCATCGCTTGCCACAGCGACCGCAATCGTATTGCTTTCGATCAGATTGAATGTCTGCGCATAGGTGCAAAACGCAACATTGTCCATTCCCGTGCAGCCCGCGGCGATGGTGTTTCCATTGATCACTTCTTCCTGTACCCGGAAAAGGCGGCGGTAGTATGCCCTGATACATTCCGGCGCGGAAATATCCTCGTATTCCGTCAGCAGTCCTTTGGCAATATTGACCCTGCCATCCTTCGACGGAACGCCGGAATCAAAAATATGTATGACGGCGTCCTGCCGCCTGCCCTCGCGGTTGCACCTTCCTCCCGCCTGCAGAATGCTGTCCAGACCGGAAAGCTCCCTGTAAACCGTGAAGAAATCGAGATCGACGCCCGCTTCAATGAGCGAGGTGGAGATGACAAGGATTCTTCTTTCATCGGGAATATTGTTTCCGTCCGGGAAATCGTTCTCCAAGTCCGCCAGTGCCTTTCTTATGCTTTCGATGGTACGTTTTCGGTCATAGGCAGACATATAGGTGGAAAGGTGGAATTTCGTGCCTGACGCCATGTCATAAAGCCTTGCGGCAGTCGCTCTCCTGTTCACCACAATGAGCGCCGAAGGATGCTGACAGGCTTCGATGAGCAGCGCTTCCTCGTTCATTTCGCCTCTGTTGACAAAACGCCCTTTTCTGAAGAGCGGAAAGCTGTCCATATCGGTAATCAGATCGGTTACGCGGCTGGATGGCAGCGCGTACTTCCGCACCAATTCCCTGAAATCAGGCATGGTCGCCGTCAGAAAGACCGCTTCGCTGTGCAGCAGCTTGGTAATATATGATACCGCTCTCAGACACGGCTTGAGATATTCCGGCGGCATCATATGCGCTTCGTCAAAGATGATGACGCTGTCCGCCATATTGTGCAGCTTGCGAAGCCGGTTCCGTTTATTCTTGTAGACCGATTCAAAGAACTGTACGGAAGTCGTCACAATGATCTGCGCGTTCCAGTTTTCTGTGACACTCCGGACAAGCATTTTGTAATCCTCGTTATAATTCGTATCATCCATGCAGAAGGAGGACTGATGACGCACAATGGAAGCGCTCTCTCCGAACAGTTCTTCCAGGACGGCAACGGTCTGGTCGATGATACTGTTGAAGGGAATGACGTAGATGATTCTCCGCTTTCCTGTGCGGACGGCTCTTTCCAGCGCAAACTTCATACTGCAAAGGGTCTTGCCGCTTCCGGTGGGCATATTCATGAGATAGATGTCGGAATCGGCATCCGTCTTTTCAAAGACCTGCTGCTGGAGAACCGGGCGCGCCTTCTGCAGCGCCGTTACCGGGTGGAAGGACGACAGTTTTTCATTGATCTTGGCAAGACAGGCGTTAAAATCGCTTGACAGTTCGGCATTCTCCCTCCCCGTGCAGAATTGTATGGTGTCGAGGGAATCCGCGTCGGTCAGGCAGGAAAAACAGTATCTCGTGACAAAGGCGAAAAGCTCGATTACGTCTTCTCTTGATTTCGCATACTGAAACAGGCAGCGGAGTTCATTGTCGTCTGTTCGTTCGGGGTGAAGTTCCGCCTTATAATCAGAATAATCTTCCAGCCGGCTGGTGTCGGAGAGCCTTCCCTGTAAGGTGGCATCTTCAATGGTGTCGTTCCGGCTGCCTCCGTCCGGCAGTCCCGTGTGATGCCCGGCAATACAGTATTGCGTGATCATGGAAACCATGCCGTTTCCGAAGAGCTTTCCCGCTTCCACGGCGCCACAGGTGGAATGATCGACCCTTTTGCGGCTGCCGTTGCATATTTTAGCCTGAAATGACTCCTGATATTTCCCGATATCGTGGAGCAAGGTCATATTGTAAACGGTTTTTTTCAGTTCAGGTATAGCAAATTTTCCGGCCATTTCCGCAGCAGAGATACTGTGCTGCTGAACCGTTTGTACTGAATCGGTATTTGGGTTCTTATGAGCAATTTTCATATATAATTCCTCTATCAGATAAAAATCGCAACGCCATATTGTGGCCTGATTTCAAATCAAATGATTGATATTGTATATTTTCACATCTATTATATATTGTGTATCAGATTATGTCAAGTATTTCTATAATTTATTTATCTAAAGTACTATTTTTAATACTCATTCCATCTTTTGTGAAAATCATTATGAAGGAAGAACACATGATTCCTATCCGCGTCGTCATTCAAGTGTTCGCTTTCAGTCGTCTTTCCCGAAACAGACACATAGTTATCATTCTACCCCCCCATCCAATAATCCATGCAGCAGCAAGCTTTATCGGATCAGGGATTGGTTTTATCACTATCGGACACAATATCTGCGAGATCACGAAATGACATTGCGCCAACTCATGTCCAACCCGCCGTACATTTTTTGAATCAGCTTGGCAACCGGATGACTGCGTTGTTTGGTTTTCGAAAATTTTGCTTTTTTTCACTTGCTCCTCTATAATTGATTGGTTGTAGAAGAAAATCAATAGGGCGCGTGCCGTCAACGACCAATCGCCCGTTGTCACTGCCGTCGGAAAGATCCAATTCCGCTCTGACGGTGATCCTGTCGTATCCGTCGGAAGCGGTAGAGAGAATGACGGATTTTTGTCCGGATACCCGCAGCTATTCTGTCAGTTGCTCTGGGGGAGGATATGCGATCAAGTGTCATTTTGCGAAATATATCCGGTTGATAGTCTGCCATAAGCCGCTTCTCTTGGCGTGTTTTGATATTTTATAGTGATTTTATGGCACACGAATTTGAACTTGTTGTCATTCAGATCATTGCTTTTCTTCGGGTAATTCTCCGTCCGCTCCGATTCAAATTGTATAGCAATCCACTATCCACAACTTAGTGAAGTAAATCACAAATTAGATTTTTTGTTAT
>CAMHMN010000073.1 GCA_946186245.1 uncultured Clostridia bacterium
CCGGCAGAAGCCGCAGAGGCTCCGGCAGAAGCCGCAGAGGCTCCGGCAGAAGCCGCAGAGGCTCCGGCAGAAGCCGAAGAAGCTCCCGTGCAAGCCGAAAAAACCGAAGAAACACCGGCCAAGGAACAAAAGACCGCGAAGGACACCGTGCTGACGGTGATCGGCGTTATTCTCTGTCTGCTGCTTGCTCCGGTGCTCATTGCCAACATCACCATGATTATCAAGAGCTATACCGATTCCGACAAGGTTCCCAGCTTTGGCGGTTACTGTCCGTTCATCGTCCTTACGGATTCCATGAAGGGCACTATCGACGCGGGTGACCTGGTCTTTGACAAAGTGGTGACAGATCCGGTTGAGATCAAAAAGGGCGATGTGATTTCCTTCTTTGATCCGGCTTCGAGTTCAAAGAGCATCGTTACCCACCGCGTGATAGAAATTGTCGCGGACAAGGACGGTTTTTCCTTCCGCACCAAGGGCGACGCCAACAACACCGAGGACGACGATCTCGTTCCTGCTAAGAATGTCGTAGGTCTTTATCAGTTCAGGATCGGCGGAATGGGGCATGTCGTCATGTTCATGCAGAGCACTCCCGGTCTGGTGGTATGCATAGCGCTGCCGATACTGCTTCTCATCGGTTACGACGCGCTCCGTCGCCGCAAGTACGACAAGCAGCAGCAGGCGGACACCGAAGCCCTCCTCAAGGAGCTGGAGGAGCTCCGCGCTCAGCAGGGCAAGTAATACGGGCTGATGGCGGGAAAGTATGGCGGAGATGACGGTCGGCTGTACAACCGCCGCAGACCATTTATTCCGTTATTTCATCTCCGTTCCGGCGGTTTTTCCTTCGGACGGGGCTGCAATAAACAACTTCCGAAGGGCGCTTTTTGAAAACGGGCGCGTTTCGGAAAAGAGATTCCAATGCCGATTTACATCACATGGGTCACTGACCCGAAAGGAGAAAAACACAATGAAAAAGAACAGAACAATGAGAATCGCCGCTGTCATGCTGGTGTTCGCTCTTCTCACCACCTGCATCATTTCCGGCTCTTTCGCTAAGTATGTCACCGGCGGCACCGCTGGCAAAGACGAAGCACGCGTAGCTATTTGGGGCGTAACGTTCTTAACTACAGGCGAAGCCTTCTACAAGAATTATTTAACAGGTACTAATACAGGCACAACTGAAACGACCGGTATTTCCGTCAAGGCTGCTGTCGAGGCTGTGGCTCCCGGCACGAAAGGCACACTTGCCAAATTCTCTATGCGCGGCACACCTGAAGTTTCTTTCGAGGTAACCTATTCCGCAACGGTTACCGCCACCGGCTGGAAAGATGCAAACAACAATGATTACTGCCCGCTGGTTTTCAAGATCACGGGAAGTGATATTGAATATACTGTTGACACAATTGCCGCAGCAATCGCGAATACCGCTAATAAGCAGGTCTTCAATGTTGGAGACACCGTGAATGAAGTAACAACTACTTTTGAAGTTACTTGGGAATGGCCTTTCTCCACTTCTTCCGAAAATGATATCAAAGACACATATCTGGGCGATCATGCGACAGATAGCAAAGTGGAAATCACTCTCAACGCCACGGCAACTCAGATCGACTAATTTCTGCTGAATATCATTTTTCCGACAGAGATTTTTCGCTCAAAATAAGAAAAAATCGCGTAACGACGTAAACCGGCCGGGGTCTGCAGACCCTGGGCCAAATCAGAAAATCCTTTAATTTAATCGGCATTTCGTCCCCTGCTTTTGCAAAAAAGAAGCAAGGGCAGGGGGCGGGAATATCTTTTGTTTTCGCAAGCGGCGGAAGGACCCGCGTGAATCACGGCTTTCCGATGTTTGCAAAAGCAAAAAATCAGCGTGAAGGCGGATGTGCAACTCACTTCAACGCCATATTTTACCCGTCAGCTCTGCTGATACGGGATACGATTTTGAAAGGGGGCGGCTTGTGCAATGAACAAAAAAAAGAAGCTGTCTTTATTATTATTGATACTGCTTTTGTTGGGGCTGCTTACAGCGGCAGTTCTTGCGAGTCGTTTAGGCAATCTGAATAAAAAGAAGGACGACAGTGACGCCACCATAGCGATCGGAGACGACGCGGAAAGAGTCAACACAGAGGACAGCTCAGACGGGGACGTCCCGCTGGAAGCCAGACTGGTGGTTAGGAAGGATGCAAAAATCTTCTGCACTTCCTATGAAGACGGACACGTTACCGTGCGTTCCGCCAATGGCAATAAGGTGATAGCTCCCGGTACCAAGTGGGATTACAAGTTCACCCTGAAAAACGAAAAGAACGCTTCACTGGATTATAAGCTCTATTTCTCCGCCGAGGTGGAAGGGCTGGAAAAAACCGGCAAATTCCCGGTGCAGGCGCGTCTTAAAGGCCCCGAAAAATGGGCGGTCGGCAGCAGCACCAAATATGTTCCCGTGCTCAAGATTGACGAGCTGGTGGATGAGGGCGTATTGGCCGGCGGCAATACCGCCAGCTACACCTTCGGTTGGAAGTGGCCGCTTAACGGAGATAACGAGTTTGACACCATGCTTGGCAATCTGGCCATCGACCACCCGATTATTCTGAAAATCCATATCTGGGTTTACGCCTGGAATGACGAAATTCCCGACAAGCCCGGCGGAGATCCTCCGGCGCCTCCTACAGGCGACAATTTCAATATCGGCCTGTGGATGAGTCTGATGATCATTTCCCTGTTGGTATTTGTCGCTGTTCTCGCCAGAGACAGGAAGGAACGCAGTGCGGTGCAGGCATTTCTTGCTCAGACTGCGGATGAAACCGAGGAAAAACGTGAATAGACGGAAAAAAGCCCTTCTATACCCTAATTACGTCAAGGAATCTGTTGAAGACATGATGCAAAACGAGAAAAAAACAAGCCGTTTCAGGTTTTCCGCTGCGCGTGCTGCGGTCATTGCACTGTCGGGTCTGATGCTGGGCGTGTGCATATATATATTGATAGCAAGCGTGTCGGCAGGCAACCGGATGCCCATGCCCTTCGGCTTCGGCGCAGGCGTGGTGCTTTCTGGCAGCATGGAACCCGAACTGGGCGTAAATGACCTGATTATCGTGCGCAAAGCCGACCAATATTCCGTCGGCGATGTAGTGGTTTACCGTTCCGGGAGAATGTCGGTGGTTCACAGAATCGTGTCGGCTGACGGCAAGACGGTAGTCACTAAGGGCGACGCGAATAACACGACCGACGATCCGATTTCCCCTTCCGATATCAGCGGCAGGGTGATCGGAGCCGTTCCGCGTGCCGGTGCGGCGGTGGATTTCGTGAGAAGTCCGTTCGGCGTGATACTGATACTCGGCGCGGCGATACTGCTGCTGGAGCTTTCCTTCCGCAGTGAGAAAAGGAAGGGACAGCGCGACATAGAGCAGCTCAGAGCCGAAATCGAAGGGTTGAAAAACAAGGTCAGACAGGAATCCTCTGATGCGTAACCATTAGAATCATTCAAAGTGGGTGAGATTGAAATGCAGGAAAAGAAAGCTGTAATCAAAACAAGTAATTCCGTGGCTTTTCATATATTTGCGGTGATGCTGTTTGCGACATTCATTTCATGTCATGTGATTTCCGGCACGCTGGCAAAGTATGTTGCCGCCGGAACCGCCGGTCTCGATTCCGCGAGGGTAGCGAGTTTTTCGGTCTCCGCGGCGGGAAACAATGGCGGCGAACTGAGCCTGAAATACGGCGGAAGCGCTGACTATATCCTCGCGGTTACCAACGGCTCCGAAGTGTCGGTGAAATATGAGGTGATCATTTCCTTTACAGGGGACGTTCACGACAAGCTGGCCGTCGCGCTGAACAGGCAGGCCTCATCGGGCGCAACGCCGAAGACAGGCGTATACGACTCCACAGGCAACAAGACGGTATTTACCTTCACTGACAGCGCCTATCAATTGAATGCAGGCGGCAGCGAGTCCTATACGATTTCCATCACCGGTTTGTCCGGATTCCTGCCGGGCGCAGATTTTGACAGCCACACCAAAGAAACCAGCTTCGGCTTTTCGACCAAGGTTCTCTTTGAGCAGATCGATTAAAAGGAGGTAAGCGGATTGGAACAGAACCGTAAAAATATTCGTATGGCGCTGATTGCCCTTGCTGTATTGATCATTGTGGCCGGAGCGGTCACAATTGCTTCCTCCGGCCTTGCTTCGGCAAAATATAAAAAGGAGCAGGTAGCTACCGCTGTTCCGGTAACGGTCAATGTTTCGGCAGACCTTGCCCAGACCCTTGAAGTCAAGGAACACCTGGCTGTGCGACAGACTTCCGGAAAATATGAACTCAATATTGATCAGAATGATGCGACGAAAAATCTCACCACAACAAACACCTATTTCCTCATGCCGGGTGTGGATATTCCCAAAGACCCGAAGGTGTATATTACCCAGAAAACATCGGTTCCCGCATTTCTGTATGTCGAAGTGATCGATACCACAGGTCTTTCCGGCGGAGAAAACCCTGTTTTCAGCTATTCTCTTACCAACGAATGGACAAATCTCAATATTTCGGGCAGAAACGTCTATGTTTACAATACAACCTTACAGCCTGCCGCGGAGACGGATTATGTCATTCCGATATTGGAAGGCGACAGTATCACCGTAACATCTGCGCTCAACCTGAATGACGGCTATTCCGGCACGTTGCAGTTCAAAGCCTATATGGCGCAGGCTGCCGATACGGCTGCGGAAATCTTCAGAACTCAGCTCGCTAATGATTGACAACGATCTGGTAATTATTGATAGAAAATAGTCTGTGTACATGCGTACAGTACAGAATGTGGAGTTTCAATGAGAATACGGCTTTTTCGATGGACGAAGC
This sequence comes from uncultured Clostridia bacterium, assembly GCA_946186245.1. Lineage (GTDB taxonomy): Bacteria > Bacillota > Clostridia > Oscillospirales > Acutalibacteraceae > RUG762. The sequence continues at coordinate 4,837 of CAMHMN010000073.1, forward strand.
CCTTCCGATAACTTCACACTCCACATTAACCAAAAGGGGAGATGATCGAGTTGAAAAAGATAGCCATGCTGAGAAAGAAGCTGACAGTCAGGACGCTTTCTTTCATGATGGCGGCAGGTCTTCTGCTGCTGATAGTGCCTTTTGTGGCGTTAGCTTCCGGTAAAGAGGAACCAAATCCCGGCAAAAAAGGCGATTTCAGGCTGCTAAAGGGCATTTATTCGACGACGCAGATAGATCTGGCAAAAGAAGACCAGAACGATCCGATTGTGACAGCGGATATCACGGCCAGCTCATATGAGTGGCAGGCTTATTCCAACGTGGAAGGGAAATATAAGAAGTTTTCCGGCGACAGGGCAATCGCCGTCACCGAATCCCTTGCAAAAAAATACGACTACGGCGACGGCAAGAGCTATTTCCGCTGTCTTGCGACCACCGAGGATGAAAGGCTGCTGATTTCCGATGTGCTGACAGTGGTGCTGCCGGCGGAGGAATCCGATCCTTCACAGGCGGAAGGCGAGACCATCGCGACCATTGATTTGCTTGATTCCACGCAGCCGGAAGAAACCGAACCGACCGATTCAGGTGAAGCAACCACCGAACCGGCACAGGAAACCACCGAGCCGGCGCAGGAGACCACTGAACCCACCACCGCGCCCACACAGCCCGCGGTTGACAACGGCGAAAAAGCCGTCCCGGCAGAGGATGACGACCCCATCGAGGGGCAGTTCCTCAAGCCGATGGAGGACGATACGGACGACGAGGACGATCTTCCTCCCATCAGGGGAATGCTGCTTGAACCGCTGGGAGATGCTCAGACGACTTACACCGTGGTGTATTATGTGCAGAAGCCTATTTATACCGGGAACGACAACGATACATCCAATTATGAGATATTTGATTACAAGACATTTGACGCCAATCAGGGAGATACCGTTGATCTTTCGGGTGAAATGCCCGGAACGACTTTTGATACCTTCCTCACACTGAATACCAATGTCAGCACCACAACGGGAACGGTTGCCGCTGACGGTTCGTCTGTTTTCCATCTGTATTATACCAGACAGGATTTCACCTTTACAATCGCCCGTGGCAGCGGTAATTCAAATATTGTTTTGAGTACCAGACGAGGTCGGGTAACAGTCAATAGAGCTAATCCGTATGTTTTCACCGTCAAATACGGAGAGAGTCTTGTGGGACTGTGGCCTACTGACGATATGCTGACAACCCGGCCGTCCGGCTTCTCAAGATACCTGAACTATATCCGAAAAGATACCAGCAGCTACTACCACTACTCTGACGATGACTTTTACTCCGCGCCGACCGTTTTGGATACATCGCTGGTAACGAAACTGCGAAAAAGACTGGCTTCTGATCAAACCAATTTCCCCATGCATTTTGTTTTTACCTACGACAGCACATACAGATATGCTCAATACTTTTTCCAGAAGGCGGACGGTTCGTGGGGAACCTATCCGGATTTCACTATAAAAGGCAAGAACAACAGCGTGTTTGAGAATTGTCCGACTTATGAAGGCTTTTATCCCCCTTCTGTTCCTAGTTCCGGAAACACAAGGAGAATTGAGTATACCCGTAAGCAGTTTACCCTGAGCTTTGTTTCCAATGATGACGAAACGACTGTCAGATCTGCCACTTACTATTTTGAGCAGCCGCTTGTGGATCCGGGCGAACCTGATGATGCTGATTTCCTCGGATGGTATTACGACAGTGGATTGACGCAGTCTGTCAATTGGGGCGCCGACACTATGCCGGCACGCGATATTACGGTCTACGGCAAATGGCAAACGACTGTCTCCACTCACACCCTGACGGTCAAATACCTTGACGACCAGGGAACAGAGCAGAACCAAAGCCCAATCACCTACAACCACAACGATTCAGTCCCCGAACCGGCGAAGAGCTGGACGGGACACACGTTTGACAACTGGACTTACGAAGACGGCACAGCGGTCACATGGCCTGTGACGATGGACGGAGACAAGACGGTGGTCGCCCACTGGACGCTTGACACCCACACCCTGACCGTGAAATACGTCGACGACCGTGGAACAGAAGAAATCAAAAGCACCACCACCTACGATTACGGCGCATCAGTCCGCGAGCCGGCTACGAGCTGGACGGGACACACGTTTGACAACTGGACTTACGAAGACGGCACAGCGGTCACATGGCCTGTGACGATGGACGGAGACAAGACGGTGGTCGCCCACTGGACGCTTGACACCCACACCCTGACCGTCCACAAAAATAATCCGGACGAAGCCGATCCTGCCCCGATTGCGAATGTGGAATACGGCACGACGCTGAGCACGGCGGGAGTCACCGCACCGACCAGAACGGGCTACGACTTCGAGGGCTGGTACACCGATGCTGCCCTTACCAGCAAGATCAACAACTGGCAAAGCTATCAGGTGACAGATAATCTGGACATCTACGCCAATTGGGTTATAAAAACATTTGTTGTAAAATTCTATAATGATGAGCGTGTCAATGTAGACGATAACATCATCATCTCCTATACAGTAGAATACGACAAGACGATTCCTTCCTACACAGGATCCGATCCCCAGTATTACGGAGCACAGCCGAAACGGTTTGATAAATGGATGTACGATAATAACGGAACGCCGACAGAATTCCGATTCGGCACGGACGGTACGCACGTCAGGGAAAACATGACGGTCTACGGCACATGGATCAATACGTATACGGTCACCTTCCTTAAAGATCAGGGATTGTCCGCTAATAATCCTAATAATGTGCAGTTCACATCCGATCCGGTAGACGAAAATGCAACCCTTGCCAGACCGGCCGGTATGACCGATCCCACGAAGGACGGCTACACCTTCAAGAATGAATGGTACTACGATGTCGAAGGTACGCCGACGGAGTTTGTTTTCGAAGGCACGGAGGGAAAGACCGCGACGCCAATTACCTCGGATCTTATCGTTTACCCCGCATGGCTCAAGAATGAAGTTAATCTCACCATTACCAATAACGGCCTTTTCGACAATGTATTCAAAATCACTTCTGCTTCTCCGGCTTACTATCTGGAGGTTTTCGTTCCTGCCGGACAAAGTCAGACAGTCACGCATCTGCCCTTCGGCCGATACAGCGTGAGTGCCAGCAACTGGGATTTCAGAAATTCGTACAACGTCACAAACGGCTCGATCAACGCATCGTCCGCAACCCCCGGACAGCGGTTTGACGTGTCGGCGACAAGCAATTCAAGAGGCTTCAACTGGCTGGGAGGAAATGCTTCAAGCATAGACAACAGATTCAACCCGTTCACGGGAAGCTAAGGCGAAGGAGGAATTGTGGAATGAGATTTTTAAATCAATGGAACAAATATAAAATATCTGATCATAAAAAAACAATGCTCCTCGCCGCTTTAGCGATGGCATCATTGATGATGGTTCTTTCCGTGGGTCCCGTTTACGCCTATCTGAAAATGACGTCCGGTCCGACGGTAAACACATTTCAAGCTGCGCCGTCGGTAGCTCCCACGATTTCGGAATCTTTCGACAATACCACCAAGACAAATGTCTGTGTCAATGTCGGAAATACCGGATATTCCGTTTATGTTCGCGCGAAAATCATCATTACATGGAAAGATTCTGCAGGAAATGTGCTGGCCACGGCGCCGAAGTCAGATGAATATTCTCTTTCGTTAGGCAGCAATTGGTCTCAAGGCAGTGAAGGAATTTACTATTACAGCTTGCCGGTAACAAGCGGTAATTCCACCGGCCCGCTGATCGTAAGCTGTACTGCCACGGCGCCGGCTCCGGAAGCTGGATATTCACTCTCGGTAGAGGTCGTTGCACAGACCATTCAGGCAGAGGGCAAGAATGAAGACGGCAAATCGGCAGCAGAAGATGCGTGGGGTTGGACTCCACCCACGACAGGATAATAGGGCGAATGAATGATTTCAAGGACCGATGTTCATCTATAAATGAATATCGGCCCTTTTGCACCCGAATGGACGATTATAGGATATAACGACACGAATTATGAAAACACAAATCGATCTTATAAGACATTATTTCCATCAAAATATTGTGAAAAGTCAATAAATCTATAATTAATTAGTGCTTATTCACAAACAAATTGATGATTTTTTACAATTGACATATTTTGAGTCTTGACTTATAGGATAGAATTTGATATAATCTCAATGTAAATAAAAGGGAAAGTTACAGATTCCCACCAGATGCAGCGGC
>CAMHMN010000074.1 GCA_946186245.1 uncultured Clostridia bacterium
TCTTTCTGCTGTTGCGGACGGCGGGAGTATTGGTGAATACTTCCATGCCCTCGTTTACGGGATAAACGCAGGCGGCAACCAGCGAACGGGCGCCCTTGACTTCCACAACGCAGATGCGGCAGGCGCCGATCGCGTTGATTTTCTTGAGATAACAGAGGGTAGGAATTTCAATTCCGGCGTAGCGTGCTGCTTCAAGAATTGTAGAACCCTGGGGAACGGAAATTGCCACTCCGTTGATTTTAATATTGACCATATCCATTTCAGCAACACTCCTTTCTTACTGCTTTGAAATAGCGCCGAACTTACAGGTAGCCATGCAGGCACCGCACTTGATGCACTTGGCGGTGTCGATGACATGCGGCTGCTTGACGGTGCCGGAGATAGCTCCGACAGGACACTTTCTGGCGCAGGCTGTGCAGCCCTTGCACTTGTCGGCGTCGATGACGTACTGAAGCAGGTCTTTGCAGACGCCTGCGGGGCACTTCTTATCGACAACGTGTGCGATATATTCGTCGCGGAAATAGCGGAGTGTGGAGAGGATCGGGTTGGGAGCTGTTTGACCCAGACCGCAGAGGGAATTTGCCTTGATGTAGTAGCAGAGGGATTCCAGCTTGTCGAGGTCTTCCATGGTGCCGTTGCCGGAAGTAATCTTCTCAAGGATTTCAAGCAGTCTGCGGGTACCGATACGGCAGGGTGTGCACTTGCCGCAGGACTCGTCGACGGTGAATTCGAGGAAGAACTTGGCGATATCGACCATACAGCTGTCCTCGTCCATGACGATCAGACCGCCGGAACCGACCATAGCGCCGATGGCAATCAGGTTGTCGTAATCCAGCGGGACATCGTAATGCTCTGCGGGAACGCAGCCGCCGGAAGGACCGCCCATCTGAGCCGCCTTGAACTTCTTGCCGTTCGGAACGCCGCCGCCGATTTCTTCAACGACTTCGCGGAGGGTAGTGCCCATGGGGATTTCGAGCAGGCCGGTGTGCTTGATCTTGCCGCCGAGAGCGAAAACCTTGGTGCCCTTTGCCTTCTCGGTGCCCATGGAAGCGAACCATTCTGCACCGTTGAGGATGATGCGCGGAATGTTGGCGTAGGATTCGACGTTGTTGAGGATGGTGGGCTTGCCGAACAGACCCTTGACCGCCGGGAACGGAGGACGGGGACGGGGCTCGCCGCGGTTGCCCTCGATGGAAGTCATCAGAGCGGTTTCCTCGCCGCAGACGAATGCGCCGGCGCCGAGTCTGATGTCGAGGTCGAACTTGAAGCCTGTGCCGAAGATGTTGTCGCCGAGCAGACCTGCTTCGCGAGCCTGCTGGATGGCGATGGAAAGACGCTTGACAGCGATCGGATACTCAGCGCGGACATAGACATAGCCCTGGGTTGCGCCGATGGCGTAGCCTGCGATGGCCATTGCTTCGATAACGACATGGGGGTCGCCTTCGAGAACCGAACGGTCCATGAAGGCACCGGGGTCGCCTTCGTCGGCGTTGCAGCAGACGTACTTCTGGTCAGCCTGGTTGGCTGCCGCGAACTTCCACTTCAGACCGGTGGGGAATCCGCCGCCGCCTCTGCCGCGGAGACCGGAATCGGTGACACACTTGATAACGTCCTCGCGGGACATCTCGGTCAGCACCTTGTTGAGAGCCTTGTAGCCGTCAACCGCTATGTATTCCTTGATATCCTCGGGGTTGATAACGCCGCAGTTGCGGAGAGCGACACTCTTCTGCTTTGCGTAGAATGTGGTTTCACTCAGACTCTTGATTCTGTCGCCGTCGACTGTCTCATCATAGAGCAGCTCCTTGACGACCTTGCCGCCCTTGAGGTGTTCCTCGACGATGCGGGGAATATCCTCGACCTTGACGCGGGAATAGAAAGAGCCTTCGGGGTATACGATCATGATCGGACCGAGAGCGCAGAGACCGAAGCAGCCTGTGCGGACGACGTTGATTTCCTTGTCAAGACCGGCCTTGGCAAGTTCCTCCCTCATCTTGGCAATGAGCTTTTCACTGTCGGAAGAAGTACAGCCTGTACCGCCGCAGATAAGCACGTTCTTGCGGAAGGTCTGCCCCTCGTATTTCTTAGCCTCATCCGCCGACTGACGCATCGCCACATGAACGTATTCACGGGCTTTGACTGCCTGCAGGTCGGAGAAGGTCTTAATCTGCAATGTTTCCATTTTTAAACTTGGCACCTCCATATTGATGATTGGGATTACTGTCTGTACTTGGCTATGATATCGGGGATATCCTTGGGCACCAGACGTCCGTAAACATCGTCGTTGACGGTGAGAACGGGAGCCAGACCGCAGGCGCCTATGCAGCGGCAAGCCGTGAGTGAGAACTGTCCGTCGGATGTGCATTCCTCGGGCTGGATCTTAAGCTCCTCGACGAGCTTGTCGAGCAGAGCGCCGGAACCCTTGACATAGCAAGCGGTGCCGAGACATACCGAGATGTTGTACTTGCCCTTGGGGGACAGTGCGAACTGTGAGTAGAAGGTGGACACACCGTAGACCTTTTCGAGAGAAACCCCGAGACCGTCCGCGATCATTTCCTGGACCTCGATGGGCAGGTAACCGTAAATGTCCTGAGCCTTCTGGAGCACGGGCATGACAGCGCCGGGCTGAGACTTGTGCTCGGCGATGACAGCGTCGAGCTTGCTCTTTTGTTCTGCAGTGCCCTTGAAAGGCAGCGTACTGATTCGCTTCTGCATGAAAATTTGCCTCCCTGCAACTAAATTTTTGCTTGGACGCGGTCGGGAAACCGCAGTCCAGCATTGATTAAAAAATAACATTTTTGCAAGAGCGCAGGCCTGCCGGTGTGTGTCTCCGATGGGGGAAATACAACATATAGGTGACGACGCCGCAAGAACGCACTCTTTAACATATAAATTATATCATCTCAAATAGAATTTGTCTACAGTTATTTTTTTCATTTGGCATGATTTGCCAAAATTTACAGATTAGTCAAATTCGCTATAAAAATATTTCTAATTAATAAAAATTTATCCAATTAATATAAATTTAGTTTTGACTAACCTTGTTAAAAGTGTGTCAAACTTTACAATTTTTCAGGTATGGCAATTTTATACAAAAATTGTCAAAAAGATTCTCCCTCAAAACACGGCGGATGCCCTGCCGCGTTTTGAGGGAGTAACGGCGTTTTTTTTATTAATCCAGATAAATCCATAAGGCCGGCCGGACGGTGCCTTCCCTGCGGCCGACAGAGAGCCCTCCTGTACGTATCGCACCGGCGGAGTCTACCATGCAGGCCTGATCGCTGGCGCTGCCGGGGGTACGAAGCCACCACCAGCCGGTATGCTCTCCCGTGCCGATGGAATAGGTTGTGCTGACGTAACCGCCCTTGTTGATTGTGTATTCCGTCGGAGCGGCCATGCGATCAAAGCTGTTGCTGAAATAGCTTTGGGCTTGCTGACAATCAAGACAGAAGACCTTGTCAGAGGTGCTGCTGCCTCCGTAAGTATTTGTCTTGGGATTGTTTGGATTCTGATTATTGACGGTTACGATGCGCGACTGTTCACTGCTGCTGAAAGCCTCGCCCAGAAAGTCTGTGTTCAGCCAGCCGCGCAAGGTGGAATTTTCCCAGGAAACGCCGACGTCCGACCGGTTGTATGGCAGGCAATCCAAAATTTTGTCTGAAATGAGCAGCGCTTTTCCGTCACTGACAGACAGCACCCGCCATTCTATAGGGCGAATCTCGCCGTAGGCGCCTTGCTTGTAATTTCCAAACGTAAAGCGGTCGCCCTCGCGCAGGAATAAAGCCTGACGACCGCCCAATGTCTCGGAGGATGCGGGATAGGTATTGTCGTCGGGTACTTCCTCATAGGCAGAGGACGCCGTACCGGGAGCAACGGCCTGTCCTGAACCGGAGGAATTCTGCATGATTTGTCCGAGAAAGACGCCGGCTACAAAAACGATCAGTATAAGACAGACGGTTAACGCGACAGGGATAAGATTTTTGAGTTTCTCCATGATGTTGTGACCTCCTATACCGGTATCGGGATTATGTCAGTTTGTGTGATGAAGAGTATGATTTCACGCTCCGGAAATATCACTTGCTGTTATTATACAGTAAGTTGTAGGAAAAATCAATACCTATTTGTCAAAACAGCGTGATTTGTACGATCATTTTTTTCTTCATTCCCGCATAAGTATTATCAGTCAGCACTTGTGCCGGCATCCGACGGCTCACGGCTAACAGCTAACATCTATCGGCGAACGGCCAGACATCAGGGGGATTTAAAAATGAGAATTATCGTAAAAAAGGTCAAAGCCCAACAGCGCGGGAAGGGCTGGGAGAAATGGGGGAGATGGGGCAAGAGCGTTTCCGTGGTCGGCGCAGCGGCGCTTGCCCTGCTGGCAATGAAGGGCGCGGTGAGCGCTCCGATGGCAGTGAAGGTTTCGGCTGACGCGCATTTATTTGTGAGCGACAGCGACGAAGCCTCACAAAAGACGGCGTTCAGCGAGATTGCGCCGGAGCTGCCGCCCGAGCCGAAGAGCGGAGGCAGCGACAGCGTGACGGTGGACGATGAGCTGGACGACCTGCTGCTGGATGAAGAAATCGACTCGGGCGTGTCGGCAAGCTACAACGGCAAGCTGGACGTTCCCTCCAACGTGCGGCTCGACAGGCTGGACTTCGGCAGCGACTTTGTCAAGCCGCTGAAAAAAGCAAGAGTCACCTCCCGCTTTGATTACCGTGTCAATCCGGTCACGGGACGGTATGTTTTCCACACCGGAATGGACCTCGGCGCGGCCAGCGGTTCCAATATCATGGCGATGAAATCGGGAAGGGTCGTGAGCGCGAAATACAACGGCGGCTACGGCAATGTGGTGATTCTGGAACACGCCGGCGGCATCCGCACCCTTTACGCCCACTGCTCAAAGCTGCTGGTGAAGGCGGGGGAGAAGGTGTCCAAGGGACAGGTAATTGCGAAGGTCGGTTCCACCGGCAATTCGACCGGACCGCATCTCCACATCGAATTCCGCAAGGGCGGAAAGCGATTCGATCCCGAATGGGTGTTGGGCGGTATCTACAATTGAGTTTTCGGATCGGGAAGTGCCGCGTCAGCGTCAGTTTTTATTTTTTTGCGCTGCTGTGCGCGGCTTCGTTCTTTGACCGCACCGGCAACCTGCCGTGGGGCCTTCTTGCGGCATCGCTGCATGAAGCGGGACATCTTGCCGCGATGTTTTTCATTCCCGGCAACGCGCCAGAGGAGGTCTCGGTCACTCCCTTCGGCATGAGGATAGAAAGAAACCCCCTTTCGGAATTCGGAAGGGGGAATGCTTTCGTATTGGCGGCGGGCAGCGGGATGAATTTTCTCTGCGCCGCGGTGACCTTCGGGTTTCTGCCGCAATTTGCTTCGGTCAGTCTTGTGCTCGGCGTTCTGAATGTGCTTCCCGTGGAAGGCATGGACGGCGGAGGAATCCTGCGCATCGTGCTGGAACAGACCTTTGCGCCGGGCAAAGCCGGATTTCTCCTGAAAATCGTCTCGTATGCAACGCTGGCTGCCATGCTGCTGACGGGAATCCTTGTGCTGGCTGCCACAGGCTATAATGTTACGCTGATCGGCGTAACGCTGCTGCTTGCGTTGAAGGGGCCGGGGAAACGGGATCCGGACTTCCGAAGCGGGACATGATGGAGGGGGGAAGGAAACTGCCGGACAGGCGGAAGTGATCAACTGATCAGGGGAGAATGCCGATGGCGCCGATGACGGTGCAGACTGTCCCGAATAGGTAGATGGCGGTGAGCTTGAGATTCCTGACCAGATTTGCGTCCCATTTCTTTGACCTGCGTTTTTTGCCGACCAGAAATCTGACCCTGTCTCGCTGGAGCGTGAGCAGCGCCGAAACGCCGAAAAGCAGCAGACAGAGGCAGTAATACAGGACGATGCCCCTGTTGCCGGAGATCAGCCACAGCACGGGCAGCGTAAACGGTACAATAAAGCAGCCGAGAAACAGAAAGTAGGGAATCATATCCACATCGTACTTCATATTCCAGAAGATCAGCTTCATCAGGGGACTGCCGGTATTGTGCCTGAAAATGTACTTTTTCTTCATCTTGCAGACCTTGTGAAGCCAGATTTCTTCTATGTACATCCGGTAAACCGTCAGTCCGAGAAGTATAGGAAGTAAATACATTACTACTGGCATGATTTGAATGTTCCTTTCAAAATGTTATCCAAATAATTTTATCAAATTCTTTTATGGCTGTAAAGTGTTTTACAAAAAAAAATTATCAGAGCCTGTTTACAATCCCTTCGCGCACGTCCCGCTTGCATTGGTATTTTTGCAGGATGAATGATGAATTCATTCATTTTCCATCGTTTTTTTGCGGAAAATACGTGCAAAAATCAATTTTTTTGCAGCTGTTTTTGTATTATTATACAAAATTAAAAAATCATCGTTATTTTTGCCGCAAATTCGTTGACAAACCGCTTTTCTTATGCTACTTTATTCCTTGCATTAATTTAGCACGCCAACACTAAAGCGTATTATCGTTTTAGCGAGAGAAAGCGTGCCGACAGATTAATTTGAATTTGCAGGAGGAAACAGCACAATGAAAAAGAAAATCATTGCCATGCTCCTTGCCGCCTCCATGCTCTGTCTGAGCGTGATTGGCTGCAGCGGCAGCAAGCAGGACAGCGTCAGCAGCACCCCTGAGGTAAAGGGAACCGTTGACATCAGCAACGTCAAGCTCATCAAGGAAGGCACTCTCACAGTCGGTATGGAAATCGGCTATCCTCCCTTCGAGGACAAGGCGGAGAACGGCGATCCCATCGGTTACGATGTGGATTTTGTCTATGCCCTTGCCGACAAGCTGGGTCTGGAAGTCAATATTGTGGACACCGCATTCGACGTCATTTTCGCCGGAATCGGCACCAACTATGACTGCGTGGTTTCCGCCGTCACCATTACCGACGAGCGCAGAGAGAACTGCCTCTTCTCCGATCCCTACATCGACAGCTACCAGGCCGTCGTCGTCAAGAAGGGCAGCAACATCAAGATCGAGTCGCTCAAGGATCTTTCCGGCAAGTCGGTTGCTCTGCAGGACGCCACCACTTCCAAGGCGCTGCTGGAGGATATGATTAAAACCGGCACCGTCACAAACTGCAAGATGGGACCTGCCGAGAAGGTTCTCACCACCTTTACCGAGCTTGACAACGGCGAGTATGACGTAGTGCTTTGTGACAGCCCTGTCGCAGACACCTACATCACCAACTATCCCGACAAGTACGAGCTGGCATTCCTTGATCAGGAGAACGTCGAGCAGTTCGGCGTCGCAATGGCAAAGACGGATGCCGATCTCCAGAAAGCCATCAACGAAGCAATGAAGCAGCTCAAGGATGAAGGCTTCTTTGAGGAGAACAAGACAAAGTGGTTTGCGTAATCACTGCAACATTACAGGATAAAAAGTAATTCGTTAGAGGCACATGGCGGCGGTTTTCGCTGTGTGCCTTTAATTGGTTTTTACATAATTATCAGAACAGAAGGTGTTATCAAATGAAAAAGTCAAAAACCGCGTCATTTTTCAGCGGCATTTTATCGGCGTTTGACGTGAGAAAGTGGGAGCGTAAATCAAAAAACATTGCCGTCGTGCTGCTGTCGCTGTTTGTGGTTGCCACTGCGTTTGCCTTTGTCAAGCCCGGCGAACAGCAGCTCATGGACAGTGCTTCCGAGAAAATCCGCACCGAACTGCAAAAGGATGAAACGCGTTCCCGCCGTCAGGTCGCCATCACTTACAACGATCTTTATTTCATCAATTACGCCTCCTTTTCGACGTCGGGCGTCAAGGGCATCAGTGAAAAATACGTCGGCTTTGCCGGCAGCGTTCATAAGGCGGATGAAGGCGCGTGGAACGTCACCGGACAGTTTATCAATTACACCTACCGCATGCTGGGCTGCGGTCAGAGCATGCTCTACGGCGCGAAGCTGACCATTCTGCTCACCACCATCAGCATCGTCTGCGGACTCTTTATAGCGATTTTCCTGGCGTTGGGCAAAATCTCCAAGAATCCCATCATCAGCCTGCCCTGCCGCGCCTATATCTTTTTCTTCCGCGGAACGCCGCTCATGATTCAGATTTTCTGCATCTATCTGGCTGTGCCGGGAATAATCGAAGGCTTCAGCTGGCGCAGTCTCTTTGACTCCAACGATCCTGAGGGCGTTTTCAAGGGTGCGTTTGTGGCGGCCTGTATCGCCTTCGTCCTCAACAGCGCCGCGTATTGCGCCGAAATCGTCCGCGCGGCTGTCGAATCCATCGACAAGGGGCAGTACGAAGCGGCCAAGGCACTCGGCATGAGTTACGGACAGACCATGAGCAAGATCATCATTCCCCAGTCGGCGCGCAGAATGATTCCGCCGGTGTGTAATGAATTCGTTATGATGATCAAGGACGCTTCGCTGGTGTTCGTTATCGGACTGATGGATATCACCACCATTTCCAAGACCATTTCGGCCAACGGTTCCTATCTGGTATTTGTCCCCGCGCTGGTCATTTATCTTATTATCACGGCGTTCTTCACCTATATCTTCGGCAAGATCGAGAAGAAATTCTCGGTCTATGAATAAAGGAGGGATTTTGCTATGTCAATGATTCGCACCGAACACGTCAGCAAGAAATTCGGCCATCTGGAGGTTCTCAAGGACGTGAACCTCACGGTGGAAAACGGCGAAGTGATCTGCAT
>CAMHMN010000075.1 GCA_946186245.1 uncultured Clostridia bacterium
ATTGTCCGCAGTCTGGTCGGGTGTTTGTGCGTTCTGGTTCTGTTCTGCCATTTGTTGAAAAACCTCCGTTTCTGGATAAATTGGGTATAACAAAAGCCGCCTTGATTCAATCAATTGGAATCAGAAGCGGCTTAATTATTCTGTTTTCTTTTCGTTCTTCTTCCCGGAATCCTCCGGGAACAGCTCGTCGGTTTCTGCCTTGTCAATCGCCCGTCTGATCGCGGTCAGGCGGGTGCGGTAATGCTGCGGGACATCGCCGTCGGTGATCATCTCGTCCAGCACGTCCCACAAATCCGCGAATTCCTCCGCGTCGGTGATGGCAATTTCCAGATTAAGTGTCATGCTGCATCTCACTCCATTTAAACGTAAAGTCCGGCGTATAGGACGCAGGCAGCTCAGGCCAGTTGTACCAGTGCCGCTTGTGTTCTATCGCCCATGTGTACATATCGGTCATAATAAAGGGGTCGAAGGCCGGGGCTGCGTCCACATCCATCGCATAGCACATAGGCGGATCGTCGGGAAAGAGCGCGTAATATTCCCGCTCCAGCCGGTTGCAGGTTTTCTGCTGGTTTTCATACTGTCGCCATCTCAGATCGGCCGCCAGACGTGCCTCGGCATTCTCCGGCCGAAGCTCAACCAGACGTCTGACGATCTCCATCCGCTCCCGCTCTCTCGCGGGACGCTCCTCTTCCCATTCCGCCATTTTTTCTGCTACCTTCTGGGCAAATGTCAGCTTTCTGACTTTGACTTTCATGCGAGACCCCCCTTAGATCAGTTTGTCGAAATAGTCTTCAAAGAGCTGCATACTCCGGGGAAACCGGCGTTTCAATTCCTCGTAGCTTTCTCCTCCGTTCATGAAGGCCTCAAACAGATTGGCCACCGATTCCATCAGTACCCTTTCATCCGTCCACACCCAGCCTTTCATGCTGGAATGCCCGTAGTACCCTTTCACAAGCCCATTCGTTACTGCATCCATCATGTCAGACACGCCGGAAAGCAAATCATTCTTTAACGGTGCGGAAAGCCTTTCGCGTTCCGCTGCCGTCAGGCGCATGTCACGGATATGATGCCCCAGCTCTTTGGACGCGAAGGAATAAAAATCTTCCTCCAGCGTGCCGCGGAGATCCCTGATGCCGTGACGGAAATTCAGCGACGCGTCCAGCACATGCCCCGATTCATGCAGCAGCGAGTAGACATTGGTGTATTTGTATCCCAGCGCGACGCTTCGCCGGTCGGGTCTGGACAGGTTGAGAAAAAATTCTTTCCCGACGGTTTGCGGGCTCTTGGCGGAATAAAAATCTCCCTTTATCAGATTACCATATTTTTCGAGGAATCGCAAGCCCCTGTCATCCATTTTGTGCAGCATGAGCGCAATTTCGTCGATCTGCTGGGGTTCTCTGATCTCGCTCAGCCACGGCTGTGTGATGATGTTTTCCAGTCGCTGCCGACGGGTTCTGGCACTGGTCTGAATATCGGAGGAAATCACCGAGGCCGCGCTGTGTGTCGGCCTGACGTTCACCGAAACAGGGTAGGAAGACCGGGTGCCCACACCGACAGTCAGCTTTCCTCCGTTTTCCAGCCGCATGAGCGTCTGGGAACGTCGCAGGGCGGCTCTTTCCTCCAGCTTGGCCACCTCCGCCACCGTGTGCAGTCTGCGGGCTTCTCCGATCATTTCCCGCGCGTCGAGATTTTCGTAGAAGACCAGCCGTTCCCGGATTTTTCCTCTGACTTTCAGCGACCTGATTTCCCGCTTGGCGCTTTCGGCCTTCTTCGCTGCGGCCTGCGCCTTTGCTTCGGCTGCTTCGGCGGCTTGTCTGGCTGCCTGTGCTTCTTTCTCCATCTCGGCCGCCTTCTGCTTGACCAAAGTCAGCTTGGCTTTGATGGCTTCCATATCCCGCTGGCGTTCGTCGGCTATGCTCACCGTCACGGACGGCTTGGATGTCACCGATACCGTCACGGCAGGGATGGAATGCTGCGTTGGCTTGACCTTGACGGTCGTGGGACGGGCGGTTCTGGCTTCCACAGATACCTTCATTCTGCCGCCGTTATCCAGCTTCATCAATGTGGCATATCTACGCTGCGCTGCCCTTGCTTCGGTCTTGTCAATCTCGGCAATCCGGCGCAGCTTTTTGGCTTCGGCTGCGGAGAGCTTTGCCTCCCGCACCTGCTTTGACAGCTGCTGATCGCGGAGTTTTGCCTTGGTTTGAATGGCATGAATTTCTTCATCGGCTTTCCGCTGTGCGAATCCAGCCGCTTCTGCGTTTTCTGTAGCGAATATTGCCTTTTGCCGTGCGATTTCCCCTTCCCGCTCCATCTGCCGAGCCTTTTGCCGGACGAGCTGCACCTTGCCCTTGATACGCTCGATATCCCGCTTGCGCTCGGCTTCGGAAGGCCCTATCGCGGGAGGAGTTTTCTTGGGTGTAGAATAGGCTTTTACGTCGATGACGGAGCGCATTTTTTCATTCTTCGGCGGATCCGCTGGCTTGACCTGCGCGAAAATCTCCACGCCGGGAGGATTCCTCGGCGGGGTGATGCCCAATTCCTCCGGGATGTTGCGGAGCTGCTCCCGCGGCGGCGATCGCCGGAGAATTTTTTCATTCCCGTCAATCAATTCCTGCGTGCGCTGCTGCCATTCGTGCAGCTTTTTCGTGTAGCCGATGCGGGTTTCCTCGTCGACGGTGCCTTGGCACAGGCGCTTGTATTTCCGGATCTGCCGTTCGTGATAGCGCTGATTCTGTTGCAATTGGTAGCGGCGCACCTGTTCTTCCTTCATGCGGGTGGTCGGCGGGTGGAATTCGTTGATTCCCGCAAAGAAGGTGGTGTGTCCGTCCTTGCAGTTCGGATGATAAAGCCCTGCCGCCATTGCCTCGGACAGAAGCGGGTAGCCCTTTACCTGCGCTTCGGCAGCCGTGCCGCCGCCCCAGACATCGTCGATGAATACGCGCCCCTGAAAGGGCACACAAAGCGGACAGGCGGCATTGTGACGGTTGACGATCACCGTGTGAATGCCGTATTTCTCCCGCATGGCGGCTTCGCCGTGGAGATAGGCGCGCGTGTTCGCCGTGCGGAGAGCCATTTCCGCGTAGCTGGCGATATTGACCCTCCTGCCGTCGCGGTACTCAATGCAATTCAAGCCTGCTTGCAGGAATTTCTTGCTCGCCATGTCAACCGCCTGCCAGAGCGTGCCGGCGCCGGCATTGTAGAATACCTGCGCACCGAAGATAATGCTCCGGTATTGATCGTTTGCCATTCGGAGCGCCGCGGCGGTCGCTCTGGTCATGGACTTCTGCGTTTCGCTGACAAGGGCGTTCATTTTGCGCTTGTTCATGCGGAAAAATTCGCCGTTCTGCGTGTTATTCGGGCGGTAGGCGGTGTACCCTTTGCGGATTGCGGAAAGGATCACCTGCTCCTGCAATGCTTCGCCGGTGTCGTAGGCCTCCCGCATCGCGTCCTCGATCTTCTGTTCGATCGCCGGGTAAATGCCCTTGAATTTGTCGGCGTTCTCCCGCCTGTATTCCCGCAGCCCGGAAAGCATATCCGCCTGCCACTGGCTCCAGCTGATATGCTCCTCTCGCTCCTGCCCGATATGCCGCAGCATATTGCGGCGCATGGAGTCAATGAGGTAATCTTCTATCACCGCGAAGGCTTCGGAGATGTTATAATCAGACAATCAAACCACTCATTTCCTGCCCCAAAGAAGGCTCATCACCCATCGGTGCAAGTCCTTGCTCCGCCTTGATCCGGGCGGATTCCTCCGCCTTCCATTCGGCTGTGCGGGTGTCGCCGTATAATTCATCCACCATCGTTTCCACGCTCATCAGGCCGAATTGCCGCGCCTTGCCGCAGGTTTCGACCTGGGATTCAAAGGACGGGTTGGCGTATTCGCCAAAGGGGATTTCCACCTTGTCGGCAATATCTGACACAGGGCGTTTGTAAAAAGTGTCGTAGGCTTTGAAAATGCTGTCGATCAGCGCCGGAAGGGTACTTTGCAGCGCCGCAATGATGGAATTGCGGGTGTAAAGGGTCGCTTTTTCCTTTTCCCGCTGGGCTTCAGCGTTGTCAAGCTTCTTAACGTCAATCCCCAGCGTAGAAGGGGAAATCAGCCCTTGCAGGCATAGATCCAGCGCGGTAATGTACGTGCCGAGGTAGGATTCCACAGGGATAGACGGCTGCACCGTCTCGATGTGCGGCGCTACCCCTTCCACCATGACCGACTGCGTGGCGATGTAGGCATTGTCGAAGGGATTGGGCTGCAACACTTCGCCGGTCGAGGGATTGCGCGGGAGCATGTTCTCGGGAATGTATTCCTTCGTGCGTCCCTTGCGCAGCGCGTCGATCCACTGGCTCCAGCATTCGTCCAGTGCGTCGAAGGAATCGCACTTGTCGTCAAAAACGGACTTGCCGCGACCCTTCCAGCGGGAGGATTTGAAGAATTTCAGCGGAATGGCCATAAAGAAATTCCCCGCGTATTCCACGCGTTCGGATAATTTCGCGGTCTGGGGAAGGGAATTCAGCGGCAATTCACGATTGCCGGAGAAAAGATGGCTTTCAATGAATCCCCTGCCGTAGGTTTCGCGGAGATCGTATTCCCTGCCGTCGTGCGTGTAATGGGAATGGAAAACGATCGCGCGGAGCCGTCCGCGTTCCCGCTCATATTCCACACTGTCGCCCGGCACGAATTCCACAATCGGGAAAGCGCTCAGGGAGGTGTCAAAGGAGATTTTGAAGGCGCCGTCGCCGACAATCAGGGTTTCCGCGACCGCTTCTCCCAGCAGCGCGGGGAAAGCGTTTTCCGAAGAAATATCCTTCCATGCGTCCGCAAGATTGGGCGGTAGTTTGATATCATTCATGTCGGTCAGGACGATGTCAGTCAGCCTGTCCACGATGATGGCAGGGAGTCCGGTATGCAATTTCCGGATGTCCATGCCGCATGTCGGGACTGCCGCCCAGAATTTCGTCCGGTCGGTGTCCAATTGGCGGTACATCTCGGCGAGTTCCTCCGGGCTGCCGCGGTACCAGATTCTGTTCTTGATGGCGTTGGAACGGCGATCGAGCCTTTCCGTGATGTAGATGGTATTGGGGGATGCCGGCTGGATCCGCAGGAAGGAGCGGATGCCGTTTCTTATGCTGTCAATGATGCTCACCTTCTTTTCCTCCGATCTTGCCTTTGAAGGGAATAAATGCGTACTGTACGCTGTTGATCATATGGTCATTGCCGTCCTCCGGCGTGTTGTCCTTGTCTTCGCTCCACGAATAAACCTCCAGTTCGCGGATGCAGCTGCCGCAGTCTTCCACAATGAGGAATTGATCATGGGCGAACCAGCCGAGCTGTAAATTGATTCTGTCGATGATCGGCAGCTTCTTCCATGCCGGATTGAAGGTGTAAATACTGCCGTGCAGCCGCTTGTATTTGGACATCTCAGTGATGGTCGCCTGATCTGCGCTGTCAATAAAAACATTACGGGAAAAGCCCCATTCATTCCGGCAGCGATCGAGGAAAGCAACGAATTTCACCGCCGTGTCGGACGGCGCGAGCGGCGTGCGGAGTTCGGCGTTATTAAACACCTGTTCCGCAAGCAGAAAACAGCGGCCTTTGTCCGTGACGCCGAGAAAGGACATGGCGATGGTGTCGGGCGACTGCTGGGAATAGGCGGTGTCGAGTCCGGCCGAAAAGATTTCAAATCTTTCCCCGTCCTGGCCGTCGATGAATTGCCGCGCGTAGGATGCCTTGACAACGTGCCGCTTTCTCGAAAAATTGGAAAAGACAAGCCCGGTTGCCTTGCCCCTCAGGCCGAGAATTTTGTTCTTCCAGAGCTTTGTGCCTTCGGGGACGTTGTTTTTGATCTGCTCCACCTTCTCCGGGGGCAGAGCGGCGTTATCCGCAAAAGAAAAGAACCAATGCACCCAGCCGGGCATCGGTTCTTCGGTCAGCATATGGAGAATTTCGGGCGGCGTGCCGCCTTCCCATTCCGGCAGCGGACGGGAACGGTTGATGTATTCGGAATAGACCGGGAGCGCCGGGTCGTCGGGGTTCAATGTCGCCATAAAATAATCGCAGCGCATGGCGGCTTCGCGGACAAAATGGATGTCGGCGGTGTTGATCTCGTCGATATACAGGCAGCCGTACTGACCGCCGAGAGCCGTCTGCCATTTGGTTTTATCGCCGTAGCCCATGACATACACCACTTTGTCACCTTTGGACGTGTGAAAGAGAATATGCGGGAGCTTTTCATCCTTGGAGCCGTTGCCGTGGTATTCGGTGAGGATTGAAAAATCGTCCATGATGCCGAGGTCCTTGTTGATGATGTTCTTCTCGGCGGTTCCCGTATTCCGGGCGGCGATAATGTGGTATTTCTTCCGGCTTTGGGCAATTTTCAAAAAGAATTTGAAGATGCCGACGGTGGTCTTTCCGGCTGCGGTCGTGCCTTCGAGGAATTCCACAGGTGCGTTGCATCGCAGGAAGGCGCGGTATTTCGGGGAGAGGATCAGCTTTTCGCCACTCATGATGTGTTATTCTCCTCATCTCCGGAAATCTGGGAGATCAGATCATCCAACTTGCTGATCTCCTTGTCCACGCCGCTGATCTCCACTTTTTGAATATTCAGTCCGCAGAGGTCGGCAAGCTGCTTGGTCGCGCCGAGGAAGGCAGGCGCGTTGGCCTTGTTGATGCCGTTCTCGGTGATGTCGTCCTTTGCCTCCCGCTGCATCCAGCGCAGGTCGGTGACGGCTTCTTCCCGGGTGTAAAGGGCGCGATCGGCGAATTCCTGCTGCAATTCGCGGTACCTTTCCAGAATCTCATCATTCCCGAAGAGCTCGGAGGCTTTGGAATCCACCGTGCTGTCCTTCCACTTGACCGAGCTGGGGAACGCCCCGCGGTACGCTTCGCGCTGGGACATTCCGGCTATTAAATTTTGTACGAATTTCTCGCGCTTCGGCGTAAGCATATTTTTAATTATTCACCTCAATCTGCTATTTCTTTCTGAATGAAGTAAAAATATCGTTTCCAGTCGATTTATCATTACCCGCAATATCCGAGATGGATTTCACGCCCTTCCCGGAATGGCCCTTGCCATGTTCCAAGGCGCCCGGAAGATAGCCGCCTTTGGCAAATTCTCCGGCAATACGGGAATATTTCCCCTTTTCCTTGGTAGAATGGCCATTCCCGCCGGAATTACCTTCACTGCCGCCGAGTGTTGTCACACCATAATTGCCTTTAGCCATTGTCTGCGCTCACCTTCCTGTATCTGGGATAGCTGTCCCTGATCGGCTCAATGATATTCATTCCTGCCAGCTCGTCCGGCACCTTGCCATTAAACAGAATCCGGCGAGGGTAGAGCCGTTTCATCATTTCAAAGAAGCCGTCGAGGAATAATTTCCTGCCTTCCGCGCTGTTCATTACGCTGACGGATGACACCGCGACAATGCTGTCCTGCGGCTCGCCCTCAAAGCAGAAATCATAGCTCTCGGGAAAGCTCCATGTGATCACCGGCACCACCGTCAGGCCGTGCAACTGCCAGTAGGCCGCGCAATAATGCTTGCGGTAATGGTTGTAAATCTGGATGATTTTCGGGAAGTCGGCATAGGGTGAAAAATCCGGCGCAAATACACAGGGATGACGGCTGAGAATATCAGTGTAATGTCCGAGCGACCGCCAGACGCGGTCAAACTGGTAATCATGCAAAAAGAAGTGAATTCCCTTATCGAGATGTTTTTCTTTGTTCGCGTCAAAGCCGATGAATTCCTTACAGTCCAGCTCATGAAGCGGCTGAATGAGGGGGATGTCGTACTTTCCGGCGGTATGCTCTTTTGAAAATACGCCGATATTGCAATTTTCATAACCGTTGCGCGTTTCTCTGTGTCCCATAGTATTCACCGCTTTTTTTGGGGAATAAACAAAAGCACCCGGCAGCTTCATGCGCAAATTATGCGAAATGAAGCCGACAGGCGCTTCGATCGAATATCTCTACTCGAACCATTGCATGATATAGTATAGCACAGGTTTTTGTGTTATTGTGTGTTATCTTTTATATTTTTCCCGAATTCATGCAGCGCCCAGCCGTGCAAATGGCGGATGTGATCGCAGCTGTAGCCCATTTCGGCGGATATTTCCTCCCAGCGTTTTTCTTCTACATATCGCTTGTAAAGCACTTGCATATATTCCGGCTTGTCGAGCTGCTGAATCTCTCCGATGATCCTGTGTTGCAGATCGGTGTATTTTTTAATCAGTCCGGCGATTTCCTCGGTCAGATCTAGGGATTGAACGGCTGCCTGCTCGAAGGAAGCGCCGACCCGGCGGGAGCCTTTGACGGGGATTCTGCTGTAGTCTATGCCGGACACCGCGCCGAGCTTCTG
>CAMHMN010000076.1 GCA_946186245.1 uncultured Clostridia bacterium
TTGCGGCGGAGCATGTCGGCGTAGCTCTTGTTGTTGAAGGTCGGCATGAGAATGCAGCAGGCGCCGTGAATCAGCACCGTATGAATATTGATGCCCAGACCGAAGCCGTGGAAGAGCGGCATACAGCTCAGCATTTTGAATCCCTTGCGGAATTCCTCTCCGATGGCTTCCCTTGCCTGGAGCGCGCAGGCGTTGAAATTGAGGTCGGTCAGGCAGATGCCCTTCGGCTTGCCGCTGGTCCCTCCGCTGTACAGTATGACCGCCGTGCGGTTCTTTTCAAATGCAACCTCCGGAAGTTCGATGTCCTTCGCGTCGCCGCGTTTGAGGAAATCCGTCCAGAGAAGGTGCGGCTTTTTGGGGAATTTCAGGTAATCCTTGCCCTTTTTGAGCAGGTAAAGCGGCTTTAATCGGAAGGGCAGCTCGTCCTGCATGCGGCAGGTGAGAATGGTGACCGGATGATCGACGCCGGCCAGCGCGGCTTCGACTTTCTCATAGAAAAGGTCGGCGGTGAGAATCATCTTGCTCTCGGAGATATTCAGATAGCCGGTGATTTCATTCTGTGCCGACAGCGGATGCACCATGTTGGCTATCGCGCCGATTCTGCTCAGGGCATAGAAGCAGTCAAGCGCCTGCGGGATATTCGGCAGGCAGATGGTGACTGCATCGCCCATGCGTATGCCGGAGGCGTGGAAGGCCCTCGCGGCTCTCTCGATGCGCCTGATGAAATCGCGGTAGCTCGTCTTTTTGTCGTAGAATTCGTAGGCGGGTTCATCCGCAAACTGCTCCGCGCATTTCTCGACCATCTGGAACATAGTGGATTCGGGGTATGTGAGATGATCTTTTTGCCTGTAATGCTGTTTTTCGTCCAATTTAATCGCTTCCAATAGTTGTTTTTGTGGGTTTTAAATATATAATATCATGTTTGTGCAGAATATGCAAGGATTATGACGGCTTTTTTACAGGAAAATGAACGGGAGTATTTTCAATTTTCTTGGTACCTCTTGTAAGGAAGAAATAAAAAAATCTTGCACATCCGGAATCCGTGTGATATAATCATTGTAAAAGCGATATAATATTATCATCATCCGTGAAGGAGTCAGATCGATGGGAAGAAGGATCAGCAGCATTTTTTTGAGACAGACCACCAGAACCGGCAGCTTTGCGGGCGTTTGCTTTATCAATATGCTGCTGAATTTCCGATGGTCGATACCCGCCTGGCTGATTCTGGCGGCGCATTTCATGTTCGGATTTCCTCCGATGTGGGTGTTCTTTTTGGTACTGTCGCTCTGGCCGATCGCGGCGATCCTGATGACGGCTATCGTGCGGCTGCTCAGAAAGTTTGCCTATATGTCGGGAGGCTATTCCGGTTCAGGCGGCGGCACGGTCGTGCATGTGGACGAAAACACTTCCAACAAGAATCCCTATTCCGCGACCCGTGAGAAGGAAGAAAACGTAAAGGCGGGCTACAGCATGGTTTACGAAGTGGAAGGTCACGACTGGTACGCCGAGAGCACGCCATCCGAACCCCCGGCACAGCCGGTTTCCTATCCCGAAGTGGAAGGTCACGACTGGTACGCCGAGTACAGGCAGTCCGAGGAATACAAAAGGGAATTCAATCAGGCAAAAGAACCCGGCAGAAAGTCGGAGATTTAGCAAGTGCGGAACTTCTCTGTTCTTGTAGCGAGCGAACGCGAGCGCTTTTTTCCAAGGCGCTTGCGCCTTCCTTCATTATTCATTATTCGTTATTCATTATTCTCTATTCTTTTAGCGAACGAATGTGAGCGCATATAGGCCTTATGGGCTTAGCATAAACAAATAAATCATTTTGAAAGGGGTTTCATGCAATATGGGACTAATTAAAGCAGCAGTCGGCGCGGTAGGCGGCGTTCTTGCCGATCAGTGGAAGGAATTCTTCTATTGCGAAGCCATTCCGATGGACACCCTTGTGGTCAAGGGACAGAAGAGGATCACTTCCCGTTCCTCCAACACAAGGGGCAACGACAACATCATTTCCAACGGCTCCGGCATCGCGGTGGCCGACGGACAGGCGATGATCATCGTCGAACAGGGCAAGGTCGTGGAATACTGCGAAATCCCCGGCGAATATACATACGACACCTCTACCGAACCGAGCATCTTTGCCGGCAGCTTCGGTCAGAGCATTCTCAACACCTTCAAGCTGATAGGCAAGCGCTTCACCTACGGCGGCGACACCGGCAAGGACCAGCGCGTCTATTACTTCAACATGAAGGAAATCATGGAAAACCCCTTCGGCACCTCCGATCCGGTTCCCTTCCGCATCGTTGACAAGAATATCAACCTCGACATCGACGTTTCCATCCGCTGCAGCGGCTATTATTCCTACAAAATCAAGAACCCGCTGCTCTTCTACACCAACGTCTGCGGCAACGTCGCCGATTCCTACAAGCGCAAGGAGATCGACGCGCAGCTCAAGTCGGAATTTGTCAGCGCCCTGCAGCCTTCCTTCTCCCAGATGTCCGCCATGCAGATCCGCCCGAATGAGATTCCGGCGCGTGTGGAGGATCTTTGCAACGCGATGAACCAGATTCTCAGTCAGAAATGGCTGGAGCTGAGAGGTATTGCCGTTGTATCGGTGGCCTTTAAAAACCTCAACCTCCCGCCGGAGGATCTGGAACTCATCAAGCAGGCGCAGCGTGCCGCTATCAACCGCGATCCCGGCATGGCGGCGGCTACCCTTACCCAGGCGCAGGCCGACGCAATGAAGGACGCCGCCAAGAACAAGGGCGGCTCCATGAACGCCTTCCTCGGCATGGGCATGGCACAGAATGCCGGCGGCATCAACGCGCAGCAGCTCTTTGAAATGAGCGCGCAGCAGCAGGCAGCCCGTCAGCAGGCGGAAGCACAGGCAGCGGCGCAGGCGGCACAGCAGAAGCAGGCCGACCCCCAGGGCGGCTGGCAATGCGACTGCGGCGCTACCAATCAGGGCAAATTCTGCATGAACTGCGGCAAGCCGAAGCCGGAAGCCACCGGCTGGAACTGCCCGAAATGCGGCACCACCAATCAGGGCAAATTCTGCATGAACTGCGGTCAGCCCAAGCCCGCCGGAGCGCCTCTCTACCGCTGCGACAAGTGCGGCTGGCAGCCGGAAGATCCCCACAATCCTCCGAGATTCTGCCCTGAATGCGGCGATATCTTTGACGAGAATGACATCAAATAATTCCCTCACGCCAATCATTTACAGATAAAAAAGCAAGCCGTCGGTTTACGTCGCTTAGACGGAGCCGGCGGCTTGTTTGACAAAGAGGAGAGATTTTTATCAATGGCTGACAATCTGCGGACAGACACAGTGCATGCGGATACGGTGCTGGAATACAAATGCCCCTGCTGCGGAGGCAAGATAGAATTTGACAGCAGTATACAGAAGATGAAGTGTCCCTTCTGCGACACGGAATTTGAAATGGAAACGCTGAAAAATTACGATACCATCCTCAATGACCAGACGCCCACCCAGATGGAATGGGACAAGACGCAGGCGGAGCACTGGAACGACGACGAAACCAAAAATATGCTGATCTTCCAATGCCATTCCTGCGGCGGCGAGATTATCTGCGACAAAACCACTGCCGCGACCCATTGTCCCTTCTGCGGCAACCCTGTGGTGATGATGGGACACTTCGCAGGCGATTTAAGGCCCGACCTCGTAATCCCCTTCAAGCTGGACAAGGAGGCTGCCGTCGCCGCCTTCAAGAATCATCTGAAGGGCAAGACGCTGCTCCCCAAGGCCTTCAAGACCGACAGCCACATCGAGGAAATCAAGGGCGTGTATGTACCCTTCTGGCTCTTTACGAGCGAGGCGAACGCGCAATTCAATTACCGTGCCACGAAGGTGCGAACATGGGCGGACAGCAATTACATTTACACCGACACAAGCTATTATTCGGTGGTCCGCAAGGGGTCGCTCAATTTTGAGAATATTCCCGTGGACAGCTGCTCCAAGATCAACAACGACATCACAGAATCGCTGGAACCGTTTGACTTACGTCAGGCTGTGGACTTCCAGACCGCCTATCTTTCGGGCTATTTTGCCGACAAGTACGACGTTTCGGAGAACCAGAGCGTCGTGCGCGCCAATCAGCGCGTGTGCCGGACCACGGAGAATCAATTTGCGGCCACGGTGACAGGCTATACCAATTACAACCTCGAAAACAAGAATATCCAGTTGAGCAACGCCAAGGCAAAATACGCCCTGTTTCCTGTCTGGCTCATGACGACGACATGGAACGGGCAGAATTATCTCTTTGCCATGAACGGACAGACCGGCAAATTCGTCGGCAACCTGCCGATGGATTCGGGTCTGTTCTTCAAGTGGATTTTCGGCGTCGCAGGCGCGGTGGCTGCGGCCTGCTTCCTTCTCATGTGGATCATGTGGCTGCTGTGACGGAGGTGATATTGCAGTGAAATTATTTAAAATCATCTTCGTCATTCCCGTCATTTTGGCTTTGACGGTTGCCTTAGCCGCTCCGGTTTTCGCGTCGGAGGCAGACGACACACAGCAGGGCGTTCAGCACGTGCTGGACGCGGAAGGCCTGCTTTCCGAGAAGAACAGCAAGAAGATTGAAAAAGCCGCCGAATCCGTCTATGAAAAAAACGGCATTGATCTCTTTGCTTATATCACCGGCAAAAAGCTGCCCGACCCTGACGAAACCGGAAGCTCGGTCTATCAATCCTACGCCCGTTCAAAAGCCGCCCTTGTCATGATGGTGGATTCCGACAACGCATACCTCCGGGTGTACGGCAGAGCGCAGAATATCTTTACAGATGATGAGATTGCTACGATTGCCGAAAAATCGGCCAAGCAGAAGAGCGACGCTGCGATACTGCTTACATTTGTCAAGCTGACCGGCACTTCTCTCACCGACAAGGGCGTGCAGCCCATTCCGGAGGGAAGGCTGCTTCCCCGACTGGTGGACGACGCGGGGCTTCTTTCCAAAAGCGATCAATCCGAACTGCTTGCCCAGCTCGACGAAATCAGCGAAAGACGGCAGCTCGATGTGGTGGTGGTCACCAACAATTCACTCGGCGACAAGACGGTGGAGCAATACGCCGACGACTTCTTCGATTACAACGGCTACGGCTACGGCGAGAACGACGACGGCATTCTGCTGCTGCTCAGCATGGACACCCGCGAATGGGCAATCAGCACCTACGGCAAGGCCATTGATATTTTCACCGACCAGGGACAGCAATACATGACCGACGACTTCCTGCCGTATATCAGCGACGCGAAGTATTATAAAGGCTTCAGCAGATTCGCCGAGCTTTGCGACGAATTCATCGGCCAGTACAACGAATCGGGCAGCGCCTACGATTCCGATCATTTGCCGAAGGAGCCCTTCGGCGTGGCAGGAGCGCTGGGCGGTTCGCTGGTTGTCGGACTCATCGCGGGACTCATTGTGGCGCTGACCTTAAAAAGCCAGCTCACCTCCGTCAAGCCCCAGACCATGGCAACTGCCTACACCATGCCGGGCAGCCTGAAAATTACCGACCGCACTGACCTCTTCCTCTACCACAACATCACCCGCGTTGCAAGGCCAAAGGACACCGACAGCAGCTCCAGACATTCCAGCGGACATTCCCACAGCAGCAGCAGCACCCACACCAGTTCCTCCGGAAGAAGCCACGGCGGCTCACACGGACACTTTTAGTGCGCTCGCATTCGCCCGCTTAGATAATAGAGAATAAAGAATAATAGATAAGAGTAAATGAGCGCTTCGCGCTGGAATATTTTTTTCATTGGAGGAAGATAATTGCTTACTGTCAATATTATCTGTGTCGGGAATCTAAAAGAATCTTACTGGCGGGAGGCCTGCGCCGAGTACGCCAAACGGCTGGGCGGCTTCTGCCGATTTTCCATCGCGGAAGTGGGCGAAAGCCGCCTGCCAAAGTCGTATTCCGACGCGGATGTTGCCAAGGTGATAGAGAACGAAGGTGCGAGGATTCTCGAAAAAATTCCTTCCGGCAGCTTTGTCATGGCCATGTGCATTGAGGGAAAGGAATTGAGTTCCACCCAGCTGGCGGAGAAGCTCTCGCAGATTGCCCTCGGCGGCAAGAGCCGGGTGGATTTCGTCATTGGCGGCTCCTACGGGCTGAGCGAAGCGGTAAAGAAACGCGCCGACCTGCGGCTTTCCATGTCGCCCATGACCTTCCCGCACCAGCTCGCACGCGTGATGCTCTGCGAACAGATTTACCGCGCCTTTTCCATCAACGCCGACACCAAATACCACAAATAACCTACTACTTCACCGTCGTGAACATCCAGTAGATGATGCCGTACAGCACCGACGCGGATATTCCGAAAACCAGCACCGGTCCGGCAATCTTGAACATATTCGCGCCGATGCCGAAAACGTGCCCTTCGGATTTAAATTCCACGGCGGGCGATACGATGGCGTTGGAAAATCCCGTAATCGGCACCAGCGTTCCGGCGCCCGCGAATTTCGCGATTTTGGCGAACAGTCCCAGCCCCGTCAGCACTGCCGCCAGCGCAATTAGCGCAATGGATGCAGCGGTCTTGGAAGTGTCCTCCGCAAAGCCGAATTTTATCATCGTGTCGGTCACAAGCTGTCCCAGGCAGCAGATGGCTCCTCCGACCACAAAGGCTAAGGCGCAGTCCTTCAAAAGCGGCGAGGGCGGCACCGCCTGCCGGGTCATTTTTTCGTACTCCTTGGGCGAAATATGGATGCTTGACATACAGCATTCAGCTCCTTTCACACGGTATTTTTTCCAATTCGGGTGAATATATTTCATTGCCGTCCCAAAAAACCGATTTTTTTTTGAGCGGTGTGTGAAATATGGGCGGTTGGTGCTTTACAAATAAAAAACCATGTTGTATAATGAAAATGTATTTTAACCATTGCAATCATTTTAGCATTATTTTATATGATGAAGGGAGCCAACCTATATGGCATGTACAAACGAAGTAATGAAGCTCTATGAAACATGGCTGGAAAAGGCTGCCGCCGAGGACATTCTCGCTGAGCTGAAAGCTGTGGAAGGCAAGGACGAAGAAATCAGCGACAGATTTTTCCGTTATCTGGAATTCGGCACGGGCGGTCTGAGAGGCGTCATCGGAGCCGGCACCAATAGAATGAATATTTACACCGTCAGCATGGCGGCACAGGCGCTCGCCGATTATCTCGCACAGAAGGGCGGTTCGCATGCCGTCGCCATCGGCTACGATTCCCGCAACAAGTCCACTGATTTTGCCAAGTGCGCCGCTGCCACTCTCGCCTCCAACGGCGTGAAGGTACATATCTTCCCTGAACTTCAGCCCACTCCCGTGCTGAGCTATGCCGTGCGCGAGCTGAACTGCTCCGCCGGTATCGTCATTACCGCCAGCCACAACCCCGCCAAGTACAACGGCTTCAAGTGCTACGGCGGTGACGGCTGCCAGATGACCGACGGCGCTGCCGGCGAGGTCTACGCCTTCATGCAGAAGCTCGATATCTTCGACGACGTAAAGCGCGGCGACTTCGACGAACTCATGGCGCAGGGATTAATTAATTGGATCGACGATTCGCTGGTGGAAAGCTTCCTCGACGCGGTAGAGGCTTCGTCCATCAATCCCGGTCTTTGCAAGGACGCGGGTCTTAAGGTTATATACACACCTCTCTGCGGCGCGGGCAACAAGCCGGTGCGCGCCATTCTCAAGAGAATCGGCATTGACGACGTCACCGTCGTTCCCGAGCAGGAGAAGCCGGACGGCAACTTCCCGACCTGTCCTTATCCCAACCCCGAATTCCGCGAGGCGTTCGAGTGCGCCCTGAAGCTGGCCGAAACTGTGCAGCCTGACCTGCTGCTTGCCACCGACCCGGACAGCGACCGCGTGGGTATCGCCGTGAAGTCGGATGACGGCTATACGCTCATGTCCGGCAACGAAGTCGGCGCTATGATGCTCAATTACATGCTTTCCTGCCGCAAGGAGCAGGGCAACCTTCCCAAGAATCCCGTCTGCGTCAGCACCATCGTCAGCAGCGACCTCGGCACCAAGATCGCCGAGAAATACGGCTGCGAAATGCGCAGAGTGCTGACCGGCTTCAAGTA
>CAMHMN010000077.1 GCA_946186245.1 uncultured Clostridia bacterium
AAAATGGCGATAATGGAGATCGCGTCCACCACCTGAAAATCGCGGTTGGTAATGCTGATCAGGTCTTTTGTGCAGGGTGCTTCGCCGATCAGCATGGCGTTTTTGTCGTATTTTTTAATGACAGTGTTGATCTCGTCGATCTGTTCATTCACTTCGTCGGAAGCGACCTTGTATTCGGACGTCACGAGCATGAGCTGGTACCTGTCGCCCTTGAGTATTTCACGAAGGGAATCGGGAACGACGCTTTCAGGGATTCTGCTGCCGATCAGCGAATCCAATCCCATCGCGGTTTTGACGCCCTTGACCTTCTTGATGTCGGTGATCATATCCCGCGCGTCGTTCTCGGAAAGATGGGCGTCCGCGAGGATCATATGGGTGGAGGACATATCAAATTCATCCTGGAGCTTGTTGGTGGCGATGACGTATTCCATATCCTTGGGCAGCGTCGCGCCGAGGTCGTAATAAACGCCTGCGTTGCTCTGTCCGTAGAAAGCGGGAACGGCGATCACCACAAAGAGCAGCAGGAAGACCGGAAACGCCTTGCATATTCCGTCGGCCACTTTGTCCATTTTGGGCAGAAGTGCTTTGTGGCAGGTCTTTTCGATCAGCCCGTCGAACAGCAGAATCATGGAAGGCAGCGTGGTGACGCAGCCGATCACGCCGAATACAACGCCCTTCGCCATCACGATGCCGAGATCCAGCCCCAGCGTGAAGGTCATGAAGCAGAGGGCAAGGAATCCGGCGATGGTGGTAATGGAACTGCCGACAACCGAAGTCAGCGTGGCTGAAATCGCCTGCGCCATCGCATGTTCTTTGTTGTCGGGGAATTTCTGCCTCTGTTCGCTGTAGCTGTGCCAGAGGAAGATGGAATAGTCCATCGTCACAGCCAGCTGCAGCACCGCGGCAAGCGCCTTGGTGATGTAGGAAACCTCGCCCATGAAGAGATTGGTGCCGAGGTTGAGCAGAATGGCCATCCCGATGCTTGCGAGGAACACAAGCGGAATGACAAACGAATCGAGGAAGAGCGTCATCACCCCGACGGAACACAGCACCGCAATGCCGACGTAAATCGGTTCCTCCTTTTCGCATAGGTTTTTCAGGTCGGTGACCATAGCCGACATGCCGGTGACAAAGCATTTGCTGCCCGCAATGCGGCGGATGGATGTGATGGCGTTCATGGTTTCATCGGCGCTGGTGGAGGTGTCAAAGAATACCGCCATCAGCGTGGTGTCGCCTTTGTTGAATTTGTCGTAGATCTTGCTGGGGAGAAATTCGATGGGAATATTCGAGCCGAAAATGCTGTCGTACCACACGACGCTGGTGACGTGATCGACCTTTTCGATCTGTCCTTTCAGCTCGGACACTTGCGCAGGCTGCATGCCTTCCACCATCAATATGGAAAATGCGCCTTTGTTGAAATCCTCCTGCAGAATGGCCTGCCCTTTCATGGTTTCGATGTCGTCGGGAAGGTAATTGAGCATATCGTAATTGATTCTGGTGAGCGCCATGCCTATTACCGACGGGACGAGCAGTATCACGGCACAGAGCAGGATGAGTTTTCTGTGCTTTACCACAAGGTTCCCGAATCCGTTCATATTCATACCTCCAAAAAAATACTTTCGCGGTTCCCTATGATTCTATGTTTTTTTGGGCAGGGTATCAATAGACACCTATCGCAAAAATGCATAAAATTCAGACATAGCACGGTGAAGTGTCTGAATTTTCGGGGAGATTTTTTGGAATCGGTGAAATGTTTACAATAGTATGATTGATTTTCATTATAAAAGAATGTAAAATAATTCTTCAAGCGAATAAAGTATTACGTTGTTTCATATATTGACAGCAAACATCCATTCAGAAGGGGTTTCGGAATCATAATGGCCAATTTCACACGGGAAGCAATCAAATCCACCTTCATCCGACTGCTGGAGGAACGGCAGTTCAGCGAAATAACCGTCAAGAATATCGTTGAGGAATGCGGCATCAACCGCAATTCCTTCTATTATCACTTTCAGGATCTTCCCTCGCTGCTGGAGGAAATCATCCGGGAAGAATCCGACGCGGTCATAGAAAAGTATTCCTCTGTCAATTCCATCGTGGAATGCTTCGACGCGATTGAGGAATTTGCCTCCAACCGGAAACGGACGATCATGCACATCTACCGTTCGGTCAGCAGGGATGTATTCGAACGCTACCTGATGAAGACAAGCGAGTATTTCATTTCAAAATATATCGACGCGCTTGCCGCCGAGGGGGAAATTGACCAGTCGCTCATCTCACGCAACAAGTCATTGATTGTGGGGTATTACAAGTGCCTTTTCTTCGGCGTGATCATAGAATGGCTGGAAAACGGCATGGACGAACAGCTTGCCAGGGATTTCCGCCGGATTTTCCGCCTGAAAGCCGACACCGCCGACGAGCTGGCGGATATTCTCAGATCGCAGCTTTAGGGGAGGAAACCGTGCCTGCCCACAGAAGAAACCATACAGTGCAAAAGCCGCAGAGCGAATCATCAAAAGATTCGCCCTGCGGCTCTTTTTGTGATGTCGGAAGGTAAGAATGGCCCGCTTCCAACTCCGAATGGGATACAGACAGCATGAATGAACGCGGGAAAGTGTCGAAGAATATCCCTTTTTACAATCTTCGGAGCATATCGCCCCTGACTTCCTCTGTTTTCCATTCGACAAGCGCAAATCTTCCGTTAGTATGACGGTGGACCCGATTAATCCAGGTCGCTTCGTTTGCCGCCTTTGCTTTCAGCATATCATTCTGAATATCGGCGGCATACAGCGAGGAATTTCCCGCTGTCGGCAAGAGAAACGGCAGCCGCGCAGGCGGCGGAAGTCTTGCCGACGCCGCCTTTTCCTGTGAAGAAGACGTATTTTGTCCTGATGACGTCAAAGGGATTGAATAATTTCATGAGCAGCAGCCTCCGTTATGGCAGGAGCATCCGCCGATATTCCTCGGAAGCAGCGCGGAAGAGGGCAATTCAAGCAGCGTGAGTATTTCCTCGTTGGTGGGATATCTTCCCTCTATCACGATGTTGCCGTCCACCAGTACGACCGGCAATGCCTCTGCGCCCTTCTGATTGACAAAGACATTCACCGTGTGATTGGTGACAAATTCCATCGGGGCACTGTTGAGATCGTTGAAAAACACTGATACCGGTATTCTTCTTTTCTTTCATAGTACCACCTTATTATAAATTGATATATAGAAATCAATCAATTTATAAGCCTGAAACATAGCCGTACTTTATGATGATGCATAAAGTACGACATTTTTATTCATCACAACTGCATTTGGGGTGAATGGGGAGGGATTGCGCCGTGACTGACGTTATTTCGGTTATACAATCCTTCGCCAGTGCGGCGCCTTCGGCGGAAATGGTGTAGTACATCCACTTTCCGTCTTTTCTGCCGATCACCACGCCGCTGTCACACAGAATTTTCATGTGGTGGGAGAGTGTCGGCTGACTTAACGACAATTCCTCCAGCAGTTCACAGGCGCAGCGTTCTCCGCCCTGCAGCAGCTTGAGAATCTGTATGCGGTTTTCGTCGCAGAATGCTTTGAATATGACGGTCATCTGCTTGTTGGAAAGCGCCATGGCTTCACGTCCTATATATTGATGAATTTCTATATTTACATTATATTCACCCGATTGACATTTGTCAATATGTTATTGTGGAAAAATATGAAAATGCTGCGAATATTTCTTCCGAATAAAGCGGCGTTGGCTCATAATTCCGGCAAGGCTTTGATGAATCGGTGAGCGGTGGATTCTGTTACGATATTCTGCGATAGCTGCTATTCTCAAAAAAAGCAGCCTGCCGGAAACGGCAAGCTGCCCCTGAAATCCAGGCGAATGGGAAAGCAATATGAAAAACAGGACAGCCAGTTCCTCATCCGCCGCGTCTGGTTAATTCCTGATTTTCAGGTGTGATGGCACCCGTGGCGGAGTCAGATGGGTCTACTCTGCATCTCCGTCCCGGTTAGCTTCTTGCAGGCGTGCGAGTTTGCGGTTGAATTCCCGTACCACCCTCCGCTCGTTGAGCCACATGACGAAATACACGAATACAAATATTCCCGCGACTTCCATTGCCACGATGCCTGCGAGAAAGGGTGAAAAACGGTATCCCAGCGCCAGGTTGATGCCGAATACCATCCCCTCGATCAGCAGCAATTGAATAAACAGGCGGAAAAGCATTTGCCGCGCGGATAATTCCCTGCGCGATTCCATTACCAAACCCGTCAGCGAGGTCATAAGTCCAAACGCGGGCGGAACGAGGAACGAACCGAAAGTCAGCTTAATGTCGGGCTGCAGCCACAACCCCAGCACACCTTCCGCAATGCACAGACCTGTGGTGATGACGCAGAAGGCAATGAGATAGCGGGTCAGAAATCCGCCGTTTCTGAAATAATTCATTTGGATTCTCCTCCTTTTCCCAATACATGTTCTATAACGGCAGGGGCATATTTGCGTGAGATAATCAGGTTTTCACCGTTTTTCATATGCGCGGTGTAGCGTCCTGCCAGCGCCGGGCTGATACTGCCCAGCTTCATCAGGTTGAGCACCACGGATTTGGAGCAGCGCACGAAATAACAGTGTTTATAGGCTTTTTCCGCCTCATATAGGCGCTGCTTGATTTCGTATACCTTGTTCTCTGTGCAGGCAAAGCATTTTTCGTCCACTGCCTCGAAATAATACACATCCTTCAGCTCGATGCGTTCTATCTGTCCGCCGTCCGCAATGCCGGAAAGCCCTTCGCCCTTTGCCCGGACATAGGCGCGGATTTCCTCTATTTCCGGCGTGACGCGCACACACTCGATGATCACCTGTTCCTCCGAGCGGGCGTCGATTTGTCTGATTGAAACCTTCATGCCTTATCTTGTCCTTTTTGAGTAGATTGCCGTGACTTGATCTTTTTTCCGCAAATCAGTATTCCGCTGCGATCTCAAGCGAAGGATCCCCCTTGAGATAGTGGTCAAAATATTCCAGCACAATGCCGTTGACCGTGATCATGCAATCGCGTGGGTTGCGGGATCCTACGCCGGTCATGGATGCGATGGCGGGAGAAATGAACGAGAGGTCGCAGAAATTCATGTGTCCTGCATGGCGGAATGTCACTTCCCGCGCGTCGGCTGCGTGCTTTACCACGCTGAAGTTGACATATTCGCGGCTGCCGAACATCTGCTCCATGCCGTGTGAAGCAATGGAGTCGGAATTGATATCGAGAAGGGGGAGGGGATAGGGCGTGTGGCTGTAAGTAAAGCCTGTTTCGTCTGCGCCTGTCAGTTCACCCAGCATCATGCCTTCCAACACGATCACCGCGTCGATATCGCCCCGCTGACGTCCGACGGCTTCACAGGCGGCGCCTCCCATCGAATGTCCGAACAGTCCGATTTTTTCCCTGTCAATGCGGGCCAATACGTCTGCCTCTTTTTCGGATGCACCGTTGAGAATGGTGTCCAGCACAAAATTCAGATCGTCGGTGCGGGTTTTCATCCAATCTCTGTAATATTTCAGCATTTCCGCGTTGGAATGGGTCAGCGGTCCGCTCATAGCAAGCTGCATGAATTCCGTATCAACCGAAGTGGTCACGCCGTCCGCGTCCTTTACAAATATGGCGTGATAGGGATGAGCCACCGCCGCCACCACATAGCCGTGAGAGGCAAGTTCGCGGCAGGTGGAGTCGTTTGCATCCAGCGTTGCGCAAGCTCCGTGGGAATACACCGCCAGCGGATACTTTTCTGCCGTTCCGGGATAATAGAACTGCACGGTGACGCGGCGTTTTTGGCCGTCAGTGCCGAATGTCTCCGGACGGCTTTCATCCGTCCAGGTGTACAGCGCGGTCTGAACCGGAAGCTCGCCCGTGACGGGAATTTCCTTATACTGCGGGAATATGACGGCGGGCAGCATGAATGTCAGATAGAGCAGATTGCAGCCAACGGCGCGCCGGATGTGGCGGGAGGATTTTGTGATTTCCCGTTCCCCTTTTCTGTGCAGGGAGAGAAGCGAGACAAGCCCCATCGCCGTGAGAAGGCATATGATTCCCGCGTAACGCGCAACCCCCTGCAATACGCCGGTCAGCATGAGAAGGGTGATCAATGCCGCACTCCCGAAGCGTGCCGCCGTTTTGAACCGGTAATGCGTGACTTTGCTCCGCAGATCCCATACCGTAAACGCGATTTCCATCAAGGCCAAAACAGATAAAATCATTTTTGTCCACATAACAATCAACCGTCCTTTCGCTTGAAAGTATAACACGGCGATATTGTGATTGCAACCCATTGAGGATGAAATGCATCTGACGCGGACGAAATGCAGATTCACACGGTCATTCCGCCCTTGACAACGACCGCGCAGGACGGCGGTATCTCGGTGTTCCGGCGGTGAAAGCAAGCCGTGAATCGGTCAGGTGATACGGATTGACTTTGGTTGATTGGTGTGGAGCATGATTTTGTAAGCAAGCTGGCGGTGTCAATCGGGATTGATAGGGGGCAATGATGCTGAGTGGATTCATTTGTCAGGGGGTGTGAGTGCGGCTTTATTTGTCATTCCTCACCTTGCTAATATGTCAGGAGCGAGTGCGGGAATTATCCTCTTTGAGACTGTCGATCTTGTCTTGATCTTGTTGAGCTTCTCGTTCCTGACACTCCGCTTTGAGAGTATCTGGGCAGCCTGCGGTCTTCATTCCATCTGGGATTTCATCCTGTACAATATTCTCGGATTCAATCTGAGTGGAAAGGATGAGATGACAGCAGCCGTTTTCGATATGCGGTCAGTCGGAAGCAATATTTTGAACGAAGGAAAATATGGGATAGAAGCGAGTGTTATGAACAAAAAACCACTTAAAAAGAAACAACCCCAAAACGCCGAAAATCGGACATTTTGGGGCAGGATAAAATTGGAAGGGTTGAACAAAAAAGATGCCGCCTACTTATTGTTCTGCTTAGCTGTGTTGAGAGTCGCAACCAGAATCCGCTTGATTTCCAGACAATCGCTGATAAGCGAATCGCCTTCTGCTTCGGTGATGTATTCAGACATAACAAGAAGTCGCAGCCAGTATTCTGTTTCGGCTGTTTCTTTTAGTGATATTTGAAGTTTTGCTATAAAATCAGCTTTACTGACCCCGTATATTGCTTCATTGGCATTGGCTCCGATTGATGTACCGCTGCGGACAATCTGCTTTGAAATTACTGTTTCGTGTTTTTGTTTAACGAGGTATTGATTCAGTTTTACAATTCGTGCTGCAAATTTGAGCGACTTTTCAAGTAAGATACTGTTAGCTGCTATTGATAATCACCATCTTTCTTGTAAATCCGAGCTTCAGATAATAGATAATAAATAATAGAGAATAGATAATAATACAACAGCGCTGCGAATTTTCTCGCTTTCACTATTATCTATTATCTATTCTCCATTATCTCTTATCTTAGCGGCGTCAGCCGCGCTGTTGGTCGAGATGACAGGATTTGAAAATTAGAAGAGAATCATCTCTATTACATCCTATTACCCATCAAATGCCCATTTTTAGCCAATTATGCGCATTTTTTCAGTTGCACTGAATATCCATCAAAACAGCATTGAAACACACTCAGTAACGCACAAAACTATAAATCAAACAACTCAAAGAAGCACTGGGCTGACCCTCTGTTATCACCAACTATTTTTCGCTGAATGGAATAGAACGACATATTAATTGGTAAAGACCACTGCGAATAGTCTACTGTCATCGATTTCATAGGAGAAGCACTATACACTTGACAAGATTAAAATATCGATTATATTGTAACATGTTGAAATGGTTGAGTCAACAAAAAATTCTGTTTTTCATTATATATAGGAGGACTGCCCCCATGTTTGAAAAGAAAACCCGCGTCAATCTGACGAATGAAGAAAAACGCCTGCTGTTACATAGCCTTGTGGAACTCAAGAATGACTTGATTCGGCAAGGCAGATACACCGACTGCGTGGATGAGCTGATCTACAAAATCGCCAGCGCAAAGGTGAAAAAGGTCAGGAGCGTTCCTGCGAGATAAGGCA
>CAMHMN010000078.1 GCA_946186245.1 uncultured Clostridia bacterium
ACTGCCTTCTAAGCAGTAGGTCGGGGGTTCGAGCCCCTCCTGGCGCGCCAACAGCGCGGCTGACGCCGCTAAGTGAATAGTGAATGGTGAATAATGAATAGTGCAAGGCGATATGCTTCGACGAGCTGTTGTATTATTCTCTCTTATTTATTCTCTGTTCTCTATTCTCTGATTTGCTGTTTTCGTATGGTGGTATTGGCGCAGTTGGTTAGCGCGCCAGATTGTGGCTCTGGAGGTCATCGGTTCGACTCCGATATACCACCCCACAGACAGTCGGCACGGATCATTCGTGTGAAGCGTTCGTGCCGGCGAGTCTTTTCACAACTTTCCGTACCCTATATTGGGGTGTCGCCAAGCGGTAAGGCAACGGATTTTGATTCCGTCATCACGCTGGTTCGATCCCAGCCACCCCAGCCAGCAAAAAAAGTTTGCTGCCTGAGGCATCCTTCCGCTTGCAGCAAACTTCAACCCTGATCCATTAGCTCAGTCGGTAGAGCACTTGACTTTTAATCAAGGTGTCCGGAGTTCGAATCTCCGATGGGTCACCAGAAAAGCCCTTTCGTGTTGTCGAAAGGGCTTTAATCATACATAATGGAGAATAAATAAAAAAGAAGAGACAGAAACGGGCGTTTCTGCGTTATTCTTTATTATTTATTCTTTTTTTCTTTCTCTTCATTGTGCTGCCAAAAAGCGCATATGCTTATTTGTACGGGGGAAGGGCTGCCGCAGGATTGTAAAAATATTGACAAACATTGCCTGCGCTCTTGCAAATCTTATGAAATTATTATACAATATAATTTAGCGTATTGACCCTATACGAATCAACGGTTGAATCTCTATCCAAAAGGAAGGAAACATATGAACATTATCATCGTGGGCAGCGGAAAGGTCGGCAGAGCGCTGACCAAGCAGCTGGCAAGAGAAAACCACGACGTGGTCGTGATTGACAGGGATCCGCAGGTGGTCGAAGACCTGATCAATGACTTTGACGTCAACGGCATATGCGGCAACGGCGCATGCTACGATATTCAGAAGCAGGCGGGCGTCGACAAGGCGGATCTGCTGGTTTCCGTCACGCAGACCGACGAGCTGAATATTCTCTGCTGCATGGTGGCCAAGAAGATGGGCTGCCGCCATTCCATCGCCCGCGTGCGGACGCCGGAGTATTCCAAGCAGCTGGATTTCATGCGCACCGGCTTCGGCATCAGCATGCTGGTCAATCCCGAATTTCTTGCCGCCAACGAAATCGCCAGAATTCTCCGCTTCCCGTCGGCGATCAAGCTGGAGCCCTTTGCCAACGGCAGGGTAGAGCTTGCCGAAATCGGCATTTCCGAGGGGAATGATCTGATCGGCAAGCCGGTGCATATTATTCATGAGAAATACCGCGTGAGCGTGCTGGTCTGCGCCGTCAAGAGAGGCGACGAAGCCATCATTCCAAACGGCGACTTCATCATCAAGCAGGGCGATCGCATCAGCGTGACGGCTTCCCGCCCCGAACTGGTCAACTTCATGAAGAAGCTGGGACTCTACCGCACACGCACCAAGAGAGTGATGATCGCCGGCGGCGGCAACGTGGGCTATTACCTCGCCCGCCAGCTCACCGAATCGGGTCACACCGTCAAGGTGCTGGAAAAGAAGGAAATCCGCGCGCTGGAACTGGGAGATATTCTGCCCGGTTCCGAGATCATCGTCGGCGACGCCACCGAGAGAGAGCTGCTCAACGAGCAGGGACTTTCCCATCAGGACGCCTTCGTCGCCCTGATGGGACGCGACGAGGAAAACGCCATCATCTCGATGTATGCCCGTTCGCAGAATGTCGGCAAGGTGGTCACCAAGGCCAGCCGTATTTCCACCAACGTGCTGAGCAGCATCGGTCTGGACACGGTCATCAGCCCGCAGGAGCTTGCCACCGACCGCATCCTCAGCTATGTCAGGGCGCTGCACAATTCCGAAGGCACAGCCGTGCGCACGCTCTACCGCATCGTGGACGGCAAGGCGGAGGCGCTGGAATTCAGCGTTCCGACCGACTTTGAGTACATCGGAATGACCTTCCGCGAGCTGAAGCTCAGGCGCAACCTGATCATCGCCTGCATTATCCGCCGCAACAAGATCATTTTCCCGCGCGGCGGCGACTGTCTGGAAGCCGGCGATACGATCGTGGTCGTCACCTCCAACGAGAGCCTTCGCTCCCTTGCGGACATTGTGGAATAAGGCGGTGCGGATATGAATTATCATATGATACGATACGTGCTCGGTCAGATCATGAAGCTGGAAGCGGCGCTCATGGGGCTGCCGCTGCTGGTATCGCTCTATTATCTCGACGACGGCATGATTCCTATTCTATCCGTTATGCTGCCGGTCGGCATACTGGGATATATACTCACGGCCTTCAAGCCCAAAAACCAGACCATCTACGCCCGCGAGGGATTTGTGATTGTCGCCTTCGCGTGGATTCTCATGTCGGCGTTCGGAGCACTGCCCTTTGTCATCAGCGGCACGATTCCGGATTATGTCGACGCGCTGTTTGAAACCG
This sequence comes from uncultured Clostridia bacterium, assembly GCA_946186245.1. GTDB lineage: Bacteria > Bacillota > Clostridia > Oscillospirales > Acutalibacteraceae > RUG762. The sequence continues at coordinate 2,534 of CAMHMN010000078.1, forward strand.
TTTCGGGCTTCACCACCACCGGTTCTACTCTTGTGCCGGACGTGGAATCCTTCCCCATGAGCCTCAAGATGTGGCGCAGCTTTACCCACTGGATCGGCGGAATGGGCGTGCTGGTGTTCGCCCTTGCCATACTTCCCGCGGGCAGCGCGCAGTCGATGTACATCATGCGGGCCGAGGTGCCGGGGCCTTCGGTGGGCAAGCTGGTTGCCAAGACGCAGATCACCGCCCGCATTCTCTACGGCATCTACGTCTTCTTCACCGTGCTGGAGGCGGTCATGCTTCGCTTTACCGGCATGCGGTGGTTTGACTGTATCGCCAACGCCTTTGCCACGGCCGGCACAGGCGGATTCTCGGTGCTCAATGACGGCATCGGCGGTTATCACAACGTCTGGGTGGAAGTGATCATCACCGCCTTCATGCTGATTTTCAGCATCAACTTCAACCTCTTTTACCTGCTGCTGATCAAGCGTTTTTCGGACGTGCTGCGCAACGTGGAAATCAAGGTGTTTTTTGCGATATACTTCATCTGCACGCTGCTGATCACCTGCAATATCGCGCCGATGTACCATTCCTTCTCCAAGGCGCTGCGCTATGCCGGCTTCACGGTGGCGTCGCTCTCCAGCTCGACCGGCTTCGGCAATTCCGACTACACCCAGTGGCCGGGTCTGTCGCAGACCATACTGATTCTGCTGATGTTCTGCGGCGCCTGCGCAGGTTCTACGGGCGGCGGTCTGAAGGTCGCCCGCGTGATGATACTCTTCAAATCCGGCGTGCGGGAAATGCGCCGTCAGCTCAATCCCCGCGTGGTGGCGACGGTCAAGCTGGAAGGACAGTCGGTGGACAGCGAACAGCTCGGCACACAGGGGTCCTTTTTCATTATATATATGGCGATTCTGTTTGTATCGACGCTGCTCATCTCGATGGACAGATACGGATTTGACGTTTCCTTCTCGGCGGCGCTGACGGCACTCAACAACATGGGCCCCGGTCTGAGAGAAATAGGGCCTTACGGGAATTTTTCCCAATTCACTCCGCTTTCCAAGTTTGTCATCATATTTGATATGCTTGCCGGCAGACTGGAAATATTCCCGGTTCTGATTGCCTTCATGCCCAGAACATGGAAAAAGGCGTAATATTGTAAAATTCAAAATAGCGACGAAATTTTTATATGAAAATTATGCAATATTACAAACGATAGTGTGATGGTTTCGTTTGCTTACACAATTTCCAATCGCAAAATAAGCAAAATATTCACGCTTGTTCATGTTTTATTTATATATTATTCATTATATTTATGCTAAAATGACAAATATATAAATAAAAATAGTTCAAATTATCAAAAATCCCTCATTGTTTCGATGAGGGATTTTTTTGCAGGGTGATTATGTTATCAATTATTTAAAAGCTCTGTCATATCTGCTTAATTCTTATGTAGACAAAATTTATATAAAATTTATGGTTGACGGAGTAATTTTTAGTGCTATAATATTACTGATAGTGAATTGCCCGTCCGGTTCATAATTCATCAATATTTTATCAAAGATAGGAGATCTGTCTATGTTAAAAAGAAGTGAATACGTCGTTATGTCGTTATCATTTGTATTTATGCTTGCCATATTTCTTGTGATTTCGATGAACTACATCACCGACTCAGCCGCCAGCAACAATGAGATCGTCGATAAATTCGATTCTTCGACCCACATTGCCGATGTGGAGAAGCTCGACAAGGATTATCTCATCATCACCGGCGACGACAAGGTTATCTGCGAAAACGTCAAACGCGCCCTTACTTATGCCAAAAAGGGCTATAAGATCGTCAGCACTACGTTCGGTCTTACCAGCAGCGATCTCAGAGGCGTCAAGGCGGTCATTATCACCACGCCCGATCTGAATACGGTGGATGATATGATCCTTCTGATGAACGCGGTAGAGGGCGGTACCGACCTCTTTTTTGCCGCATTGCCGCAGGAAGGTTCGGACAACTATGACACTTACTGCTCGGCCATGGGCATCGTATCGAGAACCGGCGAGGCGACGATAGAGGGATTCCAGACCTTTGAGGGTCTGCTTGCCCAGAAGGGCGACATCGTCTGCAATGATTATCCCCTGACCGTAGAGGATATCAGAATCGACGCTACCTGCCGCAAGTACATTTTTGAGTACTCTTCCGACCCGAACGCCGACCAGAGTGCCATGGTGCCCCTGCTCTGGAGAACGGTTTACGGCGAAGGCCAGGTCTTCGTGCTGAATGCGGACTTTATGGCCCAGAAGTACGGCGTAGGTCTTTGCATAGCGGTTATGGCGGCGATGGAGTCGGAGTATGCCTACCCGATCATTGACGCCAAGGCGTATTACATCGACAGCTTCCCCTTCCTCAGCTACGAAAACGGCGATTCCATGATGAGATTCTACAACAGAGATTCCCAGGCTTTCATCAAGGATCAGGTATGGCCCAACCTCGTCACCATGATGAAGGATTCCGACATCAAGTTCACCGGTCTTTACTACGCGTATATCACCGACGCGTCGAGAGATACCACCAATTTCAACACCGAAACGCTCTCCTATTTCAAGAGACAGTTCAGCAAGTATGGATGCGAATTGGGCTACGGCGGTTACCACAAGGACGTTCTCAGCGACAAGGAAGCCGAGGAGGACGCAATGGAAGCCAGCTTCAACCAGTTCAAATACAACATGGGCAATTACAATCTGGTGACCTATAAGTATTCCACCGATATCAACCAGGCGGTGCAGACCGATATGCTGCGCAAGCTCAGAAAGGTCAGCGTCTATGTCAGCAAGCTGGACGTTCCCGAGGACAGCAGCGACTACCAGGCGGATCTGGGCTTTGCGGAACACAACATCGTCAATATTCCCATCATCTGTGAAGAAGTCGAGCCCAGCTATCAGGATTACTGGAAGGCCTGCAATATGGCTTCCGGACTTGGTCTTTCCACCCATTACTTTGATATGTATGACATCATCACCAACAAGTCGGATTACAGCCTTGAATGGATGACCTATGCGCAGAATCTCTCCAAGCAGTACAACCTGCTCAACAGAGGTACGTCGTGGCTTACCGAAAGATCCTCCGCACAGACCGGCTATCGCGCCAAGAGATATCTCTGCCTGATGCCGACCATCAAATTCAGCGACAGCGAGCTGACCATCAAGTGCGATAACTTTGACGACAGTGCCGAATTCATTGTCAAGACCACCAAGAAGCTCAAGCCGGACGAGGCGAAGTATGAAGCCACCAAGCTGAGCGAAAACTTCTACAAGGTCGAGGTATTCAAGCCGGAAGTCACCATCAAGCTGTACGGCTGATGAACCGACGGGTCGTATGATCTTTGGAATCAGTTATCAACTCAATTATTTCATATACATGTAAGGAGGAAATAACTCAATGAAGGTTTGCTTGATTGCAGAAGGCAGCTATCCTTATACCTTCGGCGGCGTTTCCGCATGGGTGCAGATGCTTATACAGGGTGTGCCAAAGGTGGAATTTTCCATACAGACCATCGTAGCGAGCCGCGCCGACGCGGGTGAATGCAAATTCGTCATTCCTGCCAATGTGGTTTCCATGCACGACACGTTTCTGACGGATGACGACGTGGTTCACAAGGTCCGCAACAAGACAAAGATGTCCCCGAAGGAAAAGGACGCTTTCAAGTCGCTGCTTTACGGCAAGAATGTCGACTGGGTTACCATATTCAATTATTTTGAGCACAGGGATGTGTCCATCAACGGCCTGCTCATGGGCAAGGATTTCTATGACATCGTCATGGAATTCTACAAGGACAAATATTCGCAGACGGTTTTTGTCGACTTCCTGTGGAACACCCGTTCCCTTTACCTGCTGCTCTTCAAGGTGCTCAAGACCCCGATGGAAGTCTGCGACATCTATCACTGTGTCGCCACCGGTTATTCCGGCATACTTGCCGCCAAGGGCAAGGTGCTCTACAACAAGCCGATGATCCTCAGCGAGCACGGTATCTACACCCGTGAGCGTGAGGAGGAAATCATCAAGACCAGCTGGACACAGGGCATTTACAAGGATATCTGGATCAATTACTTCTACTGCCTGTCCGACTGCGCCTATTATTACGCCGACAAGATCACATCGCTTTTCGTGGACGCGCAGAAGATTCAGCTCGAGCTGGGCTGCGATCCCGGCAGGACAGTGGTCATTCCCAACGGCGTCAATATCAGCGATTATGAATCCTTCGCCCGCAAGGATCCCGACGATCCCTACATCAATATCGGCGCGCTGCTCCGCGTGACGCCGATCAAGGACGTCAAGACCCTGCTGAGCGCCTACAGCTTCGCCAAGGAAGAAGTTCCCGAGCTCAAGCTGTGGATCATGGGACCGACCGACGAGGATCCCGATTACTACAACGACTGCGTTGAGATGGTGGAAGTCAACCACCTGCAGGATATCGTATTCACAGGCCGTATCAAGCCCAAGGATTATCTTGGCAAGATGGATATGCTCATTCTCACCAGTATCAGTGAAGGTCAGCCGATCGTTATGCTGGAAGCCATGGCCTGCAGCATTCCCTGCATCGCCACGCAGGTCGGCGACTGCGCCGGACTGATCCGCGGCGATCACGACGATATGGGCGATTGCGGCATCATTACCCCCACCATGAATGTCGCCCGCATCGCGCAGGCCATTGTCACACTTGCCAAGAGCCCCGAGCTTCGCAAGAGGATGGGCGAAATCGGCAAGAAGCGTGTCGCCGATCACTACACCAAGGACGGCTGGCTGAAGGAATACTCCAATATGTACGATCACTTTGCGGCAGTCGGTACCACGGCTGTCACCGCAAAGAAGAAAAAATAATCGGAAGGAAAGAGGCGCTGTATGGCTGGTATAGGTTTTGAATTAAAAAAGCTGATGGGCAAGGGCAACATCGTCAACCTTGTGGCAGGTACCACCTACGCCGTAATGGTTACCATAGGCCCGACCATATTGCTTGCCGGCACACTGATGCTGATGTATGTAGTGCTGCCCTACTCTTCAGAGGCTTTTGCCGACAGAGAGTTTTTGTCATCGACCATTCTTTATGTTTTCATTTTTTCCATGATCATCACGTCACCGCTCAACTCGGTTCTGTCGAGGTACGTGGCGGATAAGATCTATCAGGAGCAGATAACCGACATCATGCCGGCTATCAATGTCGGTCTGGCACTCA
>CAMHMN010000079.1 GCA_946186245.1 uncultured Clostridia bacterium
CATGCAAAAATAAAAGCCCACCCGATGCCGGGCAGGCTTCGTTATTCGGTTGTGTCATCATTGTCAGTCAGCGGTATTCCGTACTCAGTCAAGATATCCAAAGCGGTTCGCGCATTAGCTCTCGTAATGCTGAAAGCCGGATCATCGTTTTCCATGGCTTCTATTTCCTCGTCAGTATAAGGATTCGGACAATCTTTTAAAGACTGCCGAAATACTTTAATCTGCCAGTCCGTTAGCCAGTCGGGGCGTTCCGGAAATATATTTGAATCCAAATTTTTCACCGTCTTTCATAATTTTTTCGATAGACGAAAGCATTGCTGCGTGAAGTGCGTCCGTTTGTTGTTCATCAAGCCCATCAATGGCGTCTCTACCGCTTTTACCCGATTTGATTTGATCGAGCGATGCGAGAGTAAAATCCGTCCCATTTGCCGAATAGATTACTTCTTGTGAAGCATTGAGCAAATAAGTAAGATACTCATTACGCTTTACCGTCTTATCTTTCATTAAGCAATACACACTGCCCGTATTTCCAACGGCAGTAATACTCATCTGCCTTTGACGGTTGGTAAGGTTGTATATATCTGAAAAACCAAGAGTTTCACCTGTTCCATGATTATGAAAGGCGTGATGAAATACATTCGGGTTTTCGATACTGACCCTTCCAATGTCACCTTGCACATATCCACCGATTCTTTCAAGGGCTAAGTTATAGACAAACGAAAACTCCGTTCCTGGTTCGGTACCAGATGCTTTTACTATTTTTAACAAATCTTGGCATATTTCCCTGAATTGAATATTTTTATCTTCATCATCAAAAACATTCACAAGCGGAACAGCTTGAATAGACTGATCTGTTACCGAATGATTAACCGCAACTCTCTCCATTTTTATTCTACCACTTCCGGCGGCATTTTGCAATAGCTCCCCGCCATCCCTCGCGCAAAATTTCCCGCGGGTCGCCGTTCGGATTCCGGTTGCCGTATTTGTCATACCACTCGTCCAATACCGCGTCCGGCTCACCGGAAGCCCACGCGCCGATCCGCGCGCCGATGTCCTCCAGCGAATCAGGAATCACCGCCCACTGCACGCAAAGGCACTGCGGATGCGGCACGGGAATCTCTTCCGGCTTGAAATTGCCAAGACCCAGCCCCTCGTCGTGTTCGGCGTACTCGTCGCACTCATCGGGCCCGAAGGGGATCACCTGCCGTTCTTCATGCGCGTTGGATAAATCCCAGTGCATCGCGGTGACAAAGGGATTTTCAGTGCAGACCCGCACATTGTCGAGGAAATAGGCGTGGTTGATGGCGGTGCGTGCCAGGCGCTGCGCGTTGAAATCCACTTTTTTCCCGCTGAGATTCGGATATACCTTGCCCCAGTCGAAATCCCGCCGGGCAGGTGCCTGCACATACTGCTCCAAGTCCCGCGCCAGCTCCAGCGCCGATTTTTTCTCGGCAATGCCCCGGTCGACGATATAGCCGATGTCCTTTTCAAAGCTGTCAGCGACACGCCATATCCGTTCGGAAAGCCCTTTGTTATCCTTGTAGAAGCCGCCCTCGATGATGCCGGCAAGCACGTTGTCAGGCGGCAGGGCAAAGGCGTCGCGGAAAGACTGACCGCCCACGGCTTCCCACCAGTCGCCCATCGCGATTGTCGGCAGCTCGGCGGAGCGCTTCAAGCCCTGCATCAGCACGTCATAAAGCCCCGCTTCCAGCTCTTTCACACGTCGGTCGAGGCTGAGGGCGTATTCGGCAGCCCAGCGCTCCGTCAGCGAACCCTTGTGGGCGTTCAGCGCCTTTTTGACCAGCTCGGCAATGGCCTGACGGTAGAGCGCCACAATTTCCGCCGACACATTTTGAATATTTCTCAAATGGTCAGCCCGCGCCTTTTCCATCAGCGGCAAATAATCCTCACTCGCCATGCGTCATCACCCCCGGTTCAATTCGGAATGCGGAATTTAGGTAGACACAGCTGCATTTGCTGATTGCTCACGCATTACGGATTACGACAATTACACATTACGCATTATCCAGCGCTGCGAAAGCGTCAGAAAACAAACTCTCTTCTATCTTGATCTGCCGCAGCTCCGCGTCTGCGTCGGGAGCGGTGCCCCATTTGGTAATGTAACTCTTGCGGCTGCGTACCTGATGCGCGACTTCCTGCTGATCGTTTGCCATCTCGTCAAAATCGTCCTCGAGTATCGGGTAGAGTGCTTCGATATGTACCGTGTAATCCGCGGGCATCGTAAATCCCGCATACGCCGCCTCCATTTTGAGAACCGTATGCGCCAGCCACTCGAGGGCAGGTTCCCAGCTCGCCCACTTGTCCTCGCACCGTGCGATCAGCTCCCAATACAGCGCCTTCATGCTCTTGCCGGACTGCATCAGTCCTTTCAGCTGTTCCAGACTGATATTGGGCACGCTGAGCAGGTCAAACATGTCGTTCTTGGTGCGGTTGATGGCGGCCTCAAACCGCTCCGAATACCCGAAGGAAGCCTCGAGTTTTTCGAGCTTGGCCTGCCTGCCGCCGTCGCCCGTCATGACGGGGTCGGTCTGCAAATCCACCAGCGCGCCGGGCGAAATCCTCATAGCGTCGAGCGATTCGGCTTTTGCGTCGGTCGCCACCGTCTGGGGGAACATGTTGAACTTAAGCGCGTCCGCGTCGTCGGAATTGAGCCAGTTGTAAGCGTTCTGCAAATCCATCAGCTCTTCCACGTCGCTTTCGCCCATCATATCCCCGGTCAGACCGTCGTTGACGATGACGTAGCAGGGAATGAAATCCAGCCCCGTGTCCACGTCCGCGCCGTTCTCGATCACCCGCCCGAAGCCGTCGTAAACACCCTCGTTGAGGAAGCACTTCCCGTTCTGCATCCAATATTTCTGCCGCCAGATGCGTTGGTCGCGCTTTTCCCGTTCGTTGTTGACCTGGTAAAAAAAGATGATTTTTTCGAGCGTGTCGCAGTCGTCGTCAGCGGTCGTATAAACAAATTCATACGACGGGCGAAAAGAAACGCGCGTTTCTTTGCCCTGCCCGCCGCTCACCTTCAGCGCGACGCGTTTGCCGATGAAGCAGTCCCGCCCCGCCTGAATCAGCTTGTTGCGCCAGCCGGACTTTTTCAGCACCCCGTCCAGCAGCTCCTGCGCGGCGGCAATGCCCGGATCATCCTCGTTCTTCGATTTATAGGTCATCTCCGGCGTGCGTCCGAACATAAATCCCGCCTCGCGCTTGATCAGCTTCTTGACCAGATTGACGCGTTTCTTGGTGGGTTTGTAATCCAGCCCCTTGGGCGTCTCCCAGTCCTGCCCCTTGCCGTCATAGAAATCATACAATCGGATGGTCTTGCCGATGTCCTCCAGCACCGCTTGTCCGTAAAGCCCGGACAGCTCCGTCAAGAGGATTCTCATAGGCGATTCCATCATGCACATCACTCCCTTATCTCGCGCCGCGTCCGGATACCGAGGGACGCATGCCGGCATTTGCCAGAATATCAAAATAAACGCCGTAACGCAGCGCGTCACAGCAGTGGTCATTAATTTTCAGCGGTCGGTCTTCTCCCGTCCGCTCGGCGTGCTTCACATCCCACACATAGGAAGGAATCTCCCGCAGCGTGTTCACGCAGTCGGGCGAAAATGTCAGCCGCCGTCCGGTCAGCTCCACCGATACGGCAGCAATCCCCTTGGCGACGGCGTTTTTCGCGGGACAGACATTGGTAAAGCCGTCGTGCCGCAGCCGTGTGATGAAGGAACTGGCGGAGGGGTCAACGATGATGGGGATATCCTTCCGCCCGCCCGTAAAGGCGAGCATATCCCGCGCGTACTGCTCGTCGTCCTTCTGCACGGCAGCCCCGACCGCTTCGCCCCGCCCGTTGTGGTAATACTCGCGGTCAATGAAATGTGCGATTCCGTCCCCGGTTCCCGCCGCGTAAATGTGCAGGAATACACAGGGATTGAAAGTGCCGTAGTCCACCGCAATCAGTTCACGCTCCGGACGGAACGGCACATCCGGCAGTACGTTCTGCGATGCGTCAAACATCGAATAGATCACACCATCGGCGACTACCCACAGCCCGCGGATGTAGCGGTCATAAAACACGCCGGAGAATCGGGTTTCCGCTTCCCGAAGCTGCTCTTTGTCGAGCGTCGGATTGTCCGACATGAGGAAGTGCAGGTGCAGCGCGTTTTGTTCCTTCGCCCGTAATACCCATTGCTGAAAAAACCAATGAGTAGGCCCTTCGGGATTGCAGTTGAACCAGTACCGTGCCTTTTTGACCGACAGGGTACGCGCCACCGCCTGATTGACAAAGGACTCCGGCATGAGCGCCACTTCATCCAGAAAAATGCCGGACAGCGTAATGCCCTGCAGCAGCTCGTAGCTCGATTCATCCTTGCCGCCGAATACAAAGAAATAATTACACTTTTCGCGGTTTTCCACCGTCAATAAGTGTGTCGAGGCGGAATAACGGAGCCTGAAATACGCGGTAATATCCGCGATGCTCCGCAGCGGTCGGATGATGTTGCGCTCCGCCGAAGCGACGGTCTTGCCGCATATGCCAAAGGTCGCGCCGTTGAACTCATGCATCGCCCAATGGATGAAGGCGGCAATCATACAGATGGTTTTTCCCGAACGCACCGCCCCGTCGCAGATAATGGCTTTGTAATTCGTCGCGAACGCCCAGCGGAAAACCTGTTTTTGCTTTTCAGACAGTTTTTCAAACGTCGTCGCCGTCATCCTCCGTTTCGTCTTCCTCCCCGGTCTGGGTCAGGGCATGATAAAGCATCGGCAGTTCGGCTTCCGCAGGCGGAGCGCCGTTGTCCCCCCGCCGCCGGATGGCTTCGGTTTCTGCTTTGATTTTCTCGATCTGCGCCTTTTTGAGCTTCTTGTCGAGATCGTCATATTTTTCGCCGTGAAGTTCCACATAAAGCCGGGCGGCATTCATATCGCCGCTGAGCGCTTTATCGCGGATCGCATCCAGCACCTCGTCAACTTCGCCGGGATTCTCCCGGATGCGCTTTTTGGCAGCCGCCCGGAATCCCCGCGCCACACCGCTCGCCTTGCCGCCTTTTTGGGTAATTTCTCTTTGTTCGCTCTTTGTTCGTTTGTTCAGTGGAATCAGGTTTTTTTCATTCACTCTCGCCTCACCTTCTTGAAAAAAAGGGTATAAAAAAAAGCAGCCGGAAAAGCCGCGTTTTATTCAAAAATCATCCGTCAGACAAAAGCACCGTCCGGCGACAGGTCAGATGCCCGAAGCCGTCCGGCGCTTTTGCCAATTTAGGAAAGGAGTCGATAAAAAAGAATCTCTCGCAGTCAATCATTAAAAAGGGAGATGTCCGGCACGGCAGCAGGAAGACAACAGCCGCCGCACCGGATATGCTAAGGAGGTAATACCAAGAATCCTCTCGCAGTCGAATCCCATGATAGTATTATAGCACAGGTACTACTATCATTCACTATCATTTTTTTGGGCGATCTGGTCAATCGCACGATTATACCGCCGCCACATTGTCGCAGGTGATATAAATACCTGCTCCGGGATATCGTCAAAACTCACCCCGTTTATATACCGCAATATCAGAATATACCGCCCGTCGGGATCCTCCGCCAGCGCAATCAGCGTCCGCACATCAGACAGCGCCTTGTCTTTCTCGGACTCAGCGGCATGAAGCCGACGCTCCAGGGTGTCTATTTTCTCAATCGCCGCTTCCAGAGTATTGCCCTTGCCGCCGGGGAGCGCGTCGGTTCTCACGGCGCGGGGCTGCGTCATGCTTTCGCGTTTATCCCTGATCTTCCGGTTCAGTTTGCGGCATTCTTTACAGGCGCGACGGTACGCCCGCAGCCGTTCCTTTACTTCATCCGCTGTCACGTTTCTCCTCCTCTGCCTGCCGTCTGATTTCCAACACCAGCGCCCGCAGCTTGCGCAGCGCCACCAGCTTGTCAAAACAAACCCCGCAAATAAAATCGCCCGCCTCGGTCTTGCTCCCGCAGTAAACGCAGCGGAAGGGGTCAAGCTTTTCGTCCGCCATCACCGTCACTCCCTCAATCCACGATATGATACAGTTCCGCCAGACGCTCCTCCGCCTCGTGCCTCTCGACGTGCCGGGAAATCACCCCGCTCATGTTGTCTCCGCGCCAGAAAACGCCCCAAGGGGTGCCGTCGTTCCACGGCACCGAGGTATCCAGTTTGTCAACGCAGATTGAAGTCACGCGATCCAGATTGAGCAGCATCCCGCTGTCGGTACTAATCCACATAGGTCTTTTCTTCCTCCTTTCTGTCGATCTCCACATAGGGGAGGACCCGGATGTATTTCACGCTGTCGAGGGGGATGTAAGCCCGTTTACCGGACGCATACACCGCCGCCAGCATCCCCGCCCGGAAGAAATGCTCCCGCACGCGTTCCAGCCGCATCCTCGTTTCATTCCGGTCGTAAAAGATAATTTCCAGCACATACGCGCCGCCCCTCATGTGCATCACGTCCGTTTCATCCTTGTGAGACGTCACTGACGCGATGATGCCCATCGCGAGGAATCCCGCGAAAAATACCGCCACCGCGACGGCGACCATCCCGATCATCACCAGTCTTGTCTCGTCATTCATAGCCACTTCACTCCCTGTAAAAAGCTCCTCCCCTCCCCCCTCAGGGGGTAAAATAGGGTATTTTGCCCCTCTCGGTAGGGCAGGGGAGGGCTGAGTCAAATCATGTTGTCACTTCTTGTGACGGTCGCCCGCCACGACCAAACAGGCATACATCACAGACACTGCGATTGTCGCCAGCGCGATCACGCCGGAAATCAACCACATCTGTGCGTCAGTCATTGTCTTCACCGCCTTCCAACAGTGTCATTAACCACACTCCTTTCATCGCTATCAGTGCGCTGTTCAGCGCTTCCACATCGTCATGCCAGACACTGCCCCTCTCGTCCTTGTCGATCATGGATTCACAATGCATCCGCAAGCTTTTCAGTTGGTTAATCGCTCTTAACAACTCCATCTCTCACACCCCCAGTTTCGTCAAAAGATCAATTGCCTCATCCAGCGCGGCCACGTCCGCCGCGAAAAGTTCTCCCGCGTCGGTGTGTTCAATGGACGCCGCGTTGCAGAAGATGCGCAGCGTTTTTAACCGCCCGATGATGTCATCCTGCCTGATCTCTCCGCGGGACTTCGCCCGTTCGATGCGCTCCACGAAGTCGTAGCAATCGTCTTCGTCGTTCCACTGATACACATCCACAAAACAGACGTCGCGTCTTTTCTTCAGCTGTTGAATTTTCCGCCGCATAGGCGTCTCCGCCGCAAAATACAGATCCTCCGTTTCATGAACCCGCCGTTTCGGGTCGTAGGTGTAAACCGTCAGATTGTACGGGTCCATTCCTTCCACCTCCACTTTCTCATATCTCGGTCGTTTCACAAGCCGCCGCTTCGATTTGGAAAGCCATGAATTGATCGCGTTGACCGATGTCCCCATCATCCGCGCCAGCTCACTGACGCTCTCCGCGACCGCGACCGGCAGTTCGTACTCGTCCTGCGTCACCGCAATGTAGATTGTCATTCCGTTACCTCCGTGACGTCAATGGTGTTGTCCTGCCGCTCCCATTCCACCTCGATATGCCCGCACCGGACGCAGCGCAGAACGTGGACGGTGACATTTTTGTGTGCTTCGATTTCCTGATACAGGCACGGGTCAAGCTCGTTCACGCCGTCCGGCTTGATCGTGATT
>CAMHMN010000080.1 GCA_946186245.1 uncultured Clostridia bacterium
CTTTTCCTCAATGTAATCCTCTGTAACTATAAATGTCATCGTGTCAATACACTAGGCTCTGATCCTGACCGAATGCCAATTCCCCTATGGTTTTGACGGAAGAACCGATGATCAGCTTTTTAATTCCGCTGGTATAAAAGGCAGAAGCTCCGATCTCGGTGATTTGTCCACCGATTTCGACTGTATGATATTCCGGTAAAGAAATATCAAAATAACTTTTCGCATTGAGGTGGCACGACTGGGTCAGCGTACCGCTTCCGGCAAACCGCATCACGCCATCCTGATAGGTAACGGTAATCGTTCCTTCCGAATATATATCGGTGTCCGAAGTGGGTACAGGCTCAACCGTTCCGGTATTTTCATTGGAACCGGATTCGAGCATGCCCTGCAAGTCGGCAGTCAGGAAGCGGTTATTCCATCGTCCGTGTCGTGATCCTGTGAGAGACCGTCTGCGTCGTTCATTCCGGTTTCATTCCCCGTAGGGAAAATATCGCTGTCGTGGACCTCCCCGTTTTCCCGGACCAGATTGCTGTCCGAAACGGCGGTTTCCTCTTCGGCAGCCGAAACGCGAACCGGAGAAACCGTGCCGAACAACACGGTCAGGGCAATCAGGCAGCTGAGCAGGCTGAGAAGTTTTTTCCGACCGGTGCCATAATACACGCGGCGGAACGCCACACGCCTGACGGTTGACGGATTGCCGTTGATTTTTTCTTTCATATGCTTATATACCTCCTTGAAATAGACTGTTTTTTTATTTATTATCTCACATTTTTTCCTATACCGTCAAGAAAATTTTTGATAAAATACACAAATTACTTATTTTCATCACACAAATGTCGCTGTTTTGTTCCGCACAGGGAACATTCTTCCGCAGCGGTGTTTTCCTGCATAATTCTCGATTATGTCGCGATAAGAATCACTTTAAGAAACGATAAAGTTAAATTCTCACCAAATAAACATAAAAAGCCCTTGCATTACCTGTCATATAATTGTAAAATAATATTGTTTATTCTGGATATGCCGGCTCTGCCTCTGCAGGCTGTGTCATCAAGGCTGAATCGGCGTGTCCTTCAAATTCACAGCCGTTTCTTGAGGACGGCAATGGAGGTAATACGGTGAACAGATACAGATTCGACTCCCTGATAAGGGGAACGGCATTGATGATTGCATTTTCGCTATTATTGCTCATCACGTCCTGCGACAAAGGACTTACGGCGGTCACCGTGCGCGTGCAGCGTTATGAAGGCTCGGTATCTCTCATTTCCAACGGAAAGAAAAGCACGCTGATGGAGAATATGATTCTGCACAGCGGAGATTCCATCGCCACCGGTCAGCAGTCCTTCATCGATATGAAACTTGACGAAACCAAGGCGGTCGGTCTGACCCAGAACAGCACGGCCGATCTCGTCAAATCGGGAAAAAAGCTGGAGGTGGACGTAAAGAAGGGCGAGGTGTATTTTTATACCACCAAGAAGCTCGACAAGGACGAAACCTTCAATTTGCGCAGCGAAACCCTGATCGTGGGCATTCGCGGAACATCCGGATATCTCAGTGTGGATGATCACGGACACACGATGCAGTTTATCCTTACATCCGGGAAGGTGCACGTCACCGGCGTCAATCCCACCACCGGCGGACGCCGCGAAGCCGATGTCCGGGCGGGTCAGATGATTAACGTCTATCTTTTCAACGATAAGGTGGGGGAGGACAGCGTTGTCTTCCACCTCGACGATTTCGGCGTGGACGATCTGCCCCTTTCGCTGTTATCGGCAATTGCAGACAACGAAAAGCTGCTTGACGATGTGTCCGAGCAATGCGGCATTCCCAAGGAGGATATTCTTGATGCTCTGGACAGGGAGAATCCCCACGACGAACCAGACGACGAGCCCGGCGATGACACCGGTTCCACAACGCCTCCCACCACAAAATCCCAAACAACAACCCGTTCCAGAAAAACCCAGCCCACCGGAGCAGATGACACGTCATCCGAAGACGATACGCCTTCCGATGACGATAATCCGTCAGGGGAGCCGATTCACATCGGGGATGATAATCCCTCCGGCAACGTCACTTCTTCCGACGACGACACACCGCCCGGCAACGTCACTTCTTCCGACGACGACACACCGCCCGGCAATGTCACATCTTCCGACGACGACACGCCGCCCAGCAATGTTACTTCTTCCGACGACGACACGCCGCCCGGCAATGTTACTTCTTCCGACGACGACACGCCGCCCGGCAACGACACATCGTCCGATGATCCGGTAGTGCCCGGCGGGAATTAATCAGATTGTTTTGGATGATAGAAAAAATGATGTCTTTGATAAAAACAAGATTAAAATACATCCTGGCGTCCTTGCTTTTTGCAGGGCTGATCGCGGTTTTCTGTTATTTCGGCGGGCTGTCGGAGATGGACAGCTGGCTGCAGGACGTCAGCTTCCAGACCCCTCGCGCCACCTCCGGCAAGGTAGTGGTCATCGGCATTGACGAAGAAGCACTGGCTGAATTCGGTCCCTTTTCAACGTGGGACAGGAGTATCATCGCCTCCGCTCTCGAATCGCTTGCCGCCGATCCCGAACACAGACCGAGCGTTGTGGCCATTGATATGCTGTATTCCGGTGTGACCGACAGCGAAACGGACTCCCGCCTTGCCCGCGCGGCGGAAGCTCTCGGCTGCGTCGTGACTGCCGATGCCGCCTCTTTTGAAAAGGGCGGTCAGATTCTGGAGGACGGCACATATGCCTACAGCAGCTACAATATCACCGGCTTTGAAGAACCGTTTCAGCCGCTGCGTGAAGTCACAACCCAGGGACACATCAACGCCATGCACGATGCCGACGGCATCATGCGGCACGCCATTCTGTATATCGATCCTCCCGAGCATGAGCGGGTGTATTCCATGGCGTATAGAACCGCGTCGCTTTACGCCGAAAAGCACGGCTTTTCAGTGGAAAAACCGGCCACCGACTCCCTCGGCAGATTCTTCGTCTCCTATTCGGCGGAACCGGGAAATTTCTACGACGGCGTTTCCGTTTCCCGGTTGATCCACGGAAGCTGTCCCACGGATTATTTTGACGATAAGATAGTGCTCATCGGTCCCTACGCCGCCGGCCTTCAGGATCTGGTCTATGCTCCCATTGACCGCGGCGGACAGATGTACGGCGTAGAGTTTCAGGCCAACGTCATTGAAGCGCTGCTCGCCGGAAACTATAAAAGTGAAGTGCCGGATTGGTTTCAGGCGGTTCTTCTTTTCTATATCTGCTTTATCGTTCTATTGCTTGCGGATCTGCTTCCGCTCAGAATGACCACGGTGATCTGCGGACTCACTGCGGCGGGAAGCTACGGGTTGTTTCTCCTTGCTTATGAGTGGGGAGCCATCTTTCACTTGCTGTGGAACCCGGCAGGCATTGCGGTTGTATACGTGTCCGCTATCGTTCTGCGGTATATGCGCGAGTTTTCCGAAAGACGAAGGGTAACTCGCACCTTCGAGCGATATGTGGCACCGGAGATTGTAAAGGAAATTCTGAAGGAAGGCACCGACAGTCTCCAGCTCGGCGGAAAGCTGTGCGATATTGCCGTGCTGTTCGTTGACGTGCGGGGCTTTACCTCCATGTCCGAGCATCTGAATCCGGAACGGGTGGTATCTGTTCTCAGCCGCTATCTTTCCATGACCGCGGAGTGCATCATACGCAACAACGGAACCCTGGACAAATTCATCGGCGACGCGGTGATGGCGTTCTGGGGTGCTCCGGTTCACCAGGAGGATCCGGTTTTTCTGGCGGTAAAAACCGCCGTGGAAATTGTCGGCAGGGTGGAAGCGCTGTCCGCCGAACTCTACGAAAGCATCGGCGAGCATTTGTCCGTCGGCGTGGGCGTCCATTTCGGCCCGGCTGTCGTGGGAAACATCGGCGGGGGCAGCAGGATGGATTACACCGCTGTGGGTGACACCGTCAACACCGCTTCACGTCTTGAATCAAAAGCCCCGGGCAGCACGGTGTATATCAGCCGTGCGGTTGCCGACGCGCTTGGGAACCGAATCAGAGCCACCTCTCTCGGCACCACCGTAAAGCTGAAAGGCAAAAGCGAATTCGAAGTGCTGGTGCTGGATGAGCTCGTGCAATAAAGCCTATACAATGTGAAGGAATAATTCTCTCTGCAAACTGTCACGGCAGTGCGCAGAGAGGATTTTTTTCTTATGGAATGCTCACTTGCCGGACGCCAGTAAAATTCACCTGATCACCGCCGGCATCCGTTGTGTCAATGAGAAGGACCGTTGTGAATTCTATGTGATCCAGCAATTTGTTATGTGTAAAGCGACAAATAATATTGACAATAAAAGCCTTTTGCGGTAAAATATATATCATGGAGAGTGTTAGCTTGCCATTGCTCCGGACGTGGTGAACGGCATTTGATAAGCAAAAAGACAAAGGAATCAGACGGGAATGGTAGGAGGTCATCGTATCGTATGAAAACAAAAAAACCTTGCGGCGGGATAGAAAGACCAATCAGAACAACAAGGAGCATTCCGGCTCCGTGAGGATCACGGCTGTATTGCTGGCCGTGACCCTGGTGTTTTCCGCGCTGTCCGCGAATGTGGCGTCGGTTGCCAGCCTGCTCGATGTAAAAGCGGCGGCTATAGACAATGAAAAGTATTACAACGCCACCGTTAAACTGTTTGATTATTATAATGACAACGATTCCGGCGAGCAGCAACCCAATAATTATGATGACGGCCATGGGAATTACGCTGCAAAAGGGCAGCTTTTTCACAAATTCAACACCTGCCTCTACAGGAAGGCTTATCCCGGCAAGGGTACCAGATCCTATGTGGAAAACGCCACCTACACGCAGGTATTCGACCGTGCCTCCGGCAATGCGCTGGACAACGGCAACTACGCTGTCAGGCAATTCAAACCGGATGACGGAAACGATTCGACCTATGAGCTGAGCAACCTTCTGGCGGATCCCAGTCTGCTGACGTCCGGCAAGGACGGTTATCAGAAATAATACCATCCCAACACCTATTATCCGCTGTATCTCGGCTGGCAGAACCCCAACAACAATCAGAAGGACGCCAAGGTGTACAGGCAGGGTTCCTCCGGCACCTATTCTCTCAGCAATGAATTGATTGCCAATCCCATCAAATATACCTACACGACACAGGCCAATTCATACGGTATCTGTGATACGGTCAACAATCAGACGGTTGATTTTGGCGAAGTGGCTACGCAGAATCTTGTCAACACGACCCTGTCGGAGGACGGATATGTGACCCAGGGCAGCGGAGCCTCCCTGGTGAAAATTCCGTATTTCAACCAGGATTTTCTGACCACAGAATACACCATTGAAACATCGGGCAATCCGAACGACTCGAATAATCCTGTCCAATCCCTCTCCTACACGCCGGGCAAGGTGTATGATGACAAGACTTTCAGATTCAAGTACCACTCCAGCGGCACTTACGCGGGTTATTACGTGTTTGACAGTGAAAAGGACGGCATCGTAAAGGACAATTCCAATCTGGACAGCGCGACCATGCTGACGACGGTCACCGCGGGTTCGGCTGCCGCCTCCGAAGCGGGAAGCAGTTTTGAAAGGTATCGCGATGAGAAAAATGCCTATGGCTTTTTCCCGGTAGGTGAAAGGAATTTCGGCTTCGGCGCCAAATTCAGCATCAATTTCACCATGACCAAGGACGGCATCAATCCCCTTACGAATCAGCACATGAAATTCAATTTCCGAGGGGACGACGACGTATGGGTCTTTATCGACGACGAGCTTATGCTGGACATCGGCGGCGCACACGGTGCCGTAGGCGGATATATCGACTTCGCTGACGGCATTGCCCACGTTGACGCCGTCAAAAAGCCCACGGCGCTCAGCTTCAATGATTGGGGCACCGAAACGGTTGCAGGACAGACCGGCGTCATTAAATCACAGTGTACCATAAGAATAGGAAAAAGCGATTTCGTTTACACGGATGCGGAACATATTAATCGCAACATCAAAACAAAGCTGGAGAAGAAGGGCCTGTATGACGACCCCACCGAAACGCACACCCTGACGGTTTTCTATGTGGAACGCGGGCGAAACGAGTCCAACTGCCTGATTACCTTCAACTTCCAGCAGGCGGACACGCTGACCGTGCGCAACAACGTCGTGAGCGACGTCAATCCTTCCTTCAAATCGGCGACCGACGCCGTGATCACCTCCGAGGGATTCGAATATCAGCTCAGGAACAACGGCGTCAGGACGGATGACGACGGCCCTGACGACGGCGAAACCGAAATAAACGAGAAATTGCTGTTTGATTCTCCCCATGTTGAGGACAGCACCTACACGATCAACTATTATGTGCCCGATACATCGAACTTCTATACCACTGCGGAGGCCAACAACGGCACGGTTCATTGGACGCTGGCGGGAACCGATACGGCGATCAAGGGAAAGCAAAAGGCGCTTGCCATGACCGCGACGAGAACGGGGTATCTGCTGAAAGGATGGTTCTACAGGGGAACGGTCACGCCGCTTCCGGATATTCCGGGCGACGATGACAGCACTACCACGGCACTGCAGGTCATCAAGGTCGGCAGTTCCAATCCCTCGACGAGCATCGACCTGTATTCCATGTGGGAAGTACAGCCCGCCGATCTGAGCAGCGTGCCGGCTCCTACCGTCATGATCGTCCGGTATAACGGCACTTCTCTGCAGGAAGGCGGCATCTATTCCGGCGCGGAGACATATAAAACATCAAGTGACACAGGCAAAACGCATATTCCCTTCACCTGGGTGATGAGCACGGATAACGGAAGCTCGAATTTCTTCTTTGTCAATTACACCTCGCTGGTAAACGGGGGCAGCTACGGCACCTCATGGAGAATTAAAAAGAGCACTTCCGACAATTCATCAGGCTCCGGAACGGAGTATCTGAACAACGACACCACCAGACTGTCAGGCGATGAAAGGTCGGGCAGTTATCTGGAGCTGAAAAACAGTTGGATGTATCTGCTGGAAGTCAAACACAACCGAACCAGCAAATTCGACTATGACACAGGCAACAGTTCATGGAGATACGGCGGAAGCAGTTCCGGCACACAGTTCAACCAGATTCCTGACGATATCAAAAAGTGGTACAAGAATTACAAGTGTCTGTATCAGGATCTGTTTGATTATCGCGATCAATTCGATACGCTCAACGCCGGTCAGTCCACCGCGCAGAAAAACGCCACCATCAACCAGTTCAATGCGCTTGTCGCGGCGTACAAGAGAGCCACTTACAATGAATACGGTCTGAACGATCTGGCGGATCTGAGGACAGACGTGGCGGCTCTTTACGGCAATCCGGGCGGTACCGTTTCGCCCATTACGACTGCCGCGCTGCCGCCGATGATCGGATCGACCGACACGGAACCGCTTCCGGAGCAGCAGACCGACCCGGAGCAGCAGACCGACCCGGAGCAGCAGACCGACCCGGAGCAGCAGACCGACC
>CAMHMN010000081.1 GCA_946186245.1 uncultured Clostridia bacterium
AAATGCGTTCATGCACATCGTCGGTGGTCTTGTCCGCGATGATGGTTGCGGTATCGCTGACGGTCTTTCCGTTGCTGTCGGTGAAATACGCATAACAGGTTGCCGCCTCGCGGACGCCGCCGACCGCTTCTTTCTGGTAGAAATCCAGCGAAAATATCATGTTGCAGATCTTCCGGCTTGCCGAGAGAAGATGAAGCGGCGCTCTCCAATACCGTCAAAAAACAATCTTATCGCTTAATTGCAGTGAAAAGCAGCTCCCCTCGCCGGGGGTGCTTTTTGCTGTGATGGGGATATTCAGCAGCCTCGCCGCTTCACCGCAGAGGTACAGTCCAAGGCCGCTGGATTTGTCATTCAGCCTGCCGTTCATACCGGTATATCCTTTTTCAAATATGCGAGGCAGGTCTTCCGGAGAGATGCCGATGCCGGTATCCGAGACCGAAAGAATTCCTTCCCGTACACAAATGGAAACGGTTCCCGCGGGTGTGTATTTCAGGGCGTTGGAGATAAGCTGCTCCAAAATACAAAGGAACCATTTTTTATCAGTCAGAATGAGAAGATCAGTCCCGTCGTATTCCAAGCGGAGCTTTTTGCTGATAAAACCGGAGGCGTACTTTCTGATGACCTCACGGATCATCTCATCCAGCGGATACTCCTGAATCAGCAGGTCGTTCGACTGGCTGCCGAGCCGCTGGTAGGCAAGCACCATATCCGTGTACTGCTCTATCCGGAAAAGCTCCTCACGAAGCGCGTTCCTGTCGGGATGATCGGAAGAGCCTAACCGGAGCTTCATCACGGCGATTGGGGTTTTGATCTGATGTACCCACGCGGTGTAAAAATCCTCTGTCTTCTTGCGTTCCGCGGCAAAGGAAGATACAAGCTTTTCATGCTCCGCTCCAATGGTTCTTATCATCTGTTGATAATCCTGCTCCGCAAGGGTTTCTCCATCCGGCAGTCTATTCCACTCTGTGAGAATGCTTTCAATGCTGTAAAGGCGTTTGTCAGCTTTCCTTTGCTCCTTTACAAAGGATACAAGGAAAGACAAGATGAGGAAGAAAAGCGTGACCGCGAAGGTATATCCGAATGGTTCCATATCCAATCCGTACAGACGGAAAATGGCGTAATTCATGAGATTATTCAGCAGGAAAAGACCCGCGGGAAGTTTATAACGCCGCAGGCAGTCAAGAAAAATGCCGTTTTTTCTGTGATGTGTGTGTTTGTTTTTCATGCGATCATGTACCCGCTTCCCGGCTTTGTCACGATAACGTCGCTTAACCCGTTTTCGCTCAGCTTTTTGCGAAGACGGGCTACATTGACCGTGAGGGTGTTTTCCTCCACATAGAGATCGCTTTGCCAGAGGGCGTTCATCAGATCATCCCGGCTGACGATTCTGCCCTTGTGCTCCAGCAATATCTGCAAAATGCGGAGTTCGTTTTTGGTCAGCTCGATATGCTTTTCGCCGAAAATCACCGAAGCGTCGCCGGAATTCAGAAATGCTCCGTGGAATTCCGGCATTCTGACGGTTTCGCTGATCTCGTAGGCGCGGCGAAGCACCGCCTGCACCTTTGCGTTGAGCACAGTCGGGTCAACCGGCTTGGATATGAAATCGTCGCCGCCAAGACCGATGGCGGTGACGATATTCATGTTGTCCGACGCGGAGGAAATGAACACGATAGGCACATTTGAAATTTTCCGGATCTCACCGCACCAGTGGTAGCCGTTGTAATAGGGCAGCATGATGTCAAGCAGCACCAGATGCGGCTTGTATTCGTTAAATTCCCCTATCACATTGCGGAAATCCGAGATGGTTCTGACCTCGTTTCCGTAATCGGACAGGGCCATTTCAATCGCGGAAGAAAGCGCGAAGTCGTCTTCAATCAGTAAGATCCGGTACATTTTTTCTCCTCTTTTTTTCTCTATCAGTGAACGATCTGATAATACGTCCTTGAAGTCCCGAGGTAAATCAGGGTGTAAATAAGCCCGAAGACAGCGAAGGTTCCGAGCGTGCAGATGACAAAGAGCTTTACGCTGAACAGCATCAGTATTCTCAGTATTCCCGTCAGCAGTGGAAATACCACCGCCATGTGAAGGCCCGCAACCGCAAGCGGCAGGAAGAAGACCAGCAGCACCTGCTTGCGTATCGTGCGCCTGACCTCCTGTCGGCTCATGCCGATTTTTTCCATAATCTGAAAGCGGTTTCTGTCCTCATAGCCTTCGGAAATCTGCTTGTAATAAATGATGAGCGCCGTAGCAAACAGGCACACTGTGCCAAGCAGAACGCCGAGAAACAGGAGCGTCCCGAACATGCCTAACATGGCTTCCTTCGCCTTCCACCGGGTGTCGAGACTGTACGTGATGACCGCGTCATCGCCTGCAATCCTTCTCAGAGCCGCACGCAGGCCTGCATCCAGCGAATTACCCGCCTCCGCTGCCTTTTCATAATCGGCAAAGCTCACGGCGATCCGCCTTGTCATTTCTGATGCATACCGTCCGTTGGCAACCTTTTGAGCTAAATAAATATTGTTCAGTACTTCCTCATCATAAACCACCACGCCGTAGCAAGCGAAGGAGGACGCGAGGTAGTTTGCTGAAATCGGGTAATGATACAGATTCTGTCTGATCACATATGCCGCGCCGTGAATTGTCAGCGTTCCGGTGACATCCTTGATGCCGGATGGATTGTAAATTGAGCAGACGGCAATCTGATTTTGCTTAAGGTCAAGATTCTCGCCCGAAAGTCTGCGGTAGGTGTCTTGGGAAATAAAGAAGAAATTTCCCACATCCGTCATGTCGTAATCGTCCGTTTCATCGGACACATACAGCCTGTTGTCCTTGAGAAGGTATGCGGCGTAGAGATATTCATTCTGTTCGACGCTTTTTATCTTCACCCCGTTTTTGTCGGCAACGGAACGAAGCATACTTTCCAGTTCTTCCGTGGAGAAATACTCCGTATGACCCTCATCGTCGGAAATCCCTGCTTCAAAGTATAAATCATGCGGATAGTTCTTGTCAAGCACTCCTTCCATTCCGGCGTAAAGTGTAACGGTGGTGGAGATCATGACAAGCACGCCGGTGGCGAGTATCGCAATAGAGGCAAGTCCCACGGCATTCTGCTTCATGCGGTAGATCAGTCCGGCGACAGCAGGCATATTCTGCGGGCTGTAATAGAATTTCTCATTTCGTCTGAGGGCTTTCAGCACAAAAATGCTTCCCGCCACAAATAGGAAATAAGTGCCGATTATGATAAGAAGCACCGCAAGGAAAAAGAGCGCCAGCGCTTCCAGCGGCGACTTGGTCGTCAGAGCGATAAAGTAGCCTGTTCCGAGCGTAATTATACCAAGTATCAGCATAATCCACCGGGTCTTCGGCTCTTTTTCACCGACGCTGCCGCCTTGCAGCAGTTCCACAGGCTTCATCAGAGCAATGCTGATTCTGTTTATCAGGAAGACGAAGGCGTCCAGCAGCAGGAAAAACGCGGCTGTGGGAATGACGGTGACCGGCGTGACATAATAGAATCCCGCCACAGCGCCGGTCTGCAGCAGTCGGCAGATGAGCAGCGAGCACAGCTTATAGAAGAGCATTCCGACAAGTAGACCTCCGGTTACCGACAGGAGACTGCTGAAGGTGTTTTCAAAGAAAAGCACCCTTCCCACATGGCGTTTCTCCATGCCGAGCACGTTGTAAACACCGAATTCGCGCTTGCGCTGCTTCATAAGAAAGCGGTTGATATAGAGCATCAGCACGACCGACAGCAGCGCGAGGATAGCCGTTCCCATCCACATGAAGGTGGGAATATAATTGCCGCCCTTCACGTGGCTGATTCTGTCGTCAAGCGCCAGCGTGAGCATGATGTAAAAGCAGGTGACAAGTCCGGCTTCCGTGCCGATTCTGGGTAAAAAGAAGCGTGCGTTTTTCCGGATATTCTGTGCCGCCATTCTGGAATACAGACTCATTTTACCTCACCGCCTTTTTTGAGCATGGTAAGGGTGTCGGAAATCTTCTGATAGAACTGCTCGTTGGTGCAGTCACCCTTGTAGATCTGGTGAAACACCACGCCGTCCCGAATGAACAGTACACGACCTGCGTGAGACGCCGCGTCAGTGGAATGGGTCACCATGAGAATTGTCTGTCCCTCGCGGTTGATTTTTTCAAAGACACGGAGCAGGTCGGACGATGACTGAGAATCCAGTGCGCCTGTCGGCTCGTCTGCGAGAATGATCTTGGGATGAGTGATTAAGGCTCTTGCCGCCGCCGCGCGCTGCTTCTGTCCGCCGGAGACTTCGTAGGGGTATTTGTTAAGAAGTTCGCCTATTCCCAGAGATTCCGCGATAGGAAGGAGTCTTGCCTTCATTTCGGAAACACTCCTGCCGCTCAGCACCAGCGGCAGAAGAATGTTGTCCTTCAGCGAGAATGTATCCAGCAGATTGAATTCCTGAAAGACAAAGCCGAGATTTTCCCGGCGGAAGGAGGCAAGCGCCGAGTCCTTCACTTCGGAGAGATTGTTACCGTCCAGCGTCACGCTGCCGCCCGTCGGCTTGTCGAGCGCGGCAAGGATATTGAGCAGCGTGGTCTTGCCGGAGCCGGATTCGCCCATGATCGCGACATATTCACCTTCCTCTGCTGAGAAGGTCACTCCTTTGAGCGCCTGAACCTGATTGCCACCCAAGCGTGTGGTGTAAGTCTTCTTGAGATCTTTTACTTCGAGAATGGTCATAACATTTGTCCTCCTGTTTTGATTAACGATAACATTATACCAGACCGAAACCCTATTGAACATCGAATCGGGTGACATTCGTGTGACAATTTTGTAAGAGCCTGTTTGCGGTATACGGTTCATATTTCTTGCTTACATCATCTTCTGCAGTATAACTCTTTTGCAAATATTTCATTTCTGTACTAATCACTGACCACTGACCACTATCTACTCGCCAATAATTCGCCCACCCGGCGGGTAATCATTTTTTCTATCAGTGCAAGGCGTTCCTTCGGGAGATTATAACGGCTGTGACGCTTTAACCGAATATTCAGTAAACCGCGCAGAATATTTCTCTGCTCATGTGTTATCACATTGGCGGCTTCTGTGACAAAATCATCATACACACACGGCAGAAGCGTTTTTGCGTATTTCCACATGGCATCTTCGTCGTTCAGTTCATCTCTTCCGGCAAAATTGAAAAGCGAATTTCCGTGGTCAAACAGCGGTGCGGGAGCGATAATCTTGTTTGTCCGGCTGTCGATCAAAACGCCGAAATTACCGTAATGTCTGTCCGTGTTAAAAATAACCGCGTCATACACGATCATGTCATTCAACGCCCTTGTAAATTCCTCACCGAGCGACGCATAATAATCCCTGACCGCTTTCATGCCGCCGGTTCGGATGATTCTGCCGACAGGCACAAAGGAAACATCTTTGCTCGTAAAGAGATCACAGACGGAACAAAGCCTGCCCTTCCATTTTGAAAGCGTGTAAGGTATCGCGTTTACGTTCAATATTTTGGCAATCTCATAGGCATAATATTCCGAATACGGTTCGTTTCCGGTGTTGGACGCTCCCTCTGTGCCGCCCTTGTACAGCCGGATCACGCCGCTCTCACGCCGCCAGCACTTCGGGAGCATACCGTTTGTGGTAAATTCAGGGCTGGACGTCAATCCCGAAATGTCGCTGCTGCCGTAGCCTGTAAAAGCAATCAGCCCAAGCGTGCGGCTGAACCGGTGTTCATAGAGATTGCAGCTGTCAAAGCTGTTCTGGAAGCCTTCTTCGGTTATCCAATAGCAATCATTTACCGAAAGTCCTTTGGATAATCTGATAATATCCAGCGGTCGGTTGATGCTGAGTCCCTCCGCGGCAAGCAGCTTATTGACATAGGCGCGATTTTTGGGAACCGTGCGGTGACGAATCCAGGACGACACTCCCTCAGCGGTCGTTTGTACCAGATCAAGCGGGAGCAGATCGGTTTGCTCCGTGACCCAGATAACCTCAATATTCGGTTCGGCACCATTCTCCGCCGTAAATTGAAGTACTGGTGTATCAAAATGTTTTATGGTATAAATCATTGTTTATTCTCCTATTTGTAGGGGACGGCGTCCTCGACGTCCCGGCGAATTGTACAACGATGAATAACAGGGTAGGGCGAATTCTGACGGGGTACGTTATCTGTATTCGCCTTACCTGATTCTCAAATTTTGCCCCGTCTTGCCAGGACGTCCGGAGGCCGTCCCCTACGGTTGCACTCAATAAATCTTAATTCCCTGCGGGTGCTTGGCAAGTCTTTCTTTTAAATCCCGTTCCGCTTCCGCGAGATACAATTCTATTTCTTCTTCCGAATGGAATATTTTTCCTCGGAATATCTGCGCTTTCATGTAGGAAAACGGCTCGATATATTTTGGTACGTCTGCGTCGGAAGTATTTTCGCTGACCGTCTTCGGTTTCGGCGGCGGGGGAGGAGCAATGGCGGCTTCAATCTGAATCAGCGCACTGTCGCGCCTTGCCCACAGGCGGGTTGCCATGCTTTCCAGAAGCGAAATAAGCGCGGTTTCGTCGATTTCCTTTTTCTTTTCCGAGAAGAAGAAATCGGCGGCTCTCACGATGTCACCCGCTTTCGGGTTGAGGTCGGCTTTGTTGTGAATCGCCGAAGTGCAGTCGATGATAATGCCGCGCAGTTCCTCACGCTTGGCTTCGAGCAGTTTTTCATGTCCTTCTCTGATGGTTGTCATCAGATCGCTCAAGGTGGGAATTTTGCTGTAAGCAAATCCGCCCTCTACCATCACGATCAGCCGGATTTTATTCAGCGCGTCGTTGATTTCCGGCATTTCGGCAATGTAATCCTTGTCGCTGCGGAGGTCGCTTTCCAGCTTCACGGCAGCGTCAAAAATGCCGACCTGATTTTTGAAGAAGCCCTCCACATTCTGCATTTTTTCTTTCAGATCGAACAGGTCATCTTCCTGATTCAGCAGATAGTCAATCAGGGCGAGGTTGTCTTTGCGCTGAGAAAGCACACCCTTCACGGCTTCAATCGAGGACACCACCAGCTTTTTGTCGGGGTAATTGTGACCCGCGTAGCGTCCGAGCAATGTTTCATAATGCCGCTGTTCTTCTGTAAATTTCTCGACGATGTGGGCAATCAGACCGTCCTCGTCCTCCGGCACGTCCATCTCGTCAAAATATTCGCGGAGAAGCTCTCTCACCGCGCGGATTTTCTGAATCGGGACGGCTTGCTTGATAGAGATGGACGTCTTGCCGATTTCGCTCTTTTTGCGGAGCATATCGGGCAGTCGTGGGTCGGACGGCTGCACCGTCGCGCCGCCGTATTTGATGGTGACCTTCTGGTCGTGAATCAGCAGCGCGACCACCGCCGCGATGTCGATTTCGCGCCAGCCGTAGGGGATTCCCTGATAGCGGCTCTGTATGTCGGAGAGGAATGTCGAGTGCTTGATTTCGTATTGCATCTGGAGGAATTTCTCGACCA
>CAMHMN010000082.1 GCA_946186245.1 uncultured Clostridia bacterium
AATCTAGTAAGACCCCTTGTAGACTACAAGGTTGATAGGCTGCATGTGTAAGCATTGTGAGATGTTCAGCTTGGCAGTACTAATAGGTCGAGGGCTTGTCCAATTTCTTTGGATGGCTCGTTGCAAACCCCCTTTCCTCATCCCTTCCCCTTTGTTCAGTTTTGAGTGTACCGATTTGATGAAAAGATTCGGCTGATCGCATGGCGGTCAGCTTTTTTTATTGTATTCTCATTTGGAAGGGTTGCTATTGGTTGCCATTCCTGTTATAATATAGGAAATAAGGTTTCGATGTCTTTTGTCCAAAAATAAAATCCAAGCGAAAAACAGGAGGTTAAGGAAACATGCAGAAATTTCCATATCCGCAGCCCGGCGCGATGGACGAATTGGCAAAAAAGCTGAATAACCAATTCATCACCCAGCTCAATGCCTCGCCCGTTGATTCCGAAGACGCACCGAAGCTGTGCGCGGCAGACCTGAAATATTCCCGTATGCTGCAGGGCAAGCGGCTGAAGGCGAAGGGCGCCGCCATTCAGGTGGCCTATGAGCCGGATGAACCTCTGGTATCCGGCGTTTCGTGGAAAATGGATCACGACGCCCGCTATATCACGCGGCTCCCCTTTACCTATGTGAATACAAAGAGGAATTATTCTGCCGGCGGAAGCGTAAAAAAATCCATTGACCGAAAGGAAATATTCTACTCCTACATCGTATGGAACAGGGAGCAGCAGCCCGACGCGCCTTATTCCTGCCCGAACTGCGGCGGCGCGACCACCATCGGCCGTCTCACCGAAGGCTGTCAGTTCTGCGGCACCCGCTTTCTGGTGAGTGACCTTTATCCGAAGGCGGTCAATTACTACACCCTTCCGGCGGCGCAGAATCTTCTCAAGCGGCTCAGGCCCTTTGCCATTGTGGGAGCCATGGCGATGGCGACGTTCGGAATGGTGTATAATTTCAGGGATATTTCGTCCGGCATCGCTGCGGGAGGAATTCTTTCCCTCATCGGCTGGCTGTTTTACGCGGCCATCGCGGCGGCCGTCGGCGCATTTTTGGGGTACGTCGTGGGCGTTTTTTCGATTTTCTTCGAGGTGATGGTCCGCGCGATCGCCTCCATTCCTGACATCATCAAATACGGCACTGCCAAAAGACGCCTGCCGAATTTCATGCGTCGTTATTCGCCGGATTTCTCCAGCGACCGCTTCGTAGGCAAGCTGATTTCCATCCTGAATATCATTGTCTACACCGAGAAGGAAGATATCCACAATTGCGCCCTGTATTGTGGAAAACCGATCGAGGATAATCTCGCGGATATCATTGACATGAGCTACAACGGCATCATTGATGTGAGAAAATGCGAAGAAAAGAACGGTTATCTTTATCTTACACTCGATATGGATATGAATGTCGTTTCCTGCACGGACGGAAAGATCGGCAGCGGCAATAAAATATTCCGCATGACGGTGTGCCGAAGCGCGTCCGCGCCGGAGGACTACGGCTTCAACGTCAAGGCGATCCAATGCCACAGCTGCGGCGGCAGTTTCGACGCGACCAAGGAGAAGCACTGTCCCTTCTGCTCCAACGAATACAGCATCAGGGACTACGATTGGATTGTGACCGAATTAAGCGTTAAATAATGGTTTCATTCATGCTCCGTTCAGGTTTTTTATGAGCGGAGCATGATAATTTTGTTAAAACCTATTGACATAGTAGGTAACTAGGTTTATAATATCTCCATACCCGTTCAAGGAGGACAATATTATGAAAATCTACGCCGACAACGCGGCGACAACCAAAATGAGCAGGACGGCCATAGACGCCATGCTGCCCTATATGGAAGAATTCTACGGCAATCCCTCCAGCCTGTATTCCTTCGGGCAGCAGGCGAAGGAGGCGCTGGAATCGGCACGCGCATCTATCGCAGAATACATCGGGGCGCAGCCGAGGGAGATTCTGTTTACTTCCGGCGGCTCGGAAGCGGACAACCAGGCGATTCTGTCGGCTGCCGCATTGGGTAAAAAATCCGGAAAGACGCACATCATTTCCGATCAGATCGAGCACCACGCGGTGCTTCACACCCTGCAGAAGCTGGAGAAGGAAGGCTTTTCGGTCACCTATCTTCCGGTCCATTCCGACGGTATTGTCCGTGTCGAGGAGCTGGAAGCGGCCATCCGCGAGGATACCTGCCTTGTCACGATCATGTACGCCAACAACGAAATCGGCACCGTTCAGCCCATCAGACAGATCGGGGAGATATGCCGGGCGAAAAAGATAATTTTCCACACCGACGCGGTGCAGGCGGTGGGACATCTTCCGATCGACGTGGTGAGTGAAAGCGTCGATATGCTTTCGGCCTCGGCGCATAAATTCCACGGGCCGAAGGGAGTGGGATTTTTGTATGCGCGGAAGGGGATTCGCCTGACCAATCTCATCGAAGGCGGCGCGCAGGAACGCGGCAGGAGAGCCGGCACCGAGAACGTCCCCGGCATTGTCGCGATGGCAGCGGCTTTGAAGGAATCCGTCGCGCATCTGGAGGAAAATGCCACTCACGCGGCGGCTCTGCGCGACAGGCTGATCAAGGGTCTTTCCGAAATTCCACATTCGGCGCTCAACGGCGACGCGGTGAAGCGGCTGCCTTCCAATGTCAATTTCTGTTTTGAGGGAATTGAAGGGGAATCGCTGCTGCTGCTGCTGGACGATAAGGGAATTTGTGCTTCGTCGGGTTCGGCGTGTACGTCGGGATCGCTTGATCCGAGTCATGTGCTGCTGGCGATCGGCAGGGTGCATGATGTGGCGCACGGTTCGCTTCGGCTGACGCTGGGAGAGGACGCGACGGAGGACGAAGTGGATTATATCATTCAATCGGTGAAAGAAGTGGTGGAATACCTGCGGGGATTTTCGCCGGTATGGAGGAATTTGCAAGCGGGGAAGAGCCAATTTATTCTATAATCGAAAAAAAAGAAAAGCCCGCAGCGCCCCTCGCTGCAATAACCTTGGATAAAGAATGAACCCGGGCGCAACGGATTATGTATCAGACCGCCATTCGCCCGACTTCGTTTTGGATTGAAGTACGTTTTGCCTGCATGGGGGTTCTTTGTCGGTATTCGCCTGACCCTGCTCATTTTCCGGGCTGGTCTTGCTCGGTCGCGCCGCTCCTTCTCGAAGGCTCTGCCCTCGACCTCCTGCCAGGGATCAGTGGACCCCTGGACCCCATTATTAGCGCCGCGCGCTTTCCTATTTCCTTTTTTTTCATTCATCATACTACCTAGGAGGCTTATTTTATGGCATTATACAGCGAAAAAGTAATGGATCATTTCAGAAATCCACGCAACGTGGGTGTAATTGAAAACGCGGACGGCGTCGGCGAGGTGGGCAATGCCAAATGCGGCGATATCATGAAGATATATCTCAAAATCGACGACGACGTGATCACTGACGTCAAATTCGAGACATTCGGCTGCGGCAGCGCCATCGCTTCCAGCTCGATGGCAACCGAGCTGATCAAGGGCAAGCCGGTGGCGGAAGCCATGGCGCTCACCAACAAGGCGGTGGCGGAAGCACTGGACGGTCTGCCGGATTACAAAATGCACTGTTCCGTTCTCGCGGAAGAGGCAATCAAGAACGCCCTCGACGATTATTACGAAAAGAATCCGGACAAGCGGAATTCACAATAAGTATTCTGTTGAGCACAAAAACTCCGTTTCCCAAGCGCCGAAGTGGACGCACCGGAAACGGAGTTTATTCATGGTCCGTTATTGTTCGGAAAGCAGTGTGATCTGCTTGATGAGCCGGGAGCGTTCCTTGCGCAGCTTGCTGTCGTATCTCTGTACATAATCCTTCCATCGTGTCCGGAGCTTATGGGACATATTTTCCGATGCTGCGATGAAAGCACATCTCAGCTCTGATACCTTCATCCAATCACTCCTTTGAAAATACCGAAGCAGTCTGTTACATTGTCATTCTGTAATGCATTATAACTGAAACCGACATTTTTTCAATTATCTATTTTGATATAATATCATTCTAATTAAATAATTTTTTAACAATCATTCATAAAGGAAGCAACAAAAATCCGGTTATATACGAATTTGTAATGAAACCGTACATAACCAGACTGTTTTTTTGAATTTTCAATGCAGCAATTATTACTTCTTCTCGGCGAGCAGCTTGACGAGCACTGCCTTCTGGGCGTGCAGACGGTTCTCGGCTTCCTCGAAGATTTCATTGGCGTGTGCCTCGAGCATGGCAACGGTGATTTCCTCGCCCCTGTGAGCCGGCAGACAGTGCAGCACCATCGCGTCGCTCTTGGCGTACTTCATCACTTCGTCGTTGATCTGGAAGCCGGCAAAGATAGCCCTGCGCTGTGCGGCTTCTTCCTCCTGACCCATGGATGCCCATACGTCGGTGATCACCACGTCGGCAGCTCTCGCCGCGCCTCTGGGATCGCGGTACATCTCAAATCCGCCCACCTGTGCCGCGAATTCGATGACCGAACGGTCAGGCTCGTAGCCTTCGGGGCAAGCGACAGCCACCTTCATGCCGCACTTGAGAGCGCCGACGATGAGGGAATTCATCATGTTGTTGCCGTCGCCGATGAAGCAGAGCTTCAGACCGTCGAGTCTGCCCTTGACTTCGCGGATGGTCATGAGATCGGCAAGCACCTGGCAGGGATGCGCGAAATCGGTCAGTCCGTTGATGACCGGAATGGAGCCGTACTTGGCCAGATCCTCCACCTCACGCTGCTCGTAGGTGCGGATCATGATGCCGTCAAGATAGCGTGAAAGCACACGGGCGGTGTCCTCGACGGGTTCGCCCCTGCCGATCTGCAGGTCATTGGACGAAAGGAAGAGCGCCTGACCGCCGAGCTGGTACATACCGACTTCAAAGGAAACTCTCGTGCGGGTGGAAGATTTCTGAAAAATCATGCCGAGGGTCTTGCCTTCCAGCAGACGGTGGCTGATGCCGTGCTTCTGCTCGTATTTGAGCTGATCGGCGAGATTGAGTATATCGTTGATCTGAGCCGGCGTCAGATCCAGCATTTTCAAAAGATGATTCATTCTGATAACCTCCATGCAATCAATTTTTTATTCGTATCTGATATTATAACATACTTTACGCGGTAATGATTGAATATTATATGAAAAATAAAATGATTCATTGCCTGAAACCGCGGTTTTTCCGAAAAAAATCGGCGTGCAGTCTGAAAAAATCACAGTGCGGAAAAGACCTTGCCCAGACTCTCGTTGATCACCAGGTCGGCTTTCCCGTCGTAGGGCGTCGCGTCGCGGTTGATCAGCACCAGGCTTTCGCCGCAGAAATAATTGATGAGTCCGCTGGCCGGATAGACGGTCAGTGACGTTCCGGCGACAATCAGCATATCCGCCTTGGCAATGGCGTTGATGGACTGTTCGATCACGCGGTTGTCGAGCGATTCCTCATACAGCACCACGTCGGGCTTGATGACGCCGCCGCATTCGCAGCGCGGAATGCCCTTGCTGCCGAATACTTCCTTTGCGCTGTGGAATTTGCCGCACTTCATGCAGTAATTGCGCAGCACGCTGCCGTGCAGCTCCAGCACTCTTTTTGAGCCGGCCTTCTGGTGCAGACCGTCGATATTCTGGGTGACGACCGCGGAGAGCTTGCCCTTCTTTTCCAGCTCGGCGAGCTTGAAATGGGTGATGTTCGGCTCGTATTTCAGTGAATTCAGCTTGTCCCGGTAGAACCGGTAGAATTCCTCCGTCTTGCGGTCAAAGAAGGTGCGGCTGAGAATCTGCTCCGGCGGATAGTCGTATTTCTGGTTGTAAAGTCCGTCCTTGCTGCGGAAATCCGGAATGCCGCTCTCGGTGGAAACGCCCGCGCCGCCGAAGAAGACGATATTCGGGCTTTCCTCCACCAATGTCTTGAATTTCAGAATCTTCGGGTTTTCATGCATCATGATCTTGTTTTCTGACACTTTTATATTACACCCCTTTTTATTTTGGTAGAAGGATTTTTTGGAAGGTAGGAGGTGGGAGGTGTCTGCTCATACATTCAGACCCTTGGCCTCGTCGCAGCCCAGCATGATATTCAGACACTGAATGGCTGCGCCGGACGCGCCTTTGCCGAGGTTGTCGAACTGCGCTGACACGACGATTCTTTCCTCGTTGCCGGTGACGTAAATCTTCATGCCGTCCCAGCCGGAGAGGGAATTGCCCGCCAGCATGCCGCCGTAGAGATCGGCGCCGGAGGTTTCGTCCACCCGGATGAATTTCTCGCCCCTGTAATAATCTGCGTAGAATTCGGTCAGTTCCCGCGGATTTCCGCATTTTGCAAAATAATCGGTATAGAGCGGAACCGAAACCACCATGCCGCTGTAATAATCCGCGACGATGGGGGAGAAGAGGGGCAGTTTTTCCAGACCCGTGATGGCCTTCATTTCTTTCAGGTGCTTGTGCTGCTGGGTAAGACCGTATTCGCGGGGGGCGTCGATGTCGCCGTGACGGCCTTCGGATTCGTACTCGGCGATCATCTTCTTGCCGCCGCCGCTGTAGCCGGTCAGCGAGAAGGCGGAAACCGGATAATCCTTGGGCAGAATGCCGCCGGCGATCAGCGGATAGACCACCCCGATGAAGCCGCTTGCGTGGCAGCCGGGAACGGCGATGCGATTGCCGTTGCGAATGGCCTCCCTGTGCGCGGGAGACAGCTCCGGGAAGCCGTAGGCCCAGCCGCTTTCGGTGCGGTGCGCGGTGGAGGTGTCGATGATGCGGACATGCTCATTCTCCACCAGCGACACCGATTCCCTTGCGGCGGCGTCGGGCAGGCAGAGGAAGGTGATGTCGGATGCGTTGATCAGCCGTTTGCGTTCGTCAGCGTCCTTGCGCAGCTCGCTTGCGATGCGGAGCAGCTCGATGTCGTCCCTGCCCTCAAAGCGTTCGTAAATCCGCAGCCCCGTTGTTCCCTCGCTGCCGTCGATGAATATTTTTGTCTTTTTCAAATCCAATCAAGTCCTGTTCTGTGTATTTTTTTCTTCCCATTCATACTATACCACCTGCGTCAGGCAATTGCAACCCCTATCACGATCACTATTATCTATTCATTATTCACCATTCTCTATTCATTTAGCGCAGCTCCGCTGCGCGCTTCTAGCCCCAGAGGGCGCAGGATTCGATGGTTCCGGAGATGTCGGCGTAAATGCCGAGGCCGTGATCGGTGAACATGTTGTCGAGGCTGTAGTCAAAGAACAGGCTCCCGTCGCGATAGAACTGAATGAAATTCATCTCAATGCGGCGCATGAATTCTTCCTTTGAAATGATTTCGCCTTCGCTGTCGTTCTCGCAGCCGCCCCATGTTTCGATCATGCCGTTCTCATCGGCAAAATCGTCGGCGGCAAATTTTTTAATCTATAAATGAGCACGATAAAAAAGTGCACAAAAAATAAGGACAAACGGACCCGAG
>CAMHMN010000083.1 GCA_946186245.1 uncultured Clostridia bacterium
GCGGCTGCGATGTAATCGCTGTCGCAGGTGGCGATGGCTGTGGTTCCGTTGAGAACCGCATCGTCGATCTCAACACCGGCATCGGCTGCTGCACGCTTGATGAGGGTGTTCTTGGCTACGGTGTAGACAACGCCGGCCTCACGAAGCTGCTTGCGGAGCTTGGTGTCATCGGCAACAGAAATACCGCTGTAGTTGACGATAACGCCTGCGACAGAACCCTTGAGTCTGTCGGAGAGATCATTGACCAGCGCCTGTTTCTGTTCCAATATTGCTTTACTTGGCATGATAGTTTCACCTCTGAAATACAGGATATTTCGCAGGAAACAAAAAAGCCCGTCCCCGATATGCACCGAGGACGGACAGACAAATTCATCAGTAAACAGGGGGCAGAACGCCTCCGATTATCCATTGAAAAAGCTCTGTTTCCCTCGGCAGGCGGTTTCCTTGCGAAAACACGTTAGGCATCATTGCAACCTGCTGTCTTTGGTAATCGTTTGGCAAACCAAACGTAATACACAGCTTTTTTATATTAACACACTCTTTGCGTTTTGTCAAGTGTTTTTTTTATTTTTTTATTTTTCTTTTCAGCTATTTAATCTTTGCTTTTTTTGCTTTCTATATATGAATTGAATTCTTCTAAAATGACTTTATTATTTTCCGCTTCGGCTTGCAAATCATAATATTTCGGATTATATCCCTTTATGATTTTGGCGTTCAACTTATGTGCCATAAATATTTTATTTTCTTCTTCATCATAAAATTCTTCACATTCATTTAGGTCTTTATCCTGTCCGGGATTGTCCTTCATCTGCCGGCGTTCTACCGTTTCCTCCTCGAAATCCTCGCGCTTGGCAAACGCGTGCCTGCGGAACATACTCGCCGCTGTGTTGATTGTCACACGGATAAACCATGCCTTGGCGTGTTCCTCGCTTCTGAATTCGGGCTGCTTGTCCACATATTTCAGAAACACATCCTGAAACACGTCCTCCGCGTCCGACTGCTGTCTGGTTCTGGATTGGGCTATGTAATTGACCAGCGCGGCATACTTCTTTATGACCTCTGCGTCGTTCATGTGACTTCAGTCCTCCTGTTTTCAGTATTGCGAATGATCTGTCAGAATCATCTTACACCTATTACACGTCTGTGATTAGCCAATACCGTCACTTTTTTGAATAAAATGAAAAAATAAAAAATTCGCGGCACGCCCGGACGGATTCACTGGCGCACCGCGAACTATTATTTGTATATTTCAAATCACATGCTGAAGACATTCTCGGTCATGTCGAGCTTCTTGGCCGCGCTTACCATGCGCTTGTGACAGGTGAAGATCAATACCTGTCCGATCTCGCCGAGGGCATTGTCTTCCTTGATGAATTTTAACGCGCCGGTCATGCGCTCGTCGTCGAACTGCACGAAGGAATCGTCCAGCATGACGGGAAGCATTTCGTCGGTCACAACGCCCGAAAGCGCCAGTCGGAGGGCAAGATAAATCTGGTCGTAGGTTCCCGCGCCCATCACATCGACGCTTCTCGGCTGGCTGTCACCCTGCTCCGCAAAGGAGGGAACCAGCATATCGGAAACTAGCACGGAACCGGCCTTATTGCCTGTCATGCCGCTCAGCACACGGGAAGCCCGATAATTGATCATGGGGCCGAAGTCAATCTTCATTTCATGGAAAGCTTCGTCGAGCGTCTGCTGTGCTTCCTCAATCGCGCTGAGTTCCAGCTCATAATGCTCTATCCGCCTGTTGATTGCCTTTATCTCGTCGTTGACCTTCTGCACACTCTGGGTGTTGTACGGCTTGAGCTGAAGCTCGGTTTCCTCGCTGGCAATACGTGCCACAATTTCTTCGATTTTTGCCTCTGCCGCTTTTAGCTTGCTGCGGATGTTCTCCTTGGTGAAGGTATCGGGAACTTCCAGCTCGACGCTCCTGCGGATCTGCTCCCCATACAGGATCAGGCTGTCAATGCTGCGGCCTCTCAACATGAATTTGTAGGTATCTCTTGCTGAATCCAGCTTTGTGGAGAGCTTTTCATGTTCGGTTTTCATGCTGCTGAGCTTGCTGATGATGTCCTCGGCTTCCTCGTTCGACTCGGTTTCGTGGTATTCCGCCAGCTTTTCACGCAGCTTGCCGCGGACAGAATCAAGCTCATCCCTGATTTCAGCAATCTCCGCATCCAGCGCGTTTTTCTTTCCCTTTGCCTCGATGTATTTTTTCTGGTTCTGCTCAATATCCTTGTAAAGCCTGTCGAATTCATCCATATTGCGCACGCCGAATTCATCCAGTATCATGCGGTATTCATCGTTCAGAGCGCTTATCTGATCATTGACATTGGAAAGGCTCAGTTCTTCCTCGGTAAATAAGTCCTCCTGATCTATGCTTTTTTTATAGATAAATATGTAGACAATGATGCTTAAAACCGCAATAATGCCCATGATATAAAAGATCCAGTGACCGATGACGCCCAGAATGACGGAAGCCAGCAGCACCGCGCAACATACGCCCGCCACAAATTTTTTATTGTCCGGTTCCTCAACGGGATCATCCTGATGCTGCTCAATGGCCAGTTCAAGTTCTTCCCTCTCCCTTACCAGAGAATCATACTGACCAAAGGCAATCGTGATTTCCTTGCTGTACTTCTTGACGGTTTTTATCATAGAGAGCTTGGCACGATCGATGGAAATGGTTTGTCTTTTCAGGTCATCCAATTCATCGATCTTGTCCTGCAGAGCCGCTTCCTTCGCTCTTTCCTCGCCCAGCAGTCTGCCCGAAGCCGACATGAATTCGCTCATGTCATCCGCCATTTCGCCGCTGAATATCTTATCCAGTGCGTTGAACTTTTCCTCCAGCTCGGCGACCTCTTCACGCTTGCGGACAATCGCGTCGATCTCGGCAAGTTCCTCTTTCATTTCCAGCCTTTCAAGCATCTCTTCAAAAAAGGCTTTCTGATCTTGCATGGTTTTTTTCTCGCGCAGATCGACCGCAATTCTGTCTCTCAGTTCATCCGAATCAGCCAGCACCTTCATCATTTCGGCACGGGAATCCACCAGCTCCCGCTTCTGCTTGCGGAGTTCGGGGAGAATCGCGTCTGCCTTCTTGGAGTCCAGCTTCGCGGCGGCGGCTTTCAGGCGTTTGTCGATCTCGCGCTTGGAAACCCTTTCGTCTCCCGCCGAAGTGAGATTGATCAGGCGATCCTTGATTTCGTGATTTTCACCCTCGACGGTAATGCCTGCCTGTCCGATAAACACGGAATTGACAAACGACCGGATGCTGATACCAAAGACACGCACGCCCGGTTCTTCCCCCGGTGAAAGCGGAATCGTCTCGCCGTTGGTCTTGTCAAACAGAGAAATACTGTCATATACTCTCGATTCTCCAAAAGAACGGTTAAGGAAATAAGTCACGCCCTCATGCTCGAATTCAACCGAGCCTGCCGGCTGTCCGCCGCTCCATGGCTCGTACTGCATCCGTTTTTCAGACGATTCAAATCCGTAGAAGATCGCCTTTATGAATGCCATGACGGATGATTTGCCTGATTCGTTGCTTCCGTAAACAATATTGACCCCATCGCCCGGTTTAAGCGTAAAGTCCCTGAGCTTGCCGAAGCATTTGATATTTATCTCAATAATCTTCATCAATATTCACGTTCCCTTCAAACGCGCTGAGTCCATAAAGCAGAGCGCGCATGTATTTATCGCTGCCGAGGCTGTCAGATTGCTTTTTCTCAAAGAGCTTTCTGACGAAGGCGCCCTTCAGCGTGCCGTCATTCATCAGAAGCTCAAAGTCCACGGTGGGCGAAGTCATATCGGTCAGTCTGGCGTAGAATATCGAAGATTCGGACAGAAGCTCTTTAATATCGGGTATAGGTGCGATCACGCCTTCAAAAGGCGTTCCGATCAGACTGATGTCATAAAGGTTGTAGGAGAAATTCTCTCCATATCTGTCGCGCAGCACGGAAATGATCCGGTCGGCAAACTGCTCCGGTTCGGCGCAGCCGCTGATGTCGATCTTCTCTTTGGAATACAGCCTTCCGTCCAGCGGCGTAAAAGTCATGCGCGCAAAGCCCTTGGCGGCATAGCCGCAGAGCACACCCTTCTCTCCCGGCTCATCAAAGCCGCAGGCTGACGGCATTCCGGAATAGCAGTAAATCAGCTCGTTGTTTTCATAATGCTCATATGTATGGGACGAGCCAAGCGCTACATAATCCGCACCGCAGGAACAGATTTCATTGATGTCAATGGGGTTGCAGCTGCCGCTTTCGGCGGTATCCTCCACAAGCTCGCCGTAAAGCATGAGGACATTGATTCTGCTGCTGATGGGATTGAATCCTTTCAACAGCGATTCCTCGCACTGGGTACGGGTAAAACCGGCTCCCCATACGCAGGTGTTTCTTTCGGGAATCTCCACCTTTTCCATGCCTCCGCGGAAGATATGCACATTCGCAGGCCATTCGGTATTATAGCAGGAATCCGGCGTCGCGGGGTCATGCTGCCCCGGCGTGATAAAGACGCGCACGGTATAATGACTGATCAGACGTTTGACCTGCGCGAGATATTCGCTTTCCACCCTCATGCTGTCGAACATATCGCCCGAAATAAGCAGCGCGTCGGCTTTGTTGGCCGTACAGAGATCCAGTATCTGTTTGAGTGTATCCAACTGCTCCTGCCTTCTCTGCTCCGCCACTTCCGGCGTTGCGGAAAAAAGGGAACCGAGATGCAGGTCAGATGTATGCACCATATTAAATGTTGTCATGACAGACAACCTCCTATGCTTAAATATACAACAATTTATAATATCATATTTTTGTCAGATTGCCAATAGGTTTACAGAAATTTATTAAAAATTTACACTGACAAAATGATAACTTTTCTATATAGATTGACTTTGTCGTCCGGAAAGTGTAAAATCATATCAGTTGATTAAATAAGGAAGTGCAAACAAATGAAGTCACTTTTTATGCTCAGAATAAAGCTTTCGGCACTGTCGGTTTATCACGGTTTGTTGGAAACGGAGCTTATATCCAGCCTTTATGACCTGATAAGCGCCATGGACGTGCCGCCCGACGTTTTCGCGATGAAATGGGGCAGATTCTTTTCCGCACTGAGCCGCGAGGAAAGCCGCGCCGATTCGCTCAGCGACGCGATTTACAACAAGGTGGTCTACGACGACAACGTATTCACCCGCGCGGCGGCTGGCGGCGAAATGGAGAACATTCAGGACACCGGCGAACGGTCTGAGGACAGAACCATCGCAGCCGTAAAAAAGGATCTCGAAACCCTGCGGGAACTGTCCATGCTCAAGCCCGAAGATGTAATCGGCGCCTATCCCCGCAAAGCCGAATTCGGCGAGAATCCCCTGGATCTGCTGCCGGCTTGGGAATGCGGCTCCACCGCAATCAGCATAGAGGACATTGTCCGGTTCCACAAGGCAAACGGGTGCGGAGAATTCGCAAGATACATCGCCTTTGTCAGACGTAACGGCAGATGCGTTCCCATCCCCAATCCCGACCTTGTTTCGCTGGATTCGCTCAAGGGCTACGAAGAAATCCGGCTGCCTGTCGTGGAGAATACCGTTTCATTCCTTGACGGACTGCCTGCCAACAACTGCCTGCTTTACGGCGACAGAGGAACGGGAAAATCTTCTACCGTGAAAGCGCTGCTCAATGAATACTGCGACAGAGGACTGCGCCTGATTGAACTGCCCAAAATGTACCTGAACGAGTATCCCGACATCGTGCAGGAAATCGCGGGATTACCGCTGAAATTCATCATTTTTATCGACGATCTTTCCTTCCGCGCAGACGACGAGAATTACGCCGCGCTCAAAGGCATTCTGGAAGGAGGCATTGCCTCGCGTCCGGGGAACGCCCTGATTTACGCCACCACCAACCGCAGGCATTTTCTGAGTGAAAC
The DNA here is from genome assembly GCA_946186245.1 of uncultured Clostridia bacterium. GTDB lineage: Bacteria > Bacillota > Clostridia > Oscillospirales > Acutalibacteraceae > RUG762. Next base: position 5,914 of record CAMHMN010000083.1, read on the forward strand.
CATGTCGGCACGCAAGGGTGATGAGGTTCATCTCGCCGACACCATTCAGGAATCGCTGTCGCTTTCCGACCGATTCGGCATTCAGGTTTCCTTCCTCGCGCCCGACAGAAAGAATTACTACAGAATCATACACGCTCTGGCAGAAGAACGCGGGTTTGAAATAGACCACAAGGAATTGGAACTGGCCGCCGAACAATGGGCGCTCAACAAAAAGGGGCGTTCGCCGAGAACAGCCGTGCAGTTTATCAGATACGCCCAGGCCAGGCTGTCGAAAGGACTTGATCTGAGATGACAAATGACAATTCCGCGAGACTGCTTGGTTCCTGCTGTGATCCGAAACGCTGCGGCAGCGACGTTCTCGCCTTTGTGGGCGACGGTGTTTTCGGACTGCTGGTGAGGGAATATCTCGCTTCTCAGAGCAATGCACACGCCGCCCAGCAGCACAACCGCGCCGTAGCCATGGTGCGTTGCGAAGCCCAGGCGGAATACATGAAGCGCATCCTTCCCCATCTCACGGAGGAAGAAGAAGGCATTTTCCGCAGAGGCAGAAATTACCACACATCACATTCACCCAGAAAATCATCCGCAGACTATCACACCGCCACAGGATTGGAGGCACTTTTCGGATATCTCTATCTCAGCGGAAACATAGAGCGGATCAGAGAGCTTTTTGAATACTGCAAAGGCGAAATTGAGCCATGACAATGAGGAATTGAACTATGTTTAATATTTTGGTGGTAGAGGATGACAAAAACACAAGACGTCTGATGGAAACCGTGCTCACACAGAACGGCTACAACGCCATTCCCGCCTGCGACGGAGAGGAAGCACTCCTGCTGATGGACAAAAAGCAGGTGGATCTCATCGTGCTGGACGTAATGATGCCCCGAATGGACGGCTTTCAGTTTACACGGCTGTTGCGGGAAGGAAAATGCTATATTCCCATCCTGATGGTGACCGCACGCGAAACACCCGCGGACAAGCGGGAAGGATTCCTCGCGGGAACCGACGATTATATGGTAAAGCCGGTCGACGAGGAGGAAATGCTGCTGAGAATCAACGCCCTTCTCCGGCGCGCGAAAATCGCCAGTGAACGCTGCATCATCGTGGGCAGCACAAAGCTGAGCTATGATTCCATGACGGTAGAGCAGAACGGAGAGTCCTCTGAGATGCCGCAGAAGGAATTCCTTCTGATATTCAAGCTGCTGTCCTATCAGAACAAGGTATTTACCCGCCGTCAGCTCATGGATGAACTGTGGGATATGGACAGCGAAACCGACGAGAGAACGGTGGACGTACATATCAACC
>CAMHMN010000084.1 GCA_946186245.1 uncultured Clostridia bacterium
TTTTCATTTTGTCAAGTGGTATTTTGTACGAGATTTTATTTCTTTTTTGTGCTTCTTGCTCTTACCCTTAAGTTGTGGATAGTGTATAGCAATCTACTGCACCGGTTAGTTCTGTCGGGCTGAAAGAGGAATATGAAAATTGAATCCGCGCACTTTTTTCTCTTTCGGGAATGTGCGCGGATTTTGATCTATTGTCAACATGAGATGTGTGGTTGTGTTTATGGTGATAGATAAATGTCTTTGTAAAAGATCTTTCAAGAATAGAAACAATTATCTGTTAAAATAACGGAAGCTTTTTTCTTCATTTTGCCTGAATAATATGCTAAAAACGATAAAGCAGAAGCGGAAATGGAACACAGAACCCCCTTCAATGCGTCATTTCACACTTCAAGTTTATATTCAGAAAGGGGTTTTTCAATAATGGAATTCATCGAAAGACAAAAGCAAACATTCGTACAAGTGATCCCCGCCCGTTACAGCAAAATGAAACCAAAGCAGAAGCGGCTTCTCCGTCTCAGTTGCGCGGCGCTGGCGGTCATGCTGGCGGTGGGAACCGTGCCTTTCCTGCGGTGCTTTGCCGCCGAGGACGGCGCGGAGGAAGCGGCGGTCTCCGGCAGCGACCTCGTCAGCGGGAGCGACGCAGAAACGCCAGCGGACGATATCGTCACCATCGACGGCGGCACGGTGGAGCCGAAAACGTACAACTACAGTATTACCGACGGTGTACTGACTATCGACGAATCCGGCATCATCGGAGATTTCAAAATTTACGAAAACAACGAAATAACATCCATCCTGATGAATGCTGACGATATTACGTTTTATCGTTTTGCTTGTGTTCTTTGCAACGCGCTGACTACCATCACGGTTAACGGAAATAACGCATTTTTTGGCAGATCTTCGTTTCGTAATAATCCCAATTTGTCAAGCGTGATAATTTCTGGCAGCAATCATTCTTTTTATACGGGTGCTTTTTATGGTAGCCCGAACGTAAACATTACGTTTAAATGCAACGCGATACAATCAGAAGGTGGATTTAGCAATCTATCTGATCAAAACACGGTGCGTGTTCCTTGCGGTTTTACGGTGAACGACACCACTGTTACCCCCGATAACGTCTCCCAGTTTTTCAACGAAGCTAATGTAATTATTTATCACGGCATGACAAAAACGAACGCCGTTGCCGCGACCTGCACCGAGGACGGCAATATCGATTACTGGACGTGCGATAACTGCCATAAGATTTTCAGCGACGCAAACGGCACAACGGAAATCACCGAAGCAGACAGTTGCCCACGCCCTCGGTCACAGCTTAACCAGGACTGCCGCCGTTGCCGCGACCTGAACCGAAGACGGCAATATCGAATACTGGACGTGCGATAACTGCCATAAGTTTTTCAGCGACGCAAACGGCACAACGGAAATCACCGAAGCAGACAGTTGCCCACGCCCTCGGTCACAGCTTAACCAGGACTGCCGCCGTTGCCGCGACCTGAACCGAAGACGGCAATATCGAATACTGGACGTGCGATAACTGCCATAAGTTTTTCAGCGACGCAAACGGCACAACGGAAATCACCGAAGCAGACAGTTGCCCACGCCCTCGGTCACAGCTTAACCAGGACTGCCGCCGTTGCCGCGACCTGCACCGAAGACGGCAATATACAATACTGGACTTGCGGCGTGTGCCATAAGATATTCAGCGACGCGAACGGCACAACGTAAATCACCGAAGCGGACACGGTGATAGCCGCTCCCGGTCACGACTTCCACGATGACGACTGGGCGACCGTCACCGAACCAACCGAGACGACTCCCGGCGAAGAGGAGCATTTCTGCCACCGCGACGGCTGCCACGAGAGGGAGATCCGCCCGATTCCCGCACGTCCCGACAATTACAAATTTACCGCCGACAGCCAGTCCAAATGGACGAAGGGCAGCAAGGACGGCATGGTTGTCATTATCAAGAACACCAGCGGCGACGACACCCAGACATTCAGCAAGCTCGTGAGCGTTTCCGTGGACGGCGCAAAACTCACCCGCGATACCGATTACACGGCGGAGCCCGGCAGCATCAAGCTGACGCTCTCCCCGAATTACCTCAAAACATTGAAGCCGGGCGAACACACCCTCACCGTCGAACTGACCCTCACCAGTTTATCCTACACCTTCACTATTGCCGCACCCGCCTCCACCGACACCCCTGCCACCGGCGAAAGCGCAGTTGCCTCCACGACGGCAGTTGCTCTGATGATGCTCGCGGCATACGGCGTGGTGTACGTGATCAGACGCAGGAGAACTGTTTCTGCCAAGGCTGCCCGGTAATCCGTATCGCAGATTAACGCAGGCATTCACCTTGCTTTTTCACCCAAAATAACAGACAAGACACAAAAACGGCGTGTGCGAAGAGATGCCGGACAGGTTCTGAAAACCCCGTCTATCCATCTCTCTCTCACACGCCGCATCATTTTATGAAAGGCGCTTTTCTATGAAAAAATATCCTGATGAATCATGCCCCGCTCATTCTCACCATGATCATTGAAAGCATCCTCTCCTTCGGCACGATTCTGCCGCTGCTTGCCTTTGGCGTAGCTGCCATCATCCGCAAAAAAAGTCCTTTCGTACTGCCGGGCGGTCTGATGATGTTCGTTTTCTCCGCGTTAGGCCCTGCAACCGGCAACACCGATTTCTTTTTCCTCATCAGCGTAATCGGCGAATGGCTCATGGTAGTCTTCTTCTGCAGAAGAGGCGTCGGCTTCTTTTGTGTGTCTTTTTCCATTTCTACCTTGGTGTGTGAATAATACTGACTTAGCGTGTCAAAAACAATAATGCAAATTCATTTATTTTTTCGCCTGCTATATGTATATTAGTGACAAAATAAGGAAGAGCTATGTTTTTATGGTCGAAAAAAATGCTACAATTATCATATAACAATCACCAAATATGAAAGCAGGAGAATACGATGACAATGATCAGACTCAAAAAAGCCGGTCTAAAGCGGGTGGCGGCATTTCTGCTGTGCCTTGCTTCGCTGACAGCATTGATTCTACCGCTGGCGGTTCACGCGGAAAAGTCAACGCAAAAGGTGATCCGTGTCGGCTGGTACGAATCGCCCGTCAGCTTTAAGGACGAGACCGGCAGGCGCTACGGCTATGATTACGCATATGAGCAGAAGCTATCCGCTTACACCAACTGGACTTATGAGTATGTCGAGGGCAGTTGGTCAGAGCTGATGCAGAAGCTGAAGAACGGCGAGATCGACATGATGGGGACATTTCCTATACCGAGGAAAGAGCCGCGTACCTGTTGTATCCCTCTCTGCCGATGGGCTCGGAGGATTATTACTTCTTCGTCACACCCGGCAATACCGAATTTATCAATAAAGGTATTGCCGCCGTCAACGGCAAAAAGGTGGGCGTCAACAAGGATTCCATCCAGGAGCAGTATTATCTCGAATGGGCGGAGAAAAACGGAGTCGAGGCGGAGTTGATCGAGCTGACTGTGCCCGAAAACGAATCCTTTGCAATGCTGCAGAAGGGCGAGCTTGATACATATATCTCCATCGACGGCTACGGTAATCCGGAAACAGCCGTTCCCTTCTACAAATTAGGTTCCTCGGATTATTATTTCGCGGTCAGCAACCAGCGACCCGACGTCTTTGAGGAGCTGGAGAACGCACTTAACCGCATCAATAACGAAAACCGCTACTTCAATCAGCAGCTCTACGAAAAATATATGTCTTCCACAGGCGCCAATCTGCTGCTTAGCCCGACGGAAAAGGATTGGCTTGCGTCCCACGGCGCCATCAAAGTGGGCTATGTGGACAATTACCTTCCCTTCTGCGACAGGGACGGTATATCCAATGACCTCAACGGCGCGCTCAGGGATTTTCTGGATTACGCCTCAAGTGTGATCCAGAACGCGGAGCTGAAATATGATCCGATTCCCTTCGACACCCTGCAGGAGGCGCTTGACACGCAGAAAAGGTGAGAGGTGGACTGTGTCTTCCCCGCCAATTTCAGTGAATCCGACGCGGAGGTCTATCTGGTCATCCGTATGGCGGACAAGGATCATATCGGTCAGAAGCAGGATCTCAAGGTCGCCATCAACGAAGGCAACGTCAATTATGAAAGAATACTGGAGGAAAACTATTCCGGCTGGAAAACGGAGGTCTATCCGGATATTGACGCCTGCCTTCAGGCGGTGGCCGACGGGAAGGCCGACGTCGTCCTGATCACGAGTTTCCGCTACAACAGTATTTCCAAGCAGTGCGAGGGTCTCGGTCTGACGCCCATCGCAACCGGCATTGGCGTGGAATATTCCTTTGTGGTCGCCAGAGGAAACGCCGAACTGTATTCCGTTATGAACAAGACCGTCAACATGGTTCCTCAATCCAAATTCACCTCGGTCATGATGCAGTATATTGCCGAGGCGGAAAAGGAAATGACCTTCCGGGAATTTGCCAAGGCGCATATGACGGAATTCATCGCCATTGTCGCCGGCGTGCTTCTTGTCATTCTGGCACTCGCCCTGCGGACCATTCACGTCACAAGGCGAGCCTTGCGGAACGAACGGCTGATTGCCTCCGCGGAAACCGACGCGCTAACCGGACTTTACAACAGGCATTTCCTCTTTGAGCATGCCGACAGAATGCGGGCGAAAACCAAGAAGAAGCCCATGGACGCCATTGCGCTGGATATAGAGCGTTTCCATTCCGTGAACGCGCTCAACGGACAGGAAACAGGCGATAAGGTGCTGAGCAGTCTGGCGCAGCAGATCCGCAGGCTGTTTGACGAAAAGGATTCCGTCGCGGGACGCATTGAAGCCGACCGGTTCTGCATATTCCGCTGGCACAAATGGCATGAGGACGACTTCGGCACCGGGTATTCTTCACTCGGTATGCTTTCCTCCATGCCGATTGACATTCTCAAAATCGCCCGGTCCTTTATCATGAATATGTCGAACAGTGCCAAGGATATCCGCCTTGTCAAGCTGATTCTGGATCTCGCTAAGGAAATGGGGCTTGCGGTGATTGCCAAAGGCGTGGAAAACGAGGTCGAACTCATGCGGCTTCAGAGCATGGGCTGTGATCTGGTGCAGGGTTATTATTTCTCCCGTCCCCTTCCCGCGGCGGAATATGAGGAACTGATCCGGAAGAGCATCTCGCTGTAAGAAATATAATATTCCCAATATGCCCTTACAGGCATATCGCGTATTGCTGCTTTTCAGTCAATCCCTGAATGAAAGCAAAACGCGGTATGCCTGTAATTCTTTTATTTTTCTCCAACATATCGGGCACTTACCGCAAAAAAGCCCCTCCGGGAGTCGGCGATCATCGCGCCTTCCGGAGGGGCTTTTTTGCTTCAATGGTTGTCTGCGGCGGTCGTCGCCTGCGTCGAGAAGGTTGCGTGAGTCGTGGACGGCGCAAGATCGGGATTGCTGTAGTAGTGAACCAGATAATCCGCGAACTCGTCTGTACTATCGGCCGCGAAAAAGACGCCGGCGGGAATCATTTCATACGCGATATTGTTATCGCCGACGAGGTCGTCGGTGGTAAAATCATAGTAATCAATGCGGTAGCCGCTTTTCTGGATGGCAAGCGCGATCTCTCTCTCACGCCGGAAGGCTTCCTCTTTGGTTCCCCGTAGATTGAGGTATATCTTGGTGGGAAGCGGCATATTTTTCGCGTCCAGCGGCATATCGAGGTACAGCTTATCTCTCAGATAAGCCGTGTCAGGCTCCGGGGCATAGAAGCCCTCGTCTATCCGGCAGGTGGCATAACCGAATTCTCCTGCAACGAAATCGCCGTCCTTGATGTGCTCCTTTGTGTCGAGATATTGGTCGATGATGGGTTCTACTTCGGAGCGGAATCCGTCTTCCAGACGATTGACGGTGTTGGTGAAATTAACGACGTTCTCATAAGTGTCCACGACACGACCATCGTAGTCGCTGTAATAGGCGCTGAAGCAGCCGTCCCTGCTGTTCGGGTCAGTAATGTCAAACCAGTAGCTTCCGTCTTTGAAGTTATATTGGTAGTCCGAGACCGAATATTCCCTGTCCGGGTAGGTGCTGGCGATGTATCTGTCCACCATGCCCTTGTAATACATTCCGCTGATGAAATTCCCGCAGAAGGCATTGTAGATCAGGAGGATCAGTGCTATGATCAGCAGCGCGCCTGCCGCCGCGAGAATGCGGAGCGCGGGATGGGATTTTTTCTTTTCTCCCGCAAGGGGAGCCGGATGAGTGTTTTGCATATGGATTTCTCCTTTTGTTTTCCGTCAGTTTTTTTGTTTTCCCTTGATGGCGTATGAGAGCAGCAGCGCCGCCGTCCATCCGAGTATGACGAAGAAGGCGTAAATGCCCCCGAACGGGATACAGGACATCACTTCGACGAACGCCGTTTCGCCTTCGAGCGTGAACAGGCAGACTATGCCCCGCAGGAGCGACAGGAGGATGACGACCACAGCCATCCAAGCCCCCTTGTACCGGAAGCAGACAAATGACAGCGCGCCTATCGCCGGCATGAGCAGAATGTTTTGGAACATGAATTCACTCGCCGTAAAAACCACGCCGATGACGGCTCCGCTACACAGGATGAAGGCAATCAGGATCAAATACCGCCTGCGGATGAGCGAAATGATTTTTTTGTCATTTGCCGGCTCCATCGTGTGAACCGCTTTTTCTTCCCTCATCGAGCGGTAAATGCCCTCACACTCCTCGCAGGCTGCAATATGGCGCATGACAAGCGCGCGGCTGTCCTCCGAAGCCACACCGTCGGCAGCCAGCGGCATGAGGTCGCGGATCACGTCGCAGGTGACGCCGCATGAAATGTCCTTGCAATCAGTCATTGCCGTAGCCCTCCTTTCTCAGTTCCTTTTGCAGATATGCCCGTGTCCGGTATTCCAGCACGCGGGCGGAATTCTCCGAAATGCCTATTTTTTCATCTATTTCCCTGAATGAATACCCCTCCAGCCGCATATGAAACACCTTGCGGCTTCGCTCGTCCCTCCGGCCGAGCAATTCGTTGACCAGTTCCGACAGCGATACCAGATCGCCCGCGTCGGGCTGCACCATGCCCGATTGCACATACATCAGCGCCAGCGTTTCATCCTCTGTCGGAACAACGCGCTTGTTCTTTCTGAGAGCCTGTTCAGAATCTTCTTAAAATGAAACGAATAAAAGCAAGAGAG
>CAMHMN010000085.1 GCA_946186245.1 uncultured Clostridia bacterium
ATATTGAACGAAACGGTCTATCCAAGGGAACAGGTCATCCGGAACCTCTAAAATACCGAAAGGGATGGAGCAGACATATTGATCATGGTAACAGACTTGTCTATAATATTGTTGACGGAAATCTTTGGATTATTTCTTGTAAAGGACATTATGAGGACTGAAACCCCACGTGCATCTTTTTTGTTCAACCCTGCCAGAATAGGTGAACAAAAAATATGCACCTCCCGTGAAGCCCCTATTTTAGGGGCTTTTCGTGGCTTTAGGGGGCAAAAAACGGCAAGGTTTTTCCGTAGATGCATTGTTTTGCTTTGTGTTTTTTGTAATTTTAGCTTTGCTGATCCCGTTATCACCACAGGATTTTCTCAAAAAACCGAGTGATTTCAACTTGCGATAAAATAAAAGAGGGACTGCAAACTCACTGTACGGTAGAGTTTGCAGCCCTTTTTTATCGAGATGAGGATGGTATCACGGCCTCGCGGTCATTGCTGATGTCAGAAACCTGCAACGGTGACTGTGGAAGAAATACCATGATATCTCTGAGAGAAGAAGTGCCAACGTCATGCAAAGGGATGAAAGGCACGGTTTGCTGACTGTAATGGACAGGGCTTATTCAACGTCCTGCATGGCGTCGTAGCCGGTTTCACCTGTGCGGACTTTGACAACATCCTCCACGTCATAGACGAATATCTTGCCGTCGCCGATGTGACCGGTGTACAATACCTTCTTGGCGGTTTCGATGACGGATGCCACCGGCACGGCGCATACCACGATGTCAACCTGCACCTTGGGCAGCAGGCTGGCTTCGATCTGAACGCCGCGGTAGTATTCCGGCTTGCCCTTCTGCGCACCGCAGCCGAGGACGTGGGAAACCGTCATACCGGTGATGCCGATGCCCATCATAGCATTCTTGAGCGGTTCGAGGCGGGATTCCTTGCAGACGATCTCCACCTTGGTGATCTTTGGTCTGCCTTCCTCCACAAAGGAAGGCACCTTGTTGACCGTGACAGCCTCCGCAACGGGTGCGTCGCCATCCACAACAACCGGCGCATCGCCTTCTTCTAAATATTCGGGGGTCATGGCAAAACCGGCGTAGGCCGAAGGCATGCCATGTTCCGTTGCGTCGAGACCCTGAATTTCTTCTTCACGGGAAACGCGCAGACCAAAGATTGCCTTGATTAGGAGGAATGTAAGGGTGATGGCAACCACTGTCCACGCGGCAACGGAAGCAAATCCGATCAGCTGCAGGCCCATCAGCTTGAATCCGCCGCCGTAGACCAGGCCGACAAGCTCATTGCCGTTTGCGTCGGCGATGGAATAGCCGGGTGCGGTGTTGGTTGCGAAAAGACCTACCGAAAGTGTACCCCAAATACCGTTCATCATGTGAACCGCCACCGCGCCTACGGGATCGTCGATGTGGAGCTTGTGGTCGAGCAGCCATACGCCGAACACGACCAGCAGACCGGCCACCGCGCCGATGACGATCGCGCCGAATGCATCGGTCACGTCGCAGGGTGCGGTGATGGCCACCAGTCCGGCGAGAGAGGCATTCAGGCACATGCTGACGTCAGGTTTGCCGTACTTGATCCAGGTGAAGATCATGCAGACCACGGTTGCCACTGCGGGAGCGACTGTGGTAGTGAGGAATACCGAACCAAGCTGTTCGACGGAAGTGGCGGCAGCGCCGTTGAATCCGTACCAGCCGAGCCAGAGAATGAATACACCGAGTGCGCCGAGTGCGATATTGTGACCGGGGAAGGCATTGACCTTGGTAACCTTGCCGTCCGCGTCCCTGTTGAATTTGCCGATGCGCGCGCCGAGAATCTTGGCGCCGATGAGGGCGGAGATGCCGCCGACCATGTGAATGGCGCAGGAGCCGGCGAAATCGTGGAATCCGATCTGGCTCAGCCAGCCTCCGCCCCAGATCCAGTGGGCTTCAATGGGATAGATCAGCGCGGAGATCACGCCGGAATACACGCAGTAGGAAAGGAACTTGGTGCGTTCCGCCATGGCGCCGGAAACGATGGTGGCCGTTGTCGCACAGAATACCAAGTTGAATACGAAGTTGGAAAAATTGAAATTGGCGTAGGAGGTAAAGATATCAAATCCCGGCTTGCCGATGAATCCGAGAAGATCTTCCCCCATCAGCAGACCGAAGCCGATCAGAATAAAGACCACGGTGCCGATGCAGAAGTCCATCAGGTTTTTCATGATAATGTTGCCGGTGTTTTTGGCGCGGGTGAATCCCGCCTCCACCATGGCAAATCCCGCTTGCATCCAGAATACCAACGCGGCTCCGATCAGGAACCACACAGCGAATAGTTGTTCGGAGGTTGTCGTTGTGACATACTCCTTGATTGCTTCATTCATAAAGAATCAGCTCCTCAAAATTTTTATAATAGATTTTATAAAAGAAGGCAGATACCTTTCCTGCTTTTGCACAGTTGCAATGCACATTCAAGATATCTGCCGCCTTTGACAGAAAGTATTAGGTTTTCAATTTATACTAAATATAGATCACACGCCGAAGAGAATCTCGCCGTAGGAAGGATAGGGCCAGTACTGCGCGGAGGTCTTGCGCTCCATGGCGTCGCCCAGCTCACGAAGTTCGCCCATTTCTTTGAAAACAGCTACTCTGTAATAGGAAGCCTGCGCGAGGTTGTCGCCATCGAATTTCTTTGCTCCTTCCACTGCCTTTTCCAGCTCGGCTGTCTTCTTGACGAATTTTTCCAGAAGGTCGGAAAGCTCTTCCACAAGAGACGTTTCGGTGTAGACCGAGATGGATTCGCTCAGTGCCTTTTTGGAAAGGGCGGTTCCGGTGAGCTTGCCGACAAAGTCGCTGACCGCCGGGGCGATGTCCTTCCGGGCCATGTCGATCATGGTGAGGGCTTCGATGTGAAGCTGCTTGACGTAATGCTCCAGCTCTATTTCGTAGCGGGCGTGAATCTCCGCTTCGGAGACAATGCCGTTTTTGACAAAGAGATCGACGTTCTTCTTGTCAATGTAATGCGCCATCGCTTCGGGCAGCGAACGGAAATTGCAGAGACCGCGCTTTGCGGCTTCTTCTACCCACTCCGCGGAATAGTTGTCGCCGTTGAAGATGATGTTCTTATGCTCGGTGAAGACCTTTCTGACAAGCTCCCTGACGGCTTCGTCCAGATCGTCGGCGTCCTTCAGCACATCGTAGAATTGAGAGAGTTCCTCGGCCACCATGGTGTTGAGCATATAGTTCGGGCAGCCTATATTCAGCGAAGAACCCAGCGCGCGGAATTCAAACTTGTTGCCGGTGAAGGCAAAAGGAGAAGTTCTGTTGCGGTCGGAGGTGTCCTTTTTGAAATCGGGCAGCACGTCAACGCCCGTGAGCATGTCGGATTTTCCGACGCTCTTGTACTCCTTGCCCTCGATGATGGCTTCCACCAGTGCGCCGAGATCGTCGCCCAGATACATCGAGATGATCGCCGGAGGGGCTTCGTTCGCGCCGAGCCGGTGGTCGTTGCCGGCGGAAGCGACAGTGATTCTCAGCAGATCCTGGTATTCATGCACTGCCTTAACGACGGCGGCGAGGAAGAGCTGGAACTGGAGATTGTCTTCGGGATTCTTGCCGGGGTCGAGAAGGTTTTCGCCCGTGTTGGTGCCGATGGACCAGTTGTTGTGCTTGCCGGAGCCGTTGACGCCCGCGAAGGGCTTTTCATGCAGCAGGCAGACAAGTCCGTGCTTTTCGGCGGTTTTCTTCATGACTTCCATGGTCAGCTCGTTGTGGTCGGTGGCGATATTGGAAGTGGAGAAGATCGGCGCCAGTTCGTGCTGCGAAGGCGCAACCTCGTTGTGCTTTGTCTTGGCGAGAACGCCCAGCTTCCAGAGCTCCTCATCCAGATCGTTCATGAAGGCAGCCACTCTCGTCTTGATGGAGCCGAAGTAGTGATCTTCCAGCTCCTGACCTTTGGGAGCCGGCGCGCCGAAGAGGGTGCGTCCGGTGAAAATGAGATCCGGACGTGCGTCGTACATCTTCTTGTCGATGAGGAAGTATTCCTGTTCGGGACCGACCGTGGTGGTGACGCGGGTGACGTCCTCCTTGCCGAAGAGGTGAAGCACCTTGACCGCGACGCTGCTCAGGCGTTCCATGGAACGGAGAAGCGGCGTTTTCTTGTCCAGCACTTCGCCGGTGTAGGAGCAGAAGGCGGTGGGAATGTAGAGTGTCTTGTCGCGGATGAAGGCCGGAGAAGTCGGATCCCAGGTGGTGTAACCTCTCGCCTCAAAGGTGGCACGGATGCCGCCGGAAGGAAAGCTCGAAGCGTCAGGCTCGCCTTTGATCAGCTCCTTGCCGGAGAATTCCATGATGACCTGATCGCCGTCGGGGGTGATGAAGCTGTCGTGCTTCTCTGCCGTCACGCCTGTCATCGGCTGGAACCAGTGGGTGTAGTGGGTGCAGCCCATTTCCACAGCCCAGTCCTTCATGGCGTTGGCGACGGCGTTGGCGACGCTCAGATCAAGCGGCTCGCCGTTCTGGATGGTCTTTTTGAGCGCCTTATAAGTGGCGTGAGGCAGTCTTGCCTTCATTTTCTGATCGTTGAATACCATACTTCCGAAATATTCGGGTACGCTTGTCATAAAAATCTCTCCTCAAATGATGAATTGAAACAATAAAGGCGCCGCAAGCAGGGGGCCGGTATAAACCCTCATCGCTTACGACGCCTTTGCCGTTCGATGGTGCCATTATATACCCGTGTTTTTTATTTGTCAAGTACTTTTTTAAAAATTTCTGCAACTTTTTTTATTCTTCCTGCATATACTATATTAATAATCACGTTTTTATCACATATTAACGGCGTTTTTGCAACTTTTGAAATAAAAATTGCAACTTTCTCTTGACAATCCTGCATTCGGGTATTATAATGGCACTACAAATTCGCGGCAGACAGCCTGCGGAACTTTCTCCCGGAAAGGAAGATCATTATGGAGAATAAGTGGAACGAAAAAACACACAGCCTGTACGACCCGTCATTTGAGCATGACAACTGCGGCATCGGTGCTGTGGTGAATATCAAGGGCGAGAAGTCTCACAAGGTGGTGGACGACGCGCTCACCATCGTGGAAACGCTGGAACACCGCGCCGGCAAGGACGCGGACGGCAAGACCGGCGACGGCGTGGGAATTCTTTCCCAGATTCCGCACGCCTTCTTTGCCAAAGCCGCGAAGGAACTCGGCATCAGGCTGCCGGGTGAACGGGATTACGGTGTGGGAATGTTCTTCTTCCCGCAAAAGGAGCTTGCCCGCAACCAGGCGCGCAAGATGTTCGAGATCATTGCCGAAAAGGAAGGCCTGAAAATTCTCGGCTGGCGAAGCGTTCCCTGTGACACGTCTGCCATCGGACAGCGTGCGCTGGACTGCAAGCCGGAAATCCAGCAGTGCTTCATTGCCCGTCCGGAAGGTGTAAAGAAGGGCATTGACTTCGACAGGCGGCTGTATGTCGCCCGCCGCGAATTCGAGCAGAGCAACGAGGATACCTATGTCGTGTCGCTGAGCAGCCGGACCATTGTCTATAAGGGAATGTTCCTTGTCGGCGATCTGCGGCGATTCTTCCTTGATTTACAGGACGAAGATTTCCAATCGGCCATCGCGATGGTTCACTCCCGTTTTTCCACCAATACCAATCCCAGCTGGCAGCGGGCGCATCCCAACCGCATGATCGTCCACAACGGCGAAATCAACACCATCAAGGGCAACGCCGACAAGATGCTGGCCCGCGAGGAAACCATGCGTTCCGAGCATCTGAAGGGCGATCTCGACAAGGTGATTCCCGTTGTGAATACCGAAGGCTCCGATTCCGCCATGCTGGACAACACGCTGGAATTCCTCGTCATGAGCGGAATGCCGCTGCCGCTGGCGGTGATGATCACCATTCCCGAGCCGTGGGACAGAAACCACACCATGAGCCGCCGCAAGCGCGATTTCTACCAGTATTACGCCACCATGATGGAACCCTGGGATGGCCCCGCCTCCATTCTCTTTTCCGACGGCGACGTGATGGGCGCGGTGCTCGACCGCAACGGACTGCGGCCTTCCCGCTATTACATCACAGACGACGGATTCCTCGTGCTTTCCTCTGAAGTCGGTGCGCTGCCCATTCCGGCCGAAAAGATCGTGTCGAAGGACAGACTTCGTCCCGGCAAAATGCTGCTGGTGGACACCGTGAACGGCAGGGTCATCGACGACGACGAACTGAAGGAATATTATGCCTCCCGACAGCCCTACGGTGAATGGCTGGACGGCAATCTCGTTCGGCTCAAGGATTTAAAGATTCCCAACGTCAAGGTGCAGGAGCATCACCGCGAGGAACGCCGCCGTCTGCAAAAGGCATTCGGCTACACCTATGAGGAAATCATGAAGTCGATTCTCCCCATGGCGCAGACCGGCAGCGAACCCATTACCGCCATGGGCGTCGATACGCCGCTGGCCGTGCTGTCGAAGCAGCCGCGCCCGCTTTTCGACTACTTCAAGCAGCTCTTCGCGCAGGTCACGAATCCCCCGATTGACGCGATCCGTGAGGAAATTGTCACCTCCACCACCGTCTACATCGGTGAGGACGGCAATCTTTTACAGGAAAAGCCGGAGAACTGCCACGTCATCAAGATACGCAATCCGATCCTCACCTCCACGGACGTGCTGAAAATCAAGAATATGCACGTCAGCGGCTACAAGGTGGCGGTCATTCCGATCCTCTACTACAAGAATACCCGCCTTTCCAAGGCGATCAGCCGTCTGTTTGTGGAAGCCGACAAGGCCTACAACGAGGGCGCGAATATCCTCATTCTCTCCGACAGGGGCGTGGACGAGAATCACCTCGCCATTCCGTCGCTGCTGGCGGTTTCGGCCCTTCACCGTCACCTTGTTGTGACTAAGCGAAGGACTTCCCTCGCCGTTATTCTGGAAAGCGGAGAACCGAGAACGGTGCATCACTTCGCTACCCTTCTGGGCTACGGCGCGAGCGCGATCAATCCCTATCTGGCGCAGGAAACCATTCACGAGCTGATTCACGACGATCTGC
>CAMHMN010000086.1 GCA_946186245.1 uncultured Clostridia bacterium
CTTTCTGCGCTGCTTCGGCTTCCGTCTCTCCGCGACAGCTTTGCTATTCTAGCACACCTTCGCTGCAATGTCAAGTCTTTTTTTCGGTTTTTTTCGGCTTTTTTCATCCTTGTGGAAGTTGCTGTATTTCCCTGAACGATTCTCGGCATTTCGCACGGGCATTTTCCTCCATAATTCAAAAATTGGCATACCGTTTGTATCGCAAGAAGGTATGCCAATTCCTTTCTATATTATTTCGGCCTTTATATCACACCTCAGCTGCAAGTCCGTATCGGCTGCAAAGTTCAAGCAGACCGAAGTCGGCACTGTCACAGATCATGTCATACTCCCAGCCTTCGTCGCTTCTGCTTAACTCCAGAACCGCCATCGCGCCGCTCAGATGACAGTGCTTTGCCAGATCGACCGAACAGAACGGGCTTTCCCCCTTGTCGAATTCATCGATTACGCTGCTGGCGGAAAGCACGATGCTCTCAGCTTCTCCGAAAATGCGATCCTCTTCGGTATCGTCAAATGTGACACAGAATACCGCTTTGCGTATGTTTTCCGGAATTTTTTCAAGATCGACAAAGATCGACTCGTTGGTTCCTTCCACCATACCGCTGCGGTCATCGCCGCTTAACACAAGCGCCTCTCCGACCGACACGGGATTATTGTAAAAGACAAAATCCTCATCGCCGCGTGCAAGGTCCTTTTCATCCAGCAGAAATGCCGAAAGATCCAAGTCAAAGCTGTATTCCTTGCCGGATGTCCAGTTCAGTCCTACGCGAATTTTTTTTATATTCTGATCAAGTTGTGTTTTCAATTCTATTCCCTCCTCATGCCTAACCAATCTGCCGGGCAAGCGATGTGATCTCCGGATCAACGCCGGAATAGTGATCCATGATCTGCCCGATCAATTTCTTATCGACACATTCCTCGGGCATTTCCTTGGCCTTGCGCAGGAACGCTTTGATGGCTTCGTCGCCTTTTTCTATTTCCGAAATTCCCGGACACGGCCCTTCATCCAGCAAAACGGAGATCAATTTGCTGATGGCGGTAAAATCTTCGGGCGATATTTCGGGAGCAAACAGAAGATTTTACCGCCTCGGAACCTTCCCAGCAATTGAGTGCGCTGTAGGCAGGAAGGACGTTATTTTGAAGGCCCTCGCGCAGCAGCCATTCCCTGATTTCCGGCGTTTCGGGAATCAGACGCTCGATGGCGTGAATTCTTCCCCAGCCCTTTGTCTTTCTGGCAAGCCGGAAGATTTCTTCATTGGCATTTCCCCACTGCTGCATAATAAAGATGACAAACAGCGTAAATTCATCTGAAAGTCCCAGAATGCGGAGTGTTTCTTTCAGATTGTCATCTTCCAGATGCACAAGTTCCAGCATGGAAAGGGCAAATTTGAGCGATTCACGGTCTTTGGTATTGTATAATGTATACAGGGCGAATTTCACGACACTGTCGGCGGATACGGACGCCTTGTGTTCAAGAATATAGGTCTGAAGATCGTCGATGATGGAAACGGCGCGTGCTTTTGTCCCCAGATCTTCAAAAAGCTTCTTGGCTTCCTCTCTTTCGCCCCTGCCGACTGCTTGCATCGCCTTCGCAAGAACGTCCTTTGCCTCTTTGGATATCGGCTGATGCGCCGTATGATAAATGAAAATGCCGTCTATCGCCCCGTCGGCAAATTTGGAAAGATTCTCATTCTCCAGCGCAGGAAGGGAAAAGCCCTCAGGAAGGTGGCTGTCTTTTCCGTTTGCGTCCCGGACAACGGCATTTGCCACACAGTCCATCAGAGAATTATCGGATAATATTGATTTCATTCGTACGGTTCCTCCGGAATACACTCATTATTGATACAGCCTGACAATGGACTGCAGACGGCTTGCTTCCTGAACTGCTTTGCCGATGGGAGCAAAATCCCATCCCGCAGCCGTGCGGAATATTTCGGCCGCAATAATGCCCGTCATGCCGCTGTAATTGTCAGTGAGATTGAAGCGGCACATCTCCTGCCCGGTTTTCCAGTTGAGTACCCTGACAAAAGCGTTGTTGATCATGCCGAAGTGCTGCCGTTTCGCCTTCGCATCATAAATATTGGCGGAAATCACGATCTTTCCAATATTCTGCGGAAGCTTGGTAAAATTGATATAAATACGCTCGTTATCTCCGTTGCCTTCGCCGGTCTGACTGTCCCCGGTATAAACCACAGCATCATTGACGCTGCGCATTTTGCCAAAATAAATGACGTCCGAAGCCTTGCCGTCAGCGCCGCATATGATGGCGGAAGCATCGCAGTCGACGCTTGCGCTGCCTTCCCCGGCACTGTCCCAGCCTAACCCCACAATCACACCGCTGACACGGTTGCTGGAGGAGGAAAGATTAACTTTTTCGCCTTTTCTAAGATTTACAGCCATACAAATAACACCCTTCCTTTCATTATACTAACTATATACTATATTAATTAACAGTTCTTTAATAATATATATCACAACACTTAATATTTTCTATAATAAACCAAAAAACGGCACGGGAAATTTCTATGAAAAATACCCGTGCCCTATTATCATAAACTATTCCAATTCTTCCATCACGCTCATGTAAGCCGGACGAATAATCTTGTTCATGCCGATCATTTCTTCTATGCGGTGGGCGCTCCAGCCTACGATTCTTGCGATAGCGAAGAGCGGCGTATACAATTCCATCGGAATGCCCAGCATCTCATACACAAAGCCGCTGTAAAAGTCGACATTCGGACTGACTCCTTTGAAGATGTGACGCTTCTCCGCGATCAGCTTTGGCGCTTCTTCTTCAATAATATTATAGAGAGTGATGTTTTCCTCCTCATGCTTTGCACTGGCAAGCTTTGCGACGTAGGATTTGAGAATGCGTTCTCTCGGGTCGGAAACGGAATAAACCGCGTGCCCCATGCCGTAAATCAATCCCTTGCCGTCAAATGCCTTGCCATCGATTATCTTTTCGAGATACGCCCTGACTTCCTCACGGTCGGTCTTATCGGACACATGCTTGCGGATATCCCCGATCATCTCCATAACCTTGATGTTCGCACCCCCGTGCTTGGGGCCTTTCAACGACGACATCGCCGCGGCTATCGCCGAGTAGGTATCCGATCCCGACGACGTGACGACGCGGGTGGTAAAGGTGGAATTGTTGCCGCCGCCGTGCTCCATGTGCAGCATCAGCACGATATCCAGCACCTTCGCCTCAAGTCTGGTATAAGTCCGGTCGGGACGCAGCATCCTCAGGATATTCTCCGCGGTGGACAGCTCGGGACGCGGCCTGTGGATATACATGCTGGCGTCATTCATGTAGTGATTATAGGCGTGATAGCCGTAAACCGCCAGCATCGGGAAAACCGCTATCAGTTCAAGACATTGCCTGATGCAGCATTCCAGCGTAGCCGAATTGACTTCCTTGTCGTAGGATGCAAGCGTGAGAATGCTCTTGGTCATGGAATTCATGATATCCTTGGATGGACCTTCCATAATCACGTTGCGGGTGAAATTGACGGGCAGCTTCATACTCTTGCCGAGAATGTAACAGAATTCATCTTCCTCTTTCTGCGAAGGTTTTTCGCCGAAGAGCAGGAGATACGCCGTCTTTTCAAATCCGAATTCGTAACGGTTCAGCTCTTCAATCAATGTATTAATCTTGTATCCGCGATACCACAGTTCCCCGTCACAGGGGGTCTTGACTCCGTCGATATCCTTGAACGAAATAATCTTTGATATTCTCGTGAGCCCGGCAAGCACGCCCTTGCCATTGACATCGCGCAGTCCGCGGTTGACGCCGTATTCCTTGAACAGTACGTCCGAGATCGTGTCGTTGGCAATGCAAAGTTCTCTCTTACCTGTTGAATAATTATTCAGTTCCTTGTTTGTCATTGTCGCTCTCCCTCCGGCGCATGCCGATTTTGTAATGAATCGTATACGGATTATCCGTCTCAACTATTAATAGAATATTAAACTGTAGAAATAGTATACCATATTTTTCAGGAGACTGTCAAGGCAAGTCACCTGTCATTATCAGAAGATTTTGTGAATTTTGTTTAAATAATATAAAAACAGCACACGTTGTTCATCAATTGATAAACAGCGTGTGTTGTTTGTTCTAATGATTTATGAATGATTATGCGTTGTGATGAATAAACTGTTTACTGTTTGTCCGCGTTCATCATCTTTATCACGCACTTTCTGATCATATCCACCGGAATAATGGCAATAGCCAGAATGATGATCAGGCACCAATGCTCGATATTCAGTCCGTAGCACTGGAAGATATCGCCGCCGAGATAAGTCAGAAGAATCTGCACCACCGCTACCAGCGCCATGATTTTCAGGAAGTTCTTGTTGCGGGTAATATTGTCGAACAGATTCATCTCTTCGGTTCTGGCGTTGAAGGCGTTGAACACGGCGATGAAGATGAACAGGGCGAAATAGCCCGTCATATGAATCTGGGGGAAGTAACGCCATTCATACATCCAGTTTTTGCCGACAATCAGGAAGATAAGGCTGATCAGCACTGTGTAGCCGGCTCCGACCAGTATGGACGACCACATGGTCTTGCTGACAATGCTCTCGTCGCGCTTCTTGGGCTTTTCGCGCATGAATCTGCGGAGAGCCGGTTCACCGCCGAATGCAAGCGCC
The DNA here is from genome assembly GCA_946186245.1 of uncultured Clostridia bacterium. GTDB lineage: Bacteria > Bacillota > Clostridia > Oscillospirales > Acutalibacteraceae > RUG762. The sequence goes on from CAMHMN010000086.1 coordinate 4,648, forward strand.
GCCAGGGTATCCATGACAAGGTTGACCCAGAGTATCTGTGTAATGGTCAGGGGGTTGCTCATATTGAGCAGCGGGCAGATGAAGGAAATGAGAACCGCTGAAATATTGATGGTCAGCTGGAACACAATGAACTTGCGGATGCTGTTGAAGATGGTACGCCCGTAGAGAATTGCCTTTTCAATTGAGAGGAAGTTATCATCGAGAATCACGATATCTCCCGCTTCCTTGGCGACTTCTGTGCCGCCGCCCATCGCAAAGCCGACGTCAGCCTTCTTCAGGGCGGGTGAATCGTTCACGCCGTCGCCGGTCATGCCGACCACGAGATTCCTCTCCTGTGCGATGCGGACCAGACGGCTCTTATCGGAAGGCAGGGCGCGGGCAATGACGCGGATCTTGCGGATGACCTTGCTGATTTCCTCATCGGACATGCGTGCCAGTTCGTCCGAAGTAAAGACAAGATCGCTCTCCTTCTTAAGTATTCCGGAATCCTTGGCGATAGCGACAGCCGTTTCCTTGCGGTCACCTGTGATCATGACAACCTGCACGCCGGCGCGGTGCACTTCCTTGATGGCCAGAATGGATTCGGGGCGAACCTCATCGCGGATGCCGACGAAACCGACCAGCGTCCATTCATCCTCCGGCAGCTTGCCGTCCGAAATCACGCTGTCGGAAGTGGCAAAGGCAAGCACGCGGATCGCTCTTGTGGCAAGCTCGTCCATCTTGGCATCGATTTCAGCGGAATTGTTGAGCGGAAGTCTGCTGCCGTCTTTGGCATAATAAAATTTGCACTTTGCAAGCATTTTTTCGGGAGCACCCTTGATAAGTGTGAGGTATCTGCCGTTCCTGCCCACGGTGGAAGCGGAATATTTGTTGGTGCTGTTGAAAGGAATGGAGCTGACCTTGGGAGCGTCAAAGACCTTGCCGCTGTCCACGGCAAAGCCGAGAACGGCACGTTCAGTGGCATTTCCGCCGACAATTTTCAGGCTTTCGCCCTCGCCGGAAATCACCGAATCGGTGTTGTTCTTGATGCTCATGGTGATAAGGTCACCCAGCGTGCCGGGAATGTCGTTGATTCCCTTGTACTCGCTGAGATTGCCGTCAATGAAGGTAACGACCTCCAGCTTGCCCTTTGTGATGGTACCGGTCTTGTCACTGAAGAGAATGTTCAGGCTGCCTGCGGTTTCGATACCCACGATCTTGCGTACAAGCACGTTGTCCCTGAGCATCTTGTTCATGTTCATAGCCGAAACCAGCGCCACCATAAGCGGCAGTCCTTCCGGCACGGCCATAACGATGATGATGACGGCGAACATCAGTGCTTCCACACAGTCATGAATGACATTGCCGGTGTTGTGGAAATAGGCGGATATTTCAGCGCCATTGAAATGATTGGCCACAAAGAAGCGCATAAACAGATAGGCAACCGCAATCAGTGCGCCGCCGATATAGCCGAATTTACTTATTCCGTCGGCCAGCTTGGAAAGCTTGACCTGCAGCGGAGACTGTCTGTCGTCGTCAGCCTGCAGCTCGCTGGCGATCTTGCCGTAAACCGAGCTGTCGCCGACCACCGTTACCTTCATTACGCCGTTGCCGGAACAAACCACAGCCCCTCTGAACACCTTGTATTCATTGAGGAAATCAAGCGGCTCGTCGGTTTCGGTATAATCATCGGGAATGGCGATTTTACGTGCTTCCGCGCTCTCGCCGTTCAGCACCGACTGATCAACCTTCAGCTCGCCGTCGATCATCAGACCGTCGGCGGGAATCTTGTCGCCGGACTGAAGCAGAATGCAGTCACCTACTACAAGATCATTGATCGGCACCTCAACGATTTCAGCATTGCGGTAAACCTTGCACATGATGCGGGAGGCTTCCTCCTGCAGCTTCTGGAAAGCGTTTTCATTGTTGTACTCGGAATAAGTGGAAACAAGCGTAGCAATCAGAATAGCCGCCGTAATGCCGATCGGCTCGAACCAGTCAGCCTGTCCCAGAATACAGAGTACCACATTGACAACCAGGGCAAAGCAGAGGATCCTGATCATCGGGTCCTGAAAATTGCCCCATAGCTTCTGCAAAAAGGTTTCGCCCTTTTGCTCGGTCATGCTGTTGTCGCCGTATTTTGCTTTTGACTCGGCAACTTCAGCATCGGTCAAACCTACGATTTTCATTCAATAATACCTCCTGAATGATGACATTTATAATATTATATCATATTATAATAACGCTATGTTAATTTTTTTTAATTTTTTATTTGTACTATTCCGCATTAATACCCCATAATGCCTTGCGCGGATTCATCGTTGTCGATCCAGCTCTGCACGTCAATCACGCGATAATCGTTCTTGGTGTCGCGGATATAGACCTTGGCTATTCCGGCGTTGATGATCATGCG
>CAMHMN010000087.1 GCA_946186245.1 uncultured Clostridia bacterium
AAATATTCCGCCATCTTGTCGTCATCCCAGGCGGTGAAGCCTTCCAGCACCTGCACATCGGCGGGAATATCGAATTTCTGCTCCAGCGTGCGCGGCTTGTAAAGCGAAGCTTCGCGGGACTCAACGGGGTTGATGATGTAGCTCTTGACCCGGGCGAATTCCTCGTCGGAAATGTCACCGCTGAGAACGTACACCTTCGCGGTAAGCACATCGGGGCGTTCTCCCTGGGTGAGAAGCTGTGCGCACTGTGCCGCAGAATCGGCGCGCTGGTCATACTGACCCGGCAGGTACTCGGTCGCGAATACCCTGACGTCCGGGTCGATGGGGAATGTTTCGTCATAGACGATATCCACATTTGGCTCACTGAACACGGTGGTCTTTGCCTGAACGTACTGAGAATCGGTCAGACCCGAAACGTCGTAGCGGTTGAGCAGTCTCAGCCCTTTGATTCCGGTCATGCCGAGATTGTCTCTCAGGTCAGAGAGAACGCCCTTGGCTTCGATATCAAAGCCCGGAGCCTTCTCAACAAAAAGTCTCATTACTGCCATAGCTTATCAAATCTCCTTAGATATTTATTTGTAATTTGTAAAAACATATAGACAGAACATTTCTTTTATATTCTACCATACAATTGCGTTTTTTTCAAAATATTTTTTATCAAATATTGCAAATATTATATTAACAACCTTACGGAACAGAAATGTGTAAAGAAAACGTAAACTTAATGTAATAATTGGATTCTTGTAACAAATTCCGGTTGACGAAAAGGGTATATTATCTTATAATATGATGTAAACGTCATATGAAAGAGTGTGAAATCCATATGAATTCAAATACCAACATAGCGGAATATCTGAAGCTCTGCGCCAAAAGAATGTCAATTCTCGGGCTGCTGGTGGCAATTGTGTTCCCGGTGGTGCTGATCACCGCCAGAATCATGACGCCGGTGCAGTATACCATTACCGCCACGATGAGAATTCAGTCTGACGTCATGGGCGAGAGCATTTCCGACCAGTACAACATCTCTGAGCTTTCACGCTCCGCCGCACTGACATCCATCTCGCTGATTGACAACAGCAACACAGTGCAGAAAGCCCTGGAAGACACAAAAATCAGGAACATGGATCCTGCTCAGTTTCAGAAAAGAGTCACGGTCAGGCAAATCAATAATTCAAATGTGCTGGAGGTTGTGGTGGTGTTCGATTCGGATGCCACCCTCGGTGAGACCTTTACTTCCAACCTGATGAAGGAAGCCAGATCCTACATCAAAAAAGAGTTTGAATTGTCCAACCCCTCCTTTTCGGGCGTTTTTGAGGATGAAGGTCGTGTCACCGACATCAACAGCCCTTGGCTGATTTCGTTCGGCTGGGCGCTGGCTGCCGTTGGAATGACCGCTGCGGCCTTCTTCATCTACAATGTTTTCTCCTTCGCAGCCGACCGCACGCTCCGCAGCAGCTCCAAATTTGAAACGCTCACACGCATTCCGGTCATTGCCGCCATTCCTCCCGTTGCCAGAATGATCGGCACCGAACGCAACGTCAATCAGGTGGGGAACGCCTACCGCGTGCTGCGTTCCGCTATCAAGTATTCCCGCAAAGGCGTGCGAACCATCGCGGTATGCAGCCCTTCTCCCCGTGACGGCAGAACTTCCGTCGCCATCGGACTGGCTCAATCGCTCGCCGACACCAACGCCATGGTGCTTCTGATAGAAGCCGACATGCACCGCCCGAATATCAGCCGTGAGCTGCGCTTCGATCCTGTGTTCGGTCTGGGCGATCTGCTTCTCGGCAAGGCCAATCTTGCGGCGACCATCAACAAGACTTCCAACCGCAACCTCTATGTCATTACCGCCGTCAATAACGTCAACATGAACAGCATCGACGTCTGCGACCTGCTTGACAGCGATGTATTCACCGAGCTTCTCAAGGCAGTGGAAAGCCAGTTCGACTACGTCATCATCGACACGCCTGCCATCGAGCTGCTGCCCGACGCGGCGGCTGTCGCCGGCAAGGTGGACGGATGCCTGATTGTGGCACAGTACGGACACACACGCACCGACATGATGAAGTACGCGATCGATGTTTTTGACTCGCTGGATTCGGAAGTAATCGGCATCGTCACCACCAACTCCCCGAGAAGAAGCGGCGCATTCGGTTCGGTTTCACGCTATTACCGCAGCAGAAACAGCCATACCGGCGACAGCCTGATCACCACCCTGCTCGACAATTTCTTCGGAGTGGTCAATATGGTTCGCAGCAAGTTTTCCAAAGAAAACAAGAAATAATTCGTACTGCCCAAAAAAGAATTCACGTCAGGTTTCAATTTGCTGAAATCTGACGTGAATTTTATTTTTCCGCCAGGGCAATGACCCCGGAGATTTTTGACATAATGTAGTCGTAGCCCTTTTCGCTGTGAGGAATCGTGCAATTCATGCAGCTTTTTACACCGCCGGGAAGGTATTCAAAATTTCCCCCGCACTTCTCCCCCAGCGCATAGAGAGGACAGTAGCAGAACAGACAGTTGAATTCACCCGCTACTCCCTTATGACAGGGATAATACTGACAATCGACATTCGTGAAAAAACGATAGCTGTTCATAATCATTCCTTCCGCAAAAATATCCGGGACATATCTTTTTGAGGTACGCCCCGGATAGATTTTTTTATGATTTTTCCTTTTTTTCCGCTTGTTCGACGGCGGCAATCGTTTTTTTCGGATTGCTTTTGCCTTCGCCGATATGCGAAATCTTATTGCGTGTTCTGCGGTAAATGCGGGATGCGATCCTGCGGTAAGTGCTGTTCCACGCGACGTTGATTTCGGCGCCGACCAGCATGATGAACATACAGAAATAAAGCCACAGCATCAGCAGCACGACCGCAGTCAGACTGCCGTAGACATTGGCATAATTGCCGAAATGCTCGATGTAATAGGCATAAAGATACGAGAATCCAATCCAACCCACCGCACTGACAAGCGCGCCTGGAAGTTCTTCCAGGACGGTAGACTTCCGATCGGGTACCGCAATGTAGCTTACCACAAAGAAGAGCACCAGTACTCCGAAGCCAAGCAGCCATTTGATACCATTGGAAATAATCTTAACGTGCGGTGCCGCCAACGGGAGATAATTCATCAGCCCGTGATAGATGCTCGTGCCGAAAACCAGAACGCCAAGAGCCGCGATCAGCATCACGATAAAGATAAATGTGTAGAAGATGGCAAGCGACCTCATACGGATATATCCGCGCGTTTCCTTGATGGAATACGCCGCCGTCAGTCCCAGCATAATCGAATAAATTCCGGTAGAAGACGACCACAACGCTGTGATAGCTGAAATCGAAATCACCATGTTCGACGAATTATTGATGATCTCCTGCAGCATTTTCTGCACAAGAGCGTTCACATCTGCCGGGAGAAAGCTGATATGGATCAGCGGCACTCCACCGCTGAAATAGGGCAGAAATTTGATCATTGTCAGCATCAGCATGACCATCGGAAAAGCCGAAATGATTATGAAGAAGGCAGCCTGCGCGGAATAAGCACTGACAGAATCCTCCATAATCGCTTTTATCAACCCTCCGACTGCCTCGCCTGATTTCTTAAGCAGCTTTTTCATATCGAGCCTCCCGGAAAGATATTATCTGGAGCTTTCGGAGTCAGGTTTCCATACCCTGTAATTGCGTTTGGTTGTCTTCTTGACAACATAAAGGGCATCGTCGGCCTGCTTCATGGCTTCATCTATCGCAGCTTTTGAGAATACGTTTGCGGTAGAAATACCGATAGAGCATGACACCCTGTTTTTGGGGTCAATTTTGAAATTCTTACCCATCTTTTCCTTCAGTCTCTCGGCAAAACCGTCGGTTTCATCGAGTCTGCGATAGATGGACTTGGCAACTTCCACGCCTTCCTCTTCACTCGATTCGGTCAGCACAATGACAAATTCATCGCCTCCGTAACGTATGGCATAACCCTTGTCCTTGGTAATCTGCTTGAATATTTCCGCAAAGGACACAAGAATCACGTCGCCAATGGCATGACCGAAGGTATCATTATAGAATTTGAAGTTATCCAGATCTATATACAATACAGTTGTTGTCACGTCGGGAGCGGACTCGAATTTCTTCATCTCTTCGGCCAATGTCTTGGCAAAGCCCTGTCTGTTGTAGAGTCCGGTAAGCATATCGGTGACAGAAGTCTGTTCGAGCTGCACATTCATCTTTCTGATGCGTTCCTGCGTTGCCAGACGGTTGAGGGCATCCACCAGCTGATGGAAAGCCACGCTGAAGATCGTCAGATCACCGTCGAGGAAGAGCGAGAAATTATTGGCAAAATTGTCGTGCATTTCCATGAGGGCAAGAAGGATGCTTTGCAGCTTGCCGTCAACCACAATCGGCACGCCTATCATCGAAACGACTTTGTTGATGCCGAAAAGACTGATCAGATCCTTGTAATCATAGAAGGATTTCTCAAGCCTGTTTGTCATGAATTCATTGGGATTGCGGATGAAGAAGGAAACGATGCCCTGCAGCATTTCGGGGCTGGGGTGATAGTCCCTGTCGCAGTAGACGAGGTCAGCCTTGCCGTTTTCCACATTCAGATACAGGATCTTATCGGCGTTATAGTTGTTCTGGATAGAATACATGGAGGTATTGATAAGCGACTTGCTTTCGATGTCGTCGCGGTTCATGAGTTCCTGCCAGTTGGTCAGGAAGTCGATGCTCTTGTTTTTCAGCCGGAGCTGAAGTTCGGCGCCGACACGGCGTGAAAGCTCTATGGCCTGTGAGACGCTGATCTTTTTCAGTCCGATATTGTAATGCTTTTCCTCGATCGGATTTCCTGTCAGCGCAGAGTTGATGCGTTCGATTTTATCCTTGTACTTATTCTTCTCACAGAATTGCAGGCACTCCTGAAGCAGTTCGTTCGCTTCAACATGCCTTCCCTGCGCGCGGTAGAGATCCGCCTGTTCTATAGCGAAAAGTTCATAGGCAAAGAACCACAGGCCTTCGGTGCGTTTGAGGTGGAAATTGGCGCGGTCAAAATTGTGCTGCGCTTCCGCAAGACTGTCCTTGCGGGCGACAAGTCCTCTGTCAAAATAATAGAAGAACATATCGTCATCCCACAGGAAATAGCTGGGTTCGCCTTCCGGGAAAATCAGATGGTAGAGAACAAGCTGCATTCTGTTGAGGTAGAGCTGGGCATTGTATTCAACACCGAGCTTGATGAAACACAAGGCGATCATGCCGTAGATTTTCGACATATTGCAAAGCTCGAGCTTGTTCTGGTTGAGGTTCTTCATGATACGCACAGCCGTCACGAGAAATTCGCTGGCGCTCTGGTAATCTCTGGCCAGCATGGCGTTGACCGCCATGTTGTAGAGTGATTCGCCCATGTTTTCGGGCTTGCCGAGCCTGTACCATATTTCCATGGCGCTGTTGAAATAGGCGTCGGCTTCATTGAACTGCTCGCTGACAATACGGTTGTAGCCCAGACCGTTGTAGACATTGCCCATTTCGGCCAGGTTGTCCTGTTTGCTGAGTATTACAAGACTCTTCTTGTAGAAATGGTCAACGGCAGGATAATATCCGAAACCTGACGAGAAAACGACATTTTTCTTGAAAGCACGCAGCTTGACCGCTTCATTGCCAAGCATATCGGCAAAATACATGCCCTTCTTATAATGCTCGTGAGACTCGCAGAATTCCGGATCGACATTGTAGAAAGATCTGTCATTGCCGAAGCAGAAAAGGTAGATATACGCCAGGTGATTGTAATAGTGGTATTTTTCGGCATTGGAAAGGAAGTTGGCAGAAGGAGTGAAATCCACATGCCACAGATAGACATTGGTCCAGCTGCGGAATCTTGCCATGCACTCAAGAAGTTCTGTCATGAAGATCAGGTATTCATCTCCGCTGTTTTTGGCAAATTCGGAACAATCCTCCGCATACTTCTCCGCCAGTGTATCCTGACCGGCACAGGAATGACAAAGCGCTACAAGGTAGGAATATTCATAATTGAACCGGTTGACAGTATTTTCGTCAGATTTCGCGCTGATGATGCCCTTTCGCTCATCGCATAAGGTAAGCGTTCTGGGATAATTGCCGATTTTGAAATTGGCGTCGGCATAAAGCCTGTAAAATCGGTGTATAGAATCCTCGTCAATCGTCAGGCTGCCGTCGTCAAGCGATTGCTTGATAGAATCACAGTAATAAATTGCCTGCGCCATTGCGCCTGATTCCACCATGTTGTTGATCAATACAAGATATTTGCCGAAGTCTTCGTTTGTCGGAGTGAAGATATCGTTTTCGTCAATGGCGTTTTCCTTGTCTTCCAGACCCCAGTCCTGTACCATGTTCTTTGCATCCAGAGCCACTATTATGTCATTTTTGATAGATTTGACATAATCCGGCACCACATAGACATCGTTGATGGTGCAGATGACGGCCATCTTGTTGTTGGGATTTTCCGTGATCTCTTTATATAAAAACTCATAAACGGAAAGAGGAGCAAGATGGATTTTATTGAGAACGATAAGAAGCGGCACCTTCTGGGAAATGTAATTGAAAATACCGAGCAATCCTTTGAGGAATTTTTCATGCTCATACTCATTTTCCACAGGGATAACTTCTTCTGTTCTCTGACAGACGCCGTTTTCACGGTAGTGGGAATAAATGCCTTTGTGCAGGAAATACACCCCGGCATTATCCAGAAATGCCTCAAATGTCGCTTCGGACGCATAATACCTTTCATACAGCGCATTGATCCAGTCCATCATCGGGCAGTAGGCAGCCTTGATTGTTCCGGGTTTGAACTCGTGATATAATATCTGAACGATATTGCCGGATTTGACTACGGCATTGTTCACAGCTTGAAGCGGTATGGAAAAAGTGTTGTAATGCTTGAAGAAGCTGACATTGTGATCCTCGTAATA
>CAMHMN010000088.1 GCA_946186245.1 uncultured Clostridia bacterium
GAAAGTCTTCTCTTGTGAGTCAGCTCGGCAAGCGGGTTGTTCTGATCCATGAACTGCGAAAGGGGAGAGGTGCCGAAGAATTCCTTGATGGCGGCGTTGACAGGACGGCTGTTGATCAGGGTGGTGGGAGTCATCTTATCGATCTCATTGATGCTCATCTTTTCCCTGACGCCTTTTTCCAGGCGGGCAAAGCCGATTCTGAACTGGTTCTGGAGCAGCTCGCCGACAGAACGGATTCTTCTGTTGCCGAGATGGTCGATGTCGTCAAGCGTGCCCACGCCGTTGGCAACGCAGTTGAAGTAGTTGATGGTGGCAAAGATATCGTCGCGGGTGATGTGCTTGGGAATCAGCTCATTTTTACGCTCGATAATGGCTTCTTTGATTTCATCGTCGGTCTCGCAGGTGTCAAGAATATCCTTGAGCACTACAACGCTGACCTTTTCTTCGATGCCGCATTCCGTCTTCACGTCAAAATCGACATATTCGGTGATATCCACCATCCCGTTGGAGATGACCTTGATCTCCTTTTCGTTTTCAAGCAGAATGAAAGCCACGCTGGCGCCGCAGTTATTGATTTCCTCCGCCTTGGCCTTGTTGATCATTTCTCCCGCATCGGCGACGATTTCACCGGTGAAGAAATTGACGATAGGCTGGGTGACTCTGTGACCGATCAGCCTGTAGCCCAGACAGAGCTTCTGGTTGTATTTATGACGGCCGACACGGGAAATATCGTACTTGTGAGGATTGAAGAACATATCCTCGATGTAGTTGCGGGCGGTTTCCACTGTAGGCGGTTCGCCGGGACGCAGCTTTTTGAACACCTCGATGCAGGCGTCGTCGGAATTCTTGACGCCGTCCTTGGTGAGGGTGGCTTCCTTGGCAATGGTCTGTTCGATGCGCTCGTCGTGACCGAAGTATTCGTAGATATCGTCATTGGTGGAAAGGCCCAGTGAACGAATAAAGGTTGTGATGGGAAGCTTGCGGTTTTTGTCGATTCTTACATAGAAGACATCGTTGACGTCGTTTTCGTACTCCAGCCACGCGCCTCTGTTGGGAATGACGGTGGTGTAGAAGAGTTCCTTGCCGGACTTGTCGTGCTCCATTTTGTAGTATACGCCGGGAGAACGGACGAGCTGAGAAACGATAACGCGCTCCGCACCGTTGATGACAAATGTGCCGCTGGGGGTCATCAGGGGGAATTCGCCCATGTAGACCTCCTGCTCGCTCATGTAGCCGGTTTCTCTGTTGGTCAGGCGTGCCGTGACATAAAGCGTTGCGGAATAAGTCGTGTCACGGAGTTTGCACTCCTTGATTGTGTACTTCGGCTCGTAATTGATCCGGAAATCAATGAATTCGAGCAAAAGGTTGCCGGTATGATCCACAATCCCCGAGGAATCCTCAAAGATTTCCTTGAGTCCGCGGTCGAGAAACCACTGGTAGGAATTCTTCTGGACCTCAATGAGATTCGGCATTTCCAGCACTTCGGTGATTTTGGAAAAGGACATTCTGGTATTTCTGCCGTTTTGAACTTTTGTGACATTCACCATTTTGTTAGCTTCACTCCATTCAGAATACTTCGGAAAAAAACTGAAAAAAAATATCGTCGCGCCCATCGTGGAGAAAGTTTGTGCAACTTCACTATGAGAATTTTACGACTCAGCCAATCTATTTTTTGGTAAACATCAACTATTTTGACGATTTTTCAGCAATTCAACCCTCAAAAAAGCGGATTTTACCGCAAAATACCTGCGGTCACTTTCCCCATTTTAAGCTATTATATAAATATACCACATCAAAATAAAATTGTCAAGAGCTATGAAAAAATATTTTTTTGTTCGTCAAATTGCCCATCTTAGCAAATTGAACAACCGCTTATTATAATGAAAAAGGAAAATGAAAATATTTAAAAATAATATAAAAGAAATTGACAAATTGACATTATGAATGTAAAATAATAGAGTATGAGTATTCGACACTTTTTATGAAAGCAGGAAATGGAATTGAAAATACTTATCGTGTCGTGTGTGGATGATAATTTCGGTGACAATCTCATAAGGATTTGCTTTGAAAAGATTCTGCGTACCGTGCTCAAGAACCTGGGCGTTGATCTGTCGTCAATCGAGCTTATCAAGATGTCATTGAAAGCGGCTGACAAAGAGCTGATTTGCCATTCCGACCTGATTGTTTTTGCCGGCGGCGGACTCTTCGGAATCAATTACATGCATTATTACGATTATATGGAAGAAATCACCCGCATAGCGGATGAGAACGGTGTGCCGGTGGTGCTGTCCTCTATGGGCGTGAATAATATGGGGGTCACGCCAGAGAACGAACATCTTCTCAGCGAAATGCTGGCCCGTAAATGCTTCTATGCCGTTTCGGTCAGGGAAAACCCCGATCTTTTCCGCAGGTACGCAGAGGGTTGCGATTACGATATCGTGCAGGTCTGCGATCCTGCCGTGTGGTCGGAATACATCTATCATTCCCATCTCAGTAAAATCAACCGTCCTGTCGGGAAAACCGTCGTCGGAATCAACGCCGTGCGCGGGGGTCTGTTCAAAGACAACGGGAAGCCGTGGAAGCTCGGCGACGAGATGAAGTATATGAACGATATGAAGACGCTTCTCGAACAGCGCGGTGTGGAGTATGTGTTCTACACCAACGGCAGTTTTCTGGACAACAATTCCCTTCTCTATTTCGCAAAGGAATACGATATTCCGAGAGAGCGGATTGTGATTCCGCAGTCTACAAGAGAGCTGGTGGAAACGATCTACGGCTTTACGTCGGTAGCCGCCATCAGAATGCATTCCTCCATCATTTCGTACGCACTCGACGTTCCCTCCGTCAATCTTGTCTGGAATGACAAGATTCCCTTCTTCTATCAGAACATCGGCTATCCCGACAGGGCTGCCTCTTTTGACACATGGAGTGCTGAATATGCCGTCAACCGACTGAATGAAATTCAGGACGATCCCGGCTACAAAAAGAACCGCAATTACATGATGAGTCTGTACGACTTTCTTTTTGAGCTGATGGGCAGATTCCTTGGAATAACAGAATGGTCAAAGGAAAAATACGGTTTTGAGCGTGTGAAGACCGAACTGATGAATGATCCGGTATCTCTGCAGGAAGATGCGGACGAGCTCGTGCTCAAGGTGCAGAAAGGTGAAAAGCATTATCTTTCCAGATTTGTGGAGATGAAGAAGCAGGACACGGAATTCAGGCAGCTCAAGAAAAACTGCGAAAAAAAGGACAAGGAGATCGAAAGCCTGAAGAAGGAGCTTAACAAGCTCAACAAGCTGTTTGTGGTAAGAATTTACAAAAAACTGCGCAGCCTTAAGAGAAAGCTGTTCAAATAATTTACAGACAACCCCGCAGATGCCTGCTGAAAGAAGGATCTGCGGGGTTGTCTTTTTTTCATTAATGAAGTTTACACCGGCATTACGACCCGGACGATTTGTACTTCCTCACCCCGAATCGCCAGAGTGCGTAACAGGGCACAAGAAAGAACAGCCCCGCCAGAGGGAGCAGCATATACAGAATACTGTCGCTGCGTCCGGTGAGATAATGGAGGGGATACAGCTGCACCAGCGTATAGGGGATGACGGCCGTGCAGAAGCGGGTCATTCTTTTGCCGTAGACGTCAATGGGATACTGTCCGTATTCCCTGGCGCCGTCGGTGAAGATATTGATGAATTCCAGCCCTTCAAGGGTGAAGAAACAGAGGGCCGCGTTGATTAAGAATATCCCACTGAAAACGCCCGTTCCGCCGATCAGCATGAAGAGTACGGTGAGTACTCTGGAAAAGCTCCATTCAATGCCGGCATGCGACGTGCCATAGGCAAAAATAAGCGCGGCCTGCACCGTTCTGCCGATTCTTGTCAGCTCGAAGCTGCTGCCAAGCACCTGCAAAATCTCATTGCGCGGACGGGTCATGATTCTGTCAAACGTACCCTGACGCACGATTTTGGAAAAGCTGTCGAAGCCTCTCGCCACACATTCCGCAAGCGAAAATTCCATCTGCACGACGGAAAAACAGAGCAGCACATCGCCGTAGGTATATCCCGAAATGGAATGAAACCGCATGAATAAAAAATGAATTCCTACAAATGCGTTGAAGGACGCCAGAAACTGTCCCATCGCGTTCATAATGAAGGATTTTTTGTACTGCATCAGGCTGCGTATCTGAATGGAAATATAATGCAGGTAGAGCTTCGCAGCAGGCGTTTTGTGCGGCTTTTTGTGATTTTCTCTCTTCATCATTTCTCAACCTCCCTGCAAAGTGACCTTTTTCATAGCCGAACCGCAGATCAGCTTGCCTATGGCAACCAGTGCAACGATCCAGAATACCTGCAGCAGCATGGCTCTGACAGCCTCGCCGCCGCTGATATGTCCGCTGTAGATACGCAGCGGCACGTTTTCCATGGAAGCAAAGGGGAGCAGCTCCAGTATTTTCTGCACGCGTGGAGGAAAGAAGGGGATAGGGATCACGATTCCCTGGAAGAGTTCGGCAGTCATGGCGAAGATGATTCTGAGTCCCTGGGGGGACACCGTAAAGAAGGAAAGCATGTAGACCAGCATGCACATCGCCACCGTCACCGTCATTCCGAGAACCATAGCGGCGATAAAGCGTAAGAATGTCAATGCGTCCGGCGGCAGCGTCAGGGCGTAAGGCGCAGGCAAAAAGAAGGCGACAATAAGAATCGGCACACATCTGAGCAGGGCTCGTGAGGTGCGGTTTGCAACGCTTCGAGCGAACCACATGTCATAAATATCAATAGGACGGCAAAGCTCATAGCAGATATTGCCGTCCATAATGCTGTCGAAGATTTCGGTTTCCATGAACCACGTCATGAAGAGTGCGAGAAACGCCTGCTGCATCCAGATGTAAGAGGCAAGCTGTTCAAAGCCCATCGGAAAGGCGGCAGGATCGGATTGGTTGAAGGCGTAAAAGACATTGATTTCCATAAACCCCCAGACAAACTGCGTCGCGATTCCGGCGAGCGCGGCTGTGCGGTATTGCAGTCCCATGGAAAACCGCAGCCGGAAGAAGGAAATATATTTTTTCCATCTGGAAAGGAATCGTGCAAAATCGGTCACTTCAATCACCCCGATTCATCATATCTCATAGGTGCGGTAGAGCTCGGCTACCGTATGATCAATATCGCCGCTGCCGGAGATGTCGCTGATATCGCCATCGAGCAGGATTTTTCCTTTTCCTATGAGAATAATGCGCTTTGTGATGGCCTCAATGTCCTGCATATCGTGCGTGGTGAGAATGATCGTTGTTTTCCGCTCACGGTTGAGCCTTACGATGAATTCCCTTACCGCAATCTTTGAAACCGCGTCCAGTCCGATTGTCGGTTCATCGAGGAAGAGAATGCTGGGGGAATGAAGCAGCGACGCGGCGATCTCGCAGCGCATTCTCTGCCCCAGTGAAAGCTGCCGCGCAGGCGTGCGGATTATTTCGCCGAGGTCGAGCAGTTCGGTCAGTTCATCCTTGTTGCGGCTGTAAATGTCGGGAGGAATAGAATAAATATCTTTCAGCAGTTCAAATGAATCGACTACCGGCACATCCCACCAGAGCTGCGAACGCTGCCCGAATACAACGCCGATTTTCGCTACGTGGTCAATGCGGTTTTTCCACGGAACACGGCCATCAACCAGACATTCGCCGCTGTCAGGGGTGAGAATGCCGCTGAGGATTTTGATGGTGGTGCTCTTTCCGGCTCCGTTTGGGCCGATGTAACCCACCGTTTCCCCGTCTCTGATAGAGAAGCTCACATCGTCCAGGGCGGTGACGGTTTCATAGTCCCTGTGAAAGAAGGACTTCAATACCTCGCCAAAGCCCGCATTGCGTCTGGCAACCCTGTAAGTCTTGCGGATGTTCTTCATTTCTATCATTTTTCTTCCCTCCTGAAATGCTGTATCGGTCCGCCTGATTTTTCGGCGGAATAATTATTTTAACACCCTGTCAGTTCTTTGTCAAGTAGTGTATGGCGTGATTTGTAAATTCATTTGCATATTTCTCATATATTATTGAAAATAAATTCCAAACGTGATATGATGGAATAGTACCGAATCATTAACAAATTGGAGGACGATTATGGCATCTAATTTTGAATTTATGTCGCCGAAATGGCGGGATATTACCGAACTTGGTGCAAAAGCGGAGGATTGCGGAGAAAACGCTCCAAAAGATTGCGCCGTGTTCCTGAAAATCATCGGCGAGCGCATTTCAGACGAATTGCTTGCCGTAAGCGGGCTGACGCTTCCGGACGACGCCAGCCAGAACGATAAGATAAAATTCCTGCGCAGCCATCAGTTGATTATTGCGACCATCGAGGATATTCTGCTTTCACTCGACGACCTTTCCGACGAAACGGAAATCTCTCCCGAAGAAGCCCAGCAGCGGCTGCGAATGGCTCACAAGCTATGTCACTGGTTTGTGCTGGTTCACGGCTATAATGAAAACGTCAAAGCTGAAAATGAATCCGGATTACAGCGGGAACCCGAACTGACGGAGGAAGCATCCGAACCCCAGCCGGAGGAAGCATCCGAACCCCAGCCGGAGGAAGCATCCGAA
>CAMHMN010000089.1 GCA_946186245.1 uncultured Clostridia bacterium
CTTGCAAGACTTCCTGCACCGTGGCAAATCAGAAGTGCGAGAAGTAATTTTTGCAAATTTTCCTGTTCGGCACTTATGATGCAAATCTGCGTGCCCGTGTTTTACAAAGCTGCCGGATCATCAGGATCCGGCAGCTTTGTACTCAATATTCAGCAATCTGCCGCCGGAAAGATCGTTTTGGCGGCTGACGGAAGGACATATAATAAATGATACATAAATACAGCCTTAACGGCTACAATATCATTCTCGACGTTTACAGCGGCGCTGTGCATGTGGTGGACGACCTTACATACCGACTGGTGGATTTCACCGGCGAAAATATGACAGAGCAGACGCCGGCGCCCGCCTATGAAGCGCTGAGCGAATACCCCTGCGAGGAGATCGACTCGGCTTACGCCGAGCTTTACGAGGCTTTTGACATGGGGCAGCTTCACGCTCCCGACGATTACGAGAAGTTCGCCGATATGATGATCAACGCCTCTGTCAAGTCGATGTGCCTGAATATCAGCCACGACTGCAACCTCGCCTGCGAATACTGCTTTGCCAGCAAGGGCGGATTCGGCGGCGAGAGGTGCCTCATGAGCGAGGAAACCGCGCGCAGAGCCATCGATTTCCTGATTGAAAGATCGGTGGGCAGGCGCAACCTGGAGGTGGATTTCTTCGGAGGCGAACCGCTGATGAATTTTGAGGTGGTCAAAAAAACCGTGGAGTACGCCCGCGGCAAGGAAGCTGAGTTCGGCAAGAACTTCCGCTTCACCATCACCACCAACGGCTTGCTGCTGGACGATGACAAGATCGACTTCATCAACCGCGAAATGCACAACTGCGTGCTTTCCATCGACGGACGCAAGGAAGTCAACGACCGCCTGCGCCTTGACTGGGGCGGCAAGGGCTGCCACGACAGGATTCTGCCCAAATTCAAAAAACTGGTGGCACAGCGCGGGGACAAGGATTATTATGCCCGCGCGACCTACACCCGCTACAATCTGGATTTTACCAACGACATCATGTACCTTTACGAACAGGGCTTCGACCAGCTTTCGGAGGAACCGGTCGTTTCCGACCCCAAGCTGGATTTCTCCATTCAGGAGTCCGACCTGCCGAGAATCTTTGAAGAATACGAAACGCTTGCCGGCAAGCTCATTGAAATGAAAAAGGCAGGGGAGAAGATCAACTTTTTCCACTTCATGATCGACCTCGATCAGGGACCCTGCGCCATCCGTCGTCTGAGAGGATGCAGCTGCGGAAACGAATATGTCGCCATTACGCCGCAGGGAGACATCTTCCCCTGTCACCAGTTCGTCGGTCACGACGAGTGGAAGATGGGAAACCTGAAGGACGGCACGTTCAACGTGGATATCAAGAAGAAATTCGCCCGCACCACCATCTACAACAAACGCAAGTGCCGCGACTGCTGGGCGAGATTCTATTGCAGCGGCGGCTGCAACGCCATCAACAACGAGAAGAACGGCGACATTCTGGAGCCCTACAGCCTTTACTGCGAAATGGAGAAGAAGCGTCTGGAATGTGCCATCATGATGCAGGCGGCTCTGGCCGACTGACAGGGCGCGATGATGGACGAACTGAAAATAGTGCGTTCCTCCGAGAAATACGCGGTTTCCTACTGTGAAACATTCGACGAGGTGGCAAAAGAAGGCAAATTTCTCTCTATCTCCGGCGGATATCCGTTAGAGGATATCCTCCGCTTCATCAAGGCCTGCCGGGAGGCGGGGTATCCGCAGTTCCTGCTTGTCGAGCCGGGCGGAAGGGCTGTCGGCTGGTGCGATATCGTGCGCCGGTGTGACGAGCCGGACGACGTGGGCTTCCTCGGCGTCGGCATTGCCAGAAAGTACAGGGGAATGGGCTGGGGTTCACGGCTGATGACCGCGACGATCAACGACGCGAAAAAGCGCGGCTTCAACGAAATCCGTCTTGAAGTCCGCGCTTCCAATTACAATGCCATACGCACCTATTCCCGACTGGGATTTGTCAAGATTGCCTATACTTCCGACGGAGTGGTGACCGACGGAGTGGCGGAGGACATCTGGGTGATGAGCCTTTTCCGCCGAGAGATAAAGCCGGAAGGCTTTGAGAGGGAGAAATTCTTTGACCGTTTTCCGAAAACGGGGTTTAAGTTCAAAAAGCGTGAGATGTGAAGTCTTCACGAAGGGTTGGAGGTCCGCCGAATGAAAGAAACCGTTCTTGTCACCGGAGCTTCCCGAGGAATAGGTCTGGCGACCGCACGCCTTTTCGCCGCCAAAGGGCACCCGACGGTGTTCAATTACAACCGCAGCCCTGAACCGGCTTTTGAAGCGGCGCGTGAGATCAACGCGGCCGGCGGAATGGCGCTTGCTGTCAAAGCCGACGTTTCGCGGCCGGACGAGGTGACCGCGATGTTCGATGCCGTGCGCGGACAGCTCGGCGGGGTGGATATTCTGGTGAACAACGCCGCCGTCGCGCGCCAGAGCCTTTTCACTGACGTGGATTACGACGAGTGGCGAAGCACCTTCGCCGTCAATGTGGACGGAATGTATTTATGCTGCCGTGCGGCACTGCCCCATATGCTGCATGAGCACAAGGGCAGTATTGTCAATCTTTCTTCCATGTGGGGACAGGTCGGCGCATCCTGCGAAGTGCTGTATTCCTCGACGAAGGCGGCTGTCATCGGACTGACAAAGGCATTGGCGCAGGAAGTAGGTCCAAGCGGAATCAGGGTCAATTGTATTGCACCCGGCGTGATCGACACCGAGATGAATTCCCATCTCAGCCAGGACGACCTGCGTGAGCTGGCGGATAGCACGCCGCTCATGCGGCTCGGCAGCCCGGAAGAGGTGGCCCGCGCGGTGTATTTTCTCGCGTCAGCCGACGCTTCCTTCATCACGGGACAGGTTCTCTGCCCCAACGGAGGATACATAACCTAGCGCTCGCCGTTCGGTTCGCTTAGAAAACAGAGATTAGAGATTAAATAACAGAGAATCATGTCGGATCGCTGGATTATTTGAACAGCTTCCCCAGCAGAGGCCCGAGACGGACGTCGTAGAGGGTATAGAATCCCAGCAGGGCGCGGTCGTAGAGGGCAAAACAGATATTCGCGGCGATCAGATAAGCGGCGGCGAGCAGCCAGATGGGCTTATCCGAATCGAAGATCGGCACGGCGAAGATCAGCTTGGCAAGCAGCACCGAAAGCATCGCACCGGCGTTGAATACCAGTGCCTTCAACAGAATCCTCGGCAGCTTATGGTTGATGCCGTTGAGCAGCGGCTGAATGATGGGATAGTGACCGAAGAGCAGCAGGTAGAAAAGCGCCATTTCCTTGTCGGGAATGAGTATCATGCTCAGCAGCGATACGGAGGCAAACATGGTGAAGGCTGTTCCCTTGCCGTATTCCCTCACCGGGACGATCATCACACCGCCCGCGATCATCGGCGCGGCGTAGGTCAATACCCCCATGAATCCCGCGATGATCATGCCGGTCACGCTCAGAGCCGTGAGAATGCCGCACAGGGCGATTTTGGAAGAAGTTTTTCCGGAATTCATCTATTGGTTCCTCATTTCATTGAAAAAATAAAGGCAACACCTGACGAATGAAACGCGGGTGTTGCCTTTTGTGTGTCTGGGTTCTGTCCGGAAGAATCAGCAGCAGGTGATAAGGTCGCCGCCGAAGCATTCGCAGCAGGAATCGGCGCAGAGCAAGCCCATGCAGGTGGAGCAGGGACCGCAGCCGCTGGCACAGGATGATCCGCCGCTTCCGCCGTTGTAATTGTAGCCGGCAGTCCGGCCTGTGCGTTGTTGGGACACCTGTGTGTAAGCCGCACGGTATTCGGCATTGTTTGGAGCCATGTTCACGGCTTTCTGGAAATAGGCGTACGCCTGATCGATCCAGCCACGGCGGTAAAGCACGCTGCCCTTGAGGAAGTACCATTCGGCATTTCTGCGCGCATTCGGGACGCCGTCAAGTACCATCTCCGCGTCCGTGATCCTGCCGGCGCTGAAAAGATTGCGCACGTCGGCAAAATCGGTGTGCTGGGTGCCCTGGAATGTGCCGTAGTCGTTGCCGGAGGCTGACTTGGAGCTTGTGCCGGGATTGGAAGCGCCGCCGACGGGAGTGCCGTTTTTGCGGGCGGTAATAATGGCGTCGTAAGCCTCGTTGACCTGCGCCATCTTTTCCGCCGCCAGATCCGCCACATCCGGCGCGCTGGCGTAATTGTCGGGGTGATATTTCTTGGCGAGATTTCTGTAGGCTGTCTTTACCTCGTCGTCTGAGGCATTTGATGAAATGCCCAATACTGCATACGGATCATTCATTTTTCTTCAACTCCTGTATTGATTTGATTCTTATCTGAATTTCTGCGCCGTTTTTTGACCGGCGGAAAGAGTGCGTTTTTCTGTGCGTCGGAAAGACCGAGGTACATCACGTTGTCGGCAATGGGCTTGAATTCACCGAGATCCAGCAGCTCGAAATATTTGACGGCTTCGGCGGCCGAGCTATTCAGGCTGTCATTGCCGAATATTCTCGCCTGTTCCCATCGCTCGGTCTTGCCTTCCGCGTCGTCGGGGGTCAGGCCGAACCGCAGCGCCAGCGGGTTGAAGGAACCGTCCTTCAGATCGCGGTCGAGGTCGTCGAGCGCGTCGATCATGTAAATCCAGCGTCCCATGAAATAGCCGAAATGTTTCAGTATCACCCGGTCGCTTTCCTTATGCGCGAGTCTCTCGGCAAAGGCGGAAAGCACGTCGGCAGTGGGCTGGCACAGCTCGTCGATGATAATTTCGCCGCTTTCCCTGGCACGGTTTTCGGCTTCGAACTGCCGCGTTATGTACTGACTGACCATGGCGTCCTCCTCGGGGTAAAGCCTGGCCGCCTTTTTGCGTACATGGGAAGCGTAGGGCTGCAGCGTACGCCAGAGCAGACGTCTGCCTGCCGAGGAATCGGCTATGCTGTCCTTGAGCTTGTAGTAGAACATGATGCCGGTGAGGGCGGAGGTGTATTGAAAGGCCTGCGCGTTGGTGGGACAATTGCCGCATTTCTTCAGGGGATTGACCACGCACCGACCTTGCTCGAAACAGGGCTTTTCGCCGCTGAGGGCGATCATCAGCATGGCCATGAAGGTATAATCGTAATTCAGCAGCAGCCGGGCGGGAATGCCCATCTGTTTGCCGAGGTGTCGGCAGAGCGTGCAGTACACCGCGCGGTAGGTTTCGTATTCGCATATTTTCAGTTGCGGCTTGTAAATGCGTATATATCCGAACACGTTTCTGCTCCTCAATTACATTATATAAAAGTATTATCGCACAGTTTTTAGGCGGCTTTATTACGAATATGTAAACATACTACTAATTATTTTGGGCATGGAATGGTGAATATTCATACGCAGACATAAATAACGGAAAAAATATCTGCGAAAAATTAAAAAAATCACTTGACAAACCGATAGAGATATGATAATATATCTCTTGCTAACCGATGTTGCGGTTAAGCTAGATTTGCGGATATGGCGGAATTGGCAGACGCGCTAGATTCAGGTTCTAGTGAATGCAAGTTCATGCAGGTTCAAGTCCTGTTATCCGCACCAACTATGGAGGGGTGTCCGAGCGGTTTAAGGAGCTAGTCTTGAAAACTAGTGATAGGGTAACCTACCAAGGGTTCGAATCCCTTCCCCTCCGCCACACCCTCTCTTTTTCATTTATATGGTTTTGTATTGTCAGCATACGGAGAAGTACTCAAGTGGTGACGAGGCTCCCCTGCTAAGGGAGTAGGCTGGTTAATCGCTGGCGCGAGGGTTCAAATCCCTCCTTCTCCGCCAAAACAAAAACCCCATCGGTGAAACCGATGGGGTTTTTGTTTTCTATGATTCGGTTTTCGGTACGGAGTCAATTGTTCAAGCTGAGAAAACAGAGAATCTCAATTTAACACCAAAAGCCGTGAATAGATTACGGTTATCGCTTTCATTTGCACGCACTGTCAGAAACCGACAGCATGGCGTGCATTTTTTGTTCCTCACAAATTCGACAAAATTGCGTGACGAAATATGTTATTCTTTTATAAAAGGCGATTTGTTATTTTGTGTATCTTTTGCTTGAATAACAATTGACAGCATGGCAATTTTCTGGTATACTTTTCTTGGATTATAATGTCCTGATGTGGAAATAATTCCGCAAAAAAACTCATTTTGGATAACTTAGAAAGTAGGGGAGACCCATGGATGAAGAGAAGGAACTGACCGCGGAGGTTGAGATTCCTGCCGCAGATAATGCAGATAATGCAGAAGCACCTGTAGAAGCCGAAGAAGCTCCGGCAGAAGCCGAAGAAGCTCCGGTAGAAACCGCAGAAGCTCCCGCAGAAGCCGAAGAAGCTCCGGCAGAAGCCGAAGAAGCTCCGGCAGAAGCCGAAGAAGCTCCGGCAGAAGCCGAAG
>CAMHMN010000090.1 GCA_946186245.1 uncultured Clostridia bacterium
CATTGAGTATCTTGGCAAGCGACTGGGCGAGGAAGGTCTTTCCCACGCCGGTGGGTCCCAGCAGAAGGATATTGCTCTTCTGAAGCTCCACGCCGTCGTCATTCTTGCCCATAATGCGCTTGTAATGGTTGTAGACCGCCACCGAAAGGGCAATTTTCGCATTGTCCTGACCTATTACGTATTTATCGAGGTGTTCCTTTATCTCGGCAGGGCGGAGTATCTCGAAATCGCCCATCGAGAAAACTTCGTCGTCGTCGTATTCGTCGATATCATAGAGTCCTTCCTTGCGGAGTATCTGCGAGCAGAGCGAAACACAGTCGCTGCAGATGAATACTCCCGGTCCCTGTACCAGACGAACGCCGTCGCTCTCCCCCTTGTGGCAGAACGAACACCTCGGTTCATCGTTTCTTTCCCTGTACGCCAATCAGATCACCAATCCTATCTCTTATAAATGACGCGGTCGATCAGGCCGTATTCCTTCGCTTCCTCAGCGGACATATAGTTGTCGCGCTCGGTGTCGAGACAGATCTGGGAATAGGGCTTGCCGGTGGCTGCGGCAAGCATTTCGTTGAGCTTCTTCTTGGTCTTGAGAATCTGATTTGCCTGAATCTCGATGTCGGTTGCCTGACCCTGCGCACCACCCAAAGGCTGGTGAATCATGATCTCGCTGTTGGGCAGCGCCAGACGCTTGCCCTTCGCACCGGCGGCGAGAAGAAACGCGCCCATGCTGGCCGCCATGCCCATGCAAATGGTGGAAACGTCACACTTGATGTAATTCATGGTGTCATAGATGGCAAGGCCGTCCTTGACCGCTCCTCCGGGGCTGTTGATGTAAAGACAGATGTCCTTCTTGGGATCCTGTCCCTCCAGATAAAGAAGCTGCGCGGTGACAAGACTGGCGGTAACGCTGTTGACCTCGTCAAAGAGCATGATGATTCTGTCATTTAAAAGACGGGAATAGATGTCGTAGGAACGTTCGCCTCTGCTGGTCTGTTCCACAACGTAAGGTACCAAATTGCTCATTGATTATCTTCCTTTCCACAATAATGTCATAATGGCGCATTGCAGATGATTTTTTTGCTGACCTTCATTTCATCTCCTGCAATACGCCGTTAATGATTATTTTCAGTTATCGCAGACAATGACGCCTGCATTTAATGATAAATCCGGAGCGGCAAAAATTTTGCCGCAAATTGTCGGGACAGATTTGAAAAAATTACTCGGCGTCGTCGGCCTTCACGGGAACATAGGTTGCGTTGTCACGCACCACATCGACAGCCTTCTCGACCGCGACGTCCTTCTTCAGACCCGCTACGGGAACGATTTCTCTCACTCTGTCAAGCTCGACACCGTAATTCTTGGCCAGATCGTCGTAAGCCTTGTCGACGTCCTCGTCGCTGACCTGGATGTTTTCCAGCTCCGCGATCTTTTCAAGGGCAAGACGGAGCTTGACCTGGTGAATCGCCTTATCTCTGAACTGACCTCTGAGGGCTTCCATGTCCATACCGGTGTAATTGAGGTAGGTTTCGATATTCATGCCCTGCATCTGGAGATTGTAGGAGAAGTCGTTGATGTTCTCGGTGACTTTGTTGTCATACATGACTTCGGGAATGTCGGCTTCGACAAGGTCGATGAGCTGATCGATCAGCTTGTTGTCGGCGTCATCCTTTGCCTTGTCCTCCGCCTTTTTGAGCAGCTCCTTGCGGAGATCCTCCTTGTATTCGTCAAGGGTGTCGAATTCGCTGACGTCCTTGGCAAAATCGTCGTTAATCTCGGGCAGCTCGGTCATCTTGATCTCGTGGATCTTTACCTTGAATACGGCGGGCTTGCCGGCAAGCTCCTCGGCGTGATACTCCTCGGGGAATGTCACGTTGACGTCGAATTCCTCGCCGATCTCGTGACCGACCATTCCCTCCTCAAAGCCGGGGATGAACTGGTTGGAGCCGAGCTTCAGGGCGTACTTCTCCGCCTTGCCGCCTTCAAAAGGCACACCGTCGCAGAAACCTTCATAGTCGAATACGACGCTGTCTCCCATCTGTGCGGCTCTGTCGTCGACATTGATGCTTCTGGAATTGCGCTGCTGAATGTGACCCAGCTCATGCTCGACGTCCTCGTCGGTGACAACGGCCTCCGCCTTCTCAACGGAAAGACCCTTGTAGCCTTCGATCCTGACTTCGGGCTTGACGATGAACTTTGCCTTGAATACGACGTCGCCTTCAAGGGAAACAACCTCGGCGCTGTTGGCGTCGACGACTTCCTCGCCGAACTCAGCCACCGCTTCGTCAACTGCCTTCTGGTAGACGGTTTCGACCGCGTCCTGTGTGAAAACAGGGCCGTACATCTTTTCGATGGTGTTCATGGGAGCCTTGCCCTTGCGGAAGCCGGGGACATTGTACTTGCGGCCTTCCTTGAGGTAAACGCGCTTCTTCTCAGCCTTGAGCAGGTCAGCGCTGGCTGTGAACTCAACCTCATAGGTATTGTTGTCAGTTTTTGTCTTGTTGGTAATCATTTCCATTTCCTCCAAAAAAATAATGATGGTTGAATGCCGGAAACATGCGCTTTTTTCGCAACTGTTTTTCCTGACAGATTTTTACATTATTTTGATTACAATAGTCATTGGATAATTATAGCAAAAGAAATCGCATTTTGCAAGAGCTTTTTCGCAAAATATTCGGTGAAAAAATGTTAAGTATTTGTTACCAAATTGTCAGGGACATCCGGAAGAATCATCTGCGGCACAAATCCCACGTGATCGGCGGAAATCAGCCGCATCTGAATGCCCTCGTAATCGCCTGTGACAGCCCTGTTTCGGGCCATTCCGTGAAGATGACCGTAGCGGCAGCTTCTGATATCGTATTTCCGCAGTACGTCCATGATCTCTTCACAGACGTAATCGGCGTAGACCGGCGGATAATGCAGGAAGACAAGCGGCTCCAGCCCCAACGCCAGTCCTGCGTTGATGGAAGTCTCCAGCCGTCCCACCTCGCGGAGAAGCACATTCTGCTCGTTCTCGGGGCAGTCGTACGACCAGCCGCGGGTGCCGCAGACGGCGTATTGACCGTAAGGGAAGGCGTTGTTGAAGAGAATGGACATATCGTCAAAGCCGCATTTCACCAGCCAGTCGTCCATCTTCTTCTTGGTGCACCACCAATAGTCGTGGTTGCCCTTCATCAGCAGCTTCTTTCCCGGCAGTTCATGCAGGAAGGTGAAGTCCTCCAGCGTGTCTTCCAGTTTCATTGCCCATGAGATATCCCCGGCAATCACCACCGTGTCGGTCGGCTTGACGATGGAAAGCCAGTGCTCCCGGAGCCGCTGCTCGTAATTCTCCCATCCACGGAATTTATCCATTTTTTTATTCTCACCGATCGACAGGTGCAGATCGGCAATGGCAAAAAGCGCCACTCTCTCACCCCCGGATGCGCACGCTTGCGCGTGCTATCTTAAGAATGAAGACTTAATACTTAAAAATGAATAATGAAGGAAGGGCTGACGCCCTTGCATAAATGATTACTAATATGAAATAATAGTAATGCGGAGATCATTCCGCGTTGAGAAATAATGATATAATGAAACGGAGCGACGTGACATGTCCAGAAGCAACTTTACGCCCGATTTTAACACGGGAATTCCCTCAGGCGAAAACCACATCAAGTGCGACGTCAAGAACTGCACCTATCACACCGCCGGCGATTGCTGCAGTGCCAATACCATTCATGTGCAGTCCTGTACCAGCGCGGACCATTGCTGCAGCTGTGATGAAACCGCCTGTTCCACCTTCGTGGAAAAGCAGTAAAGCCCTAAGCTGATTAAGCTTCCACTGAAAAACGTACCAACGCATCCCGTTTTATCAACCGACGCGTTGGCGCGTTTTTTATTCTCATTTCAGCGCCGCAGGCGCTCATTTATTATTCATTTTTCAGTTTTCAGTTTTAAGTCTTCCGTTAGCGAGCCGACAGGCGAGCGCTTATATTCCCAGCATGTCAAGGACGGTTTCCTTCATTTCGGAACCGTCACAGACGCGGTCAAAACGGACGGCCTTGCCCTTGAGTCCGGCAAGGGGTGCGGGAGCTTCCACTCCGGATACGGCGTTCAGGGAAGCCAGCATATCGAATTCATCATCCGACACCTTGTCTTCCGCAATCGCACCCAGAACAGCGGGGGCGAATTTATAGGGGCTTGCGGTGGAGGCGATGATGGTAGGAACGTCGGAGCCGAATTCCTTAACATACTGCTCATAGACGTTGAGAGCAACCGCGGTATGCGTATCGGAGAGATAATTCTCACTCTCAAACACATCCTTGATGGTGGACTGTGTGGAAGCGTCGTCGCAGCAGCCTGCCCAGAAAAGCTCGGCTATTTTCGCCTTGACGTCCTCATCGACTTCATATTTACCTGTCGCGGCAAGGCTGTCCATCCAACCCTTGACCCTGACGCTGTCACATCCGCTGAGATCATAGATCAGGCGTTCGAGATTGCTGGAGATGAGAATATCCATCGAAGGAGAAATGGTGGTGTAGAACTGTCGGTTCCTGTCATACACGCCTGTTCGGAGAAAGTCAGTCAGCACGTTGTTGGCATTCGACGCACAGATCAGCTTTCCGATGGGAAGCCCCATCTTTTTGGCGTAATAGGCGGCGAGAATATTGCCGAAGTTGCCGGTAGGAACCACGACATTCACCTTGTCGCCCTTGTTTTTGATGACGCCCTTGTTCATCAGGTCGGCATAGGCCGAGATGTAATAGACAATCTGAGGCGCGAGTCTGCCCCAGTTAATGGAATTGGCGGAAGAAAACGCCATGTTGTGCTTCTGAAGCTCCGCAGCAATTTCGGGATTGGTGAATATCTTCTTGACGCCGGTCTGCGCATCATCGAAGTTGCCTTTGATAGCGCAAACACCGACATTCTCCCCTTCCTGCGTCACCATCTGACGCTTCTGGATAGCGCTCACGCCTTCCACCGGGTAGAATACGATGATTCTGGTGCCGGGTACATCCTTGAATCCTTCCAGCGCTGCCTTGCCCGTGTCGCCCGAGGTTGCCACGAGAATGACGATTTCCTTGCCGTCACAGGTCTTTTTGACCGAACGGGTGAGAAGATGGGGCAGCAATTGCAGCGCCATGTCCTTGAAGGCGCAGGTCGGACCGTGCCACAGCTCCAGCACAAAGCGGTTCTCGGCGATGTCCACAACAGGAGCTACTTCTTCCCCGCCGAATTTGCCGGTGTAGGCGCCGTCCACGCACTCGCGCAGTTCTTCTTCAGTGAAGTCAGTGAGGTATTTGCCGAGGACGCTTACCGCTCTCTCGCGGTAATTCGCCTTTGCCGCTGCGAGAAGCTCGTCGTATCTAAATTCGGGAATGGTTTCGGGAACATACAGTCCTCCGTCAGGCGAAATACCCGTCGCAATGGCGTATGCCGCCGATACCTTTACGGAATTGTCTCTGGTGCTGGTGTAATTCATAGCGATTACCTCGATTCAATCAACTTCTGCCGCCCTATATATTGTTTAGCAGATCGTTAAAATTCTAACAGAAAATGGAGCCGATGTCAACGGCATACCGGACAATTTATCACATGGCACAAAAATTTCGGATTTGCGCGGATATTTTTAAATCGGCTCACAGTCCACACATGCTTCCTCGCAGTATTCCCAAACCTCGCCGCCTTCGTGACAGCGAACCAGATCGACGTCGTCGAGCGCTCCCTCCCCTATTTCAACGCAACGAGAAAAGATGTAGGGTTTTTCGTCCTTCGATTCAAAGGGCAGCCTGATTCTTCTGGTAGATTTCTCGTTTTTCCCGAACACCGCCATTCCCTCCAGCTATTCTTTTGGTTCTGCTTGGTCTCCGTTAATTATTTCAAAATTCTGCTTTGATTTCAATGATATTATGATGAGGGAAAAACAAAATAGTACATATTATGAATTGAATTATTCGAGGATGCATGCAACAGAAATTCATTAGAAAAAATTTCGATTTTTTTGAAAAAAAAGCTTGACAAATGAAAAACCCTGTGATATATTATTAAGGCACTCAGCGAGTGCGGCAAAAACAAAAAGATTTGCGAGTGTGCTGGAACTGGCAGACAGGCACGTTTGAGGGGCGTGTGTTGCATGACGTACGGGTTCAAGTCCCGTCACTCGCACCAATTTATCCTATCCCGTGAATACCCTATTGCAGGGCGTTCACGGGTTTTCTCTTTTTTCTCTC
>CAMHMN010000091.1 GCA_946186245.1 uncultured Clostridia bacterium
GAGAAACCCGAACTTGAAATTGCCGAAGGCGTGACCGTCAGGGTCAACAATAAGGCGATGGCGCTGCTGGAGGCCTCGGAAATCGTAAGCGGAGATATCAGCCTTCCCGCCATCGAACGCCTGATGCAACTGCTCTATTCAGAGGAGGACAGGGAGAAAATCAACGCGCTCGATCTCTCTATGGGGGACTTTATGACGGTGCTTCAGGAATCCATTGCCGCGGCGATCGGCGGTGACGAAAAAAGCTGACCGGCTCTGACCCTTACTATGACATAGCGGAAGACTTTGACCTGATCATATCCTCTTTTCGCATGCAATACGGAATCCGCCTCACGGACGATGAACTGCCGTGGGGCGAATTTATTGCTCTGCTGGAGGGTATTATGCCCGAAACGCCGCTGGGTCAGACAGTGAGTATCAGAGCAGAGGACGATCCCGACATTCTCAAATGTTTTAACGCGCAGCAGCACCGTATCCGGAACGAATGGCGCTCCCGTAAAAGCAGGGGCATGAGCGATTCGGATTACAACAGCGCCATGGCGCAGTTCAGCGCGTTTTTCAGGGACATGGCGAAAAAGCCGAAGGCGGGAGGTGACGGCCAATGTCCGCGAGTGTAGGTTCCATATTGCTCGATCTGGGGCTGAATACCGCACCCATTACCGCGCAGGTCAGAGGCGCCGCGGCAAGGACGCAGACCCAGCTCAAAGGCGCGTTCAGCGGCGTGGGCGCGCAGGCTTCAAAGGTCGCGGGCGGCATCGGGCAAAAATTTTCATCGCTCTTTGTCAAGCTTGGCAGCCTGATGACGGCGGCGTTCGCTTTTGGCAGAATCAAGGCGATGGCGCAGGAGTGGCAAAATTTATACCGCGCCCAGATTCAGTCCGAGATCAAGCTTGCCGTTACCATGCGCAATGCCACTAAGGCCACAATGGAGCAGATCCAGTCGGTCAAAGATCTTGCTTCGCATTACCAGCAGTTGGGCGTACTCGGCGACGAAGTGCAGCTGGAGGGCATGCAGGAGCTGGCAACTTATGTCGAAGACGTCGAATCGGTCAAAAAGCTCATGCCGGTGCTCAACGACATGGTAGCACAGCAGTACGGATACGACGCGACAGGCGGCGCGGCGGTATCGCTTGCCACCATGATCGGCAAGGTCATGACGGGCAGCACGACCGCCCTCATGCGGTTCGGCTACGACTTCACCGATGAACAGGCCAGCATCATTAAATACGGCACCGAAGCCGAAAGAGTGGCCACCGTCACCGAAGTCATTGAGGCCTCGGTCAGGGGCATGAACGAGGCGCTTGCTCAGACGCCGACCGGAAAAATCAAGCAGCTATCCAACAACTTCGGAGACATGAAGGAGGCTCTGGGCAATCTCACCATCAATATCTGCGCGCCCTTTGTCTCGGTGCTCAATATGATTGTAGTCAAGCTGACGCAGGCATTCAACGCCCTGGCGAGCTTCTTTGCCGCACTGCTGAGTATCAGTTCCTTTTCCTTCGCCGGACTCGGCAAGTCGGCGGATTCGGCAGCCGGAAGTATTGACGGCATCGCCAAGAGCGCGGGCGGCGCGGGCAAGGCAATGAAGTCGGTCATGGGCTTCGATCAGCTCAACAAGCTGGATGGCGGCGGAGGCGGTGGAGGCGGTGGAGGCGTCGACGAAGACGATCTCCCCTTCGACGGGGAAGACGTCGAAATGCTCGACCGCATCGCGCAGAAGGTCAATCAGATCAAAGCCCTCTTTGCGGAAGGTTTTTCCGTGGGTTTTCAATCGGCTGATTTAACAGCGATTAAGCAGCACGCCGAATCTGTAAAAAAATCGCTTGTCGGAATATTCGCAAGCGATGAAGTGAGAGCCGCTTCCCGAAAATTCTCCGAGACTTTTATTGTCAATCTCGGCAAGGTCACAGGCGCGGCCGGAAGCGTCGGCGCGACGCTGGCGGAAAACCTGCTGGGCGGCATTGACATTTTTCTCTGGAATCGCGGCGACTGGCTGCGGAGCCAAATCGCGGAACTTTTCGATATCCGCGCCGAAATAACCAATACTGCCGGAGACCTTGCAACGTCATTCGGAGAAATATTCAGCGCGTGGAAAGGCGAAGGCGGCAAGAAAATAACCGCCTCAATCATATCAATCTTTACCGACGCAAAGCTTCACGCCACTACTACCATGAATAAGCTGGGTCGGGACGTCTTCGGCGCGTTGGCAAGGCCGTTTATCGACAACGCTTCCTCCATGAAGGCTACCGCCGAAAAGGTTCTCAAGCCGATCGGCGATATCTTTTCGGTGATCGCCGAACTTTACCATGAGATGTGCCAAGCGTTCCAGATCGGTTACGACAGCTTTGTGAAGCCGGCATTGGAAGCGTTCGGAGAGAAGCTGAGCGCACTGTGGGCGGCACATTTGCAGCCTATGTGGGAGAAGATAGCCGGATTTCTTGAGCGGATAGCGGCACTTTTCAGGGCGGCATGGAACAAGGCGCAGCCGCTTGTTAAGGTGTTCACGGCGCTGCTGGCAATACTCGGCAGGCTGCTGGCGCCTATTATGAAGCTGTTCGGGAGCCGGATTATTGCGGGTCTCGGAGCGTTGGCCGACGCAATCGGAATGATATTCGATGTGCTGAGCGGACTGCTTGATTTCATTGAGGGTGTGTTCTCCGGCGACTGGGACAAGGCCTGGAAGGGCATAAAGAATTCCGTTTCCGCTGTCTGGAACTGGCTGCAATACTCTCTGTCACCGATTGGCAGCATGTTCGGCAGCCTGTGGAACAGCATCAGAAATAACGCCTCCTCTACGTGGAGCAGTGTGAAAAGCAGCGCGGCTTCCGCATGGGACAGCGTGAAAAGCAGCGCTTCTTCGGCGTGGAGCAGTTTGAAAAACGGCGGCTCTTCGGCGTGGAACAGTCTGAAAAACAGCGCGCTTGCCGCGTGGAACAGCATCAAACAGGCAGCCGGTTCTCTCTGGGATTATATCAAGGCGAAGTTTCAGGCAAATACGATCGTCAGTTATTTCTCAGGCATATGGAGCAGAGTCAAGTGGGCCTTTTCCTCCATAGGCACCCAGATCGGCGGGGCCATGGCCTCTTCCATCAAAAGCGCGATCAACAGCGTGATCAGCCAGGTACAGAGCCGTATCAACAGCGGCATCAGCCTGATCAACAGCGCATTGCGAATCGTGGGCTTTGGAGGAATCCGTTCCCTTTCCCTCCCGCGTCTGGCAAAGGGCGGTTATGTCAGGGCGAACACGCCGCAGCTTGCCATGATCGGCGACAACAGGCGATACGGCGAAATCGTCGCGCCGGAGGATAAAATGCTGGAAATGATTATGACGGCGCTCCGACTGTTCCGGCAGCAGGATCGTTCCGAAAAGCCGCAGAACAGCGAAAATCAGCTCATCGAGCTGGTGGTCAATATCGGAGACGAAACCCTCATGCGCAAGATCATCAAAATCCTGCGTGAGGAAGGCAGGCGCGGCAATTACAAATTTTCATTCTGATTTTGCGGGAGGATTAAAGAATGCAACCAATCACCGTAAACGGCACGGCGATTCCGTGGCCGGATATGCCCTTCAAATGGTCGCTCAACGATATTTCGTCGGAGGACAGCGGCAGAGATTTAAACGGACAGATGGACAAGGACGAAGTCGCCAAGAAGGTGACGCTCGACTGTGAATGGTCGTTCCGGGCGGCGGCTGAAATATCGCTGCTGCTGAATACCGTCAAGCCGGACACCTTTGTGGAAGTCCATTATCCCGACCCGATGGCTGGCGCCTATGTCACAAAGACATTTTACACCGGCGACGTCAACTGCGAGATGGCGCTCAACGACGGCGAAATGCGCTGGTCGGCGAAGCTGACGTTCATCGAAAGGTAGGAGCAATAAACCATGTACCAAATTTCAAAAGCCTGCTATGACGCACTTTTCAGCCCTTCCCGCAGCTTCGAAGCAAAAGCGGCCGTTACGCTGCCCGACGGAACTGTGTTGCGGCTTGCGTCCCCGGATTTCAAAGCCGGCGGCGTCAAGCTGAGCGAAGCGACATCCGGTTCGGGCAGCTTTGACTTAGGCGCCGCCGCCATCAGCAAATTAATTCTCACATTGAACAATTCCGACGGCGGATTCAACGCGGTGGATTTTATTGGAGGTCAGGTCAGCTCTATTCAGATCGGCGTTACCTTGCCGGATCATTCCACCGAATGGATACCGCTGGGAATATTCGATATCGAATCGGTCAAATATACCGGCACGGCCGCCGAGATTACCGCCTATGATTTTTTAGGCAGAGCAGACAGGGAACTTCCGGCTGTCGCCTGTCCCGTTACGCTCGGGCATCTGGTGCGGACGGCTTGCACCCACTGCGGCATTGTCTGGAGCGGTCAGCGCTTTCTGCACGATGATTACACCGTGCATTCCCTGCCGCAGTCGGCGACCTGCCGGGATGTGATATCCTACGCGGCGGCGCTTGCCGGGTGCTTTGCCAGGATGAATCGCAGCGGCGAACTAATCTTCGGCTGGTACGGTTATGATATGCCGCTCTGGGATGCGGAGGACTGGCTGGACGGAGGGAGATTCCTCGACATGGAGAGCGCAGACGAATGCGACGGCGGTGACTTTTTCCATTACGACGAAGGTGGCATTGACGGCGGGCGGAATGATTTCCGGGGCTTCTGCGTGATCAGCAATCCCAAGAGCGTTGCGGGCGACAAGCCCGTCACCGTGACGGGAGTGAAATTTACCGAACCGGACGGCGAGCAATCGACGCTTGACGAGAGCGGCAATGAGATCATTCAAACCGTACCGGGAGACACCTATCTCTGCGGCACCGACAAATACGCATTTGACCTGACGGGCAATCCGTTGCTCACGTACGACATTCAGTCAGTTCTGGCGAGCCTCGGCGAAAAGCTGATAGGGGAGAGCTTCAGCCCGATCAGCATATCCTGCCCTTCCACCCCCGCATTGGAAGCGGGCGATATGGTGACGGTCTCCGACCGCAGAGGGAATACTTACCATGCGTATATCAACCGCTGCGAATACAAATTCGGCAGCCCGCAGACGCTGTCCTGTGAAGCGCAGACCGCTTCGGAGAAATCCTCCGAACGCGTTACGTTTGTCAGCCGGCTGGAACAGCGGCTCAAAAACGACACTGATTCAAAAATAAGCGCCTACGGCAGCCGCCTCCAAACGCTTAACAATCTCATGCTCAACTCCATGGGCGTTTACAAAACGGCGGTGCAGGACGACAACGGCAGCATTACCTATTATACCCACGACCGGCCGCGTCTGGAGGATTCGTCGTACATTGCCTGTGAGACGTCGAACGGCTTTGCCTACACGAACAACGGCTGGAACGAAGGTTCCCCTGTCTGGCAGTACGGCATGACCGCCGACGGCAATATCATCTGCAATGTGCTGAGCGCCGTCGGCATTGTGGCCGACTGGATTCAGGCGGGACGTATTGAATCGGCGGACGGGAGCTGCTACTTTGACCTCGACAGCAATCAGCTTTTCGCCAATAAGATAGGACTTCCCAAGCGCTATCTTTCGGCCGGTGAAGTCAGCACCGATTCGGGCGAAAGCCGCGCGGGGATTGCCTGTCACGACGAAGATTTAAGCGATGAAGCATACTTCCAGCTTCGGCCGATTCTATCATCGGCAGACGATAAGCTGTACGGCTTCGGACTGTTCGACCAGATGAGCAGAGCGCAGATTCTTTGCGCGTCGCGCGCGGACAATCCGCTGAGCAACGCGGTGGGACTGTACGGATATGATAATTCGGGAGGCAGGCACGAACTGCTGACAGCCAGCGCGACAAACGGCGGCGTGCGCATTTCCAGTATGTCCGGACAGAGCAGAATACTCATTACAGACGATTACATCAGGATCTACAGGAACGGCACTTTAGTGCAAGAGTGGTAAGGAGGTTTTGTAACAAAATGGCAATTCAGATAAGACGGGGCAACGAAGCGGACTTGGATATTGCAAGGCTTGCGCCCGGAGAACTTGCGGCCTGCCTCGATTCCGGCAAGGTGATTGTCAAGCTGAGCGGCGGCAATTATCTGACGCTCACCGATACGCCCGCACTGCGGGCCATTGTGGAGGGAAAGGCGGATGCAAGTCATACGCATGCCCCAAGCGACATAACAGGCCTTGCGGAAGCCTTGGCGGGAAAACAAGCGGCGCTGACTTTTGACGGTACCCCGACCG
>CAMHMN010000092.1 GCA_946186245.1 uncultured Clostridia bacterium
AAACGTCAAGGACGAGAGTGCGGTCCTGCACGGGACGGCGTGCGGCGACAGCCCGACCGCCGTCCCGAATGGCTCGGTCGTAAGCCGAAATATTCCACTGCCAGTCAAAAAGCCCCGTTGTCTGGACGACAATCGGAGCTTCGTCAAAGCGGATGATTTCTCCTGCGGAATTCTCATAATAAATGCTGTAGGGCAGTATTTTTTCCACATCAGACATACTCTCTCACCAGCCTTCCGAAGGGTCGTCCATCAATTTCCATCGTGGTCTGGGAATCTGCAAGTTTTTCAACAGCATCCAACAGCCGATCGAGCCGGTCGCCGTAATTGGTTGAATGTACTCCCGAAAGATTCACCCCTCGCGTTGAAATGGAACCCAGCGTCTCAGCGGTTTCAAGCGAAATAGCGGAAGCCGTTTCATAAAGGCTCCCCGCGCCGTTTAACAGACCGACTTCCATACCCTCAGCGACAGCCTCACCCATGGGAATCATGACCTTGGAAGGAGAGTTAATTCGCAGTGCGCCGCCTATTACTCCGGCAATTCCAGTGGCAAGGCTTCTCGCTCTGCTCATCAGACTTGGAGCCTTGTCATTAAGGCCGCTGAGAATACCGCTGACCACATTCCCGCCGATACCTGTGAAGCTGATCGAACCGGCAGCTGTGACCATGCTCTGCATGATGCCGGTGATGGTAGAAACAGCAGAATCTTTCTTAGCATTCATGCCAAGAATTAAGCCCTCAATGGTGTTGTTTCCCATTTCCTGCATGACTTTGGACGGTGAAGCAATGCCTATCTTGCGTTTAAATGCACTTATGTAGCTGTCGCCGTTTTCTTCGGCAGCCGCATATAACTCTGGGTTAGCAGCTTCCAGCTCATTAAGCATACCCGCACATGTGTTTTTGATCTGTTCCTTTGCGTCATCCGGCAGGTCGTCAAACTCCGCGAGTATTTTTTCAGCCATTTCAGCGGTTTCCTGCGGGACAGCTTTTCCTTCAGCTTCAAATGTAGCTGCCATCTGTAAACAGGCATTTACCGCCTCTAATGACATACCGTTCGGTAACATTTTCACTTCATTGACGATTTTATCGCACAGATCATTTACGGTATTGATTGCCTCTTCTGCGCCTATCGAGCCGTCTTTTATTCCCTGAATAAATCCTTCCGGCAATTCGACACCGTGTTCTCTCAAACTCAATGCGGTGGTGGAAATCTGCGCAAGAATTTGCTCGCTTTGGTCATTCATACCGTTTTTGACAGCTTCACCGTAATTCTGCATTTGTACAGCAAATTCGTTCGATAGCGTTTCAATCGCAGCGTCTGATTCCTGTGCCGCTTTTTCTGCAGCCTCTTTGGGGAGTTTTGAAATCGTTGCAACTGCTTCCTCCGCGCCAATGGAGCCGCTTTCCACGCCCTGAATAAATCCATCGGGTAATTTCAGCCCTGCTTTTTCGAGTTCCCCCGCGGCTTGCTCAAGGTAAGTTTTAGCGTCGGAAATAACGGCTTCGTTTCCTGTCTGCATAGCTGCGCCGTAGGCCTGTATTTGCTGAATAAACTGAGCTGACAGTTCAGTAATTGCCTTTTCCTGCTCCTCTTTGGCATAATCACCTTTCTTTTTCATGACGCTGCCAAGGTCTTCATAATATCCGCTTAAAATAGTAGTTGCTGTTTCATAATCCCCTTTTGCGATAGCGGCCATTGACTTGTCATAAGCGTCGATCACTTCACAGGATGATTGATATTGGGAGAAGGCGTTACTTGCATTTTCCGCGAGTTGATTGTAAGTATCACATAACGCCTTATATTCTTTCACAGAAAGACCCGCTAAATATTCATCATCATTCAGCTTCTTCTGAAGCTCATTCATTTCAGCGAGATTTTCAACATAGTTTGCGTAATACTTTGCTTTTTCTTTTAATGCGTTCTGATATTCCGGCTCAAGCGAATCAAGCATTGCCTGCGCTTTCTTCTGCTGCACATAATTATCAATTTCGCCTATTAAGGTTTTGTAATTGGTGATTAATGTGCCCGTTTTATTCAGTTCAACGGTGAATCCTTTTTCATTGAGCTGCTTAACGACATTTTTTAGCTCTTCTTTACTTCCGATTAATTTACCGTTTTTGTCAACAAGGTCCTTCAGCTTTTTTCTCAGATTTTCTACGGAGTTAATTTCTTCCGACTGTGTGGAATAGTTGCTTAACCGTGCTTCTTCGAGATTTTTGAGCGATTCGGTTATTTCGTCAATTTCTTCGGCAGAATCCTTGGCTTCTTCCATTTTCTTATTGAATTCGTCGAGCGCCTCGCTGCCACGGTGCAGGTCTTTATAAAGAGCTATGCCAACCGCTGCCACTCCGCCTATTGCCAATAACGCTAAGCCCGCGGGGCCGATCACGGCAGTAAGCGCAGAACCGACGCCAGCGATGCCGCCTCCTGCTGTGCTGAAAGCCGTCGCCATTGTTCCCACAGTGGATACCAGCTTACCGCCGGCAGTTACTACTGAGCCAATTCCTGTCGTAAGCGGTCCCATCGCCGCAGCAGCCAGTCCCGCATAAACAATAAATTTCTTTGCCCCGTCATCCAGTCCGCTGAAAGCCTGCACCGCGCTTGAAGCAACGCCTACCAAATCCTGCGCCACCGGCATGAGCTGCGTTCCGAAGCCGATCGCCAGCTCTTCCGCCTGCGATTTCAGGACAGTGAGCTGACCTTTGAGATTGTTCTGCATGGTCGCCGCCATTTTTTCGGCAGCGCCGTCGCAATTGCTGATGGCACCCGATAGCTTGGCAATATCTTCGGGAGCCGCGTTCATCATGGACAGCCACGCCGAAATACCTTCCTCACCGGCAATCTTCTTGGCGAAACGTGAAGCGTCCTCTTCGCTGAGCGACTTCCACTGCTTTCGCGCATCCTTCAGGATATCACCGAAATCGCGTACCTTGCCGTTGGCGTCATAGAACTCTACGCCCAACTCTTCGGTCAGTACACCCAGCGCGCCGAGAGATTTGGACGATGAGCCCGCGTCGGTTGCAAGTCTGGTCAGAATGCTTCTCAGTGACGTTCCCGCCTGTGAGCCTTTGATGCCCGCGTTGGCCATAAGACCAACCGCCTCGGCGGTATCCTCCGCGGATATGCCGAGAGCGCCGGCAACAGGCGCGACATACTTGAATGTTTCGCCCATGAGAGATACATTGGTGTTGGCATTGGAAGATGCCGCCGCCAGAATATCCGAGAAATGCGCAGAATCGGACGCTTTCAGACCGAACGCCGTCAGAGCATCCGTCACGATATC
Organism: uncultured Clostridia bacterium; assembly: GCA_946186245.1. Taxonomy (GTDB): domain Bacteria; phylum Bacillota; class Clostridia; order Oscillospirales; family Acutalibacteraceae; genus RUG762. The sequence goes on from CAMHMN010000092.1 coordinate 3,282, forward strand.
GGAGGTGGTGGCAAGGTCCTCGCCGGAAGCGGCGGCGAGGTTCATAATGCCCTCGATGCCGTCGAGCATTTCGCCGGTTTTCCAGCCCGCCATCGCCATATAGCTCATCGCGTCAGCGGCTTCGGACGCGCTGAATTTGGTCTTTGCGCCCATCTCCCGCGCTTTGTCGCGGAGCTTTTGAAGCTCATCGCCCGTCGCGCCGGAAATCGCCGCCACCTTGCTCATACCGCTGTCGAAGTCGGCGGCGACCTTGATCGCGGCAGTTCCCGCGGCGACCAGCGGCAAGGTGACGTTGCGCGTCAGCGTGCCGCCAATGGTGGTAAGCGCGCCGCCGACGCCCTGTATTTTCTCCGCGGTCGTGATGTTCTCGTCCCGGAGCGCCTTAAACTGCGCATTAGCCGATTCCATACCCGCGTTGAAGCGGTTAGTGTCCAGCGTCAGAAACGCCGTCACCGTACCCGCGTTAATTGCCAAATGCCCTCACCTCCGCGCCTAATTTCTTCATCATTTCAATGGTAGCGGCATTGCCCGAAGCCGCTCCGTTCTTGTCACCGCGCCCGAAGAAGGGGCGCTTGCCCTCGTCGATCTGGGAGAGGATATAGCAGCATACCTCGTCGAAGCAATAGGCGGCAAAGCCGTCGGTAATTTGAAGAAGATCACTTGGTCTGCTCCGGAACCTCTGAGCCATGAATATCACCGTCATTATTGCTGGCGAATCCACGAAATCGGTCGAGAGCCTTGACCCCCAACTGAGTGAATTGGAAGATAGCCACCAACTGCTCGTCCGTCAGCTCGATTCCGGCTTTCCGCAGCTCGTCGAAGGAAGGCTTCACCAGAGCGGCGCGGGCGATTTCGAGCAGCACGCGCCCTTCCTCGGCAAGATCGCCGCCGTCAGGGGAAACGCCGCTGTAAAAAAGCTTCCGGGCGGTCTTCATCAGTGGGTTGGCAATCGCGCCACTTGCCGCCAACGCGAGGATAGAGGGGCGTTTCAATTCAAATTCAACCGTATCGCCGCACCATCCCGGCAGCGTCACAACCTGAGATGTTTTGATTGTTTCAAGAGAAAACATAAAAATCATTCCTTTTCTAAAAAAAACACTTGACAATGCGCATAATACGTGTTATAATGCTTTCAGGAGGTGAGGAGATGAGGTTCAGAGAAATTGAAAAGATCATTCTTAAAGACGGGTGGTATTTTAAAACTGCGAAAGGTTCACATAACCATTACAAGCATCCTACCAAACCCGGAAAAGTCACCATTCCCAATCATGGCGGCGACTTAGACAAAAAGACAGTCGATTCAATTTTAAAGCAGGCGGGGTTAAAATAACCCCACCTTCTTTCCTCACCTCTGACAAAATTTTTATTAGGGAGGGCTTACAATGAAACTGATATATCCTGCCATATTCTCCCCGCTGGAGGAAATGCCGGGTTATTGTGTCACATTCCCCGATCTTCCGGGCTGCGTCACACAGGGTGGCAGTCTGGAGGAAGCCATCACTATGGCAGCAGACGCGGCTGCCGGCTGGGTGCTTGACGAATGGGAGGACGGCAATCCAACGCCCAAAAGCAGCCGTATTTCTGATATTATCCTTGAGAATCAAGAGGATTTTGTCAATCTGATTCTATTGGATATGGACGCTTATACGGAGAAATACGGTCAGAAGGCAATCCGAAAAAACTGCACTATCCCTGCTTGGCTCAACACAATGGCGGAGCGCAGCGGCGTCAATTTTTCCGCGGTTCTCCAGCGCGCCTTGATGGAGCAACTGGGCGTCAGCAAATAATCTTTTCCCATCAAATCCGGCGCGGGTGGATCCTCACAGGAATACGCACGCGCCCTTTTTTCGTGTGCGTCTACACCAGCGTGTAAGCCGAGCCGTTGTAAACGGCATATGAGCCGACAGTGGCATTTCCAGGGGTTCCGGTAATGCCGGAAGCGGCGATGAGAATGCAGGTCTTGCCGCTGACAGGCGAAGCCGGAAGATCACCGGCAGCCGCGACGATGACCGGCAGGGACGGCAGACACACCATTCTGACCGGCGACTGTCCCTTGGAAGGTCTGCTCTTGAGCGTGTAGGAGGGGGCATAAAATTCCCCGTCCTTGAGCGTGACCGACGCGGGGGAGCCTTTGGCGTGGGGGAAGACGAAAGCGACATAGGAGAGGGAATTGCCGTCGTAATCCTTTTCGGAGGCATAGACGGCAAGATTGCATTTGGTGCGCTCCACCACCTCGCCGGCGGTCGGCGCGGCGTAGCTCTTGAATTCATCGCCCGTGACCGTGCTTGTACCGCCGTCTACCAGAGCGAAGACTTCCGGTGCGAAGGTCGAATCCGTGAGGTTGACATTAAATCCCTTGACAATATCCTCGGTGATGTTCTGGGCGAGAATCTTGTTTTTAATGCGGAGTTCATTTTCGGCTCCGGCTGAAACCTGAGCCTCGGCGGAAGCGTCGCTGGCGGTGTCGAAAGAGAACACACGCGGAGTTGTTTCCTCGGTGATAATGTCCACGCGCTCAATATTGGCGATAGCCATCTGCTGTGTTGCCATAATTCTTCAAATCCTTTCATTGTAAAATCAAAAAAGGCGTTTCTGGAGTATGTATTCCACATAACCCGTATGCGCCCTGAATGTATCGTTTATGTCGTGAATTCCTTCGTTTCCTGTCGGTCGGAGATCAGCGGCAAGAGGAGCGAGAGCCGCCTTTACGCTGCTGACGAGGCTGTCGAGCTGGGGGTATTGATTGACAGGCACATAACAATGCACCTCGAAGAGCGTGTACCCAAGCCGTCTGGACTGCGCATAGCCATATGTCCCGAAATTCTGCACCACCACATAAGGCGAATTGCATACCCCCGGCTTTGCTCCAATGTCATCAACTTAAGGATAAGATCGTCAAATAGTACAAAAACAAAAATAAA
>CAMHMN010000093.1 GCA_946186245.1 uncultured Clostridia bacterium
TCAAGGCGTTTGTCGGCACCGGCATCCGTCTGCCGAGAACCCACAAGATCGCCATCACCGTCAAGGATATGGACAAGGAAGAAGTCGTGCCGATTGCAAAGGATTTTGTCGACCTCGGGTATGAAATCTACTGCACCGCAGGCACCAGCCGTTACCTCTCCGACCGCGGCATTCCCAACAAGGTTGTCAAGCGCATCGAGGACGGCAAGCCGAATTACATCGACATGATCATCAACAACGAGCTGGATCTCATCATCAACACGCCTACACAGGGTATGGAAACCAACCGCGACGGCTACCTCATCAGAAGAAACGCTGTCGAGTGCGGCGTGCACTGCTTCACCTCGCTCGATACCGCCCGCGCGCTGGCCAACTGCCTGAAGAACGCCGGCGGCGTTGACCTCGGCGTCATTGATATCGCAAAGATTTGACAGTAAAAACCTGACCAAATAAAAAAGACAGTGTGAAACGGAAAAACCGTTTGACACTGTCTTTTATTTGTTTTTTCAAAAAGAAAGAATGGCGTTGTGCTCAGTGGTGGTGATGATGCCCGCAGCCGCATTCGTCGTCTTCCTCGTCATCATGGGGATGATGTTCCATGTCGCCGTAGAAGGCTTCCTCGAAAGCGTCGTCAAATTCAATGCCGGTTTCGAGCATGGTCATCTGGTCGTAGGTATAGCCGGGATTGATGAAGGAAAGCACGTCCTCGATGATGCTGCAATAGCCCTGAAGGTACTGCGCCTTGGGGTCGTCTTCTTCCAGTCCGAAGAGTTCGTCCCCCTTTTCAAGGCTCAGCTCGTCGTATTTTTGGATGAATTCGGCTTCGGTGAGTGTTTCCATATCGGCGCGCATGTCATTCAGCGCGTCACAGGTGCCGGTATTGTACTCCGCGTAATCCGAAGCCTCGGCGATTTCGTCGCGTCTGTGGAAGGAGAGCATTCTCTCGGTGATGTCCATGATGGTAAGCTCGCAGACTTTTCTTTCGCTCATTTTAATTATCACCCTTCTGTCAATCAAATGTATGGATTAATCCTCGCTGTCATTGTTCTGGGAATCCATGTGGTCAGGCGACGTAACCTTGAGCATCGCCAGAATATTGGCAATGACCTGGCGCACGCAGTCGCAGAGCAGCAGACGGGCAGCGGTGAGATTTTCGTCCTCGTTGCCCAGCACGCGGCAGTCGTGGTAGAACTTGTGGTACTTCGAAGCCAGCTCCATGACATAGCGGGTCATGCGGGAAGGCTCGTAATCCTTGGCCGCCGCAATGATTTCGTTGGGCAGGGAAGAGAGGAACCGGATCAGCTCCACCTCGGACGGATGCGTCAGCAGATCGAGCGATTCGGGTGTGATCGTGTCAAGGTCAAATTTCTTTGCCTCGTCGCGGCGGAAGATCGAGCAGATTCTGGCGTGTGCGTACTGCACATAATAGACCGGGTTCTGCGAATCCTCGCGCACGGCCAGCCCCATATCGAAGTCCATCTGTGTGTTGGCCTCGCGCAGGTTGAAGAAGAAACGCGCCGCATCCACCGAGATTTCGTCGAGGAGGTCGGCAAGCTGAATCGCCTTGCCGGTGCGTTTGCTGATTTTGACCATTACGCCGTTGTCCATCAGGCGTACCAGCTGCATCAGTACGATGTGCAGCTTGGAACCGTCCAGTCCCACCGCATCCATCGCACCCTTCATGCGGGCGACGTGACCGTGGTGATCGGCGCCCCAGACGTCAATGCAGGTGTCGAAGCCGCGCTTCTGGAATTTGTTGCGGTGATAGGCGATGTCGGCGGCAAAATAAGTGGGATTGCCGTTGGCACGCACCAGCACCTCGTCCTTTTCGCCGCCGAATTCGGTGGCCTTGTACCAGAGCGCGCCGTCCTTTTCGTAGGTGAGACCCTTTTGGGTGAGAATGTCGATGATTTCCTGCACCTCGCCGTCGTTGTGGAGGGTGCTTTCCAGGAACCAGGTGTCGTAGTCAATGCGGTATTTGGCGATGTCGGTTTTCATCTTGGCGATGTTCTTCGGAAGGGCGTAATCGACCAGCGCCTTGCGGCGTTCCTCCTCCGGCTTGTCAAGGAAGCTGTCGCCGTGAATGTCGGCAAATTCCTTCGCCAGGTCGGTGATATCCGCGCCGTGATAGGAATCCTCCGGCAGCGGCACGGCGTCCTCGCCCCTGAAAAGCTGCTGGTAGCGGACATCCAGCGACAGGGCGAATTTCTGAATCTGGTTGCCCGCGTCGTTGACGTAGAATTCACGTTCGACGTAGTAGCCTGCGTATTCCAGCACGGCGGCAAGGCAGTCGCCCAGAGCACCGCCGCGGGAGTTGCCGATGTGCATCGGTCCGGTGGGATTGGCGGAAACGAATTCCACCAGCACCCGCTTGCCCTTGCCGAAGTCGGATTTGCCGTAGTCCGCGCCGTCCTTGTGGATGCCAAGCAGCACCTCGCTGAAATAGCGGCTGCTCACGAAGAAATTGATGAAGCCGGGACCGGCGACCTCAGCGCGTTCGATGAGCGTGCCGGTGAAGTCCATGCGTTCGCAGATGGCCTCGGCAATCTTGCGGGGAGGCATGCGGAAGGCCTTCGCCGATACCATCGCGGCATTGGTGGCGAAATCGCCGTGTGAAGGGTCGGCGGGCGTTTCAATGGAGAAGGCTGGCGCCGGAACCGCGGGAAGCACTTCATCGGCTACGCCGCGTCCCATTGCCGCCATGATGATTTCTTTGATCTGGGCGTGTATCTCCTGTATAGAATTGGTCATTGTGTCTTGTCGTTCCTTTCGTTGGGTGTGAGCCGCATGAGGGTTTTGTTAATCTGCGGTTCGCCGTCAATTGTCACCCTGGCGGTAAAGGCAAGGCTGCCGCCGTTTTCGCTCAGCGAATGCTGTGCTTCCAGCAGGGTGAATGTCATGGGAATCGTGCCGCAGTCGCTCTCGTAGCTGACGCTGTGAGGGATGCCTTTGCGGTAAAAAATCGTGAATGAATTCCGCCTGCGAATCTCGATGCCGCCGTCGGGCAGGATTTTCACCACAGTGAATCCCGCCTGCTCGTCGTTGTATTTCAGACGGTGGATCTGCCCGTCGAAGGAATACCCGCAGGGGTAGCTGACGTCAATGGAATCGCTGTAATCGTCGGCGGAAATGTCGGTAATGATCTGAATGGTATGTTCCATCATCTCAGTTTTTCCTGTTCGCACGCTCGACGGCGAGGCTGATGAGCCTGTCGATCAGCTCGGTCTTGCCGATGCCGGACGCTTCGAAGAGCTTGGGATACATGCTGATTTCGGTAAATCCGGGCAGGGTGTTGGGTTCGTTGAGCATGGGCTGACCGTCGCTCTTGCGCACGAGGAAGTCCACTCTCGCCATGCCGGAGCAGCCGAGCATCTTGTAGGCCTGAATGGCACGCTTGCGGATGAGCTCGCTGGTTTCTTGGCTCAGGTTGGCGGGAATGAGCAGCCGGCTTGACGCGTCGTTGTATTTGGCGTCGTAATCGTACCATTCGGCGGCGGGAATGATCTCGCCCACCACGGAAGCAATGGGCTCATCATTGCCGAGAACCGCGACTTCGACTTCCTGACCCGTGATGTTTTCCTCCACCACGATCTTCCGGTCGTGATCGGCAGCGAAACGAACCGCGTCGATGACGTCGCCGCGTCGGTCGCACTTGCTGATGCCGACGGAGGAACCCGCGTTGGCGGGCTTCACGAAGCAGGGATAGCCCAGCTCGTCTTCAATCTGATTGAGAATTTCGTCCATATGATTCTCAAAATAAGGAGCGTAGAACCAGATGAATTTTGCCTGCGGAATGCCGACATGATCCAGCACGGTGTTGGTCAGCGCCTTGTCAAGGCAGACGGCGGAGGAAGTCAGATCGCAGCCGACGCAGGGAATGTGTGCCAGCTCGCACAAACCCTGAATGGTGCCGTCCTCGCCGTTTTTGCCGTGCATGACGGGGAACACCGCGTCGAGCTTGATGACTTCGGCGCCGCCTTCCCGCATGACGACCATGCCGTGAAGTGCCGCATCGGGTGAGATGAAGGCCTGCACGGTCTTGCCGGAGGTTTCCCAGCGACCGTCGGCGATCAGATCAACAGCACCTTCATAGAGGAACCATCTGCCGTCCTTGGTGATGCCGGTCGTATATACGTTGTATTTTTCTCTGTCAATGTTGTTGAGTACCATTGTCACGGAAACTCTGGAAACCTCGTGCTCCGAGGACTGTCCGCCGAAGATCACGGCGACATTCATTTTGGCTGTGTTGCTCATAGTGGATACCTTTCCTTTCGGTAAAATGAGTGGTTCCTTATATTATATACCAAAAAAACGCCGGTTGCAATAGCTTTTGCCATCGAAGCCGACGTTTTTTTCCGTTTTTTTAAATCAAAGACTCATGATAGGTATTATAAAGCTTAGTCACGTTGAATTCATGGAAAGGCGCGCCGTCAATCGACTTGCTGACACAGAATTCATATGGCAGAGTGGCTTTGTAGCTGTCGCCTACAGCGTTCAGCCTCCAGTCTTTTGGGTCTGACCAGATAGAAAAGAAATACTTGTCATGAACAGAGAATGATACTAAGGGAATGATGTATAGCTTATTCAGCTTATCGAGAGGGAGAACACAACACAGATCGGGATAAGCGTTGACGACGCCGTTGTCGTTGCTGATCGGTACCAGAAACAGCCCTTTTTCACACAGATTGAAAAGGAAAGCATTACGGATGCGTTTTTTCGTACTCCGGTACTTACGATATGGGGCGCCGGACATATTATTGCAGATGAAAAAAGTATTGTTTTCCCCCCATGCATTGGCCATACGCAGTATATTCGCCATGGAATCCGGATCGTATGAAGTAAGGGGAACGACCCATTCCTCAGGCACATAGGGCTTTTGGGGGAAGCCCGTATTCCGGCTGATGAATTTGATCGTGTTGAGGTAGTAACCCCGGTATCTTTTGTTCCGCTTCGGGTTGATCAGGGCTGTGATTCCGATGCAGAGAACGTAGGCCGTCACTGCTCCATAGAGAATAAACATACTGTACTCATTCCATTTTGACGGCTTTGTGACAAACACCAGAACAGTCAGCAGTGCAGCAAAGGCAAGGCCGATCAGTGTCAACTTTAATCCGAACTGACGGATTTCTTTCAGAAGGCTTTCTGTATCACCGTTGGCAACCCGCAGACGGTTTGCTTTGATGGTATCGTTCAGTGTGTGGCTTACGATCAGCTTGCTCATACCGTTTCACTCCTGTTTGTTTTTTGTCAGACAGTAATTATTTGCCCTTGCCGCAGCACTGCTTGTACTTTTTGCCGCTGCCGCAGGGACAGGGGGAATTGCGGCCGATCTTGCGTCCGGCTCTCTGGGGCATGACTTCTGCATCCGCGTCGGGCTCCATCGGCTTCTGAATCTGTTCGCGCTTGGGTTCCTCGGCGCGTCTGATCTGCACGGTGAGAATCTGGCGGGCGGTATCCTCCTTGATCTGGGCGATCATCTCGTCGAACATGTCAAAGCCTTCCTTGGTATAGGCGACAGCCGGGTCGGTCTGACCGTAGGAACGCAGTCCGATGCCCTGCTTGAGTTCTTCCATAGCGTCGATGTGATCCATCCAGAGGGTGTCCACCACTCGCAGCATGACCACGCGGTCAAGCTCGCGGGCGATCTCCTCGCCGAATTCCTTCTCGCGTTTCTCGTAAAGGTCATGCGCTCTCTTGATGAGTTCGTCGGTGATGTCCTGCCTGTCGAGCGAGTCAAGCTCCTGCAGGCTGTAGTTGAAATCGTCCTCGGTGGTGAGAAGGTTGAGGTAGGTCTGACGCAGCGCTTCAAAGTTCCAGTTGTCCTTCTCGTCGGCGTTGAGGTAGAGATTGACGTTGTCGGTGATGGAATCGTCGATCATCTTGATGATGTTGTCGCGCATATTCTCGCCGTCGAGCACCTTGTCTCTTTCGTTGTAAATGACCTCGCGCTGGCGGTTCATAACGTCGTCAAAGCGAAGGACATTCTTTCTGATGGAGAAGTTTCTGCCTTCGACCTTGGCCTGTGCGCTCTCGATGCTCCTGGAAACCATTCTGGCTTCGATGGGCATATCCTCGTCGATCTTGAGGGTAGTCATCATGGCCTGCAGGCGGTCGCCGCCGAAGATTCTCATGAGGTCGTCCTCGA
>CAMHMN010000094.1 GCA_946186245.1 uncultured Clostridia bacterium
GTATGGAAAAAGTGTTGTAATGCTTGAAGAAGCTGACATTGTGATCCTCGTAATAGAGCTTTTGAAGCACGGAGCTAACAAGATTGCTTACATACATATCAACATATGAACTCAAATTTATCACCCCTTGTTATTTGTTACATTATACCAAATTATTATATAAATAGCAATAGATTTTTAAAAAATAATTATAACAGTCGTTTCAAAATTTTTCTTCAGCAAAAAAATCTACCCTTTAGACAATTTTACAAATGAATATTTGTATATAATGTTTTACCACAGCAAAAAAAGGCGGTGCTCCGGGAGCATGCCGCCGATTTTTCAATGATTTTTGATTTTTTTCATAGCGCCCTTTTCAAGACGCGATACCTGCGCCTGCGAGATTCCGACTTCCTGAGCCACTTCCATCTGTGTCTTCCCTTGCATGAATCTTAGCGTCAGGATCCGTTTTTCCCTGGGGGAAAGGTTTTTTATCTCCTCCCTGAGAAGAATCTCGTCCAGCCAGTTGTTGTCGTCGTTGTTGTCCCCGATCTGATCCATCACATAGATTGTGTCGCCGCCATCGGAATAGACGGCTTCATATAGCGAAATCGGCTCGGCAATTGCCTCCAGTGCCAGCACCACATCTTCTTTTGGGAGATTGAGCTCTTTCGCAATCTCCTCAACGCCGGGTTCCCGTCCCTGCTCGCTTATCACCCGTTCCTTGATCTGCATCGCCCTGTAAGCAGTGTCCCTCATGGAACGGCTGACCCTCACGCTGTTATTGTCCCGCAGGTAACGCCTTATCTCCCCTATCACCATCGGCACCGCATAGGTCGAAAATTTGACATCCATATCGGTGTTGAAATTATCAATTGCCTTGATAAGCCCTATGCAGCCCACCTGAAAAAGATCGTCGAGATTCTCACCTCTGTTGGAAAACCGCTGAATTACACTGAGCACAAGCCTGAGATTGCCCTTTACCAGCTCATCCCGGGCCAATTTGTCTCCCGCCTGAGATTTTACGAGCAGCTCTGTCTTCTCCTTCTCGCTCAGAAGCCTCAGATTGGATGTATTGACGCCGCATATTTCCACCTTATTAAACTGCACCATGCTTCCTCCCGCAAAGTAATGAATGTATCTTTACATTGGAAGTATTGGCAGATTGATTGAGAAAAATTCAGTCCCGGTAGAAATCCAGATTTATCCGTTCAGAATAAAGGTGGCTCCGTTAAGATAGGCTGCAAAGATCAGCCAGAGCAGATAAGGAATCTGCAGCAGAGAGGCAGGCTTGCTGATAAACCAGAAGCTGACAATCATCTTCACCACCGCAGCGATAAGGACGATGATCCAGAGAAAGGCAGCCAGTCGCATGTCAAAATAAAAGAAGAGTATCGGCCAGAGCAGATTGATCCCCAGCTGGACAAAATAAAGCCACAGCGCGTCGGATCGCACACCGACCGCAACGTCCGCTGTCAGCACCAGGTAAGAAGAAATCCCCATGAGGGCGTAAAGAAGAGTCCACGCCACGAAGAACACCCATCCCGGAGGGCTGAGCGGCGGTTTGAATAATTCCGCATAGTCGGCAAACTGTCCGGTCAATGCCAGAATAAGCCCCACCAGTCCGCCGAGTCCCAGCGGTACCGCCAAAGAAAGAAGCAGCGGTCTTAGCTTGATCGTCCTCATAAATTTCACCATACATTCCTCCCGTTCCGACAACCCGCCGGAATTAATGATCATCACAAATATATGAACATTCATGCGGGAAAATGCACTGTTTGAAAAAATAGTTCAGCCGTTCAGCATTTGACGGAGCTCTTCGAGTGAAATCACTTTCACACCGAGTTCCTCTGCTTTTGTCAGCTTACTGCCGGGATTCTCGCCCGCCAGCAGAAACGATGTTTTCTTGCTGACAGACCCCGACGCCTTGCCGCCGTTTGCGATGATCAGGGCTTTTGCCTCGTCACGGGTCATTCCCTCCAGCGTGCCGGTGATCACAAAGGTGAGGCCTTCCAGCTTGTGGGAAGTGTTTTCCTGCCCGCTTTCCTGCGCGGTCATATTCACACCAAGCTGCTCAAATCTCCTGATCAGCTCCTTGGCGTGGGAAGTGGAGAAGAAATCAACCACCGATTCAGCCATCACTTCTCCGAAGCCGTCTATCTCGGCAAAGCTGTCGGAATTCGCCTCCATCAGGGTCTGCATGGACCCAAACCTGCCCGCGAGCAGACGGGAAGCCGATTCTCCGATGTGCCGGATTCCCAGGGAAAATATCAGCTTGTAGAGGTCGTTTGACTTGGAACGCTCAATGGATGCAATGAGATTGCCCGCCGACTTCTTTCCCATGCGGTCAAGCGACGCAATATCCTCTTCCTTCAGCAGGTAAATGTCGGCGGGAGATTGGATGCGTCCCGCGGCGATCAGCTGTTCGATGACCGCAGGTCCCATGCCCTCTATGTCCATCGCGTCTCGTGAAGCAAAGTGGATGATATTCCTCACCAGCTGTGCCGGACAGTCGGGATTCAGACACCGCAGAGCCGCTTCATCCTCCAGGCGGAACACCTTCTCACCGCAGGAAGGACAGACTTCCGGCAGCATATACGGCTCTCCGTCTCCGTGAGCCGCAACGGAAACCACCTCTGGAATGATTTCCCCTGCCTTGCGAAGCACCACAGTATCCCCTATGCGTATATCCTTCTGGGAAATGTAATCCTGGTTGTGCAGCGACGCCCGGCTAACCGAAGTTCCGGCGAGAAGCACCGGGTCAAATATTCCCGTGGGAGTGAGAACCCCTGTGCGGCCAACCGTGACCTCAATATCACGCAGGACGGTTTCTTTCTGCTCGGGAGGATATTTGAATGCCACTGCCCATTTTGGAAATTTCGACGTCACTCCGGCGGATTCACGGCGGCGCAGACTGTTGATTTTTATGACCGCGCCGTCGATATCGTATTCCAGCGTACCCCGCTGAGAGCCGATCGCTTCAATGGCAGCGGCAACCTCCCCGTAATCCGATGCCACCGTGAATTCCGGGGATACGGGAAACCCGCATTCCGAAAGGTATTCCAGAGAACCGGCATGCGTTTCAAATTCCATTCCGCTGACCTGCTGCACGTTGAATACGAAGATATCCAGTCCTCTCGAAGCCGTGACAGCCGCGTCCTTCTGACGAAGCGAACCGGCGGCAGCGTTCCGGGGATTTTTGAATGTCTTCAGTCCGTTTTCCTCCTGGCTCTGATTCAAGGCGGCGAAGGTTCTGCGCGGCATATAGACTTCCCCGCGAACCTCCAGAAACCGCGCGTCGGTCTTGATTCTGTGAGGAATAGATGCGATCGTCAGCAGGTTCTCTGTGATGTCCTCGCCCACTCTTCCGTCGCCTCGAGTGGATCCGCGCGTCAGCACTCCGTCGGCGTACTCCAAAGACACGGAAAGCCCGTCGATCTTTTTCTCCACCACAAATTCCTCGCCCGGAAAATCGGCGCAGAATTGTCTGACTTCATCCATATCAAACACATCACGCAGGCTTTGCATCGCGACGGAATGTTCCACCGACGCAAATTTGCTCGATGCCGCGCCGCCGACCTTGACCGTCGGTGAATTGCTGTCCCGTAACGCCGGATATTTTTCCTCCAGCTCACGAAGTTCCCTCATAAGCGCATCGTATTCGTCGTCCTCTATTTCAGGGGTATCCAGGTTGTAATAGGCATTGCTGTGGTATTCTATCAATTGACGAAGCTGATGGATTCTTTCGGTAATTTTATCTGTCATTTGTTTGACAACCTTTCCATACGGATTTCAGTATCTATTATTTTACACCACACCGGATAAAATTTCAATCACCAATAAAATTATTGAGTTCATCGTATAGTTCCTTGTTTGTCTCAACATTCGTAAAGGATTCGGGTACTCTGCCCAGCAGCACGGTTTCAGACACTGTAAAGCTGTTCTCGACTTCGGTGTAGGAAGCACACCCCGGTATGATGGACGACACTCCCACCTTCACATCACATATAATCTGATGACGGGTCTGGTTAATTCCGGCTCCGTCAAATTTGCTTCTGAGACTGGCGCTCACATTTCCGTAGAGCTGGATTTTCATCCTGACCTTTGGACCTCTGCCTGAGAAAAGATCTATCCCCGTCAATGTGCCGATCGGAATGGCGATCTCTCTATCGCAGTATTCAAGCAGCTTCTGCTGGATTGATTTGGAAATGTTGGTTTTGAATCGGTTCATTTCCCTGATGTTGGCGGACATGGAACTGACGGTTCCGTCGGATAGGGTGTGGAGCCTGATAAGATCACTGTAGGAAATCTCCTCCTCCGCCAGAACCTCCGCCGCCGCGCGGTCGATGGCCATATTGGCTATGTATGCTGCCTGCACTGCCGTCATTTTTTTCAGCAAAGGATTCACTTTGTAATTGACCGCCACAAACAACGTCATTCCCACTGTGAGTAACGCAATTACCCTTCGTCTTATGTTCTTTTTTTCGGGTCTGTGTTTCTGATATCTCATACTGATCACCTCTCCCGACATAATATGAAAAAAACAGAATAATGACAAAAAAGGCCGTCTGAACCTTTCGGAACAAACGACCTTTTTATTCAAAGAATTACAAATCGCACATTGCCGTGCCGACAAGAATAAACCTTTAAGATTAACCCTTGACAGCGCCGCCGGTAACGCCTTCGACATAGTACTTCTGCAGGCACATGAACACGATCATGATCGGCACAGCAACAAGCACGGAGCCGGCAGCGAACTGACGGAAGTACGTGTTGACACGCTCTTTTTCAAGCATATCATACAGACCGATGGCAACTGTGTAGGTCTCGTAGTTGGTGCCCATGAGGAACTTCGCGAAGATGAAGTCCATCCAGGGTCCCATGAACGCGTTGAGAGCCTGATAAACAACGATCGGCTTTGACATGGGCAGAATGATATGGAAGAACACCTGCGCCTTGTTCGCGCCGTCGATCATGGCAGCTTCGTCCAGCGCCTTCGGCACGGTATCGAAGAAGCCCTTACATACGTAGAATCCGAGACCGGAACCGGCAGAGTAGACCAGAATCAGAGCGCCGAGTGTCTGATGAATGCCGATGGACTTCAGGATGAAGTAGATGGCGATCATGGACATGAATCCCGGAAACATGCCCATAACAAGAGCGATGTTCATGAAGGTCTTGCGGAGCTTGAAGCGGAGTCTCGACATAACGTAGGAGGTTGCCAGCGCGAAGAAGGTGGAAATAATGCAGGAGACAACCGATACAAAGAATGTGTTGAGCCACATTCTTGCAAAATCGAAGCCCTCTCTGGGGGTGAACAGATCCCTGTAGTTCTTCAGGGTGAAAACTGCGTTTGTAAACTGAACATCGCCGTCAACGCCTGTATAAGGTCTGGGGAAGAAGCCGGGAGTGTACTGACCGGGTTCCGCACGGAACGAAGTCAGAATAACCCAAACAATCGGAATAACCCAAATGATCGAGAGCACTGTCAGAAACACGTAGCTGGCAATAAGAGCGGTTCTCTTCTGCGCAGCGTAACTTTTTGGATTTTTGCCTGTAACAGCTGTAAGATTGTTAGCACTCATTGGAAAGCGTCCTCCTCCTTATAAGACTTGGTATTTCTGTACGTAATCAGCGAGAACGTAGCAGAAATAATGAAGATCAAGATACCGATGGTCGAGGCCAAGCTGTAGTCGCGGTTATCCTTGGTCAGCTTGTACAGCCATGTAACCAGCAGATCCGTGTCGCCGGCGGAATAATACTTCGCGTTGGTCGGGCCGCCGCCGGTGAGAAGGTAAATCAGGTTGAAGTTGTTGATATTGCCGATAAAGGTCTGAATGAGGTAAGGCGTCGTGGTGAAAATGATCTGGGGCAGGGTGATCTTGAAGAACATCTGTACCTTGTTTGCACCGTCAACCGTTGCTGCCTCATAGAGATCCTGCGGGATGTTCATCAGAATACCGCTGGACATCAGCATGGTGTGAGGAATGCCGATCCACATATTGACAAAGATAACAGTAACCTTTGCAAGGGTCGGATCCTTGAAGAACGGGATGGCGGCATCGATATTCTTAAGGATGCCGGCGTTGATGAGCGATCTGTTGACAACGCCGTAGTCAGAGAAGAAGCATCTCATAACCAGCAGCGAAATG
>CAMHMN010000095.1 GCA_946186245.1 uncultured Clostridia bacterium
AGAGCATTTCCAACCGCATGGGGCACGGATATGTCGGTACCGAGCACATTCTTCTTGCCCTGATCAGCGATAGCGAAAGCTACGCTGTCCGGTTCATTCAGGAGCTGGGCGGCGAGATTCAGGGCATTGCCGACGACCTGACGCGTCTGTTCAATGATGAAAGCGACGAGTCGGATGACGAGCAGCCGTCATTCGGGCAGTCATCCCCCTTCGGAGGACTGTTCGGCATGGGCGGCATGGGCGGCAGCCCCTTCGGAATGCACGAGCCGTCAGGTGGCAAGGGCAAAGGCAAGAGCCTGCAGAAGTACGGCCGCGACCTCACCGAGGAAGCCAAAAAGGGCAAGATCGACCCGGTGATCGGCAGACAGAAGGAAATCGACAGAGTGATACAGATTCTCTCCCGCCGCACGAAGAACAACCCCTGCCTGATTGGCGAACCGGGCGTCGGTAAAACGGCTATTGCCGAAGGGCTTGCGCTCAAAATCGCCGAGGGCGAAGTGCCGGAATCACTCCGCAGCAAGCGGATCGTCGATCTAAGCCTGACCGGAATGATCGCCGGCTCCAAGTACAGGGGCGAATTTGAGGAGAGAATCCAGTCGGTCATTGAAGAAGTGATCAAGGACGGCAACGTCATTCTCTTCATAGATGAAATCCACACCCTGATCGGCGCGGGTTCGGCGGAAGGCGCTACCGACGCTGCGAATATCCTCAAGCCGATGCTGGCGAAGGGGCAGTTCCAGGTGATCGGCGCGACCACCATCTCCGAATATCGCAAGTACATCGAGAAGGACTCGGCGCTGGAACGCCGTTTCCAGCCGGTGCTGGTGGGCGAACCCACCGAGGAGGAAGCCGAACAGATTCTTCTCGGACTGCGCGACCGCTACGAGGGACATCACAATGTCAAGATTACCGACGAAGCCATTCAGTCGGCGGTCAACCTCTCGGCGCGTTACATTGCCGACCGCTATCTGCCGGATAAGGCGATTGACCTCATCGACGAGGCCGCATCCAGGGTAAGGCTGAGAAGGCAGACCGCTCCGGACGAAGTGAAGGAACTGGAAAACCAGGTCAAGCAGGTGACAGCCGACAAGCAGGAGGCCGTCAAGAATCAGGATTACGAACGCGCCGCCCACCTCCGGGACAGGGAAAAGGAGCTTGCGGCAAAGCTCGAAGAAGAGCGCGACGCATGGAAGAAGCAGAACCAGGGCAGAGAAGCCACTGTTACCACCGAGGACATCGCGGAGATTGTCTCCCAGTGGACAGGAATCCCGGTGGTGCAGCTCACCACCGAGGAAAGCGAGAGAATGCTCCGCATGGAGGACATTCTGCACGAACGCATTGTGGGACAGCACGAAGCCGTAACGGCCGTGGCCAAGGCCATTCGCCGCGGCAGAGTGGGCCTCAAGGACCCCAAGCGTCCGATCGGCTCCTTCCTCTTCATGGGCCCGACCGGCGTCGGCAAGACCGAACTGTGCAAGGCGCTCGCGGAGGCGCTCTTCGGCGACGAGAACGCCATTATCCGGCTGGATATGTCGGAATACATGGAGAAGCACACCGTGTCCAAGCTGATCGGTTCGCCTCCCGGCTATGTGGGCTATGACGAGGGAGGTCAGCTCACGGAGAAAATCCGCAGACGTCCCTATTCCGTGGTGCTTTTCGACGAGATCGAGAAAGCGCATCCCGATGTGCTCAACATCATGCTCCAGATACTCGGCGACGGCAGAGTGACCGATTCGCAGGGCAGGACGGTGGATTTCAAGAATACCGTCATCATCATGACATCCAACCTCGGCGCAAGATTTATCACCGGGGGCGGGAATGCACTCGGATTCGGGCAGTCGGATGACGACAAGGCCCAGCAGGATTACGAAAACATCAAGGCGGCGGTGATGGGTGAGCTGAAAAATACCTTCCGCCCCGAATTCATCAACCGTCTGGACGACATCATCGTGTTCCGCAAGCTCAGCGAGGAGGATGTGGAGCAGATTGCCGAGAGAATGCTCAGAACGCTTGCCAAGAGAATGAGCGAAATGGAGATTGACGTGACCTTCGAGCCGAGCGTGGCAAAGACCGTCGCGAAGCACGGCTTCGATCCGGTCTACGGTGCACGTCCGATTCGCAGGGCCATTCAGTCCGAGATCGAGGACAGACTCTCCGAGAAGATTCTCGAAGGCGAAGTCAGACCCGGCGACAGCATTTCGGTCAGCTACGACGACGAACTGAAAATCAGCAAGAAGTAATATTCACGGGATCATTGAATTCAGCGTTACTCCCCCGACTGGCATATCAAATGTCTGTCGGGGGAGTATTTGTCTGCTGCTTTCCAAAACGTGTCTTGACTATTTCCGTGTTTTGCGGTATAATTATATTGGCCTATTGTAAATGAAAGGAAAGGATGATGTCTGTGAAGAAGCGAATTATCACTTTTGTACTGATTCTGGCGGTGCTGACAACCGTCATTCCCAGCGGGTATTACGTGGGCAAGGAAGTATTTGCCTCGGGAAAGAAAGTCAGCTCGGTATCAGTGAAATCCAAGCCCGCAAAGCTGAAATACAAGTTCGGCGACAGGCTTTCCACCAAAGGGCTGAAGCTGACGGTCAGGTATTCCAACAGGACAAAAGCGACGGTGTCCAGCGGCTTTACCTGTTCGCCGACAAGGCTCAGCAAGGTGGGTACCCAGAAAATCACCGTGAAATACAAAGGAAAAAAGACCTCCTTTAATGTCACTGTCAGCAATTACCTGAAGTCGGTAAAAATCAAAACCATGCCGGCAAAGCTGAAATACACGGTAGGACAGAAGCTTGACGCCAAAGGATTGAAGCTGACCTTGATTTATGCCAATCAATCAACCAAGACCGTGTCAAGCGGATTCACCTGCACACCGACCAGTTTCACCAAGGCCGGCACCCAGAAAGTTACGGTAAAATACAAGGGCAAGACGACCTCTTTCCAGGTGACGGTGAGCAAGCCCTCCCCTGCAACCACCAAAGCAACCACGACCACCACACAGTCAAAACCGCAGAACATGAAGTACATCAAAGACCCTGACTACAAATCCAAGTATTATATTGTCGTCTACACCGGCAGCCAGTCGACGGCGGTTTACGGCAAGGACTCTACCGGTGGGTATAATGTTCTGATAAAAACATTTACCGTGTCTACCGGCAAGAAAGGCAGTTCTCCCACAAAAACCGGCATGTATAAGATCAAGGCCAAGTACAGATGGCGTTTGCTGGTGGGTCCCTGCTATGGGCAGTATTGCAGCAGTATCGGGAATAATTATCTGTTCCACTCGGTGCCGTATGACAAACAGAGAGCAGATACTCTTCAGAATGCCGAATATGACAAGCTGGGCAAGGACGCGTCTCACGGTTGCATCAGAATGTGTGTCAGGGACAGCAAGTGGATTTATGACAATTGTCCCATCGGAACGCAGGTGAATGTGGTTACGGCTTCGGGTCCGGCAGGCGCAGGCGTACCGAAACGCAATACAGCCTCGAAATACAACGGTTGGGATCCTTCCGATAAATGGGCTTCCGGAAATCCGTATTTTGCGGAAGGAACGACCACGTCTACCCAAACGATCCAACCGCCTACATCAGCCACGGCTTCCATAACGACCGCATCGACCACCACGACCAAGGAAGCAACGACTGCACCGACCGCACCGACCGTTCCGACCGTACCGACTGTGCCGACAGCCAATCAGGAATAACAGCGAAATCAAGTACGCCCCGGATGATTCTTCACAACCGTGAACGGAATCATCCGGGGCATTTGTTGTATGCGGAGTTTGTCACATTCCGAAGAAATCCAGCTCCTTGCCCTGCGCGTGACGCTTGAGGCAGTAGAAGTAGATCATATAGGCGTATGCAGAGCGGTAGGTGTTTTTGGAATGGATTTCGTAATAATCCTTTTCGCCTACCGATATCTGAATGCGGTTCTTGTGGACGCAGCTCAGTTTGGTGATGTTGTCAAAGCTCCAGACGTATTTCTTGGCGCCGATGGTAACGGCATTGCCTTCCTCGTCGGTTTCGACGGCATTGTCGGTGTCGAATTCCAGCCTGTCGCAGTAGAGAGCGAAGCTGCCTTCGCCGATCAGCACATTCTTTGCGGCGCGTTTTGCCTTGTACAGCTCGTTGACAGGGGTGATCAGGAGAGGTTCCTTGCCGGTGGCGTCGAAATGGCCTTCGCTCACCAGCTTGACAGCCTGTTCACGCTGCCAGTCGTCCCATTTGTCGAAGGCGTCAAAGACAACGTCCTCGCCTTCCAGGAAGCCTTCGCTGTTCATGGTGACGCTGTATCCGCATTCGGTGCAGGCAATGCTGTCCCCTTCGCTCTTCATGGTCATCAGCCTGCCGCACTTGGGGCACTGGAAGAGCATTCTTTCCGCGCCGTCAAGCAGGTCGTGACCTTTGAAGGAAACATGCATTTCACGCTGGTATTCCATTTCGTTGAAGCTGAGCGCCTCGCAGATGGCGTCGTAAATCTCGTCCACCGACATTTCCGCCAGCTGCTCCGGCTCAATGACCCGCACAAGCTCGCAGGTGGTTCTGCCCTTGCGCCAGGAATTGCTCCAGCGGGGCTTGGTCAGATAGCTTCCCTTCACATTGAAGAGAGCAAGCGGCATCTTGAATTGCTTGACGAGCTTGGCGATGGCAGGGGCAATGTAGCTTGTCTTGGATGAAAAGCAGCAGTTCGCCTCGGGGAATATCAGCAGGCTTCCGCCGTCCTTCCTCACCTGCATGGCTTCCTTGATGGATTTGAGGTCCATCTGCGCGCGGACGATGGGAATCGGCCCCGCGATATGAGCGACGAATTTGCCGAAAGCGGGGTGCTTGAATAAATGATCGCTTGCCAGCGCGTGCACAACGCCCGGAACGGAGTTGATGACCATGAGCGGGTCAAGATCACACGCGTGATTGCAGAGAATCATGTAAGGCCGTTGAGTAAGGTCATTTCTGGTGCGTTTGAAATTGGCCTTGATTTTCAGAAACGCCATTGTCAGCGGCTTGCCTATGCCGAACCAGAATTTGTGCCGGGGAAGATTGTATTTCTTTGTGGGTTTTTTCTTTTTTTTCTCTTCAGCTTTGCCGTTCTTGCCTGATGCTTCGGTTTTTGGAGTCTTTGCCTCAAGTTCTGACACGATAGTCACTTCCCTGAATTAGTTAGATTTGCGTAAATGGAGAGCAGGTTTGCTGCTGTGATACGTTTTGCTTTGCCTGAGGAATCATCAGAAACCCATGCCGGGAATCGGCTCCTTGGTAATATACGGAAGGAAACTGATGATCAATATATTCAACAGACAGTAAATGATAAAGAATATCATGCCGCCCGAGGTGACGAAGTGGCAGAATTTATGCTTGACCGAATCGAACTGCGGCAGTCTTCTCTCGTCCGGAACTTCGAGTCTGAGCCACGCAAGTTCCGCGCGCTTTTTTGTCTCGCTGCCGGACGCAAGTCTCTTTTTGCGTGCGCTGAGACCTCTTGCCCTCCGGAAAATGAAGTAGAGCAGGGCGAGACCGGCAAATATCATGGTGCCATAATCGAAATATCCGATGTATTTCTCATAGCTGCCGTACCATCCGGGCAGGAAATAATGGAGAATCTGAGGCAGCGAGGCAATAATGTTGTTGACCATGTGAATGAATATCGTCTGACGGATATTGCCCGACTTGGC
>CAMHMN010000096.1 GCA_946186245.1 uncultured Clostridia bacterium
GACCCACCGGCGGCGAGGGTACGCACGACATTAACGACACATTCAAGGCGCATCATGGGACTGTGCAGTACATGCTCCAGAAGCGACTTTATTAATTATACGATGAAAGGATTGACTTAAACTATGGCAACAATGCAGATGGCAATCGCCAACATTGAACGCGTGGACATCGTCACGGAAGAAACCACTCCCAGAGTGTTTTCCTTCGACACGGCAAGCGACGCCACAGCGGAGGCGCAGATCTCCGCAGGAGCGGAGAACGAGCTGCGCATTAAAAATAAAATTCTCGCCCAGAACATCACCGAGGATATCGTCAAGGGGTTCAACGTCACGTTTACCGATTCGACCTTTTCGCCGGAGGTCTTTGCGCTGATCGACGGCGGCGCCAGTACAGTGACCAATAATGAATTCAAGTGGTACACAGCGCCGACTGCCGGCGAGGTGGTGGAACGTGTAAAAAGCACGATGGTGGTCTATGCTTCCGAAAAAGACTACGACGGCAACACGCTTTCCTACATCGCGTTTGTGTTCCTCCACGCAAAAGGCTCTCCCGCTTCGGTCTCGCTGAAAGACGGCGAGTTCTATTCTCCCTCCTACACCGTGAAGAGCCGGCCTTCCAAAGGACAGTCGCCGCTCGGCGTGATCAACCTGCCGTCGCTGCCGGTCATTGTATCCTCTGAGGCGGGGATCCCCGATTCTCCTGTCAGCGGAAAGACCTGCATTCTCGTCGCCGGCAATAACATTGCCGGACTTACGGATATTGAAGCGGGGACGCTTGCCATTTATAGCGGTTCTGGATGGAACGCGTTTTAGAGCGCTCGCGTTCGTTCGCTAAGAGAATAGTGAATAACGAATAGAGAATTATGGAGGAAGCCCTTTCGGGCTGAATTTTTTTCTGAAAGGAACGAAAAAAGATATGTTTTCTGTTACAGAAATCAAAACTTCGCAGATCGTAAACGTCCCGGGGTGGCTCGGAGAGACAGTTAAAATGGAGCTGAAAAGGCCGTCCATCCTTGCACTGGCGGCGAGGGGCGCGATCGCCAATCCCCTGATGAAAACCGCGAGAAAACTCTTTTACAACGGCGTTTCTCCCGATGCCGGTGATCTGGCCGAGGAAGGGCGCGTACTGGTTGAAATAGCCCGCGCCGCTATGGTCAAGCCGACGTTTGACGAGCTGGAGGCTGCCGGAATCGAGCTGACCGACGAGCAGTTGATCGCTATCTTCCAGTACACGCAGTTGGGGGCAAAGGCGCTTGACCGATTTCGTCAGCTCCCCGCAGATAATGACGGTGATATTCATGGCGCGGAGGTTTCGGAGTAGACCGAGCGGCATTTTACGGATTGACGACGGGTATGAGGCCTATTGCTTTGACGAGGCTTGCTGCTGGATTATATCCCAGCTTGACGAGGGCAAGCGTCCGTTTTTCGGACGACCAGAAAGCGGCGCGAAGACCAGCGGCAATGCCAGTCCGTCCGTCAATATGCAGACCGTGGAAATGATGAAGAAATTAGGAGCGGAGGTGAGGACATTTGGCAATTAACGCAGGAACCATTGAATCCCATCTGATACTGAATATGAGCCAATTTCAGACAGGGCTTCAAACAGCGAGTGCCATGCTGACAGAATTCGGCAGAGACGGCAGTATCGTCGGACAGCAGATACACGGTGTAGGCGCGGAGATGACGCAGACCGGTCAATCTCTATCGGAGACAAGCAATGCCATCTCAGATACAAGCGAAAGTCTGTCAGAGGTAGGCGAAACGCTCACCGACACAAGCAGACAGGCGACCACTGCGGCCGAAAATCTTTCCGATGCGGGAGATCAGGCACAGAAAACAGGCGATAAATTCTCTGAAACCGGTGACAAGGTTAAGAAGTCAGGCGATAAAGTCGCTGACCTCGGAAAGAAGTTTACCGATACAGGCAATAAAATAAAAGGCGTCGGTGAGAATTTGACGTCCATCGGCGGCACTTTGACACGCAACGTCACGTTGCCGCTGGTCGGTGCCGGAGCTGCCGCGATCAAGGTCGCCGCCGATTTCGACAGCGGCATGAGCAAGGTGCAGGCCATTTCCGGTGCAACGGGTGAAGACCTCGACAAACTGCGGGACAAAGCGCGGGAGATGGGCAGCAAGACCAAATTCAGCGCCTCCGAAGCCGCCGACGCTATGAGCTATATGGCGATGGCAGGCTGGAAGACCGGAGACATGCTGGACGGTATTGAGGGGATTATGAACCTCGCCGCCGCTTCGGGCGAGGACCTTGCCACCACCTCCGATATCGTGACGGATGCTCTGACGGCGTTCGGTCTGAAAGCGTCCGATTCTGCGCATTTCTCGGATATTCTGGCGGCGGCATCTTCCAATGCCAACACCAATGTATCTCTCATGGGCGAAACATTCAAGTATGTCGCGCCTGTTGCCGGCGCTCTCGGCATATCCGCGGAGGATACCGCCGAGGCGGTTGGTCTTATGGCCAACGCGGGCATCAAAGGCTCACAGGCGGGAACGTCACTGAGAAGCATTCTGACCAGACTTGCAACCGACGCGGGCTCATCGTCCAAATCTCTCGGCGCGCTGGGTGTACTGACCGAAGAGTTGGGCGTAGAGTTCTATGACGCCAACGGCAAGGTACGCGATTTCGGTGATATCCTGAAGGATGCGCGAAAGCAGTGGAAGTCGCTCAGCGAAGAGGACGCTTCACGTTTCGCCAAGAAGATTGCCGGTGAGGAAGGTATTTCGGCGTGGCTGTCCATGATGAACGCGGCTCCCGAAGATATTGCCAAGCTATCGGGTGCCATCAGCAATTGCGACGGCGCTGCCGAAAAAATGGCGGCGACCATGCAGAACAATCTCAAAGGTCAGCTCACTGTCCTGAAATCGCAGGCGGAAGAGCTGGCGATCGGCTTCGGAATGCAGCTCGTGCCGGTAGCGCAGGATTTGGTAGGCTTGGCTTCCAGTGCGGTGCAGGGGTTCAGCGGGCTAAACGACGGCACAAAGAAATTCATTGTCTATGCCGGATTGGCTGCGGCGGCGATGGGGCCGCTTACTACAGGAATTGGCAAGGTGACAAGCGGCGTCGGTTCTGTCATGGAGACTGTGGGCGGTGCGGTTAAGGCGTTCAAAGATGCTAACGGCGTTGTTTCGGGGCTGGGAGCGGCGCTTAATTCCGTGGTATCTCCTGCCGGATGGGTGGTGCTTGGTCTGGGTGCGGTAACGGCTGCCGGAGTTGCGCTTTATGCCGCGACACGCGACGCGAACAAGGGCACGCGGGAACTCGGCGAGGCTTTCAAGGGCGCTGCCGAAGGGGCGAAGTCCTTTTATGACGAGGTGCAGAAAGGCGGTTCGGTGAACCTGACCAGCAGCTTTTCATCTGAGCTGAATTCCGGCATTAACATGAACGATTTACAGCAGAAGATTTCTGATACGCAGCAGAAGATCACCGATATTATTGAAAAAGCGTCAAAAGAGCGGCGCAAGCTCACCAAGAAGGACATCAAAGAGCTGAAAAAATATTACGACGATCTGAAAAAGCTGCATGAGGAGCAGTCGAAATATTACGCCAACAATCTTACCGCGCTCGTTCAAGCTGTCAATGACGGGCTGGAGCTGAA
This sequence comes from uncultured Clostridia bacterium, assembly GCA_946186245.1. Taxonomy (GTDB): domain Bacteria; phylum Bacillota; class Clostridia; order Oscillospirales; family Acutalibacteraceae; genus RUG762. The sequence goes on from CAMHMN010000096.1 coordinate 3,615, forward strand.
CGAGGAAAGTGCTCAGGAGATACTCAAACAGGGCAAGGCAAACATGGATGCGGCTCTGAAAGCCGAGGAACAGGCGCATAATGACAGAATCACCGCTATTGAGAAAATCTACAAGGACGATGAAGCCGCACGCAAGAAGGCGATAGATCAGGAAAACAAGGATTACGCCAAGCACAAAGAAGAGATCAAGACAGCCTTTGCCGACCTGACAAGCGCGGTAACAAATGGGTACGCGGAGCAGAATCTGGCAGGGTCTGAATTTTTTGAGAAGCTCAAACAGTACAATGCCGATGTGGAAGCGGAAAACAAGCGACACAATGATGTATTGACGGAACTGGATGAGGTTAGTGCAGGCAAAAGGAAAGCAGGGGAACACGACCTTGTGTCCGAAACTATTGAGCACAATGAAAAAATGAATAAGCTGAACCAGCAGCTTGCAGACAGTTTCAAGGGAACCAATGCCGAAGTTATCAAAAATCAACTTGGAATGCTTGCTACTCTGAAAGCCAACGGCGGCGAAATCAACGAGACAAACGCGGAGTTTGTGCGGGAGTTTGCCTCCGCTTATAGCAATCTCCCCGAAGATGTGCGGAAGGACATGGACGAAACCATTGCAGCATTGAATCTGACAGGGCGCGGCGGCGAGGCTATTGATTCGGTCGGCGCATTGTGCGGGGATATTATGGCAGCCTTTGACAGCGGGCTGAACCCTGAGGCACATCCTATAGACTTTGTCGGACCTATTTATCATGGAGCTGAGGAAGCTAAAAAAGCCGCCAAAAAAGGCGGCGAGGAAAACGCCGAGTCGTTTAATTCCGGTATTGAAAGCAAAACAGACGAAACGAAAAAGTGCAGCGAAGAAGTTGCTTCCTCCGCGACCAAGACGTTTGGCGCACCGGAGTTTCTGACAGAATCCAAAAAAGCAGGCGAGGATAATGCAGCTGCGTTTAATTCCGGTATTGAAAACAAGGAAACCGATGCAAAGACAAGCGGTGAAGGCCTTGTTTCCGCTGCCGTGAAACCGATGGGCGCACCTGCACCAAAAGCCGAGGCGAAAAAAGACGGCGAGGGTCTGGGAGCTTCATTGATCGGCGGTGTGGAAGGCAAGAAGTCAGATGCGCTCAAATCGGTTACAGGGTTGATGAAAAGCATGGTGACGGCTGCCGGTTCGGTCAGCTTCACAGGTATCGGCGGGAATGTGGTCAGCGGTATTCTCAGCGGCCTTAATGACAAGGCTCCAAGCCTGATGAACAGAGCGAGAAGCCTTGCCACTGGAATTGCCGGAGTCATAGGCGGCGCACTGCGGATTAACTCTCCTTCCAAGGTCATGATTCCCATGGGGCAGGCTGTTGCCGAGGGCATGGAAGTAGGCTTGATGCAGGGCGCGGGAAGCCTTTATGAAACGGCTTCCGCTATTTCGCTTGAAACCGCTGAGACGCTGGGTTCCATTTCAACGCGAGGGGTGAATCTTTCGGGGGTACATTCCACCAATTACGGTGACCGGCTTGACAGGCTGTTGGATGCTGTTGAAAAGCTCGCCGATGCCCAGACCACTATGGAGATCGACGGCAGACCGTTCGGAAGGCTGGTGAGAGAGTATGTCTGATGTGGAAAAA
>CAMHMN010000097.1 GCA_946186245.1 uncultured Clostridia bacterium
AATAAGTGTTACATAATTGTTACGATTAATTATATAACAAAATTTTTATAAAATTGCAATATTTTTAAAACTTTTAATTAACAATCAAATCACAGCCCTTTATTTTTTGACTGGATTGTGATAGAATATCTTTCGATTACACAATATTTGAATGATTCAGGGAGTGACCGAATTGACAGACATCAGACTGCCGGGAAGAAACGACGACTGCTGGTGCGGCAGCGGAAAGAAATACAAGAAGTGCCACATGGACTTCGACCGCCGGCTGCACGAATTCGAGCTTGCGGGAGCGGAAGTGCCGCCCCATTCGCTGCTCAAAACCCCGGAGCAGCTCGCCGGCATCCGCGAAAGTGCCAAAATCAACATCGCCGTGCTGGATTACGTCGCGGAGCATATCCGCGCGGGAATCACCACGGAGGAAATCGACAAATGGGTCTACGAACAGACCGTGCTCCGCGGAGGCATTCCCGCGCCGCTCCATTACGAGGGCTATCCCAAGAGCGTCTGCACTTCCATTGACGAAGTGGTGTGCCACGGCATTCCTTCCCCCGATCGGGTGCTGAAGGAGGGGGACATCGTCAACATTGACTGCTCCACCGTACTGAACGGCTATTTCTCCGATTCCTCCAGAATGTTCTGCATCGGCGAGGTTTCGCCCGAAAAGAAGCGGCTGGTCGAGGTGGCCAGGCAGAGCCTTGAAATAGGGCTGGAACAGGTGAAGCCCTGGGGCTTTCTCGGCGATATGGGCGACGCGATCAACCAATTCGTGATGAAGAACGGCTTCAGCGTCGTGCGGGACATCGGCGGCCACGGCATCGGCCTGGAATTCCACGAGGAGCCCTGGGTGAGCTATGTGTCTCTGCCCGGCACCGAAATGCTCATGGTTCCCGGGCTGGTCTTCACCATTGAACCGATGATCAACATGGGCAGATGCGAGGTCTGGCAGGACGAGAAGGACGGCTGGACCATCTACACCGAGGACGGACTTCCCTCCGCCCAGTGGGAAATTCAGGTCGCCGTCACCGAGGACGGGTACGAGATCATAGCCTATTGAGAGAAAAGACAGCAGGTTCATTCTGCCCCTGCTGCGGAAAAAGCGTTCCGGCCGGTTTTGTTGAAAAACCTCCGGAGCGCTTTTTGGCTATCGGTTGAAATAGAAGATTACGATTCCTTCTTGATCTTGAAGACGAATCTGAGAAGGGGCGCAAGTGCTTTCGGGCTTCTGACAACGACGATTTTCATAAGTATTACCTCCGCATGGTGTGATGTATTGTTACAAGGCGGCTTTTGGCTCCCTGCATTATCATAATACGCCGCGGAAGCATTTTGGTGACGGGAAATATTACTTCACAACCTTCGCAAAATCCTCCGGCAGGGAATACTGCACATTGTGTCCGCAGCCTTCGATGAGCGTGATGTCTTTCTTGGGTGCGGTGACGGCATTAAAGTAATCCTTGGGCTGATGCTTCGCCCAGATGATATTCGGGACAAACAGCATGATCAGATAAAGCAGGCCTACATAAGAGCCTGTTCAGAATCTCTCCATGCACAGCTTGCTTGCCTCTTTTCCGCCATATTTTGAGAATTTTGCTTGCAATACGACAGTATGGCGGCACAAAATTCCCTTCATCTGGCGAAAAATCTGACGGCGCAATCCGCACACGCGGAGATTCTGAACAGGCTCTAAGAAAACCCTCAACGCATGGCTCATTTCTCCTTTGATGAATTCATGTTCAGCTTCCGCTCCTTTGTTCTCTGCACTCGATAACCAGTGCTTTTCCTTCGTGAATCGTCATATGAAATGCTTCGTAATTTGTAACATGATTGCTCACGCCGAGCGGGAAGGAACTGTCGAATTTCTGCCGGACGGTGGGGTATTCCACCCCGCTCATGCTGATCACCGCGTATTCACAGCCGTACGGGAACACCGAAAAATAATTCTCCTCCCCGCCCAGGACAGGCTTTATTTCATCGTCCTGACCGAAAAGACGCACGACGGTATTCTCGTCGGCGAGCATTCCCTTCGCGCCGTGATTTCTCAGATAATCCAGCGCCGAAAAATTCGCGACGGTGTGATCCAGCCTGCCGCCCAGCCCTCCGAGAATCAAAAAATCGAGGAAGCCCCGCGACAGTCCGTGCTTCACGGCCAGCAGGGTGTCGGTGTCGTCCTTCTGTGAGGGATAAACCTCATCGGCACCATCCGGAATATACCCCAGCGAATCAAAATCCCCCAGAATACAGTCGGATTTCACCCCAAGCCGCTCAGCATTGCGCACTCCGCCGTCGGCGGCAATCACATAATCGCCGGGCGATATGTATTGTTTCATCCATTCACAATCGTAAATCTTTCCCGCGGAAATAACAACGCATTTCATAATTATTCCTTTTTATTCAAGCGCCAAGCGCTCATTTATTATTCATTATTCATTTAGCGAGCGAACGCGAGCGCTTCTTCTCCCATTTCCTGATGTCCTTGACCTCGTTGTAGAGGGCAACGTAGCTGTTGTGACGGGAAGGGGAGATTTCTCCCCTTTGCAGGGCAGCCAGCACCTCGCAGCCCTTCTCGCAGGTGTGCGAACAGCCGGTGAAACGGCAGTGCGGCGCGTAGTCGGCAAATTCGCGGAAGGTGTCCGCCAGTTCGTCCTTATAGACAAACTCGGCAAATTCTCCGTCGAAGGAGGAAAAGCCGGGCGTATCGGCGATCTTTCCGCCGCCCTCAACCGAAAAAAGCTCGGTCTCGCGGGTAGTGTGCCTTCCGCGCCCGAGCTTTTTGCTGGTCTCGCCCGTCTCGCGGTCAAGTCCGGGACAGAGCGCGTTCAGAAGCGTCGACTTGCCTGCCCCGGTGTTGCCCGCAAAGGCGCAAATTCTGTTTTTCATGATCTCCCGTATCTCGCCGAGAAATTCCCGGCTTTGGGAGGTGTAGTCGGCGCGGATCACGGTGAATCCCGCCTTGCGGTAAATGTCTCCGAAGCCGTCGTCGTCCATAAGGTCGAGCTTCGTGATCACGATCACCGGCTCTATTCCCTTGTATTCAGCCAGCGAGATGAACCTGTCCACGGTAAGGGGATTGGGCTGCGGGTCACGAAGCGAAACCACGATGAAAAGTACGTCGAGATTGGCAAGCGGAGGACGCAGCAGAAAGTTCCGCCGCTCCAGTATGCTGTCCACGCTGGCAAGCCCGTCCGGATGGACGGAAATGACACACCTGTCGCCCGCCAGCGGTGTGATTCTCTCACGGCCTGCTCCGCCGCGAAGGACGCCGCGCGCCCTGCATTCATAAACCCGGTCGCCGCATTCCACATAATAGAATCCGCCTACGCCCTTGATGATCATGCCTTCGAGCCGCACAGCATCGCGGCTCATTTCACGGGGTGTTTTTTTCATATGATCCGCCATCAGCCAACCGGTTCCTGACCGGGGTCTTCGGAGGATGTTTCGGACAGCCAGCTGATATCGTATTCCTTGGTGACGCTGGATTTGCCCGACTTGAAATTGACCTTGTAATCGCGGTAATTTCTGCCGTTGAGCGTTACGGAAACCTTCTGGGTGCCGGAACCGGTCAGCTTGATGGAGTAGGAGCTCTGTGAGGCAAGCGATACATTGGCCGCCTTGATGGAAATGCCGTCAAGGAATACCTCCAGCGTCACATCCTGGCTGCTTTCCGGCAGACCGATCTTCAGCGTAACCGTGGATTCGGGGGCCTTGCCGTTGCTGATGGTAAATTTGACCACCGTGTCCTTGGTCAGCTTGGTGCCGTATGGAGGCTCCTGCGAAATAATGGTGCCTTCGGGCTTGTTGCTGTCCACCTTTGTCGCTTCCGCGATGGTAATGCCCAGGGACTCCAGTTCGCTTTTGGCGGTTACATAGGGCGTGTTGACAAAGTTTCTCATGACCTGATCCTCTGTCTTGGGGCCAAGGCTGTAGTAGACTTCGATCACGTCGCCGACCTGCACTTCCTGCCTGGGCTGGGGATTGGTGTTGCAGACGATGTCGGCGGGGGTGTTTTCGTCATAGATCGGCATTTCGACATAGGCCAGACCCTGCTGTTTGAGCAGCTGGGTGTACTGGGTATAGGTCATATTCTGATAATCGGGAACCATCAGGCGTTCGGGACCCTTGCTGACGATCAGCTTGACGCGGGAGTCGGAATACACCATTTTGTCGGGCTTGGGATTCTGCTCCATGACCACGCCTTCGGGAGTATCCGTGCTGAATTTTTCTTCCTTGTAGAACTCAAAATCGTACTTGCGGCTTTCGAGAATCTCGTTGTAGACCTGGCCGACGAAATTGGGCAGCTTGACCTGTTCGCTGTTGTTCTTTTTGAGAATGCCGCTGGCGTCAATGAAGATGACCACGAAGACCACCGCCACCAGCACAAACGCGGTGGCTATACCTGTCAGCACAGGAATGACGGGGCTCTTGTATTCGTCTTCGGCTTCCTTCTTTGCGGTCTGCGCAGGTTTGCGATAACGTGCGCTGTCCTCGACGATGTATTTGTAGTTGAATTTAATGCCGGGATTGAGCTTGAAGTTCTCGATATCCTGCAGCATTTCCGCCGCGCTCTGGTAACGTGCGTTGGGATCCTTCTGCATGGCCTGCATGGTGATTTCTTCCAGACCGACAGGAATATTCGGGTTGATCTGGCGGGGCATTTTGGGATCTGCCTGCAGCTGCATGACCGCCACCGAAACGGCGCTGTTCGCGTCGAAGGGCAGCTTGCCGGTCAGCATTTCGTAGAGCATCACGCCCACGGAATACAAATCGGCTCTCGCGTCGGTCGCGGCGCCTCTGGCCTGTTCGGGGGCGATGTAATGCACCGAGCCGATGGCCTTGTCGGTGATGGTGCTGGTCTGGCTGGTGATCAGACGGGCGATGCCGAAGTCGGTCACCTTGATGCGTCCGTTGGAGAGCAGCATGATATTCTG
>CAMHMN010000098.1 GCA_946186245.1 uncultured Clostridia bacterium
GCTGTCCAGCGGAGCTATAACGGGCATAGATAGCGGCGCGGTACTGGTGACTTTCTTGATCGTTGTCTCTTGCGTTTTCCTCTATCTGTGGTTTGGCGACGGCAGGTAGAGGATTTTTTATTCATCAAGTTTATGCCCACAATACGGGCAATAATGTTTTTTGTCATCTTCGGATTCTGTTTTCTTCCTTTCTATCTGCTCCATGAATCCAGCGGATATTATACCTGTCGGGACAGCCACAAGACCAATTCCCAGCAGGGCTATTACCGCACTAAGAACCTTACCAAGAGCCGTAACAGGGTAAATATCTCCATATCCAACGGTTGTAAATGTTGCAATCGCCCACCACAAAGCAGAAAAGGCATTATCAAAAGCATCTGGTTGAGCGGCATTCTCCACGTTATACATAACAACCGCCGACATAATCATAAGCAGACCTACAACCATCACAGAAGAAAACAGTTCATTCTTCTTACTCTTGAAGACCTCTCCTATTGAAGCAAGCGCGTCGGTATAACGGCTTATCTTGAAGATACGGAGAAGCCGAATGATTCTCAACGCCCGAAGCACTCTCAGATCAACCGTAATAGCCAATGGAAAATAAAAAGGAAGAATAGCCACCAAATCAATAATAGCCATAAATGAGAAGATGTATTTTATTCTGGCTCTCAGCGGCGATAATTCGGGATAAATACAATCTGATGTCCAAAGCCTGAGGATATATTCGATGGTAAAAATGATAACAGAAATATTCTCAATAACATTAAAGATGCTTTGAACATATTCAGGCAGCTTGAATGTATCGGCAATGACCATGATAATATTGATGATAATCAGCGAAATAATTATCCCATCAAAGATATTACTTGCTTTTGTTTGCCCGCCACCGATCACATCGTATACTTTCTGCTTGATTCTTTTCAATTTGATCACCTTTTAGCTCTGTCACAGTCGATTGTTTTGACCGTGACAGAGCTTTTTTTATTGACTTTGTGCGTGCTTGAATTCAATGTCAATTAACGCTTCTATTAATTCTTTTCCTCTCTCATCGAGTGCACGGTACTTCTGGATAAGTGCTCTTTCCTTAAACGATAGCTCTTCGATGCCATAGCTCAAAAGATAACCTGGAGAAACTTCTAAAGCGGCGCACAATTTAAGCAGCTTTTCAGTATCAGGTTTGTTAATATCCTTTTCCCAATTGCTTATTATAGCGCCAGATTTTACATCAATAATCCTTGCAAGATCGCCTTGTGTAAGGTTTTTATTTTCTCTTGCTTGTCGGATTCTACTTCCCAATCACCCGTTCCGCGATATACCGGTCAAGCGGCTTTCCCTCGACATACTCGCGTATTACCACACTTGTTTCGGCGTCTTCCAGATATGCGACCAGCTTGGGAATATCGGGATGGTCGAGCCGGCGGAGGATATCCGCCTCCCGCTGGCCGATTTTGCGCCTGACCCCGCGGAAGAGCTTGGCAACACAACGCTTTCCGTCGGACTTCCTCTGCACCAGCAGTGTCCACATACCGGGGCGTTCGCATATGAGCTCGGTCAGCTCATACGCGCTTTCCAGGTTTTCGGGAATGATGAGACTGCCGTCACGCGTTGTCATGTCAGCGTCTGTCACTGTTAGCCTCCCCCAATTCGGTCAGCTGCTGCCGGCTGAGCTGTTCCTGTGTCTGATACAGGGTATAGCCCCGTTGTATGGCGTAGACGATAACAGCGTCACGCTTGATTTTCGGATACAGACCGCCGAAGCCTGCCGCGCTGAGCAGCTTCTGGGTATCGTCGAGATTCAGTCCGAACGCGATAGCCAGCTTGATGACGGTATCGCGGGACGGCTTGCGCGAACCGTTGAACAGGGCATACCCGAAGCTGACGCCGATGTCGGCTTTGTCCAGCGCGGCGGATACGGTAATTTTCTTGTCCTTGCACAGCCGCGTGATATAGGAAGCAAAGGAGGGAACGACCAGCTCCCCCTCATGCGCCCGGAGAAACGCATCGATGTTGTCGGTTTTGAAGAGTTCGGAGATCAGCTTATCGGTCGTACCGGGGTCAACGTAATTGGCAATGTGCATTTTGATTACTCCCTTGTTGTTTCTTTCAAAATATTTTAGAAAATCCGCCGGATTCCACCAATTGTGGAGGAAATGTTTATTCGTAAATGCTATACTATATACGCTATATTATACATAAATTACAAGGGACTGTCAATATTTATTTACAATATGTCGTAAATTCGCTATTGCGGTAATACAACTGCAAATTTTTTACCAATTATGGAGATTTATTTTTCGTTTAGTCCTATTAAGAATCAATACAAATCAGGCTGACGAATAATAACACAATATTGACACTTCCGGCGGGTAACGCACAGAAAAGGAGAAGAAGGCATGAACAAACTGCTTTATTATGCACGGGTCAAGCGAATTGTTGCCGTATTATTAAAGGACAAAAACATGGTTCTTACGGAATTTCGCACGCCTAAGCTGTACTACGAAACCCAAGAGCTTTATAAATCCAGCCTTTCGGAGAACTGCTTCATCTGGCTGACGGAGGAGGCCGAATCCGACGGCTCCACGAATTTCTTCATCCGGCCCGGAGACGTCGAAATCGAGATGCAGGACGTGGATCAGATGGAGAACGATCAGAAGGCGTGGGAGGCTTCGTTGAACAAACGCCGGGCATGGGGCGTTGCGCAGGGGGTAGCGAAGGGTGCCGCTTACGTCGCCGCAGCTTATTTTGGCTTTGATTTTGACCCGTTCGAGACGGCGGACAACATCGTGGAGGGGTATCACGACGCGGTGGGAGAATCCAGGTCGTTTGACAGGGACGCCTTCCTCGCGGCCAATACGTTTGAGTACAGAAGCGGCTTTACGCGCAAAACGGTCATCCTTTACGGCCACGGCGGGATCCGCCTGGATGGAACGCCCGTCATGGGCACCTCTCCGAATTGCACCTCCCCGGTGGTCGCGGGTAACTGCGTTTCGCTCCGGTTTCCTGCGGGCTATGGGGAAACGGAGGGCATTGACAATTTCAATTATGCTACCTTCGAGTTTTTCTCGGAAAAGGACGCCAAAAAGACGCTCAGGCAGTTTGAAAAGTGTCTGAAGGCCAGACAGAAGCGGCAGGGCTGATGCGCGCATGCCGGCAACGATGAGGGAGGTAATTATAATGAAAAGAAACGGTAAAAGATTGTTGTCCCTGCTGACGGCGATGGTGCTGCTGTTTTCGGCGGCGGCCTGCGGCGATATCGGCAAGGTGGACATTGATTCGGTGGACGTGAGCCAGGTGAACGACCAGCTCGAAGAGCTTATGGTCGATATTCCGTCTTCGATGATGCAGACCAAGTGTTCCCGCTGCGGCGGAAGCGGCCACACAAACGAGATCTGTGATAAATGCGGCGGCAGTGGGAAGTTCAAGATGCCGCTAGGAGGTGGACTCACCAACTATTTCATTTCATTATCATGTGGCAGATGCAGCGGGACTGGCTACAAAAAATGCGGGGCTTGCGACGGCGGATACATCGAGACGATCGACACCGATTTCTACGGGAATATGGGGAGGTTCTATCACGAACTGGCGGATCTGCTGAAATATCGAAGCAAGCTGCGCGAGAACTGCAAGCGTTCGAAAGAAGAGCTGCCCCTTTACAGCGAATTCTGCGAGGATGAATCGAAAAATCCGGCGCGGTCAGGCGATCTCTTCTGCGAATCCTGCTACACCTACGACGAGGTAGCCAATTACGTCGACCGGCTGGAGCGGGTCGGTTTCCGCTTCATGAACGCTCACGTTTACGAAAAGGCGTTCCTGAAGCTGCGGTATCTGCGGGGCAAGGAGGAAGTCAATCTCACGCTCTGCTTCAGCAGCAAGGGGGAATACGCCAGCCGGTATGTCACCGCCAGCTACAGCGGCTCGCTCTTCCCGGCATATTACAAAGCCGCCACCGACGTCAACGCGCTGATGAAGGATGACGCGGGCAGCTACACCACTGAAATCGGCGGCGGCGTAAACTCGCCGAGAAGCTGGTGTTCGCGCTGCTACGGTCTTGGCACCTGCCCGGATTGCTACGGCAGCGGAACCATCCGGAATATGTTCGGCACCGGCGACTATCACACCTGCACCACCTGCGGCGGATCCGGAGCCTGCCCCAAGTGCGGCGGCCACGGATGACGAGAAACCGGGCGGAATGATGCCGGAAAGGGAATTGTCTCCACACCAAGCCCGCCGTCCGATCGCGGCCGGAGCCCCGACCCGAAGCAAGCCGCGCGGAGCCTGCCGACGCGCAATCCGCAAGGGAAGCCGGTTGACCGGGGCAAAATCCGATGAGTGGCGTGCGCGGGCGGCGAAGCCGTATCGGCTCCCCGTCGCGGGAATCGGGGCAGAAGGTACGCCGCGGGAAACCGGAATCTCCCCTGCGGGAATCCCCGGAGCGGCAATGGCACCCGCTGTATCGGCATGGCAGACGAAAGCCTGAAGGATCCGGCGCATGGGGGCGAATCCGGACGCGGCGCGATGGGCGGCCGGTCACCGTCTACCCATGAAAACACCGCCGCGGGATTCTGATGAAAGCCCGGATTTCCGACATTTTTGATTTTCCGATTGTCTGAGAGCAATCCATACGAGGAGGAACCATGATGATTTGTCTTCATTGCGGGGCGGAGGTGCCGGAGAACAGCAAATTCTGCCTGACGTGCGGCAAGCCCCTTGCCGATGAGAAGAAACCCGTCTGCCCCCATTGCGGGGTCGAGGTTGCGGAGAGCAGCCAATTCTGCGTGACGTGCGGCAAGCCTCTTGCCAAAGAGAGGAAGCCTGCCTGTCCTCATTGCGGGGCGGAGGTGCCGGAGAACAGCAAATTCTGC
>CAMHMN010000099.1 GCA_946186245.1 uncultured Clostridia bacterium
TCTACGTCGGGGCTTTCCTTGAGCTTGCGGATAATGGTGTGTTCCCTTCCGCCGCCGCCGACTACTAAATATGTCATTTTTTTCAACCCTTTCAATGAATAGATGCGCCGTAAAATCTTACAACAAATTATACGGCAAACCTGAAAGTGATAATACAATTATAATCAGATTTGGCAACATGATGTTGACAAGAATAAACCGGACAAAGTTCCTTTTGGTCGCAAATTCTTCTTTTTTCTGTTTGGACGACAGGAAGACAGCCGCAAAAATCACCGTCAGAATCGCCGCTGCCACATACCACTTGAACAGCAGGCTCATGGCCAGAGAAATCAACGGCCCGCAGAAGTATGCGACAGCAAAATATACTTTACCGTTACTTGCAGGATGTTGAGTACCAACGCAAACCGAAATCAATATCGCCAAAGTGGATGCCAATATCAATACAAACGCCGTCACAGCAGCGAAGACCAGATGTTCTTCGCTGCTCCAAGGGTTAATATTGCCATAAACCCATTCAGCAAACTTCTCCATTTCAAAATCCCTTTTTAGGCAAAGCGCCGCGACACTAAATTTCTATATATTCCAGCGCGCAGCGCTCCACAATTATTCACTATTGGTTATTCTCTATTCTTTATTCTCTAAGCGAGCGAATGCGAGCGTTTCCAACGCACTTAGTGATGGAAGAGGCGTATTCCGGTAAAGACCATTGTCATGCCGTACTTGTTGCAGGTTTCGATGACGTTGTCGTCACGGATGGATCCGCCGGGCTCCGCGATGTACTGCACGCCGCTTCTCTTGGCGCGTTCGATGTTGTCGCCGAAGGGGAAGAACGCGTCGCTGCCGAGGGAAACGCCGCTCATGGTCGCGAGCCATGCCTTCTTTTCCTCCTTGGTGAAGGGTTCGGGCTTTTCGGTGAAGAAGAGTTCCCATGTACCGTCGCGGAGAACATCGTCGTAATCGTCGCTGATATAGACGTCAATGGTGTTGTCGCGGTCGGGACGGCGGATATCGGGCTTGAAGGGGAGATTCAGAACCTTTTCGTTCTGTCTGAGGTACCAGTTGTCCGCTTTGTTGCCGGCGAGTCGGGTGCAATGGACTCTCGACTGCTGACCCGCGCCCACGCCGATGGCCTGACCGTCCTTGACATAGCAGACGGAATTGGACTGGGTGTATTTGAGGGTAATAAGCGAGATGATGAGGTCGTGCTTGGCTGTTTCGGGGAGGTCCTTGCACTCGGTGACGATGTTGCTCATCATGGCGTCGTCAATGACGAGCTCGTTTCTTCCCTGCTCGAAGGTCACGCCGTAAACCTGCTTGCGCTCGATTTCGGCGGGTTTGTAATTCTCGTCCATCTTGATGATGCAATAGGTGCCTTTTCTCTTGGATTTGAGGATTTCCAGGGCTTCGGGCTCGTAGCCGGGCGCGATCACGCCGTCGGAGACTTCGCGCTGAATCATCTTGGCAGTGGGAACGTCGCAGACGTCGGAGAGGGCGATGAAGTCGCCGTAGCTGGACATTCTGTCAGCACCGCGTGCCTTTGCGTAGGCGCAGGCAAGGGGCGAAAGCTCGAGGTCGTCCACGAAGTAAATCTTCTTGAGCACGTCGGAAAGAGGCGTGCCGATAGCAGCGCCTGCCGGGCTGACGTGCTTGAAGGAAGCCGCCGCGCAGTAGCCGGTCGCCTTCTTGAGTTCGCTGACCAGCTGCCAGCTGTTGAAGGCGTCAAGCAGGTTGATGTAACCGGGCTTGCCGTTAAGCACCTCAATGGGAAGATCGCTGCCGTCCTCCATGAAGATTCTGGAAGGCTTCTGATTCGGGTTGCAGCCGTATTTAAGCATCATTTCGTTCATTGTTTTCAAGCGTCCTTTCGTTTGGTTGAATCAATAGAAGAATTCAGGTTGTATAAAGGCAAAATTCCTGTCCATTACCATTTTCAAATAATCGTCAAAGCTGTCGGCAATCACATCGAGCCGGTCCGGGTCGTGCAGGAAGCGGATAATCTGTCCCTTCCTGCCGGATTCCGACGGGGTGAAGTCGATGAACAGGCTGGAAGTACCGCCGTTGTTCATGCAGTCGGAGAAACAGAGCCATTCGCATCGGGAGCCGTCCTGACGGATACGCGGGTCCACAAACAGGTCGCTGTCGCCTTCCTTCTCCATTTCTTCCTTGTACCAGTAAAACAGATCGGCGAAATTGTCGCCGTAATTCATGTCGTTGTCCTCGAGAAGCTGCTGCGCCGAGTAGAGATAATAGGGATATCCTCCCTCGTCCACGTCAGAGCCTAGGAAGTAGAAGGCAATTTCCTCCTCACCGTACTGCCGCCAGTAGGTGCCGTCGGCAAATTCCAGCAGCTCGACGAGCGACGCGGGAATTTCGGGGTACTGCTCGAGGAGCTTTATTTCGTCCTCAGCGGAAATGCCCTGCTTTATGCTCTCAAAATGAATCCATTCCTCCGCGCTCAGGTCACCGGCACGGATATAGGCATTTTTCAGACCTTCAATATATTGCTGGGCAATACTCATTTTTCAATCACACATTCTTATTGACGATCTTGGTCTGCACTTCACCTGTTTCGAGGTCGATAAAGCGGGTGAAGAGCGAAACCTTGTTGTCTTCATTCAGAGCATTCCACACCGCATCGGTGAATTCGTCAAGGGAGTCTGTGGTAATCTCGACCCACGTCGGCTCGCCTTCGTAGCTCGGAATGGGATTGCCGTCGCACTTATAAGTGTGAATAAAGTGGCCCTGTCCGGCGGGCGTGTTGTTGTAATCGAAGAAGAAACGCTGCGCGGAATCGGGGTTGCCGTTGGCGCTCTTGAGGATGGAAAGCTGATAGTCGCCGTTCTTGTGGACAATACCGCTGATTCTGGGGGTGTAGTTCGGCGGGTCAGGCTCGAAGGTGCGGGTTCTCAGAGCATCCTCGAAGGTCTTGCCCTGTGCCATGAAATCGTAGATGGTGTCGGTCTGGTCGCCGTTGGTGACGATGGTGTCATCGCCCAGCACGCGGACAGGGGCGTAGATGATGAGCGAAGGATCTTCCAGCTTGGAGGGATCGAAGGCCTCCGTGCGGATGCCGCCTTCCTGTTCGATAAAGACGCGGTTGCGGCTGTTGGTACTTCTGCCCATGATGAAGTAGGCAATGGCAGCGTACTTGCCGCTCTTGCTCTTGCCCAGCACAATGCCTCTGCCGGGATAGGTGGTCGCGCCGATTTCCTGCGCGTAATTGATGATTTCCATATTTTTGTAAATCTCCTTTGATGAAAGTATTATTTGTCGATTCGCACATAGCGGTGCTTGGTCTTTTGTCCGGGTAATTCCACAGCTTCCAAGCAGGGAAAGCTCTGCAAAACAAACTGACAAAGCGGATAAACCGATGAATCCTCGAATTGCTGCTTTGTCTTAATCGGGAGAGAGAAAATTTCAAAAATGTCCCTGTCGGTCACAATGCTGAGGGTCGAGCATTTGGCAAAGAAAAACCGCGTATCGCCGCCGATCATTTCCTTCACCGAAGCAATGCGGTATTCTCTATCGCCGCACTCGATCACGACTGTATCGCCTTCCCGCCAGCAATGCCCTACGGCGCGGAAGATTTCCAGGTTCTGCATCAGGCTGAATAAAGCCAGTAATCCGACGGATACGAGGATCATGCGATCCACACAGCGCGACAGACTGATTGAAAATCTGACCCGCAAAAACCAGGTGAATACACCCGCCAGCACCACGCAGAGCATACTGCCCCACTGAATCCGGTCGTGAAGCTGATAATAAAATTCGTACTTCACAAAGCCGTTGTCAGCCGTTTCTTCTTTGCCAATCTCAAAGGCGTAATTGACGGCTTCCATTCTCATCTGCTCCTTTATTATTCATTCTTAAGTTTTTCAGCCTTCCGTCAGCTGTGCGAAAGAACATCGCCTCAGCCGTGCAGGCCTTCGGACTGAAGCTGCATGTTCTCCACGATGATGTCGTGAATTTCGCCGAGAGAGGCGCAGTATTCCAGCACCTTCCAAGGCTCGTTGGTGTGGTAATGAATTTTGATGGTTTCCTCATCGCCGACGGCCAGCAGGCAGTCGCCTACAAAATTCTCTACGAAATAATCGTTGATCGCGTCCTCGTCGAGGTCGGTTCCTTCAATGAGAAGCTGTGTGTCAAATTTGTACTCTACCACTTCATTTTCAGGCATGGTTGACATCTCCTTTATTTATATTCCAAGGGTGAAGCCCTTCCGACATTATTCATTATTTATTCTTCAGTATTAAGTCTTCCGTTTTCAGTATTTAGTCTATTACCGTATGATTTCCTTCAATCCGGATTCTGTCCTCGCAGAAAAGGCTCACGGCTTTGGGAAGAATTTCCCATTCCGCCTGCCGCATGACGCGGTACTGGAGAATGTCCTCGTTGTCGCCCTGCTCGATGGGAACGGCTTTCTGAAGGATAATCGCGCCGCCGTCGGTGATTTCGTTGACGAAGTGGGCGGTCGCGCCGGTCACCT
>CAMHMN010000100.1 GCA_946186245.1 uncultured Clostridia bacterium
GCTGAACTTCGGCTTCCTCCGGCTCATCCTCATAGGGCTGAACTTCGGCTTCCTCATATGCGGCTTCCTCCTGAACGGGGAGATCATCCTGCGGATCAGAATATTCCGGACGTCCGGCGTCCTCCTGATATTCCGGTAAACCGCTGTTATCCGAAACCTCCGGATAGATTGTATCATCATAATACACCGGCACCTCACGATAGCCGGTAGCAGGCGTAAACTGAGGGGTAAAGGGCTGCTGCGTGGGCGCATCGCTGCCTAGGTTGATCGGCTCGGGATTTCGTCCGGCGCGGTTGAACTTGGAAGGCATGACAACCACACTCTGCGCATCTTCCGTACCGAAATCATCGCCTGAAAAAAAATCATCGGAAAAATCGTCCTCAAAACCGTCTGTCATATCGTCGCTGTTGAATTTCTGATCGAAAAAATCCATGGTCTGATCCTCCATACCGAAGAATAAATTTCTTTCTTTTCATTATAGCATAAGCCTTTAGGGATTAAGTGAATTTTTTGTTACGTTACCATTCCGGAATCAGGCATCCGCTGCTACTCCCGGGCAAAGCGGTTGTAGATGGCCAGCCCGAATCCCAGCAGGATGAATCCCGCAAAGGGAAGCGCCATCCCGCCCGCATTCACCCGGAAGAAAAGCCGCACGCCCAGCAGCGTGCCTCTGCCAAATATTTCTCGCAGCGTTCCTATCGGAACAGCCATCATCGCGTAGAGCCACCAATGCTCCAGCGCATGCGGAATTGCGTCGGAAGGTGAAACAAAAGGCGCATCGGGCTGCAGCCTTGCCAATACCAGCGCATCGGCAGCCGCCAGGGGAAGGTACATGCCTATGCTCTCCGCCGTTGTCTCGGAAAGCAGAATCAGGATTTTCCCCAGGATGCACACGATAAACGCTGCCGACACGAAATAAAGTACACCCAGCATAGGAGGCCTGTATTCTCCGCGCTCAAAAATGTAGATCGTCGCCATTCCGCAGCAAAGCACCAGCATGACCGCGGAAAGGGTCAGCGCGTTTGCCGCTGACGTACAGGCGGCCGCAATGGTGGCGATACCGGCACCGTGCAGCAGCATCGGATGCCGCAGCTCTTTCCCCGGGGCTCTACCTCGTCTCCTTGAATTCATCAAGCTCACGCTCCTGCTGTGTTTTCATTCGATATCTGATCCTCTCGCCCATTTTCTTTTTGACCGAGCGATAGGAAATTCCTCTGCTGCGGAAATGCCACACCATGCGATCGAAGGCGTCGGAAAAGGGCGTCATGAGCAGAACGGCAAAGACGCCGCCCGCTTCCACACTGCCAAAATGCTGAATCAACACCGCCAGCGCGCCGCAGATTCCGCCCCAGAGATAGCGGGCAGTCGAGAGCTTGGGGCAGTAATTGGGATAGGCCGCCATAAAAATACAGCTGAAAAGGGTGGAGCCTCCCAGCAGGTCATAGACAATATACATAAAGGTGGAAACGGTGTGATAGGGAACGGTGAACGATACCACCGCGACAGCCGCCATGAATGACAGCACGCTCTGCCATGCGAGATTGCCGACCACAAAAAGCCAGACCGCGGCGATCACCAGAAGCACCACGGATGTGGTGCCAAGAGGACCGGCGACCTCGCCCAGCAGGTATTCGTTGATATGGGTGAAGGGATCCTCCCCGCTGCGCAGGAGTGCGATCTGGGAGTAGGCCGGCGGCAGCGAGTCATTCGTCCCGAAGGCAAACAGCTTGGCGACAGTGTTTTCGTTGAGCTGGGAATAGGTGAAGGTCTCCGTGGGAAAACAGACTGCCGCCAGACAGTACCCCACGGCCGTTGGCACAAAAGGTGTGCGGAACCGGCCGCCAAAGGGCATTTTTCCGACCGTCACGGCAGCCGCAGCGGTGAATATCACCAGTTGATAATGCGCACATGCCGGCATCAGCATGGCACAGGCAAGTCCGGTTTCCACCGCGGTCATGTCGGAAACCGTCTGCCGGCGCTTGGCCAGATAATTCCAGAGCGCTTCGGCGCCGACCGAGGTGAGAACCCCGAAAATCACCATGAGTATCACACGCCCGCCGTAATGCACCAGCGGCAGCGGCAGCAGTATGCACAGCGCGCAGATTCTCTGCACGGTGGAGGACAACTGCGTGTCCGACTGTCGGAAATACGGCGCGGCACTTTCCATAAAATCTTCCGCCATTTGTGTTTTCATCACCTCAATGACACTTTTCTTCAAGGACGACTGTTCTTCCCGCGGCAATAAAGAGGCAGGTTCTTCCGTCAGCAAGCGCGGTGCTCACTCTCCCCAGTCGTATTCTCTCAGCCTTCCCCGGTTCTGAAGTGCGGGATAATCCCACTGACGCAGAACCTCATACACGCCAACCGCCACGGCATTGGAGAGATTGAGGCTGCGTGCCTCCCCGCGCATCGGAAGCCGCACACAGCGTTCAGGATTGGCGTGAAGCAGCGCTTCCGGCAGGCCGGCTGTCTCTTTGCCGAACACAAGAAAGGCATTGTCCGGGTAGCGGATATCGGAATGGGTGTGCAGCGCCTTGGTCGTAAAATAATAGAAGCAGTCTCCCGCGTTCCTCTGAAAGAAATCGTCGAGCGAGCTGTAGTAAGTGATGTCCAGCAGGTGCCAGTAATCCAGCCCCGCGCGTTTCAGTTTTTTGTCGTCCGGCGTGAATCCCATGGGTTTCACCAGATGCAGACGCGCGCCGGTTGCCGCGCAGGTGCGTGCGATGTTGCCGGTATTCTGCGGGATTTCCGGCTCGACCAGAACAATGTTGAGTACGGGCATTTTTGCGAAAAACTCCTTTAACAAATGCGATCAAAACGTATACATATATAATGAATTAAAAACGCCGTAATGTCAATAATAAAAATGCGGCAAACGCAATTTTTCTCGCGGTTTTTCCGTAAAAAATCAATGGCGTGCCGCATTATTCCGTATTGCGCCAGCGCAACGGATTTCAGAACAGCAGAATATCAGAAAAAGCGGAGTTGAAACAAAATGTACAAGCAAAACAACGCCTCGTCAGGCATGGGCATCTGGCTTCTCCTGGGAATAGCCGTCGGCGCGGCGGCTTGCGTCGGTATCTGCGGGACGCCGACCAAGCGAAAGGTCAGGCGCAGACTGATGCACGCCGCCGACGCGGTCAATGACGCCATAGACAATATGTTCCTGTCGGTGAAGTAAAGAAAATTCCAAGGTCTGCGGAACGGAAGAAAAATTCTGTTTCACAGACCGCTTTTTTTGCATATTATAGCAACAGAAAGGTGGTGATTCATTTGGATAATTTTCAGAACAACGGCGGGCAGAACAATTCCCGCGGCGTAATTGAGAGCCTCGCCCAGCTGATACTTGAAAATCCGCCCGAGGCTCTGGCGCAGATACATGGCTCCGCCCAATTCCCCGACATTGAGGGAACAGTGGCTTTTTATCCGGACAACGAGGGCGTTCTGGTGCTTACCGCCGTGACCGGGCTTCCTGTGCCGGAGGAGGAATGCGGCAACACCGTCCACGGCATGCACATTCACGAGGGCGAAAGCTGCAGCGGCAACGAGAACGACCCCTTCGCCGACGCTGGCGCGCATTACAATCCCGGCGACTGTCCGCATCCCCAGCACGCGGGCGACCTTCCTCCGCTCTTTGCCTCCGGCGGAAGCGCGTGGAATGCCGTGCTGCTGAACCGCTTCGGCATTGATGAGGTGATAGGCAAGACCATCATCATCCATCAGAAATACGATGATTTCGAGAGTCAGCCCTCCGGCGACTCCGGATTAAAAATCGCCTGCGGCGTAATAGCTGGTCTGTAATTGTCCGGCTCATCAAGGCAGCAGCTTGCGGCGGAATTCAGAATTGAATCAGCGCATATCACACATCCCGACGCGTATCTCACTGATTGCATTTCAGGCATTCTCTGAGATACGCGTCCTTTTTTCAAAGGCAAAAAGCACTTCTCTCTTGCATCATCAGCATCATCAGCATCATCCGCAGCATCGGCAAAGCAGGCAATTTTTCGCAAGGCATTTTTTGCTTTGCTTTGATTTGCTCTGCTTTGATTTGCTTTGATTTGCTTTACTTTTATTTTGTTTACTTTGCTTTACTTTGCTTTACTTTGCTTTGTCGCATTATGGCTGATTTAATCCGACTTTAATTGAATAATTGACGCATTAATCGGAGTTTATGCTGCAATAATTCCGCAATAACGTCATGTGAAGCATCAACAAACAGCGTTTTAGCATCCTTTTGTGTTCTTTATTCCGTTTCCCGCGCGTCCGCCTGAAAAAAATAATTGAAAAAAACACTTGCAATCACTCGACGGATATGGTATAATGTTTCAGAAATTCGCACGCCGGGCTGTGAAAAACACGGTGCGGGCTTTTTGTCCGTCTTTTTTCATTTGCCTAAATTTTCTTTTACACTGGGCTTAAAGCATCGGCGGAGGTATTAACCGGGAGGAATTTTCACTATGGC
>CAMHMN010000101.1 GCA_946186245.1 uncultured Clostridia bacterium
TGGACCCCACGCTCGCATTCGCTCGCTTATTATGGCGCTGCGCGCTTTCTTTTTTCATTTTACTTTTACAATCGCCAAAATGGTGATAAACGGTATTTGCCGACAACTGGTGTTTGAATCCATTATATCCCGTGACCGATTGAATGTCAAGTATTATTTACCGAAAATCGATAAATTTTTACTTGCTTCAGCCGGCAACGGAGGCTGTTTCTTGACAATTGCCTCTCTGTGAGGTAAAATATAGCTGATCATCCATATCGTGAAAATCAAGGAGAGTGTATCATTTATGGCGAAAATCAAGCAAAAGATGTCGGGCAAAAAGAAATTCGGCATGGCGGTCTGTATAATTCTGGCGTTGTTTCTCCTTGCGGACGGTTGTTTGTCGGTGTATGTGTACGATGATAATTTCAACAAGCGATTTGAAAGCTACGAGCCGCTTATGCTTTATGTGGATGACTTTGAGAATCTGCAGCGTACAGAGTACCGGTTTCCGTCCGACAAAGGGCAGATGCTGACAGGCTTTCTGTACAGCTCGGGCGAGGGGCAGAAGGGAATCATTGTGTTGGCGCACGGCTTTGGGGGCGGCGGACATAATTCCTACATGGACTGTGCGGATTTCTTTGCGAAGAACGGATATTATGTGTTCGCCTACGACGCCACCGGCAACGACGAAAGCGAAGGAGACGGCGTCGGAGGACTGCCGCAGGGAATTGCCGACCTCGACAGCGCGATCACATTTGTCGAGCAAAATGAAGCCTTCTCCCGGCTGCGGAATCTTCCGATATTCCTTTTCGGACACAGCTGGGGTGGATACGCCGTCTGCAGTGTGCTGCAATTCCACCCGGAAGTCAAAGCGGTAGTGGAATGCTCCGGCTTCAACCGCTCTTGCGATCTCTTTGAGGCGCAGGGCAAAAAAGAAGTGGACGTCGGCATTTACGCTATGATGCCCTTTGTCAAGGCATACGAGAGATTGAAATTCGGCAAGTACGCCACCGCCACGGCGATGGACGGCTTTGCGGCGTCCGACGCGGCGGTTCTTGTGCTGCACAGTGCGGATGACAATGTGGTTCCCATTCCCTACGGGTATGACATCTTCTATGCCAAATACAAGGATGATTCCCGATTCACATTCATCCGGGCGGAAGACAGGGGACATTCCTATGTCTACAACGATATGACCTACATCAACGAATTCAACGCCGGATTTGAAAAATGGATGGAAACGCTGGATTACGACTATAAAGCCGATGAAAACAAGGAGCGTTTCAAAAAAGACAAGGCTGATTACATTCATGCCCATCTCGACCGAAGCAGATGGTGCGACATGCTCGACAGGGAGCTTTTCGGGCAGTTCCTGCGGTTTTACGACAGCCATATTCAATAACGGCAGACAGACAAGACACCCGACATAACGGATTTCAGTCCGTTATGTCGGGTGTCTTTGTTATTGGGCTCTGGCCGTTTTGGTTTCTTCCTGAGGATCGTAGGTCCGCTGGCTGATGATATAGCGCGGACGGGCCTTTGTTTCCATGTACATCTTGCCGATGTATTCCCCGATGACGCCGAGGCTGATGAGTTGTATGCCGCCGATAAAGCAGATGATGCTGACCGTGCTTGCCCAGCCGGTGATGGCATGGTGCAGGAAGTACTGCACCACAGACCAGACTACGCCGATGAAGCTGAGCAGCGCGACGAAGATGCCTATTCCGGTGATGAAGCGGATGGGCTTGATGCTCAGACTGGTGATGCCGTCGATGGCAAGCCCCAGCATTTTGGAGAGAGGATAATGGCTCTTGCCCGCCAGACGTTCGTTGCGTTCATAATAGACGCAGGTGCTTTTGAATCCCACCAGCGGAAACATTCCGCGCAGGAAGATATTGACCTCGCGAAAATCGGCGAATTCTCTCAGCACCCTGGACGAAACAAGGCGGTAATCGGCGTGGTTGTAGATAACTTCCGCGCCCATTCCTTGGAGCAGCCGGTAAAAGCTCTGCGCGGTGAACCGTTTGAAAACCGTGTCGGTTTTGCGCGCGCTTCTCACACCGTAGACGATTTCGGCGCCGGCGAGATATTCATCCACCATTCTGTCCATCGCGGAGATATCGTCCTGCCCGTCGCAGTCTATGGAGATTGTGATATCGCATTTGTCACGCGCTTCCATCAGTCCCGCCAGAAGCGTGCTCTGATGTCCGCGGTTGCGGCTCTGGGAGATTCCCTCAAACAGCTCGCATTCTTCCGACAGCCCCCGGATGATCTCCCATGTGGAGTCGGTGCTGCCGTCGTTGACAAAGAGTATTCTACTGTCAGGGCTGACCTTCTGGTTTCCGATCAGTTTCTCCAGTTCCTCGCGGAAGAGCATGCTGGTGATGGGAAGCACTTCTTCTTCATTGTAACAGGGAATCACGATCATCAGTCTTGGCGGCATGGCTTGAACCTTCTTTAATGAGATTTATAAAAGAATTATACCACACCGCCGTGCAATGTCAAGCAGAATAGCGGGAATTCTGGGGGAATTCAGGTTTTGGCTTTGGGCTTGGCAAGGAGGGCGCAGACATAGCCGAAGATGACGGCGGCGGCGATTCCTCCGGCGGTGCGGGTGATTCCGCCGGTAAAGGCGCCGAGCAGGCCCTTTTCACGTACGCCTTCACGCACGCCTTCCGCGAGCGCGTGACCGAATCCCGTGAGGGGTACGCTGGCGCCGGCACCCGCGAATTCGGCAATCGGTTGGTACAGCCCGACCGCGCTGAGCAGCACGCCCGCTGTCACAAAGCTCACAAGGATTCTGCCTGGCGTGAGGTTGGTCTTGTCAATCAGAAGCTGACCGATCACGCAGAGTGCTCCTCCTACCGCAAAGACTTTCAGGTATTCCAATACGATCTGCAATGGTGATCTTCCTTTCCGAACAGATTATCAGTATTATTTGATGATTTTCCCAAATAATACGCATGAATTTGTAAATTGTTATTCAATATTTGGTTTTTTACTTGCACACGTGGACTGTTTATTATATAATTAATTTACTGTATAAATGAGAAATGTTTTCAGAGGTGTTTTACTATATGTCATTTGCACCTATCCCCGAATACGAGGGGAAATCCCCCTATGTATTCATCTCCTACGCGCAGCAGGACGAAAGGATTGCCTACGCCATTGTGGTGAAAATGTTCAATGAAGGCTTCAGACTGTGGAGCAGCGCGGCATGCGGGAATCCCTCCAGCATGCGGATTGCCGAGCGCCTGAGCAATTCGGCGGTGGCGATGGTCTTTCTCTCCAGGAATTATCAGCAGTATATCGCCTCCAAGGAATTCGAGCCTCGCGCCGTTATCAACAGTCCCAAGCAGAAAATCGTCATCTGCCTCGATGACACGCCGCTCGGAGCAGGCTGGAATACGGTGGATTTTCCCGCCGGCATACGCTACAATCCCGACGTTCCCCAGGGACTGTGGCTGAGGATCAATTCTTCCGACACGCTGGAAAAATGCCGCGGCGCGTGGCCGAAGCGTCCCATGCCTGTACCGTATGACGAAAAGCCGCAGATGGATATGTCATCGGTTGGTGAGGACGAGCTGACCGACGAGATGTATCAGCTCAACAGTGTGATGAATTCATTCGGAGCAGGACTGGACGACGATGAAATCAACAGTATCTCCCTGTTCCGCAAGGACGACCCTGTGCAGGATGAGTTCCGATGGCCGCAGAACAGCGAGCCTTCCCAGGAGCAGGAGTATTATTCCATCGAAAATCTGATAGACAATTCCCCCGTCCCGATCTCGCCCGAAAAAAAACAGTACGACAGCATGATCGGGTTGATTGAGAGCTTTATGGAGAAGAGCAGCAGAGCCAAGGAAGAAGAACAGAAGCAGGCGCGGATCCTGGCGGATGACGAAATGAGCCCTCGCAGCATGCCTGTTTCCGAAAATACCTACAGCGAATATCACGCCGTACCGAAAAACGAATTTGAATCCGTGGATCTCTCAAAGGACAGCGCCGCTGCGCCGGTCGTGATTACCGGGTCATCCGAGCCGTTACCCGTCACGCTGGATTACGGTGAGGAAACGGAAATCGCCGCCTACAGCATGACGCGGAGTCAGGGACGTGCCGACCGTGTTTCCGGGATTATGTTCTATTCCTCCACGAAGCAGCCCGAACCCCAGCCGGAATACAATGAGGTTGAGGAAAATGAGAAAGAGGCGGAACCGAAAAAGGAGAAAATGCCTGAAAAGCCATCGGAACCGGTCTTTGAAAAGATTGTGGATGACCGCAAATTCATCAAGTCTACCGACGACAACATCGACGACGCCAAGCTGACCTATCATCTCGGAAGCCTGTTTGACGGCTTCGACGAAAATGATTTTATTCAGGATGAACCCGAGCCTCCCAAGCCGGAGCCTTCCAAGCCGGAGCCTCCCAAGCCGGAGCCTCCCAAGCCGGAGCCTCCCAAGCCGGA
>CAMHMN010000102.1 GCA_946186245.1 uncultured Clostridia bacterium
TCATCGCCCGTTCCGGCAGACCGGGACCCGTTCTGGTGGACGTGCCGAAGGACATCTCCGCCGCTATTACCGAATTCAATCATGAGCAGCCCAAGGAGAACGTGCGCGTACAGGCGGACAACGACGCCATTGCGAAGGCCGTCCGGCTCATCAACAATGCCAAACGCCCCTTTATTTATGCCGGCGGCGGCGTGATTTCCGCCAACGCCTCCAAGCAGCTGCTTGCCCTCGCGGAGAAAGCCGACATTCCCGTATCCTGTTCCCTGATGGGAATGGGAGGTTTTCCCAATGACCACAGGCTCTACTGCGGCCTGATCGGAATGCACGGAGGCTACGCAAGCGCAAAAGCGACAAGCGAGTGTGATCTCATGCTGGTTGTGGGCGCACGCTTCTCCGACCG
This sequence comes from uncultured Clostridia bacterium, assembly GCA_946186245.1. Lineage (GTDB taxonomy): Bacteria > Bacillota > Clostridia > Oscillospirales > Acutalibacteraceae > RUG762. The sequence goes on from CAMHMN010000102.1 coordinate 401, forward strand.
TGTGGCAGGCGACGCGAAGGCATTCGCCAAGGACGCCAAAATCATCCACATCGACATCGACGCGGCGGAATTCGACAAGAATGTGCTGGTGGATCTCACCATCAGAGGAAGCGCCGACGCGGTTCTTTCCAAGCTGTCGAGGAATGTCGACAAAGCCGATCACTCCGAATGGGTCAATCAGATCACGGATTGGAGCAACCAGAAGAAGTGCAGCCAGCAGGACGGCGACAATGTCACTCCCGAAGCCGTCTTTGACGAACTCAATAAAATCATGCGTCCGCAGGACATTCTCGCCACCGACGTGGGACAGCATCAGATGTGGGCGGCGCAGATGTACGACTTCAAGCAGCCGCGCACCTTCATCACTTCCGGCGGTCTCGGCACCATGGGCTACGGCCTTGGCGCCTCCATCGGTTCACAGGTGGGCAATCCCGACAAGCGTGTGGTGCTCATCACAGGCGACGGCTCCTTCCACATGAATCTCAATGAGCTTACCACCCTTGCCAGCTATAACCTGCCCATCGTGGTGATCGTCATGAACAACCAGGTGCTCGGTATGGTCCGTCAGTGGCAGAAGCTCTTCTACGGTAACCGATTCAGCCACACAGACCCCTGCCGCAAGACCGACTTCGTGAAGCTGGCGGAGGCCTTCGGCGTGACCGGCATGCGCATCACCAAAGTTTCCGAGGTCAGCGAGGTTCTCGCCGCCGCCTTTGCAAAGAACGGGCCTGTAGTGATCGACTGCCGCATCAGCAAGGACATGAACGCCCTTCCCATGATTCCTCCGGGAGCCGGCGCGGACAAAATCATTACTGAAATGAACTGAAACGCTTACATTCGTTCGCTCAGAGAATAAAGAATAGAGAATAAATCATAAAATATAAAAAATGAAGCCCTTCGGGCTTGGAATGATACTTTTGAAGGGAAGCAGAACAATGTCTAACAAAAAGATTCTTTCCGCGCTGGTAAGGAATCATCCCGGCGTGCTGCAGAGGGTGTCGGGTCTTTTCTACCGCCGCGGCTACAATATTGAAACCATTTCGGCATGCGCTACCGAGAATCCCAAGTTCACCCGCATGACCATCGTTGTCGTGACAAATGACGAGCTGGAAATGTCCCAGGTCATCCGCCAGCTCAGCAAGATTCAGGACGTTCGCCGCATCGCCATTCTTGACAGCGGCAAGGCCATTTACTCCGAGCTGATGATGGTTAAATTCCGCGTCATGCCCGACCTTCGCACCGAATTCCTCAACCTCACCTGCCGCAATCACATGAATGTGGTCTACATCGGCGATTCCTCTGCCATTGTCACGGCCTCCGGCTCGCCTGACGACCTTAACGACACGCTGGAAAAGTTTACCGATTACCCCATCATCGAGCAAAACCGCACGGGTATCAGCGCAATGGAAGCCAGCGACCGTCCCTTTGTCGAAATGGACGACGCCGAATTCATCAACTGATTTTCCGATTTGAATGAACATAAAATAAACCGTCCCGACGCGGCAGCTTTCGCTCTGCTTTGTCGGAACGGTTATTTTTGTATTTCAGAATCTACATCAGATAAGGATCAAAGCCCGATGATTACTCTGCGGCGGGAGCTTCCTCAGCAGGAGCAGCTTCGGCGGGAGCTTCCTCAGCGGGAGCAGCTTCGGCGGGAGCTTCCTCAGCAGGAGCAGCTTCGGCGGGAGCTTCCTCAGCGGGAGCAGCTTCGGCGGGAGCTTCTTCAACAGGAGCAGCCTCGGCGGGAGCAGCTTCAGCGGGAGCTTCCTCGGCGGGAGCTTCCTCGGCGGGAGCTTCTTCAACAGGAGCTTCCTCAGCGGGAGCTTCTTCAACAGGAGCAGCCTCGGCGGGAGCTTCTTCAACAGGAGCAGCCTCGGCGGGAGCTTCAGCAACAACGACAGCTTCCTCGGCGGGAGCTTCTTCTGTCTTGTTGGCTGCAACGGCAGTGGCGACAGCGGCGGCGGTGGCGGCGGCGGGAACAAAGCTGTTCTGTGCGGCGGCAATGGCTTCTGCCTGAACAGGAGCGTCGGAAACACAGATGTTGGGCAGTTCTTCCAGCGTAACCTTACCGTCGGCCAGCGCCTTTGCCTTCATCTTGTAGTAGGCTTCCACGAAAGTGGCCTGCTGATAGGGAGATACGTAGATAGCGAGCAGTCCGCAGGTGAAGACAACACCGATCATCCAAAGGATAAAGGACAGACCCAGCACGAAGATGTGCCATTTGTTGCCCTTGGTCATCGCCTTGGAAATCTGGAAGGCTCTCTTGGACTTAATGGAGGGATTTTCAGCGAGAATGTAGGGAACCATGCTGTACTCAAAAGCCTTGATGATACCAGGTACGATGAGAAGCAGCGACCACAGTATGACCTTTATTGCTAGCCATGCCATGATAATGGCAATTCTGAGAACTTTCTTGAAAGGAACAAACAGCTCGGCAAAGCTGGCCTTGCCGCTTCTGCTGACCTGGAAGAATCTGATCAGACCGATAGCCAGGGGAACCATGACAAAGAAGGTGAGAAGATCATTTACGATGTTGTAAATTCTCGCTGCGGGGCCGGCTGCCTCTGCGTCGATCTGAAAACTGATCTGCGCGCCGGCGGCGCCAGAGGTATCGACCTTGATCATTTCTTTGGGATCAAACGCATTACCGGTGCATGCGTTGACCACAAGGAAAGCGCAATAGGCTACTGCGCAGGCAATCAGATCAACCAGAATGATTGCCAGCAGGTCTTTCCAGAAGCTGCGCTTGAGAGCAGCCTTGGCGTTGGTCTTCAATTCTTTTCTAGACCATGTCCACATAAATAACAACTCCTTAAAATTTTAGTAAGATTTCTGATTCATCTCTGATTCAAAAAACTTCTGAAATACAGTGGGTATTCGCTGTTCAAGTATATATTAACAAAATTGTTGCAATTTTGCAATGACTATTTTATATTTTCTGCATATTTTGTTAAATTTGCATATATTCCGACGCTATTTTTCTGACAAAAGATAAAATACCGCCGTCGTTGCATGATTATTAAGCAACAAACGGCGGCATATGCGCAACTATTGCCAATCCTATCTTTTTTTCATAGTATTCTTTTTGCTCAGAATTACCGCGACCGCGACGATGACCGCTCCGATCAGCACGCCGCACACCAGACCGAGGACGTGATAGGAGCCTTCCTGAATCAGCACAAACGCGCTGGCAATCAGGAGCGCCGCAAGCAGCAGGAAGAGCAGTGTAATAAAGAATTTCATCGGATAGGGGCGTGTGTTCTTCTCCCCCTTGATCATCTTGTTGATGCTGAGCATGCCGGCAATGAGCATACCCAGCATCAGTCCGCAGGCAATGATCAATCCGACGCCGATATACGCCGCGTCGGTCGTTTCCATGATATGAATGGAATTGACGATATTGATCGGCAGTATGCAGAGGAAAATGTAACAGACATTCCTCCAGCGTTTGAGCATATCCACGCGGGACTGCTCATCGGTGTAGATTTCGTATTCTTCCTCCGGTTTCTGCGGATCATAGACCTTGCGGAAGACGTGCCAGCCGTTGAAGGTGGAATTGACTCTTTCCCAGCCCGCGTCGCGGAAGGTTTCATCGTAACGGGTCATATCCTTGATATCGTTGTTGTAGTCGAGCTGATAGCGGTAGATCACGCTGTCATCGAATTCGTATTTCTGGGTAAAGCTGCCGCCGCTGACCAGCTGCCATCCCCGCTCCGACATGCGGTCGTATTCCTTCGCCTC
>CAMHMN010000103.1 GCA_946186245.1 uncultured Clostridia bacterium
CACTACATATTGTATCAAATAAAGTTGCATTTGTACAGTCTTTTTTGAAAATTTCTAAACATTTTTTCCAGATTTCTGTATTGAAGGTCGTCTGTGCGACAACCGACACAGATTTTTCTTTTAAATCCGGATAATTTTTAAGCAATTCAGACAATTCCACATCATCACGGAAGGTGAAGGCCTCGTTGCTGCACCGGCTCTTGATTCCAAGAACTTCCGGATGTTCAGAATTGCCGGCGATAAGTATTATATCACCCTTTTGGGAAGCATTGGTGACAATACTATGAATTTTTGAAACAAACGGGCAGGTCGCATCCTGAATGACCAGCTGCTTCTCAACCAGCTCATTGTATATCGGCAGCGGAACACCGTGGGAGCGGATGACCAGCACATGATCCTCGGGAACATCGTCAGGATCTTCCGCGATGACAACGCCCCGATCGGCAAGCTGCTGCACCACCTGTTCATTGTGAATAATAGGGCCGAGAGTGCAGACCTTCCTGCCTTCATCGAGCAGGGAATTGACCAGCTCGATAGCGCGGTTTACCCCGAAGCAGAAGCCGGCGGTTTCGGCAAGTGTAATACTCTTTTTCATATCATTTACCTCAGGCAAGGGAATCGAGCTTGTTCCGGATCGTGTCGACCACAAGCTGAACCGATTGCTCAAAGTCAATCTCGGACGTGTCAATGAGAATGGAATCCTTTGCGGGCCTTAACGGAGAAATAGGTTTGTGCGTGTCAAAGTAGTCGCGTTCCTTAATGTCATCGAGCACTACCTGGTAATCTGCATCCATTCCCTTTTCCACAAGCTCCTTATATCGGCGCTGTGCCCTGACCTCAGGAGAAGCGGTGAGGAATATCTTGACCTCGGCGTGAGGAAGCACAACGGTGCCGATATCTCTGCCGTCCATAATGATATTGTTGGTGCGGGCGATCTCCTGCTGCATGTCCGAAAGGCACTGACGCACCTTGGGAATCGCCGAGACGATCGGAGCGCAGCGGGTGACTTCACGTGTGCGGATTACTCTGGAGACATTCTCGCCGCAGAGGTAAACCTTCTGCTCGCCGTCCTCGTATTTCAGTTCAATGTCAAGCATCGGAAGTATGGAGCCAACCTTCTCGGCATCATCCGGGTCAATTCTGTGCTGCATGACAAACAACGCTGCCGCGCGGTACATGGCTCCCGTGTCCACATAGACAAAGCCAAGCCGCTTGGCGGCTTCACGGGATATTGAGCTTTTCCCGGCGCCGGAAGGTCCGTCAATCGCTACGTTAATCATATGAGTAAAATCCCATCCTTTCTGCTGCGGCAATTCCTGCGCACCGACCGGTCGAAAAAGCGATCTGCAAATTGAAACCGCCGGTGTGAGCATCCACATCCATCACTTCCCCGGCAAAATACAACCCCTCGACCAGCTTGGATTCCATTGTTTTAGGGTCAATTTCCGTTACGCTGACGCCGCCTGAAGTGATGATGGCTTCCTCAATCGGGCGAAAACCTGTGACGGAAAACGTAAGGTTTTTCAGAAGCTCCGCAAGAGCCATTCTCTGCTCTCGTCTTATCGAATTGACTTTGGTGGTGTAAGGAATGCCTGTTCTTTTAATTATAACAGAAATAATCTTCTGTGGCAATAGCTTTGAGAGAGAATTTACAAAATCTTTGTTAATATTTTCCGAAAAATCTCTCTGAATCCTGCTGTCGAGCTGTTCGAGGCTGAGAGCGGGCTTTAAGTCAATGGAAATGGTATATCGCTTCTTCGGGTCGCGCATGTGGGAGCTTGCGCTGAGTATCACAGGGCCGGACATTCCGAAGTGTGTGAAAAGCATTTCGCCGAAATCCTTGTAGATCAACTTGCCGCTGTCGGTTTCGGTAACCCTGATGGCAATGTTTTTCAGCGAAAGCCCCTGCGCTTCGGCGCATTCTCTGCCTTCCACAACCAGCGGAACGAGCGAAGGCTTTGGTTTCACCACCGTATGTCCGACGCTTCGGGCGAAGACATAACCGTCGCCGGTCGAACCGGTAAGCGGATATGACCTGCCGCCTGTGGCGATAATGCACCCGGAACAAGGCACCTCTCCCCTATCCTGCGTCCTGACTCCCGTGATTCTGCCGTCCTCCGCCATGATTCCCGTCGCCGTGTCGCGCATCATATGAACGCCGCTCCCGCGGACAAATTCAATCAGCGCGTTGTTGATGTCGGCGGCTTTATCCGATACAGGAAACACGCGGTTTCCCCTTTCCACTTTCAGCGGCACGCCGTGAGACTCGAAGAAATTCATCACGTCCGCATTGGAAAACTTTGCAAACGAGCTGAAAAGGAATTTCGGATTGACAGGAATGTTGGCAAAGAAGCCGTCCCGTGTGCAGTCGTTGGTGACATTGCACCTGCCCTTGCCGGTAATGAGCAACTTTTTGCCATTGCGCTGGTTCTTCTCGATCAGCGCGACGGAAGCACCCATTTCCGCAGCCGTTCCTGCTGCCATCATGCCCGCGGGACCGCCACCTATCACGACGAGATCGTAAGAAGTCATATATTTTCCTCCGGCTTCTGATAAATGTCGTACTCATCCCAGATTTCTTCCAGCCTGCGGAACGTATCGGAAACCTCATCCTGATTGCGCTTGATCGCGGCGACTATCAGGGCATTGATCACGCTCATGGGCGCAACAAGGGAATCGACGATGGAAAGCATGTCGCTCTTGGCAATCAACGCGCATTCCGCATACTGCACCAGCGGCGAAGACATGCTGTCCGTAATGGCGATGATATTGGCGCCCTTACTGTTGGCAAACCGCAGCGCCGCGATCGCGCTGTTGCAGTATCTGGGAAAGCTGATTCCAATGACGCACGCCTTATTGTCCACATGCATCATCTGCGCCAGCGTATCGCTTTCATTGGAAGGATCGATGACCACCACATTTTTGAAAATCAGTTTGAGGTAGTATCCCAGAAAGACCGCCAGCGCTTCGGCGCTTCTCGCACCGAGAATGTAGATTCTGTCGGCACTGCAGATCATTTCCACGGCCTTGTCAAAATGCTCGTCCGACGCTTCACTCAGCGTGCGGCGGATTTTGTCCACATCAGAGGTCAGCACACTCTCCAGAATTTCATCGTCCTTGATCCGACTGCACGCCACATTGATTCTCTGCACCGAGGTCAGGCGGTTGCGGATCATCTCCTGAATGGCTTTTTGCAGTCCGGGGTATCCGTCATAACCAAGCTCGGTGGCAAACCGCACCACGGTGGATTCGCTGACGCCGACGGTCTTGCCGAGCATGGAGGCTGTCATGAAGGCAGCCTTGTCGTATTTCTCAGAAATATAATCCGCAATTGCCTTCTGCCCCTTGGAAAACCCGGAATACCCCGAATTGATGGCGTTGATAAGCGAATTACTCATTTTGATCCCTCACCTCACAGGCGTTTTCCGTTTTCCGAAAAGCCTGTGCAATATTAACGCAAAAGGCACCCGCATTTTCAGAGAGTATGCGAATGCCGTATTGTTATTGATTTTTCTGCTTCAGCGCGCGGTCAATGGCGCGTTTTGCGTCACGATTGGCCGCGTCCTCGCGCTTGTCGTACAGCTTTTTGCCCTTGCAAAGACCTATCTGAACCTTAACAAGCGAGCCTTTGAAATAAATCGACAACGGAACAATGGAATATCCCGCCTGCTTCACACGGCTATAGAGATACGCTATTTCCTTTTTATGCAAAAGCAGCTTTCTGACCCGGAGCGGGTTGACATTGAACAGATTGCCGTGGTCGTAGGGGCTGATGTGCATGCCTTTGATGTAAAGCTGACCTTCCTCAATGGAACACCATGCCTCTTTGATATTGGCCTTGCCCTGGCGCAGAGATTTTACCTCCGTGCCGGTCAG
>CAMHMN010000104.1 GCA_946186245.1 uncultured Clostridia bacterium
CATTGTGGAGGATGAAAGGTGCAATTCACACAATCCTCATTGAATAATCAAAAACCTCTCCTGCCGCTGATGGCAAAAGAGGTTTTCGTATCAGATTGAACTGCATTAACGCGCCTTCATTCATTGTCTGATGGCATCCCGTGATAGGCTTGCATGATTTTTGCCACCGATTCCTCCGCGCCGGAAAGAATGATCCGCGCACTGCCGTCGCTCCAATCGAATGTAAAAACAGCGTCCGATACGGATTCCATCTGGTGGCAGAAAAATGCAGAAAGCGTTTTGCTTTCCTTCAGGGATACGGGAATATCCAGAATCACACAGGTTTTCTTTGTGTTCTTGGATCTGTCGGCGAGAAAATCAAAGACTATGCCGTTTCGCTTGATGCGAAGTCCCTCTCTGACAAAAGGCTCGGCAAAGAAGCGGTCGAGCTCCTCGGAGGTAAACTGCCATGCGCCGTCCACCTTTTCCCCTTTCAGAAGCCCCTGATTCAGATAGTTGCGTAAAGTCCGGGTGGAAAAGCCCGTCATCAAAGCAATTTCATTCAGATTGTAATTTCTGTCCATACTGCCATCTCCTGATTTTTTGTATTTAGGATTTCTTCCTGTCTATAGGATAGCAGACTGACAGTGGAAAATCAATTTGAAAACCGGCGACTTTTTCATACCTGACAGCAATAGGATTATCTCTTTTTATACAGAACGAGTTCCGGGTTTGCTCCTTCTGCCTCGTAGGTGCAGATCAGGATAAAATCCATGTTGGCAAGCACGCCGAAGCAGCGGTCTCCGCCGAATTCCGATTCCAGCTGGTTGCCCAGATAGGTCGTCCCGTCATCCAGGAATTTTACCTTCTGCCCGCTGGGGAGCCGGTATTCCAGATTGACATAGCGGCCGACAAGGGCGTTGAGTTTTTCTACCTTTGGCATTCCCTCGATGGCAAGGGCGTTGATTTCGTCCATCAACTGCTGCTTGAAGGCTTCAAATTCCCCGTCGTCGCCCAGTTCCCCGTACCGTTTCCAGTAGTCCAGCTGGGGCAGCTTCTGCTTCATGTAGGCGCGCGCCTGTTCCTCGGTGAAATCTTTGCTGACCATATGCCTGACACATACGTCGATGAGCTGGTCCATATCGCTGTAGGTGTAGGTTCCGTCGGCGTAACACCATTTGCAGTAATCCTGATTGAGCGAGCCGTCCTTATTCCTGCCGATGATTTCATCTTCCAGCGGCATTCCGCAGCACTGGCAGATCAGCTTCTGCGGTGAACCGAGCAGGGTGTTGATGGAAACATTGAATAATTCCGACAGCCGCTTGAGCGTTTCGGTGTTGGGTACCGTTTCGCCGTTTTCCCAGCGTGACACCGCCTGCCGGGTGACAAAGACCTTCTCCGCCAGCTCGTCCTGCGACAATCCCTTCTTGGTTCTGAGTTCATAAATGACGTTTTTTGTGTTCATGCAAAACACCTCCATGATTCCATTGTAATCCGGAGCGGAATGAATTGCAAGCAACCCGCTGTTGCAGCAACCCAACGTTGCATTGGAGAATCCACAGCGCTTTGATCATGATCATTTCCATCGGCTGTTCATAGCCGGGAATACCGACCACGAATCCGCCTGCGTCCCGGTAGCCGAGCTTGCGGTAGAAGTGCTGCGCGTCTTCATCCACCTGCGTGGAAGTCATCACCATTCCGCAGCCGGATGCCTTCATTTCCTCTTCCCAATGCGTCATGAGCTGCCTGCCGAATCCCCGGCCGCGGTATTCGCTGTCGATAAAAAGCAGGGTGCAGAAGGGGGCGTTGTCCCAGAAAAGGTTATACCGGAGAACACCCACGGTTTTTCCGTCCTCGATGCAGACGTACCCCTGCCTGCTGCGGACCTTTTCATCAAATCCGGCATTTTCGAACGCCTGTTTTTGTTCCGGAAAATTGTCGTGCGGGAAGGGTGGAAATGTGCCTGGAAGGACGGTTTCCACCAGTTCCCTGTCGTTGTTTGAACCGACCTGCTGGGTGATGAACAGTCCGCCCGGTCTGAGCAGGCGGTTCAGTTCAGCCGGATGGAAATCCCCGTGGCGGTTGATGATGATGTCAAAGGATTCATCCTCAAAGGGAATGCGGGATGCATCGGCACATTCCCGCAGGTCGATTCCCAGCAGCAGCCGTTCTTGGCAGAGTTGCACGTTGGGCGGGTATCCCTCCGTCGCGGAAGTGTTGGCGTAAGGGTGTTCCAGCGACAGCAGGAATTCGCCTCCGCCGGTATCGAAATCCAGCAGCTTCATGTCGTCCTTGAGGAAGGAACGGATGATTTCCTCGTAATTTCACGGAAGATCGTCCTCTTCCTCATATCGGCCTTGGATATGCGAAAAGTTCCAGCCCTTGATATAGGCGATGTCTTCCTCGGCCTTCCACACAGCTTTTAATTCTTCATGCGTCATACGGCTGATTATAGGCCCTTATAGCGCAGGATATAGTAAATGACATAAATCCAGCCGAGCACCCCGTGAATGATCGCCCAGAGGATGGATTTCCACGCGGTGTAGCTGATGACCATAGCCAGCGCGCTGCCGAAGGAAACGCCGGATTTGACGGTTTTTTCTACGATGACTTTTTTGCTTGATTTTTTTTCTTCCATGACGATGACCTCCTGACGGTTTTATCTGAGTTCTTTTTTGAAGAAATACTTGTTCAGTTTTGAATCACTGTTTTCGCGGATAAATTCCACTTGAAATCCCAGTTTTTTGTAAAAATCCGGCGCCTGAAAGCCGAATGTCGTGAGCGTCACGATGTCATAGCCGGCTCCTTGGAATGCAGTTTCCACCGCGGCGACAAGCCTGCTGCCGATGCCGCTTTTCCGGTAGGCTTCATCGACGATCAGATCTGCGATACGCACTTCATTGTAATAGGCATTGCCTGTAATGACGCCGATGATGGTTCCCTCGCGGTTTTCGGCGACAAAGCAGAACGGCTCATAATTGAGTACAACTTCACTTTGTGCGCTGTACAAGGTGAATCCTTCATTGATGAATCTGTCGACGGCATCCGTTTCTCCGTCTACGCGCCTTATCACTGCTTCGGACATGATTCGTTCTCCGTTCTGTCTTATTCAATCCCCGTGAGGTCGAAATTGTTCAGCCACTTGTTGGCGGCTTCGCAGACGCCCTTCAGACATTCCTCGTCAAAGGGAGTGACCAGTCCGGCGCTCGTGAGCAGCTCGGTGAAGGTGCGGCTGCCGCCCTGCACGGTGTAATCCATGTAATGCTTCCACGCGTCCCCGAAATCCTTCTGAATCATTGCCCAGAATTCCAGCGCGACCGTCTGCGCCAGGCAGTAGTCGATGTAATAGAAGGGCATCTGATAGATGTGTATCTGACGCTGCCAGGCTTCTCCGTCGGCATAGAAGGGAATTTCCCCGTCGAGCTTCACCCACGGCATATAAATGCCGAGCAGCCGCTTCCATTCGGCGTGACGCTGCGCCGGGGTGAGTTCCGGATGTTCGTAGACGATGTGCTGGAAGTGATCCACCATCGTGCCGTAGGGAATGAAGGTGATGGCGCCGGCTAAATGGCTGTACAGGAATTTCTTCGCGTCCTCGCCGAAGAATCCCTCCGCATTCATCCAACCGAAGAATTCCATGCTCATGGAATGCACTTCGCATCCCTCCAGCGACGGCCAGGAGCATTCGATCGGAATGCGCTTGCGGTTCATCCAGTAGGCGAAGGCGTGCCCCGCTTCATGGGTGACGACTTCCACGTCGTGCTGCGTGCCGTTGAAGTTGGCAAAGATGAAGGGAACCTCATACAGCGGGAAGCTGTTGCAGTAGCCGCCGCTCTGCTTGCCCTCGGTGGAAAGCACGTCGAGCAGACCGTTGTCC
>CAMHMN010000105.1 GCA_946186245.1 uncultured Clostridia bacterium
GGTATTTCTGCAAACCGGCGTTCTCAGCACAAGCGATTGCGAAAGAGCGCGGAATTTAGGGATTCCTGTGTGGCACGCGGGGCATCTTGGCGGCAGTATTGTTTGCTTTCCGGGCGATCTCAGCATCTGCCTGACCACATGGGGCGATACACTTCCCGATTTCGGAAAGAAGTGTATGCAGGCGTGCATTGATGCACTGAACGAACGGCACGTTTACCTGACCGTGGACGGCAATGACGTACTCGCCCAGCACAGGAAAGTGGCAAGCTGGGCGAAGAGCCATTCCATTTCTGGCTGGGTGCAGACGGTAGCTCATTTCAGCGTGACGGTAGACGTCGATCTGATCCGGATGCTCTGCACCAAACCTATGAAAAAGACTCCCGGTGCGCTGAAGGATTACGGCATTACCGCAGACGAACTGTGGCACCGAATCTCAGAGCTGACGGGAATCAAAGAATGAAGGGAGAAATTCAATTATGGCAACAAATTACACCAACAGTCCGCTGGTCGGCTACACCCGGCTTGTGGATAAACATTCCGGACTGAGGACGCACGTCATCGACCGCATCACGCCGCACTGCGTGGTAGGTCAGGTGACGGCGGCAAGGCTGGGCGACATCTTCTCCGGCACAAGGGCAGTGTCGTCCAATTACGGCATTGCCCTTGACGGCACGGTCGGATTGTATGTGGAGGAAAAGAACCGCTCGTGGTGTTCGTCCTCGAACGCCAACGATCAGAGGGCGATCACCATCGAGTGCGCGTCCGACCCGAAACCGCCCTATGCCTTAAAGCCGATTGTCTACGAAACACTCATCAAATTGTGCGTTGATATTTGCCGACGCAACGGAAAAAAGAAGCTGCTGTGGTTCGGGGACAAAACAAAGTCGCTTACCTATATTCCCAGGCCGGACGAGATGGTACTGACCGTCCACCGTTGGTTTGCCAACAAATCCTGCCCGGGCGACTGGCTCTATGCGAGAATGGGCGATCTTGCACAGAAGGTCACCATCGCGCTGAACGAACCCACCGCGCCGACTCCCAAGCCGACCGCCAAATGTCCCTACGCGGAGCCGAAAGCCGCTGTCCGCTACGACGCAAGAGGTAACTCTGTGAAATGGGTGCAGTGGCATCTCAACAAAGCCGCAGGAGAGAAGCTGGATATTGACGGGCACTTCGGCGTGCTGACCAAGGCGGCTGTCCTGTCCTTCCAGCGCAAGCACCACCTCGCGGCAGACGCCATCGTCGGCAGCAAGACCCGCACCGCATTGAAGAAGGCATTATGATACACCAAAGCCCGCAGGCTGTCTCTCAGTGAATTGAGGGGCGGGCTGCGGGCTTTTTTATGTTGGATAACCGCAATGGTGGATGTCGCATAGCCTTGTAGAAACATCCGGTAGATTCTGCGGACAGTAACTGCCTGTTCTTCATTTACTACCATACTGTTCCGTTCCGGACCCCGGTCATACCCGAGAAAATGGCAATACGGAACGCTGACCCTTCCATCGGCCATTTTCTTCCTCATGCCCCAGGTGATGTTTTCCGAGATGGACCGGCTCTCTTCCTGGGCGAGGGATGACATGATCGTCAGAAGAAATTCGCTCTTTGAATCAGTGGTATCGATGTTTTCCTTCTCGAAATAAACACCGATGCCTTTTTCCTTCAGCTTTCGTATGGTCGTCACAGTATCTACTGTATTCCTGGCAAAACGTGAGATGGATTTGGTCAGTATTGCCACCTGTGTTCTGACCGGATAAGGAACAGCCGGTCATTATGCTGAGGGCTGCCGAAAGAAATACAAGAAAGATTCTTTTCATATTCGCTCACTTCCTTATAAATGATTCGTTGGTTGGCTGCTCATCGCTGACGTAACGCACCACTTTCATGTGGAGATCGTACTTCTGTAATCTGATTGAGTGCCTTAAAGCAATCCCCATCAATCCTGCTTTGGTATCGGGATATATACCAATTTCAAGGGAATCATTTTCCTGTATTTTTCATCCAGCAGGTCATAATATTTCAGCACAAGCTCAACCAGTTCGGTACCGTTGATGCCACGGATGATAGGCGTACTGTCCAGATACTTCTGAGCGTTCTTTGTGTAATTGGAAAGCGTGACAAACAAGCCATAGTCGCCTTCGCGCATGGCACCTTTCAGCGATTGTATTGTGGCTTCTTTGATATCGCTGTCCTGGCTCTTAACCTGTACCAGAATACGGGGAGGAAGCTCGTCCTTGTATGCCGTAATATCGATGCCGCTGTCGCCGCCATGTGGAGAGACAATTGTTCTGTATCCCATCGCTCTCAGAAGATTGGCGATGAATTCTTCCAAATCATATCCTTTCAGATGACGGCTCAGTTCTTTAAGAATGAAATCCTTTGTACTCTCGATAATTTCATCAGCGGTAGCACCTACCGTTTCATCTTCATCGTCAGCGGTCGATTTGTTCTTGAATCCCTTGTCCAGTGCGGCGAAAAATTCATCCGCATAATTCTTCACAGTAAAGAATGATAATGCAGAACCGATCTCATAGAGCGCACCCTGCGAGAATGCCATTCTCGGAATATGCCTGAGCCACTTCACAGAACGCACCTGAACTAAATCCGGCTGTTCGGGGTCATACACATAATTCCCGGTCACTTCGCCTATATTGATCATGCGGTCGATCTTGGAAGGATACACCACATAATCACCGATCTGCATCTCATGACAAAAACGGTACAGCTAACCCGAACTGGTTCCCACCGACCCTTTCTTTGCGTCAGGATAGGTTTCAAGATATTTGGCCTTGAAATCCTCGCGGGTGGCGGGAATCTTACTCAAATCTCCGATTTGTCTCCATCCGATCGCAATCTTATTCATTTTGAGGAACAGCGCGTCGTCCCGGGTATGAATACCCCACAGTTTCTTATCAGGTTCAGCCATCGCTAACCTCTCCTAATTATTATTTATAAGACAGATTACATTCCGAACAGCTTCCGCATTTGAGCTTCCATCGTGCCGTTCTTGGCGTATTCCAGCGTATCGCAGAGGCGGATGTTGTGCTGGTCAATGTGTATTTCATCGCTGAATCCGAGGATATAGCGCAGGCAGATGCGGTAAATGATTTCGGTCGGAGCGCAGCCGAAGACCTGCTTTGCAAAGATGTGGTTCAGTCTTTCCGCGTTGTCGGGGAACAACGCCGTCATACGTCTGCTCTGGTAAAGGCGGGTGACGATTTCGGTAATATACATTCCCGACTTCATGTAGAGGTCGGCAAATGTCGCGTTCGGGTCGTCAAAACAGCCCGGATTTTCCTGTTCAAGCCTGTCCACCATATCCTGCACGACCTTTTTCGGCGTGAATATCTGATTGGTGCGCTGCGGCGGGATATAGTCAAAGATGTCGCCCTTGTGATCCGGCTCAAAATAATCCGCCAGCTCCGCGCGCTT
>CAMHMN010000106.1 GCA_946186245.1 uncultured Clostridia bacterium
GATTTCAGAAACGGTGTTACATTTGAAATGGACGGCGCCGTTTATTCTATCATCGAATTTCAGCACGTAAAGCCCGGCAAGGGCGCGGCATTCGTCCGCACCAAGCTGCGCAACGTCATTACAGGAGCCGTGACCGAAACCACGTTCAACCCCTCGGCCAAGTTCCCCACTGCGTTCGTTGAGCGCAAGGATATGCAGTATCTTTACGAAGACGGCGGTCTGTATTACTTTATGGATCCCGAAACATACGAGCAGCTTCCCATCAACGAGAGCACACTCGGCGATAACTTCAAATTCGTCACCGAAAACATGACCTGCAAGGTGCTGTCCTACAAGGGCAACGTCTTCGGCGTGGAACCGCCCAACTTTGTCGAGCTGAAGGTCACCAAGACCGATCCCGGCTTCAAGGGCGACACCGCCACCAACGCCACCAAGCCCGCCACGCTTGAAACCGGCGCAGAGATCAAGGTCCCGCTTTTCATTGAGGAAGGCGATATGATCCGCATCGACACCAGAACAGGTCTGTACATGGAGCGCGCATAATTGCATTTGCATTTAGTTGCAATCAGCATTCGTTTTCAGATAAATCTATTTTACAGAGAGGATAATTGCTATGAATAAGTTGGAAAAGCTCGCTTATCTCAAAGGTTTGGTTGAAGGTCTCAACCTTAACGACGACAAGAAGGACACCAAGGTTATCAAGTACCTGATGGAACTTCTGGAAGACATAGTGCTTGACATGGAAAATCTTGAAGACGGCTTTGAAGAATTCCAGCAGCAGCTCGACGAGGTTGACGAAGACCTCGGCGCAATTGAGAAGGATCTCTATGAGTCCGACAATTGTGGCTGCGCTCATGAGAAGCAGCCTGAGAAGAAGTCCACCAAAAAGACAAAGGATGAGCTGTACTACGAAGTCACATGCCCGACCTGCGGCGATACCATCTGTCTCGACGAGGATCTCATCAACGTCGGTGAGATGGAGTGCCCGAATTGCGGAGAAAAACTCGAATTTGATCTGGACAACTAATCAGTTGGCCGAGACAACTAAATAGTTGGCCGAGACAACTAATCAGTTGGCCGGAACGGCATCTTTGTTGTCGGATTTGTTTTGGGTAATTCCCTCTGTATTTAGGTAGCTTTGCGCCATCAGACCTTCATTCTTTTGCTGTTTTGAGGAGCCTGTCACTAATGGAGTGGCATGCTCCTCTTTGTTTTTCTGGAGGAAGGAATATGACGGAGGAATACGAAAGAAAGAGAATCTACACCGCTGTCAAGGGTGTGTTGATCAATGACGGAAAGGCGCTGATCGTGCGCAGAGTGGGCATTAAGACCCCGGAAGGCAAAGACTGGTGGGAATTCCCCGGAGGCACGCTGGAATTCGGCGAGACCCCGGAGCAGACCCTTGTCCGTGAGTTTCGGGAGGAAACGGGACTGGACGTTCTTCCCGACAGACTGCTTTATGTCTGGTCGGCCGTTGTGCGTGAGTCTTATCAGATCATCATCATTTCCTATTTGTGCAGGTGTGAGGATGCTGGCCGGGTTGTGCTCTCGCAGGAGCATTCCGGGTATATGTGGGCTGACAGGGACATGCTGCGCGAGTACCTGGCTGAAGATATCCAGAATGCCCTTGACGCGAACGGTGTATGGAAAATTTTTACAGAGGAGAATGCGGAATGAACGGTTATGTCGTCCTGTTTATTGTGATTACGCTTGTTGTAGGCGTGATTCTCGGGGTATCACTGCGTTTTTTTGATAATTTCGGAGCCAATATCGCCAAAAATCATCTGAAGGAGCTTGGCGTTGACTTTCCCGATGAGGAAGACGATTTAAGACGATAGGAGAAGGACGCACTGCTTATTTCCATCATTCTGTTTGCGACCGCCGCGCGGTTTCTTTTCATGGGAATCGTCATCTTTCAGGGACACACCGGGCTGATTCACGATTATCATCGTTCGGAGAAAGCAAGGAATTTGTTCTTTCTTCTTCATCAAAAGGAGTACCCCGGCGAGCTTCACGACGGAGAATGTTCTCTGCGGTGATCTGTGAGGATGGCCAATGCCGAGAAGTCCTCATGAAATTAACCGATTTTTTACACGTATTTCCAACATAATTAATTCTGCCGGTTTATCATTGTGTGTATAAAATAAATCTACGAAAAACGGAAGTGTTCTTACAATGAAATGGTTGGGAATGTCGATGGATGAAGCGGTGCTGTATTTTTATATCTACAGCTTTTTAGGTTGGGTATATGAGAGCATATTGGTGAGCGTCCGGGAAAAACACTGGGCCAACAGGGGATTCCTGATCGGACCGATCTGTCCGATTTACGGCGCGGGAGGCTTGCTTTTCGCGCTGATGGGAACGCACCTGAGCATTCCGGTGACCTTCCTGGTCTGTATGGTCAGTTCCGCCGTACTGGAATATCTGACCGGACTGACGCTGGAAAAGCTGTTTCACGCTTCATGGTGGGATTACAGCAATATGCCGCTGAATCTCAACGGCTACATCTGCCTTCCGGCCTCGCTGCTCTTCGGCGCAATGGGAGTGGCGGTGTCGCATTTCATTCATCCGCTGGTCGCGCTGCCTGTGGGATATCTGCCGGAGTGGCTGGTGAATATCGCGGCGCTTCTGCTTGTCGGCGTCACGTCGGCGGACATTACGGTGACCGTTTCCACCCTCAGCGATTTTGTGGATAGGCTGGTGGAGATCGACAAACAGATCAATCAGGCCATCGACGACAAATACAGAGAATTTGAAAGCTCGGTGAGCGGCACCATCAAGAGCGTAAAAGCCATTCCCGCCAACGTCAGGGATAAGATCATCGACCAGGAGATACTCCGCTCCAACCTCTCGCTTACCGGCGTACAGGCGCAGGTTCTTGGCAAGATCAAGAGCATTCGCCTGGGTTCGGAGAATAAAAACTCCTCCAACAGCCGGATAAGGGAATTCATCCGCCGCCTGCCGAGAAGGAAAAAGTGAGGGCGTGACAATGAAGATAAGCGACAGAGATCAAGCCTGCATCAAACAATTCCTCACAGGAATCATCGACACACCGCAGGCGCAGAGCATGAAGACCTTCATTCAGCACGGACACATCACCACCTACACCCATGTGATCAATGTGGTGTGCATGAGCTGCCGGGTGGA
>CAMHMN010000107.1 GCA_946186245.1 uncultured Clostridia bacterium
GCCCTATCTTACGCGCTTTTCAACTTCTTCACTTTTCCACTTTCACGGATTCAGGGATTATCTTGAATATGCCGCCAGCGTCATTAAAAATGTCAACCTCCGATTTGATCCTGTAGCGTTTGACAGCATCGGAGAAGCCATAGAAGCCCTTAAAGCAGGTCAGGTCAACTGTGTATTTCCCGCGAATTTCGGAGAATCCGACGCGGAGGAAATGGGACTGATCACCACGCCTTCCGTTATGAGTGCGGAAATATATGAGATCGTACGCGAGGATGCAGTGGAAGGCTTCGCTCAGAAGATGAGCGTCAAAGTGGCAGTGGATGAAGGCAATCTCAACTACGAAAAAATACTCAGCGAAAAATTCCCCGCCTTTAAGGTGGTGTATTACCCCGATATAAAGTCCTGTCTTCAGGCCGTGTCGAACGGCGAAGCGGATACGGTTCTTGTCAGCAATTTCCGCTACAACAATCTCACCAAACAGTGCGAAAAACTGGGCTTGACTCCTATTGCAACCGGCGTGAGCATGGACAATGCGTTTGTCGCCGTCAGAGGCGATACCGAGCTGTATTCCATTCTCAACAAAACCGTCGGCATGGTTCCCTCTTCCAAAACCAATTCGGTTATGACGCAGTATATCTCCGAAAAGGAAGAGGAACTGACCTTTATTGAATTTGTCATGGAGAATCTGGCAACCTTCCTGGGCATTGTCACCGGCGTTCTGGCGCTCATTCTGCTGCTGGTCATCCGTATCTTTATGAATAAGGAAAAAGCCAGAAGGAGCGAAAAGCTGATCGCTTCGGCTGAAATCGACAAGCTGACCGGCGTTTACAACAAAAACTTCCTCTTTGAATATGCCAACCGCATGCGGAACAAACATGCAAAGAAGCCCATGGACGCCATTATGATTGACGTGGAGCGTTTCCATTCCATCAACGCCCTCAACGGTCAGGAATTCGGCGATAAGGTTCTCAGCACGCTCGGCGAGAAGATCAAGGCGGTTTTCAATGAGGAAGGTACGCTCGCCGGTCGTCTGGATTCGGATCATTTCTGTGTTTTCCGCTGGCACGAAAACAATTACAAAGAGCTTTTGAACAGCCTGCAGAGCCAAATGGACGAGTCGCTGCCCAATGTCAAGGTGCATCTGCGCATGGGTGTTTTGCCGGGTCAGACCAAGATGGACCCTGAAACAATGTTCGACAGAGCGAGAATCGCCTGCAATCTGGCCCGCGGTCAGTACAACAAGCTGCCGCTTGTCGTGTATGACGATTCCGTGAGAGAAAAGCGTCATTACGAACAGCGTCTGATCAATGACCTGAAGCGTGCGGTGCAGAATCAGGAATTCGAGGTCTATTATCAGCCTCAGTATGATATCCAGAGCGAACCGCCGGTGCTCAAGAGTGCCGAAGCCCTTGTCCGCTGGCGACATCCCGAACTGGGCATGGTTTTCCCCGGCGACTTCATTCCGCTCTTTGAGGAGCACGGTCTGATCGGCGAGGTTGACAAGTGCGTATGGAGAAAGGCCGCCAAGCAGATTGCTCTCTGGAAGAGCAAATATGGCAAGGTCATTCCCGTTTCGGTCAATCTCTCCAGAGTGGATATCTTCGATCCAAGCCTTGAAAAAACGCTCGACGGTCTGCTCAGGGAAAACAAGCTGGATCATAAGGCTCTCAAGCTGGAAGTGACCGAATCGGCCTACACCGAAAATGCGAATCAGGTTATCAACATTATCGAAAGACTCAGGGCAAAAGGCTTTGAAATCGAACTGGACGATTTCGGCACCGGTTATTCCTCGCTGGGAATGCTTTCCTCCATGCCGATTGACGTTCTGAAGATGGACAGATCCTTTATCATCAACATGCACAACAGCGAAACAGCCGTGCAGATGGTCAAGCTGATTCTCGACCTAGCCAAGGAAATGAAGATTCCCGTCATAGCCGAAGGCGTCGAGGATAAGATCGAGCTCATGATGCTCAAGGAAATGGGCTGCGATATCGTGCAGGGATACTATTTCTCACGTCCTCTGCCGGTTGAAGGCTTTGAAGAACTTCTCAACAAGGAAATCGAGAAGCGTTTCAATCTGAAATAAGCCATATTCCGCAGAATAAACAATCAGACCGGGCAAAGCTGTGATTGGCAGCTTGTCCGGTCTGATTTGTCAAGTGCCGCAGACAGTCTGCATTACCTCTCGCGGAAGCAGTATTCGCCCTCCACCGGAGGAATTGACCTGACCCGCATGTTTTCAATACAGACATAACGCCCTCTTTCGATCGCCTGAATGACGGCGTCGATCTGCTCTTCGGTCCCCTGAATTTCCATAGAAACCGAGCCGTCGTATTCATTGCACACCCAGCCGGTTGCGCCGACGGCTTCGGCGGCGTGACAAGCGCGGTAGCGGAATCCGACGCCCTGCACCATACCGGAAAATCTTATTTGCCTGCGGATGATGTTCACGAAACAACTTCCTTCCATTGAAAATCGCCTTCATCGACGAAACAGACCTGTGCTTTTTCACCTTGCGGATGGGAAAAGCGCAGGTCTGTTTGGATTATTTGGATTGCTGCTTGATTTCCCTGCGAATTTCGGCAAAGACAGCCTCCTCGCCCTGTTCTGCGAGAAGGGTCAGCCAGCCCTCCAGCAGGTCGGACGTTTCCGAATGGATAATGCGGCGCTGCTTGCCCTTGAGAAAATACTGAAGCGGCGAGGAATCGGTGTAATTCTTTTTCATGTAGGTCTTGCTTGCCGCCATGCGGTCGCAGAACA